>CAZFKQ010000013.1:0-135306 GCA_964518735.1 uncultured Pseudomonas sp.
TCAGGCCCACGGTGGGCAGCATCAGCAGGCAGCGCAGGCTGTTGTAGAGCAGGTGAAAACCGATCACCAAGCTCGCCGCCGACAGCTGCAGGCCCTCCATCCACTGCACCAGCGGGGTGATCACGGGCAACACCAGCAGCAGGCCGAGCACCTTGTACAGCAGGCTGCCGACCGCTACGCGGCGCCCGGCCGCCGACTGCATGCTGCTGTTGAGCAGGGCCAGTACGCCGCTGCCGATATTGGCGCCGATCACCAGGCCGATGGCCACCGGCAGGCTGATCACGCCGCTGCTGGCCAGGGTCGCGGTGAGCAGCACGGCGGCCAGGCTGGAGTAGGTGAGCAGGGCGAACAGCGCGCCGACCAGGGCATCCAACAGCAGGTCGCCGGTCAGCGAGGCGAACAGCGCTTCCAGGCTGTTGGATTCGGCAATCGGCTTGGCGGCCTCGACGATCAGGTCGAGGGCGAGCAGCAGCAGGCCGAGGCCGATGGCCACCCGTCCGACCTGGCCGGCGCGGCGTTGCTTGCGCGAGAGAAACAGCACCACCCCGGCAAAGATCAGCAGCGGCGACAGCCAGGACAGATCGAGGGTCAGCACCCGCGCCATCAGCGCGGTGCCGACATCGGCGCCGAGCATGATCGCCAGCGCCGGTGGCAGCGCCATCAGGCCCTGGGCGACGAAGGAGGTGACTAGCATGGCGGTGGCGTTGCTGCTCTGCACCAGTGCGGTGACGCCGATGCCGGCGGCGAACGCTTGCGGGCGCTTGGCCACGCTGTGGCTGAGGATGCGCCGCAGCTGCGAGCCGTACACCCGCAGGATGCCGGTACGCACGATATGGGTGCCCCACACCAGCAGGGCGATGGCAGACAGCAGGTTGAGCAAGGTCAGCATGGCGCAGCCTCCGGTGGGGCTCGCTCGATGGGCGGGGGCGGCTGGTCGTCCGGCATCTGCCGTGCGCCGCCTCCCTTGTTCTAGCTGTAGTTGCTGTTACCCATCGGCGCCAGTGTGTCCACTATCAACGGTGCAACTGGCGCCCCCAGAACTGCTCCACCAGCAGTTGCAGACGTTCGGCCAGGCCGGCCACAAGCTCGGCACTGCGGCGGCTCTGGTCGCTGGCCACCACGGTGCTTTCGTTGGCCTGGCGGATGCCGCAGAGATTGCGCTGGATATCGTCGCCCACCGCGCTCTGCTGCTCCACGGCGGCGGCAATCTGGATGCTCATGTCGCTGATCTGGCCGACTCGCTGGGTGATCCCACCGAGGGCCTGGGCCGCCTGTAGCGCTTGCCCGACGCTGGCGGCGGCCTGCTGCTGGCTGCGCTGCATGGCGGTTACCGCCTGGCTGGTGCCCTGCTGCAGGGTGCTGATAATGGCGTTGATTTCGGCAGTGGACTGCTGGGTGCGTGAGGCCAGGCCGCGCACTTCGTCGGCGACCACGGCGAAGCCACGCCCGGCTTCGCCGGCCCGAGCTGCCTCGATGGCGGCGTTGAGCGCGAGCAGGTTGGTCTGCTCGGCGATGCCCTGGATCACCTCCAGCACCTGGTTGATCTTCTGTCCGTGCAGTTCCAGCTGGTGGATCACCTGGCTGCTTTGCTGCACCTCGCCGGCCAGGGTGGCGATCAGTTGCCGCGTCTGCTCGACCAGTTGCAGGCCGTTGCTGGTCTCCATGTCCGCCTCACTGGCGGCGCTGGCACTGAGCTGGGCATGTCGTGCCACCTCCTGCACGCTGGCTGCCATCTGGCCGATGGCGCTGGCCACCTGATCGGTCTCGCCCTGTTGCTGCAGGCTGGCCTGGCTGCTGCTGTCCACCGCGGCCGCCAGTTCGCTGGCTTCGCGGCTGAGCTGGCGTGCCGAGTCGGCAATGCGCCCGACCACCGCGCCGGACTCGGCCTGCAGGCTGCACAGGGCAAAGGCCAGCTGACCGAACTCGTCGTTGCGTGCGGTGTACACCCACTGGCTCAGCGGGTTGTCGGTGATGTCTCGGGCCTGTTCGGTCAAGGCCCGCAGCGGGCGCAGACCAAGGTGCAGCACGCCGCCGAGCAGGGCCGCCAGGCCCAGGCCAGTGGCCACGGCGGATAGCAGTGGCAGGGTGCCGCTGAGGCCAAGCGCCGCGGCCACTGCCAGCACCGGGGTGGCTGTAAGCAGGCTCAGGCGCATGGCCAGACCCAGGCGTGGCGGGCGCAACTGGCGTGGTGTACGCCCCTTGAGCAGCTCGGCGTAAAGCTGTTCGGCGCGCGCCACCAGGGCCGGCTCGGCACGGGTGCGCACCGACTGGTATTCCACCACCTGACCATTACGCAGCACTGGTGTGGCATAGGCGCTGACCCAGTAGTGGTCGCCGTTCTTGCAGCGGTTCTTCACCAGACCCATCCACGGTCGCCCACTTTTCAGGGTCTGCCAGAGGTGGGCAAAGGCTGCCGGCGGCATGTCCGGGTGACGCACGATGTTGTGGTTGCGGCCGAGCAGTTCCGCCTCGTCGAACCCGCTGATGGCGATGAAGTCCGGGTTGACGTAGCTCACCGCGCCCTTGAGATCGGTGGTGGAAAGAATATTGGCGTGGGCGGAAACCTCCACCGCACGCTGGCTGACCGGCAGGTTGATCTTCATGGCTGTAGTTCCGCGGATACGGGGTGGGGAGTGGCCAGCGGCGCTTGGCCGCAGAGCCCTTCGAAACAGGCTTCGCCACTGAACAGGCGCTGTAGCCCGGCGGCTGCACGGGGGCGGCTGAACCAGTAACCCTGGGCCAGACTGCAGCCTTCCTGGCGCAGGAAGTCGAGGTGACTGACCTGCTCCACGCCTTCGGCCACCACCTCCAGGCCCAGGCTGTGACCGAGGCCGATGATTGCCCGGCTGATGGCCGTCTGTTCGGCATTCTGCGGGGCGCCGTCGATGAAGCTTCTGTCGACCTTGATAATGTGCAGGGGGAAGCGCTTGAGGTAGCCGAGCGAGGAATAGCCGGTGCCGAAGTCGTCGAGGGCCAGGCGGACGCCGAGGCTGGCCAGCTCGCGCAGGGTGATCAGAGTCGCCGTGCAGTCCTGCATCAGCTGGCTCTCGGTGATTTCCAGAATCAGGTTGGCCGCTGGCAGGCCGCTGTCGCTCAGGATCTGGGTGAGCCGGGCAACGAAATCATCCTGCTGCAACTGGCGACTGGACAGGTTTACCGAGCAGCGCAGTTGTGGCTGCCCGGCCAGTTGCCAGGCGCGCACCTGACGGCAGGCCTGGGCCAGCACCCAGTCGCCGACACGGAGAATCTCCCCAGACTCTTCCAGCGAGGGGATGAACTCCTGCGGCGGCACCAGTGCGTCACCCTGGTTCCAGCGCAGCAGAGCCTCGACGCCGATTAGCTGCGGCGGGTCTTGCTCAATCTGGTAGATCGGCTGGTAATGCAGGACGAACTCGTCGCGGTCGAGTGCCTGGCCGAGGGCGCTTTCCAGCTCCAGCTGATGCCGCGCACTGCTTTGCAGCTCGGCGCTGTAGCGGGCGAACTGCGCCTTGCCGGCCTGTTTGGCGCGGTACAGGGCGAGGTCGGCGGCCTGCAGGGCATCCTGCGAGGCATCGCTGGCCTGCAGCGCGGCAATGCCGATGCTGGCGCTGACCACCAGGGTCTGTTCGGCCAGGTGCAGCGGCAGGTGCAGGCTGTCGAGCATGCGCTGGGCAACCTGCTCGGCGTCGCTGGCGCAGGCCAGATCGGTGAGCAGCACGACGAACTCGTCGCCACCGAAACGACACAGGTGGTCGCCGGGACGCAGGCACTGACTGAGGCGGCGGCCGACTTCGACCAGCACCTGGTCGCCACAGGCATGGCCGAGGCTGTCGTTGATCAGCTTGAAGCGGTCAAGGTCGATGAACAGCAGGGCGGCCTGGCGCGCACCGGGCTTGCCCAGCTGTTGCAAGGCCTGCGGCAGCAGTTCATCCAGACGCAGGCGGTTGCCCAGGCCGGTTAGCGGATCGTGGCGGGCGGCATGGCGCAGTTGCTGCTCGACCGCCTTGCGCGTGCTGATATCACTCTGTGAACCGGCGATGCGCCGTTGCCCGTCGGCATCGGTCTGCGCCACGCCACGCGCCAGAACCCACAGGTAATCACCCTGGCTGCGGCGCATGCGGTATTCATGGTGCACCAGCTCGCTGGTACCGCTGAGGTGGGCGTCGATGGCCTGGCGCAGGCCGGGTAGATCGTCCGGATGAACCCGCGAGAACCAGCTGGCGCTGCCTTCGCCGAGGCTGTCGCGGCTGAGGCCGAGCATGCCCGCCCAGCGTTCGGAAACATACAGCCGGTCGTGTTCCAGGTGCCAGTCCCAGATGCCGTCATTGGCCCCGCGCAGGGCTCGGGCGAAGCGCGCCTCGCTGTCTTCCAGGGCCTTGCGCTGGGCGGCGCTGTAGGTGTCGATGGCCAGGGTCATATCGAAGAACACTGCTTTGAGCAGGCTGGCGAACAGGGTGCGCTGGGCGGCGTCGGGGAACAGCGCGCTGAGCATCGAGTCGAGGTACAGGCGATAGCCGCCCAGGTACCACTTCAATTCCACACCGGCGATCTGATGGATAAGGCCGATGCGCAGACGGCTGGCCACGTAGTCGCCGTCATAGGGGCCACGCCACAGGCGCTGGTAGTAATCCAGCTGGCTGTGCTTGAGACGGGCCAGGGTGGTTTCGTTGCTGAGCAGGCTGGCCGGGCCGGGGAACTCGCCCAGGTGCTGGTAGAGCCGCTCGACGAAAGCCTGTTGCGCCGGCTGCATGGTTTCGGCCAGCGCGTTCAGGCGTGCCGCGTCGGCGGCCTGCCAGCCGAGCAGGCGGCAGCGTTCATCGGCCTCGGCCTGATCCAGGCCGAGGCGCCGCATCAGTTCCTGGAGTGCTGTAATCGAACCCATCGGTTCTCCCTGCTGCTTTATTGCGGGCATAAAAAAGCGCCGGACGCCACGTTCTCGGGGAGCGTGGCGTCGCGGCGCTTCGTCTTGCAGGCCCATATGTCCTGCCCGGCAAAGCCGGTCTCCGCGGGTAGGCGGAACCTACTGTGGTGTTTCTACTTTAATTGCATGGGTGCTGACAGTTCATCTAATAGCTGCTCCAGCCGCTGGCGCAGGCTCGCCAGATCACGTGACTTGAAGGCATGCCGGGTGCGTTCGAGCACCTCGATGGCATCGGCCAGAGCGGCATGCAGGGCCGCGTGGGCCGGCAGCGGCTGGTCCAGCAGCCAGCCACACAGCGGCGCCTGGCTGCAGTCTTGCGCGCGCGCCAGCACGCGGCAGTCCAGCCCGTCGCTGTGCAGCAGACGCCGCACGCGGCAGGTCATCTGGGGGTCGCTATGGGTGATCAGGATGCTGGGGGTCGTTCGCGGCATGACTGCGGGACGCGCGCTGGTTTTCGTGGTGCCACTCTAGGTGGCCCCTGGCCAGCTGGCTTTGACCTGGGTCAAGGCCACGGCGGCCATTGGTCGCGTTCAGTTCTCACAGGGTAGGCAGCGTTGCCATGCTTTCACTGTGCTCGCTTTGGTGCCTTGCTGGTAACCTAACGGCCTCGACAGGATGCCCGGCCCGCCATGCTCAACCTCTTCCATGCTCCCGATCTGGAAACCCTCGGCGCCCTGGCCACCGCGCTGCTGGCTCAGCCGTTACACGACCCCTTTGCCCCGGCGCGGGTGGTGGTGCCGAGCCAGGGCATCGGCCGCTGGCTGACCCTGCAGCTGGCGCGCGAGCAGGGCATCGCCATGCAGCTGGAGGTGCAGCTGCCTTCGGCCTTCGTCTGGGAGCTGTCGCGCCTGGTGCTGGGTCAGTTGCCCGAGCAGTCCGCCTTCACCCCGCTGACCCTCAGCTGGCGCCTCTATGACTGGCTGTGCGAGCCGGCCAACCTGGAGCTGGCGCCGCGCCTGGCGCGTTACCTGGAAGGTGGCGACGAGCGCCGTCGGCTGTCCCTGGCCACCCGCATCGCCGACGTGTTCGACCAGTACCTGCTGTACCGCGACGACTGGCTGGCCGCCTGGGAACGCGCTGAGCTGTGCGACCTCGGCGCCGACGAGGCTTGGCAGGCCCTGCTTTGGCGCGAGCTGACCAAAGACGGCCACCCGCACCGCGCGCGCCTGCTCGACGACCTGCTGCAGCGCCTGTACGACCCTGCGCCGATTGCCGGGTTGCCCGAGCGCCTGCTGGTGTTCGGCATCAGTTCGCTGCCGCCGCACCACCTGCGCGTGCTCGAAGGGTTGGCGCGGCATACCGAGGTCATCATTTTCGCCCTCAACCCGTGCCGCGAAGCCTGGGGCGAGATCCGCGATATCCGCGAGCTGGCCAAGCAGCCGGAGCTGAGCCCGGACGAGTGGTACCTCGACGTCGGCCATCCGTTGCTGGCCAGCCTCGGCAAGCAGGGCCGCGACTTCTTCGACAGCCTTTTCAGCCTGGCCTCGGCCGAAGGCGGCCAGGAAACCGGGCTGTACAGCGAAGACGCCGATCTGGTCGACGACAGCCTGCTGCACGCCCTGCAGCACGACATTCTGCGGCTCAGAACGCGCAGTGCCGACGAGCGCATCGAACTGCGCGCGGACGACCGTTCGCTGGAGCTGCATATCGCCCACTCGCCGCTGCGCGAAGTGGAAATCCTGCATGACCAGCTGCTCGCCCGCTTCGCCGCCGACCCCGGGCTGACGCCGGATCAGGTGGTGGTGCTGACCCCGGATATCGAGCGTTACGCGCCTTATATCGAGGCTGTTTTTTCTTCCAAAACAGGCGCCCCGCGCGAAGGCGCGCCACGGATTCCCTTCAGCCTGGCCGACCGCAGCCTGCGCGCCGAACTGCCCTTGCTGGAAGCCTTTATCGACCTGCTGGCGCTGCCCGAGAGCCGCTTCGCCGCCGAGGAAATCCTCGCCTGGCTGGAGCAGCCGGCCATTGCCCGCCGCGCCGGCATCGAGCAGGAAGACCTGCCGCTGCTGCGCGACTGGCTGCGCGATGCCGGCGTGCGCTGGGGCCGCGACGCCGGCCACCATGCCGCCCTCGGCCTGCCGGCAGACAATGCCTTCACCTGGGCTCAGGGCCTCGACCGCCTGCTGCTGGGCTTCGCCGCGCCACCGCAGCTGGCCGGCGACGGCATCCCCCTGCTCGGCGACAGCCTGCCGCTGGACGCCCTGGAAGGCGCGCGCGGCCAGCTGCTCGGCCGTCTGTGCGCCTTCGTCGGCAAGCTCGCCAGCCTGGCCGAGAGCCTGCAGCGGCCGCGTCCGCTGGCGGACTGGGCGCTGGACCTGCAGGCGCTGATTGACAGCCTGTTCGACGAACGCGAAGCCGGCGACACCCTGTTGCTGCTCAGTCAGGCCTGCGCCGCCCTCGCCCGCCAGGCCACGGATGCCGGCATCGCCCGGCCGCTGGAACTGGCCCTGGTGCGCCAGCAGCTGGGCACGGCGCTGGAAGCCGGTGGCGGCGCCTCGGGCTTCCTTACCGGCGCGGTGACTTTCTGCACCATGGTGCCGATGCGCAGCCTGCCGTTTCGCCTGGTCTGCCTGCTCGGCCTGGACGACGGCGCCCTGCCGCGGCGCACCCCGGCGGCCGGCTTCGACCTGATCAGCCACAAGCCACGTCGTGGCGACCGCGCTCGGCGCCTGGACGACCGCTACCTGTTGCTGGAAACCCTGCTCTCGGCACGCGACGGCCTGTATCTGAGCTACGTCGGCCGCGACCCGCGCGACAACGCCGTGCTGCCGCCCTCGGTGCTGGTCAGTGAACTGCTCGAAGCGGTAGACATCACCGCCGTCGTTCCTTGTAGGAGCGAGCTTGCTCGCGATCCCGCCAGCACTGACGCATCGCCGCCGAAAGAGTGCAAAGCCAGCACCGCGATCACCGTCGCCCACCCGCTACAGCCCTTCGCCCCCGGCAACTTCCAGCCGGCCGGTCAGCAACTGGGTTACTCCGGCGCCTGGTTCCGCGCCGCCCAGCGTCTGGCCGAGGCGCCGCTGCTGACCCCGCCGCCCTTCATCAGCCAGCTGCCGGAGCCGGGCGAGGACTGGCTGACCATCGAGCCGGCGCAGTTGCTGCTGTGCTTTCGCAACCCGGCGCGCTTCCTTCTCGAGCAGCGCCTGGGCCTGCGCCTGGCCGATGCCGAGGAAGCCATCGCCGCGGACGAACCCTTCGCCCTCGAAGGCCCGGCCCGCCGCGGCCTGCGCCACCTGGCCCTGCAGGCGGTGGAGCGCGACTGGAGCGAGCAGCAGGAGCGGCGCATCGCTCGCGCCGCCGGCTGGCTGCCGACCGGCGAGCTGGGCCATGCGCTATGGGGCAAGCTGCGCGGCCCGGTACGCGCCTTCGCCCCACGGCTGTTCGAAGCGCGTCCGGCTGAGGCGCCGCAACCGCTGCTGGTGGATATCACCTTGGCCGGCGTGCGCCTGCATGGCTGGCTGGACGGCGTGACCGCCTGCGGCCTGTTCGACTGGCGCCTGAATGCGCCGAGTGCCTGGGACCTGCCCGGCTTCTGGCTGCGCCACCTGCTGCTCAACGTCGCGGCCACCGACGGCATCGTCCGCGATAGCCTGTTGGTCAGCCCGGCTGGCGACTGGCAACTCGGCGCCCTGGCCAATCCGGGCGAACTGCTGGAAGGCTGGCTGGCCGCCTACCGCGAGGCGCTCAGCGCGCCCCTGCCGTTCCTGCCGCGCAGCAGCTACGAATTCGCCAAGGCCCTGGTCACCCCCAGCGCGCGCAGCAAGAAGGAACCCATCGACGCGGCGCGGGCCAATGCCCAGAGCGCCTGGCTCGGCGCCGACTTCAGCCCGATCCCCGGCGAAGCGCTGGACCCATGGAACGCCCTGGCCTTCCGCGAGCGTGAGCCGCTCGGCGAACGCTTCGAACAACTGGCCGAACAACTGCTCGGCCCTGCCCTGCTGGCCCTGGCCGCCGACGAGGACGACGCATGAGCCTCGACCTGCAGACTTCTTCCTTCGCCGGCCGCTCGCTGATCGAAGCCAGCGCCGGTACCGGCAAGACCTGGACGCTGACCGCGCTGTACGCGCGCCTGCTGCTGGAGCAGCAACTCAGCGTCAGCCAGATTCTGGTGGTCACCTATACCACCGCCGCCACCGCCGAGCTGCGCGAACGCATCCGCGCCCGTCTGGCCGAACTGCTGGCGCTCTACGACGGCACGCCAAGTAACGACCCGTTCCTCCGCGAACTGCACAGTCGCCATCCCGGCGAGGAGGCACGCCGCCGCCTGTTGCTGGCCGTGCACGGCTTCGACGAGGCGGCGATCTTCACCATCCACGGCTTCTGCCAGCGCGCCCTGCAGGACGCCGCCTTCGAGGCCGGTGGCGATTTCGACAGCGAGCTGACCCAGGACGACCGCGAGGTGCTCGACGCCCTGCTGGCCGATGCCTGGCGCCATGTGCTGGCGGCAGCCGATCCGGCCTGGGCGCGCTTCCTGGCCAAGCAGAAGATCACCCCGGCGACTCTGCGCCAGGCCCTGCGTAGCCACCTGGGCAAGCCCTACCTGCGCATCGAACCGCGCGAGGCGCTGAGCGGCGACGAACTGAACGCCGCCAGCCAGGCCTGGGAGCGCGCCGAACAGCTGTGGCGCGAGCAGGGTGCGGCCTTGCTCGAGCAGCTGCACGCCCATGGCGGACTGAGCCAGAGCACCCACAAGGCCGGCAAGTTCGCCCTGTGGGCCGCCGGCCTGGATGCCTATTTCGCCGACCCGGCGGCGCTGTTCGAGCAGCCCGATGGCCTGGCCAAGTTCGGCGCGGCGGCGCTGCACAAGGCCACCAAGAAAGGCTTCGACGCGCCGCAGGGCGCCCTGGCTGAGGCCTTCGACGTATTGAGCGAAGCGCTTAGCGCCGCCGTGCCGGCCGGCCGCCAGCGCCTGATCGCCCTGCAGGTCGAACTGCTCGATAAGCTCAACGCCGAGCTGCCGGCGCGCAAGGCGGCGCAGCGCCTGCTGGCCTTCGACGATCTGCTCAACCGCCTCAACGAAGCGCTGCACGGCCCGGCCGGCGCCGACCTGGCCACGACCCTGCGCACGCAATACCCGCTGGCGCTGATCGACGAATTCCAGGACACCGATCCGGTGCAGTACCAGATCTTCGATCGCATCTACCGCGAGGGCGGCGACCTGTGTTTCGTCGGTGATCCCAAGCAGGCGATTTACGCCTTCCGTGGCGCCGACCTGGCCACCTACCTGACTGCCCGCGATGCCGCCGCACGGCGCTACGACCTGCCGTTCAACTACCGCTCCACGCCGCAGTTAATCGACGCGCTGAACCGCCTGTTCGACCGCCCGCAGCCGTTCGCCGAACAGGGCCTCGACTATCCGCCGGTCAGCGCCGGGGCCAAGTCGCGTGCCCAGCTGGTGCTGCCGGACGAAGACAGCGACGCGCCGCTGGCGCTGGTCTGGCTGGGCGACGAGGGGCTGAACAAGGGCCGCGCCGGCGAGATCGCCGCCCTCGACACCGCCCAGCGCATCGCCGGGCTGCTGGCCGCCAGCGCCGAGGGCAAGGCCTACTTCGATAACAAAGGTGTGCGTACCCCGCTGCGGGGTGGCGATATCGCCGTGCTGGTGGCCAGCCACCGCGAGGCGGCCAGTATCGCCGAGCAGCTGGCCGTGCGCGGCGTGCCCAGCGTGCGCCGTGGCCGCGACAGCGTGTGGCACAGCGAGGAAGCCGCCGAGCTGGCCGCGGTGCTGGCCGCCTATGCCGAGCCGGGCCGCGAGGGCGTGCTGCGCTATGCCCTGGCCAGCCGCCTGCTCGGCCGCGACGCCGCGCAGCTGGCGCGCTGCCAGGACGACGAGCGCGCCTGGGACAAGGAGCGCGCCGACGCCGAGCAGTACCACCAGCTGTGGCAGCAGCACGGCTTCATGCGTGTGTTCCGCACCTGGCTGGACCAGGAACAGGTGGCCGAACGCCTGCTCGCCGGCATCGACGGCGAACGCCGGCTGACCAACCTGCTGCACCTGGCCGAGCTGCTGCAGGCTGAGAGCCTGCAGCGCCCAGGCCTGGAAGCCCTGCTCGCCTGGTTCAACGGCCAGCGCGGCAGCGAGGGCGCCGGCGAGGATGCCCTGCTGCGTCTGGAAAGCGATGCCGAGCGGGTGCAGATCGTCACCATCCACACCTCCAAGGGCCTGGAATACCCGCTGGTGTTCTGCCCCTTCCTGTGGGACGGCCGCCTGCTCGGCCAGCACACCGACAGCGCCCGTTGCCATGACGAACACGGCCAGCCGCTGCTCGACCTGGGCAGCGCCCGGCTCGACGAGCGCCTGGAAACCGCGCGCCGCGAAGTGTTTGCCGAGAAGCTGCGCCTGACCTACGTGGCCCTGACCCGCGCCGAGCATCGCCTGTGGCTGCACTGGGGGCCGGTGGCGGTGCCCAAGCCGAAGAAGGACGGCGGCCTGCCCGACGAAGGCCTGCACAGCAGCGCCCTGGCCTGGCTGCTGCACGGCCGCGAGCTGGGCGGCGCCGATGCCCTGGCCGAGCTGGCCGGCCATCTCAACGACAAGCCCGGGGTGGCCCTGGCCGCCGAACTGGACCGCCTGGCCGAGAACAGCGCCGGGATGATCGCCCGCCTGCCGCTGCTCAACCGCGAGGCCAATGCCGCCGGCGAGCAGCGCGCCACGCCGCCGGCCCAGCTGCAGCAGTTCCAGCGCAGCCTGCACAGTGCCTGGCGTATTGGCAGCTTTTCGGGATTGGCCGCCGGCATGCACATGGAAGCGCCGGATCGCGACGGCCTGGTCATGCCCGACGCCAGCGAACCGGGCAGCGGCTTCTTCGCCTTCCCCCGTGGCGCGCGCGCCGGTACCTGCCTGCACGCCATCCTCGAAGACTGGGCGCGCGGCAAGGCGCCGCTGGCCGAGCTGGTCGAGCCGGCCCTGACTGCCCACGGTATCAACGCCGAGCTGTGGACGGCCATCGCCAGCGCCCACCTGCAGCAGGTGCTCGACAGCGACCTGGACGGCAGCGGTCTGACGCTCTCCAGCCTGCAGGCGGCGCGGCGTCTGCCCGAGCTGGGCTTCACCTTCCCGGTGGCCGATCTCGATGTGCAGCGCCTGCGTGAGATTCTGGTCGACCCGGCCATGGGCCTGGCTGAGCCACTGCGCCAGGCCGCCGAGCGCCTGGAGTTCGACAGCCTCAAAGGCTTCCTCAAGGGCTTTATCGACCTGACCTTCGAGCATGATGGGCGCTGGTACATCCTCGACTACAAGTCCAACTGGCTGGGCCCGGACGCCAGCCACTACGGCGGCGAGCGCCTGCTGCAGGCCCTGGCCGGCGAGCATTACTACCTGCAGTACCTGATCTACCTGGTGGCGCTGCGGCGCTTCCTCCGTCAGCGCCTGGCAGACTTCCAGGACGAGCAGCTCGGCGGCGCCTACTACCTGTTCCTGCGCGGTATGCCCCAGGCCGGCGTGTACTTTGCCCGGCCCAGCGATGCGTTGCTGGATGCGCTGGATCAGCTGTTTACCGGAGCGTCCGCATGATGACCGTAAGGCGGGTGCAACCCGCGTTGTTCTGCGCAGATTGGATCGCGGGTTTCACCCGCCCTACGGCCGTGGAGGTGGTGCGATGAGTCTGCTCGATCTGCCGCTCGGCCCGCTGGAGCGTGCGCTGGTCGATAGCCTGCGCCGGCTCGATCCCGCTGCGTCGGATACCGTGCTGGCCAGCGCCGCGCTGTGCTGCGAGGCGCTGGGCAAGGGGGATGTATGCCTGCCGCTGCTGCGGTTGGCCGGGCAACGGCCGTGGCCGGAGTTTGCCTTCGTCCTGCCGGCCTTGGCCGAGTGGCGCGCGCAGCTGCAGGCCAGCCCGCTGGTGGGAACGCCCGGCCAGTTTGCCCCGCTGATCCTCGATGGCTCGCGCCTGTACCTGGCGCGCTACCAGGCCTACGAAAGCCAGCTGGCCAGCCAGCTGCTGGCCCGCGCCGCCGATCTGCCAGAGGTCGACGAAAGCGTGCTGACCGAGAGCCTGACGCGCCTGTTCGCCTTCAATCAGCAAACCCCCGACTGGCAGCGCCTGGCCGCCGCGCAGGCGGTGCGCCGGCGCCTGGCGGTGATCTCCGGCGGCCCCGGCACCGGCAAGACCACCACAGTGGTGCGTCTGCTCGCCGCCCTGCTGGAACAACCGGGTGGCGCCCAGCTGGCCATCGGCCTGGCCGCGCCCACCGGTAAAGCTGCTGCACGCATGGCCGAGGCGATCCGCAATGCCAAGGCCGAGCTGCCGGTCAGCGAGGCGATCAAGGCCGCCCTGCCCGAGGAAGCGCGCACCCTGCACCGCCTGCTCGGCAGTCGTGGCGATACGCCTAGGGTGCGCCACGACGCGGCGCGGCCGCTGGCGCTGGACGTGCTGGTGGTCGACGAAGCCTCGATGGTCGACCTGGCGCTGATGGCCAAGCTGGTCGCCGCCCTGCCGCCCCATGCACGGCTGATCCTGCTCGGTGACAAGGACCAGCTGGCCGCCGTCGAGGCCGGCGCGGTATTCGCCGAGCTGTGCGAAGGCCGGGGTTTCGATGCCCAGGCGGTGGCCGAGCTACAACGCCTCACCGGGCAGAGCGTACCGGTCGAGCCGCCGCGCTCGCGGCTGGGCGATGCCGTGGTGCTGCTGACCCACAGCCACCGCTTCGCCGGCGACAGCGGCATCGGCGAGCTGGCCCGGCGGATCAATGGCGGTGACGCGCCCGGCACCCTGAACCTGCTCAGGGAACAGCGCGCCGACCTGCACTGGCAGGCACAGCCGACCCCGGCCGCCCTGCTGGAGCGCCTTGATCAGGGCTATCGACCCTACCTGCAGGCTGCCCGCGGCGGTGATCCGGCTCAGGCCTTCGCCGCCTTCAACGCCTTCCGCGCCCTCACCGCCCAGCGCGAAGGCCCGTGGGGCGTCAGCGGCCTCAACGAGGCACTGGAGGCGCGGATCAAACGCCGTTACAGCCTGCCTGAACGCGAACGCTGGTACCCCGGCCGCGCGGTGATGGTGCGCCAGAACGACTACGCCCTGGGCCTGTTCAACGGCGATATCGGCCTGTGCCTGCACGGCGAGTACGGACTACGGGTGTATTTCGAAGGCGAGGACGGCTACCGCGCCTTCGCCCCGGCGCGCCTGCCCAGTCACGACAGCGCCTTCGCCATGACCGTGCACAAGAGTCAGGGCTCGGAATTCAGCGAAGTGCTGCTGGCCCTGCCCGAACTACCCAGCCCGCTGCTGACCCGCGCGCTGTTCTACACCGGCATCACCCGCGCCAAGCACAAGGTGGAAATCTGGGGCCTGCCGGCACGGTTGAGCGAGGCAGTGAATACCAAGGCTGAGCGTGCTGCGGGGTTGGCCGAACGGCTGGCGCTGCACGATGTAGCGCCTGCAGTTGCGGCGGCTAAGGGGCAGCTGGACTTGTTCGGTTAAGCCGATAGCACCCTATACTGGGTGCGTGATCTCGCTCAGCTCAGCCAGGGGTTGCTTGGGTTAAGGAATGCGCATGCGTGGAGTTGTGCTGTGTTTGCTGCTTGCCTGTCTGTGCCGCCCGGCACTGGCATCCGCCGAAACCATGCGTTTAGTAACCGGCGACGATTATGCGCCGTTCACCGGCCAGGAGTTGTCCGGGGGTGGGCTGCTGACACAGGTGGTGCAGGCCGCGCTGGCTCAGGTCGAGGTTAAAACCGAGCTGGAGTGGCACCCCTGGAACCGCGGCATGCAAATGACCCTCAAGGCTGAATACGACGCCACCTTTCCCTATGTCTACACCGTTGAGCGTGGACAGGACTATCTGTACAGCGACCCCCTGACGGTGATCGAACAGCATCTGTTCAGTCGTGCCGGTGAAGTCTATGAAGTCAGCAACCTGGCCGCGTTGACCGGTAAACGTTTGTGCTACCCACTGGGGTGGCAGTTGCCGGCTGCGATTGAACAGATGGTTGAACAGGGCTTGCTGACGCGTCACTCCCCGATTGGGCTGCCCCAATGCGCCCTTCTGCTGTTGCTCAACCGCGATGATGTGTTTGTTGCCGATAGCATGATCGGTGCAGGCGCACTGAGTCAGGCAGGCGCTTCGCCTAGCCAGTTCTACCGCTCACAGAGCACCTTCCCGTCGACCAGCCTGCACCTGCTGGTGTCTCGCCAACACCCACGAGCCGAGCAGCTTATAGCTGTGTTCAACCGTGGCTTGGCGTCGCTGCGCACGAGCAACCAGTACGAACAATTGGTTATCAATTATCTGAATGCGCCAACCGGGCCGTGACCGGTAGTTGGCCTGTTCTCGGCTTGTCTGGGGCAACAGCCGCCATGGGGGCCTGGATTCAGTTCTCTTGATAGGACGTGACCTGCCGCCAAGCCTCGACAGGTCATCTGGCTAAACTCGCCTGCCCCGGTTGCATCTGCCCGCCCGCTCGCGAAGAATGCGCCAAGCCCTGCCGGCCGTGGCGCCGGTGCACGATGGATTGCACGCAGATCGCAAGGAGTTGTTCATGTTCAGCCGCCTCGCCAATGTCTTCAAAGGCATCCTCTCCCTGTTCATCAAGGACCTGGAGCGCAAGAACCCGGAAGCCCTGCTGGAACTGGAGCAGGAGAACCTGCGCAAGCAGATCGCCAACTTCAACCAGGGCCTGGCCGCCCACGCCGGCCTGGCCGAGCGGCTTATGAGCCAGGTGCGCAAGCAGGAAGCCGAGGAGCGCGAGCTGCATGCGCGCACCACCGCCCACCTGCGTGCCGGCAACAAATCCGCCGCCGCACAGAACGCCCTGCGCCTACAGAGCCTGGCCCGCGAGCTGGAAGAGAACCGCCGCCAGCTGGCCCAGGCCGAAGAGACCTACCAGAACCTGACCAAGGCCCGCGAAGTGGCGGTGAACGCCGCTCGCAGCAAGATCGAGGCGCTCAAGGGCGCGATCAACGACATGCGCATGAAGACCGCCATGGCCGAGATGAACGAGATGGCCGCCGGTATGGTCAGCACCATTGGCGGCTCCGGCGACACCCTCAACCGCCTGCACGAGATGGTCGAGGAAGAACGCACCAAGGCCGCCGGCCGCGCGCGCATGGCCCGCGACTCGATGGACATGAGCGAAGTGAACCTCAAGGAAGCCGAAATGGACGCCCTCGCCGACCAAGCCCTGGCCGAGTTCGCCGCCAAGGAGGGCATCGCCCTGCCCGGCGCCGAAGCCAGCGCGGCCCCCGAAGCCAATCGCAGCATGGGCGGCAATCCACAGTCGGAAAGCCAATAAGCCATGAGTGGGGCACAGGAAGTACCCAACAACTGGCTCGACGAACTGCGCCTGGCCTATGAAAGCGGCGCCCACGGCCAGTTCGTGCTGTACGGTAACGTGGCCGATCGTTTTCCCCTGGACGGACGCCTGGTCAGCCTGACCCGCTATCTGGACGCCAGGCTGCTCGCTACCTTCGACATTGTCTTCCTCTACGACCCGGGCAATGGTCTGAGCCTGCTGCGTGGCGGCGAGCGCTTCGCCGAATGGCCGGCCGCAGCGCAGATCCAGCCCTGGCCGCATGACCCGCGCGAGGCGGTGGAGCTGATCAGCCGCTACCTGCGCTATCGCGCCAACCTGCGTGCCCTCGGCCGTGCTGACAGCCAGCATGTGGCGGTAATCCTGCGCGGCGCCGAGCTGGTGCTGCCGGCCAGCCAGCAGGGCGATTTCGCCACGGCCAGCCTGGCCAGTCTGGTGCGCGATTGGGCCGCCGAGCCGCCGTTCTGCGACATGGCCTTCGCCAGCCTGCTGCTGGCCGACAACCTCAACGACCTGCACCCGCTGGTGGCCAACAACCCGCGCATCGACCGGGTGCAGGTGCCCCTGCCGGACGCCGCCAGCCTGCAGCAGTGCCTGGCGCAGCTGCGGGTCGATCACCCCAAGGCTTTCCCCAGCGAAGACTCCGGCGCGGTGCAGGCCCTGGCTGGGGTCAGCCTCAGCGCCCTGGCCAGCCTGGTCAAGCGCCGCGCCCACCAGGGCCAGGTGCTCGGCGCCCAGGACTGGGCCGAGGCGAAGAAGGAGCTGGTCGAGGCCGACAGCGCCGGGCTGGTCGAATTCATCGAGTCCGAGCGCACCCTCGACGACTACCACGCCCAGGACGCGCTGAAGACCTGGCTGCGCCAGGACATGGCGCTGTGGCAGGCCAGCGATTTGCGCGCGCTGCCCAAGGGCTACATTTTTTGCGGCCCGGTCGGTACCGGCAAGACCTACCTGGTCGAGTGCCTGGCCGGCGAGGCCGGGGTGCCGGTGGTCAAGCTGAAGAACTTCCGCGACCGCTGGGTTGGTTCCAGCGAGGGCAACCTGGAGAAGATCTTCCGCCTGATCCGCGGCCTCGGCCGCTGCATCGTGTTTATCGACGAAGCCGACCAGAGCCTCGGCAAGCGCGATGGCGGCAGCGGCGACAGCGGCCTGTCCGGACGTATCTATTCGATGATCGCCCAGGAGATGGGCGATGCCGACAACCGTGGCAAGGTGATCTGGATTCTCGCCTCCTCGCGCCCGGACCTGATCGAGGTCGACCTCAAGCGCCCCGGCCGGGTCGATGTGAAGATCCCGCTGCTGCCGAGCACCACGGTGGAAGAAAGCGCGGCGTTGCTCAAGGCGTTGCTCAAGCGTTTCGAACTCAAGCTGGAGCTGGCCGAACTGGTCAAGCTGGATCTGCCGCTGCTGCTCACCCCCGGCGCGGCTGAGGCGCTGGCGGTGAAGGTCTACCGCCAGGTGCGCACCACTAAGCTGAGCGCCCTGGCCGCGCTCCAGCAGTGCCTGCAGGGCTACCAGCCGCCGGTGGCCGAGCAGGTGCTGCGCCAGCAGATGATCCTCGCCATCCGTGAGGCCACCGACGTGGCCTTCGTCCCCGAAGCCCTGCGCCACCTTGCCCAGGAGACTGTCAGTCCATGAGTGTCGGGCGTTATCTGTGGTCCGCCTTCAATGCCCGCCCGCTGGGTATGCCGCTGTCGCCGAACTGGCTGGCGCTGGCTGCCGTCGGCCTGCTCGGCGCCTTTATCAGTCCCGGCTTCTGGGTGCTCGGCGCCGGCCTGGAGCTGGCCTACCTGGGCCTGCTGGCCAGCAGCAAGCGCTTTCGCAATGCGGTGGATGCCGGCGAGGTGCGCGTCGACCCAGCCGAGCAGCGCTATGAAAGCACCCTGGCCCTGCTCGGCGACAGCCAGCGCCAGCGTCAGCAGCGCATCGAAGGGCGCGCCCGCGAAGTACTGCAACTGCTGTCCCGTTCGCCGCTGATGGCTTCCCATGCCGACAGCCTGGAGCAGCTGGTGTGGCTCAACCTGCGTCTGCTGGTGGCTGGTCAGGCGCTCAGCGTGGTGGTCGACACCGCCGCCCAGGACAGCGCCGAACTGCAGCGTCAGGAACAGCAGATCGACCAGCGCCTGGCCGCCAGCGACCTGGGCGACGAGCTGCGGCGTAGCCTGGAGCAACAGAAACAGGTGATCGACGCACGCCAGGCCGCCCATACCGAGGGGTTGCGGCGCAAGGAGCATGTGGACGCCGAGCTGGCGCGCATCGACCAGCAGATCGCGCTGATTCGCGAGCAGACCCTGCTGGCCACCGACGAGGAGCAGATCGGCACAGCGCTGAACGCCCTGACCTCTTCCTTCAACGAGGCCAGCCGCTGGCTCAATGAACAGCGCGACCTACTCGGCGTGCTCGAACTCAACGAACAACAGAGCCTGCCGCGCTATGTGCTGCAGGAGGGCGGCAAACCGGCCGCCAGGGCAGCGGTTAAACACTGAATTGGCGGGCGATTGCCCGGTAGCCCGGAGGTAGTCCGGGGCGTTGTGCGCGGGGTCTCCTGGATGCATCCAGGCTACGGCTGCCGCTACTGCGAAGATTTGCACACTGAATGGCGGGCCCTGGGCTCGCAACCGACAGGGAGACGCGTCATGTATTTATCCTCGTTCCTGCAGCGCCAACGCGGCAATGCCGCCGGCAAGCTGCTGACCATCGTGCTGGTGCTTGGCCTGCTTGGCTTAGGCGGCTGGCTGGTCAGCAAGGACATGCTCAAGCAGGGCGGCGACAGCCCGCTGAGCAGCCTGCCGAGCAGTCTCGGTGGCGGCGTCGCGGTGCCAGAGCCGGCCGAACCGGTGATCGGTACCCCGGTACTGCAGTCGGCCGCGCCCTACGAGATGAAGAACAACATCATCGACATCGACATGAGCGAGTACGCCGGTTACGGCGGCCTGATCGTCGCCAACGGTGGCCTGGCGCCCAACCCTGAGTCGATCTTCGCCAAGCAGTACGGTTTCCAGGTACGCCTGAACAAGGGCGAGAGCGAGGAGTGGTCGGCACTGAACAACGGCCAGATGGCCGCCGTGGCGACCACCGCCGATGTGCTCGCCGTGCTCGGCCGCCAGTTCGAGGTCACGGTGCCGGCGCAAATCGCCTTCTCCCGTGGCGCCGACCAGGTGGTGGTGGACAGCGATATCGCCAGCATCAACCAGCTCAAGGGCAAGGTGCTCGGCGCCAGCCAGTTCAACGAGAGCGAGTTCTTCATCCGCTACCTGGCCTCCGAGGCCGGCGTACCGGTCAAGGTCCTGCGTGATCTGGAAAGCCGCCCGGCACCCAACGAACTGGGTCTGGTGTTCTATGAGGATGCCTTCATCGCCTGCGATGCCTACGCCGCCGAGCTGAGTGGCAATGGCCGCCTGAACGGCTGCGTCGGCTGGTCGCCGCGTACCGATGAAGTGGTCGCCGAGTCCGCCGGGGCCGCGAAGATGCTGGTGTCCAACCGCAACCTGCTGGTAGTCGCCGACATCCTGGTGGTCAACAAGGGCTTCGCCACCGCCCATCCGGACAAGGTCAAGGGCCTGGTCCACGGCCTGCTGGAAGGCAACCGCCTGCTGCGCGATGACCCGCAGACCCACGCTGGCGTGGTCGCCCAGGCGTTCGGTTGGACCCAGCAGGAAACCCTCGACGAGCTGGCCAAGGTGCACCTGAGCAACCTGCCGGAAAACCTTGCCTTCTTCGACGGCAGCATCGACTCGGCCGGCTCCTTCCAGGGCATCTTCCAGTCCTCGGTGCTGGCCTACGGCGCGCTGATCAAGAACCCGGCCGATCCGGCGCGCTTCGCCAATGTGCAGCACCTCAAGGCGCTGGATACCGGTGGCCAGTTCAAGGGGCAGAGCATCTCCATTGCACCGATCCGCACCAGTGGCAAGGTGGCCCTGGAAGGCGACGCGCTGCTGAGCAAGGACATCCGCTTCTTCTTCGAGGCCAACTCCGCCGCGCTGGACAAGCAGGCCAAGGCCAACCAGGACTACCTGGACACCATCAAGAAGTTCCTCCAGGTCAGCCCCGGTTCCATCGTCCTGTTGCGCGGCCACGTGGACAACGCCATGGTTGCCGACTTCGAGCGCCAGGGTGGCCCGGCGCTGGTCAAAAGCATGGCGCTGAAGGCCATGGAGCTGTCGCGCCAGCGCACCCTGTCGGTCAAGGAAGCCCTGCTGGCCCGCCACCCCGGCATCGCCGACGACCGCATCGAGCTGGTCGGTCGCGGCTGGGAAGAACCGATCGGCCAGGACAGCGAGCAGAACCGCCGCGTCGAGGTGCAGTGGTTCACGTTGGAATAGCGGTTTGATAGAAAAAAACGGGGCCTTGCGGCCCCGTTTTTGTTTGTGCAGTTCCTACTTACTCGCCCGGAATATCCTTGCGCAGCTTCACTGGGTCCTGCTCTTTGCGTCCGCGTGCAGTGCGCATGCGGATGTTCAGCGCTTCCACGGCCAGGGAGAAGACCATGGCGAAGTACACGTAGCCCTTCGGCACGTGGATTTCGAAGGCTTCGGCAATCAGCACGGTGCCCACCACGGTGAGGAAGGACAGCGCCAGCATCTTCAGGCTCGGGTGCTTGTCGATGAAGTCGCTGATGGTGCCGGCGGCCAGCATCATCACCAGCACGGCGACGATGATCGCGGCAACCATTACCGGTACGTGGTCGACCATGCCGACGGCGGTGATCACCGAGTCCAGGCTGAAGACGATGTCGATGATGGCGATCTGGATGATGGTGCCGATGAAGTTGCGCGCGGCGGTGTTGCCCGGCGTCTGCTCGGTTTCATCTTCGCCTTCCAGGCTGTGATACATCTCGGTACTGCTCTTCCACAGGAGGAACAGGCCGCCGAAGAACAGGATCAGGTCACGTCCGGAGATGCCCTGACCGAACAGTTCGAACAGGTCGCTGGTCAGGCGCATGATCCAGGTGATCGACAGCAGCAGGGCGATGCGCGTGATCATGGCCAGGGCCAGGCCGAACAGGCGGGTGCGCGCCTGCATGTGCGGCGGCATGCGGCCGACCAGGATGGCGATCATGATGATGTTGTCGATGCCGAGGACGATCTCCAGGGCGGTCAGGGTCAGAAAGGCAACCCAGATTTCCGGGTTGGTTAGCCATTCCATAGGGGTTCCTTGGTCTTGTTGGGTCGACAGGCTGTCGAGCGGGCGCGCGATTCTATCGGGGTTTGCGTGAAATTGCCGTCAATTAGCAGCCGGGCGGTGGGGAATTCTGCGGCGTGGAGCTTTCACCTGGCTTTCTCTTCATCTTCCGAGCAGAAACAGCACGGCCAACAGCGAAGCCGCAGCCAGCAAGGTCTGCAAGGTAATGATGCCGGCCATCAGGTGGCCGTCGCCGCCCAGCTGGCGGGTCAGCACATAGGCGGTCGGGGCCGTGGGCAGGGCGAAGAACAGCACCAGTACACTGCTTTCCAACGTTGGCAGTTGCAGCAGATGGGCCACTGCATAAGCCAGCAGGGGCATGGCCAGCAGGCGCAGGCTGCAGTTCCAGGTCAGCGCGCCGGTTTCGCCACGTAACTCCTGTGGACGTAAAGCGGCGCCGACGCAGAGCAGACCCAGCGGCAGGCTGGCGGCGGCGAGCAGGCCAAGCAGGCGATCGCTGCCGCCTGGCAAGCCGACACCGGCCAGATTGACCAGAATGCCAGCCAGGCAGGCGAGAATCAGCGGGTTCTTCATGATCGGCCAGAGCAGGCTGCGCACGCTGACGCCACGTTCGGCAGTGAGCGACCAGACCGACAGCACGTTCACCGCCGGCACCATAAGCGCTAGCAGCAGCGCGGCAAGGGCCAGGCCGGGTTGGCCGTATAGACTGCCGACCACGGCCAGGCCGAGGTAGGTGTTGAAGCGCAGGATGCCTTGGCTGAAGGCACCGAAGCGTGCCGCCGGCCAGCTACGCAGACGGCGAACCAGCAGCAGGCCCAGCCAGGCACCACCGATAGCGAACAGTACGGCTAGGGCCAGACGAGGTAGCGCCGGGTTGTCCAGCGGTGCGCTGGCCAGACTGCTGAACAGCAGGGCTGGGAACAGGATGAAGTAGTTGAGGCGCTCGGCGGCTGGCCAGAAGGCCTCGCCGGGGAAGTCCCAGCGGCGCAAAGCGAGGCCGCCGAGGATCAGGGCAAACAGGGGCCAGAGGCTGTAAAGGAGAGTTGTCACGGCGACTTCCGCTGCATTCGAGCCGCCATCTTGGGCAAAAGCCGGCGCTCAGGCTAGGGTCTGTGAAGCAATTTGGGAGAGCATTGATGAGCGATACCTACAGCGGCGGCTGCCATTGTGGCCGTCTGCGCTACACCTTCGAGGCGCCTTTGCAGGATATTGCCCACTGCCACTGCGCGATCTGTCGGCGCACTAGCGGCGGCATCGTCACCACCTGGCTGACGGTGCCGGCACAGAGCTTTCGCTGGCGCAGCGGTGAGCCTGTGGCCTATGCCTCTTCGTCCAGTTGTACGCGGTATTTCTGTGGTCATTGCGGCTGCCACCTGACGCTGTTCACCACGCTCAGTCCGGACAGCCTGGATATCACTGTCGCTAGCCTGGATCACCCGGAGCGAGCGCCGGCGGATCGACATATCTGGGTGAAGAGCCGGTTACCTTGGCTGCAGCTAGACCCGCACTTGCCGCAGGAAGACGAAGAGTTCATTCCCTGACGATCAGGGCAGCACCAGGCCGCCGCTGGCTTTGTGCAGGTCGCGCAGGTGCGTGCCGAGCTGTTTCAGGTTGGCTTCGCCAGCTTCCAGTTCGGCCAGGCGCTGCGGTTCGAGCAGGCGCCGCACTTCACGGTCAAGATCGTCGCTGAGCTGGCGCAGGGTCTGCTGGCGCGTGGTGCTTTCTTGCTCTAGGCGTTGCCATTCGCTGTGTTGTGGCAGGCCGTAGCCAGCGTCGAGCAGTTCCGCCGGGCGGCTGAGGAAGCCGCTGTTGGCGAGAATCTGCCGCAGCGTGTTGTCGGCTTCGCCGAAACCAGGCTGGTGTTGCTCGCGGGCCTTGAGGTAGCGCTGCTTGAGGTCTTCCTGGGCCAGCAGCAGCTGGCGGCGTAGGGCGGCCTGTTCTAGGAGTAGCAGGGCCGCGCTGGTGCGCAGATCGGCGCGGGCGAACCAGTTGCGGCGCTGCTCGGCCGGCAGCTGCAGCCAGTCCTCGACCTGCTCCTGGGGCACCGGCAGCTGGGCACGCAGCACGGCGAACATGGCCTGGTAGCGCTCGCGGAAGGAATCGAAACGGTAGCCCAGGCGCAGCGCCTCGCGCGGGTCGGCCAGCACGCTGCGGTCAGCCAGACCGCGGCCTTCGAGGATATCCAGCAGGCCGTTGGGCATGATGCTGTCGAGGGCCTGCAGCTCGTCGCGGCCGGTGCCGCTGCGCAGCAGCTTGAGGGTTTCCACCGCGCAATTGTTGGACAGAAACCAGTAGTCGCCGTCGTAGCTCCAGTGCAGCTCGGCGGCGCGTTCGACCAGTTGCTCCAGCTCGCTGCGTTGCAGCTTGAGCGGCACCGAGGCCAGGCCGCGCAGCTCGACCTTGGTGTATTCCTCGATCACCTGGGTCAGCGGCAGGACGAACAGGCGCGACGGGTAGGCCCCGGTCAGGCCATCCCAGCTGGACAGCTGCACGTCGCCGACGAAGGCACGGTAGGACAGCACTAGGTGCTCTTGCAGATCCAGGCGGCAATCCGGGCCGCGCGGCCGGCCTGGCGCGCAGATGACCAGGCGCAGCATGCTGTGGCCCCAGCGACTGGCCCATTGCTGGTTGGGTTCAGCGAGCAGGTAATCCACCTGGTAGACCCGCTCGGGGTCGAGCTGGCCGAGCGGCTGGCGGGCGAAGTCACGGCCGGCGTTGAGGTAGGCATAGCCAGCGGCACAAGGCTGTTGCATGGCCGGAGCCCAGGCGAAATGTTCGGCGAAGTAGCGCTGCAGGGCCGGCCGGCGGCAGGCGTAGCTCGGGTCGAGGAGGAAATACTCGAGATTCACCGCGACAAACTCGCGCGGGTTGCTCAGTTCGTAAAGATCGGGGCTGCGGCTGTTCTGCCCGTTGTCCTGCTCGCGTTTGCCACGTTTGCCGACGGCCTGTTGCCAGCCAGCGAGGTCGAGCAGGCGTGGGTCATCACTAAGAGTGAAGCGTCGCGCCTGCTGGCCCCGGCATTCATCCTGCAAGCCGACCATGCCGGTGCTGGCGATGCGGGCCTGGCAGCGCTGCAGCAGGCTTTTATCGGCAGCGGGCCATAGACGTGCGCGGTCATACAGGTGGGTCAGCTCGTGGATGATGGTGGCGAGTACTTCGCGGCGCAGGTTGCCGTGCGGTCGGCCACTCGGCGCGTCAGCCTGTTGCGGGTCGAGCAGGCGCGGCAACAGGCGGGAATTGAGGCTAAGGGAATCGAGGTGGGTGATGCGCCCGTAGGCGTTGGCCGGCAGGTCATCCTGCCACTGCACCCGCACCTGCCGATCCAGTCGCTGGATAAAGCTGGGCGGTAGCGTGGTCATGGCTTCGTCGATCAGTTGCTGGCTGACCTGCCGTTCGGTGACGTTGAGTCCATCACTGTCCAGGCGCAGGCGTAATTCGGCCTGGGCCGCCGTGGCGGTTGCCAGCAGCAGGGCCAGCAGCCAGCGCACGGCAGTTACCCTCACAGGGCAAGGATGGCTTCGGCGAGCTGCTGGTCGGAAGCGTTGCGGGCTTCGGGCAAGCGTTCACGCAAGGTGGCGAATGCAGCCTCCAGCTCTGCCCCCCGAATGTCGCCGGCGCTGGCGACGAAGCTGGCTGCATCGTCGCGGGCCGCGCGCACGACTTTCATGTCGCGGATCGAGGTGGTGGTGTCGGAAGTGAAGTCGAAGCTGCGATCCAGCGCACGGATGATGATATTGCTGGTGGCGACCAGGGTCTGTGCCTGAACGCTGGTGGCGCCCAAGCAGAGAGTGGCGGCGAGAAGGGTGGGCAGCAGGTTGCGCATGACAACTCCAGATAAGCAGGGAATCTGCCTATTGGACGAAAATAGCCGGGGCCAGTTCAAGTCCGATGACCCGCTGCCGCGAAGGCGATCACGCATCAAATTGGTTAGTCAGCCCTGACGGAGCGGCCAGGGGCTGGATGCGTCGAGTGATCAGAGAATGAGGATGGCCTGCGCCAGTTGCAGATCATCAGCATGCAGCTGTGGTGCCTGCTGGCGAATGTGCTGCAGGGCAGCCTCCAGACGCGCGCCACGAATTTCACCTTGGCTGGCGACGAAGCTGGCGGCATCGTCACGGGCGGCCAGCACGATCTTGTCGTCACCGAAGGATGAGGAGATATCGGACGTGGTATCGGTACTGCCGACTGTGGCGCTGCCGAGGGTGTCGGTGGTGACCACGAAGCTGGTGGCTTGTGCGGTGCCGGCCAGCATCAGCAGGGCCGCAGCAATAAGGGGAAGACGTGGCATGGGAAGCTCCTGCAATGGATAAATCAATAATAGCCGCAGTTTGTCTGATTGCTTCAGGCCTGCAATGGCTGACCTTTATGGGCTCACTGATCAAGCGGGCTTGCGGGCAATAATGACCTGGCTCTTGGCGACAAGTTCATCCAGTTTGGTCTTGATCTGCGGGCCTCTGGGCATGTCGAGAAGTAGCTTCCACGTTTTGGTCCAGCTTTCCAGAAGCGGATGGTTGGCCTCCGTCAAATCAACATTGCACTCCCAGAAGAACAGGAACCACAGCGACCAGAAGAAGCTGTACTGGGTGTGTTCGACTATTTCCAATCCAGCCGAAGTGACCATCTCGGCGAATTCTTCGCGGGAGATGATACGGATGTGGTTGGGCTTCTCGTAATACTCCTGCGGAGCGAAACCTTGTTGCAACAGTTCGGAGCTGGCATCCGGTACGCTGAGCACGTAGAGCGCGCCCGGCTTGCCTATGCGCACCAACTCGGAGAGGAACTGCGCCGGATCGTCCACATGCTCGATCACCTCGGTCGACACTACGCGGGTGGCGGTCGCATCGGCGATTGGAATCGGATTGCAGTCGCTGGTGAAACCCTGCACATCCCTGGCAGGGGTCTTCTGCAGACGCTTGACTGCAGCTTCCACTTTGTCTGCATCAATATCGACCAGCAGCATTTGTGGGCCGCGCAGACCACAGAATTGCGCGCTTCCTGCGTTGCCGCAGCCGACATCGACCACGACATCGTCAGCACTGATGGTGACGCCGCGGAACAGCTCGTTGGTCTCTGTCTGGTACCAGCCGCTCAGGGCTGCATCCTTCAAGCCCAGTGGGCCAGCAGACGAAGCGCTCTGCGCAGGACCGACTTTGTCATGCACGGGGATAACATCGGCAGAGCCCTTGAATAGTTGCTTGAGCGAATTCAGCATGTTGTCACTCCGTTACTGGGGTTGCTGCTATTGCGAGCTTCGATGCGCTCGGCAAGCCGAACTCCACGCGTGCGCAAAGGCATTTCGATAAGTCGATAATTGAGCTCGCTGGCGACGATGATCAGCAGCAAAGCAGTAATGGTGAATCCAGGCATGTGCGCGGGTCCGAACACGGTACCTTCTGGCGACAGACGGAACCACAGTTCACGTGTCAGAAAGAAGGCCGGGATGTGGATCAGGTAGATGGCATAGGAGCGGCTGCCGATCCAGAGCATCAGACGCTGCAGGATGCCGGCAGGCAGCAAGTAGTTGCGGTCATAGGAGGCGATTAGCACCAGAATTGCCGAAAACATGGCGATCAACCCGATGCGGTAGGTTAACCATTGCTGGTTGGCTGAACTGAGCCATGCCAGCAAGGTGCCGAGGCCTATTAGCAGAGTCAGACCGAGCAGCCAGTGTCGGCCTATTAGCCGTGGCTCGAAGCGTCGGTAGCTAATGGAGTGGCTCCAGACTGCCAGCAGTACGCCAAGTGCAATGGCATCAGTGCGCAGCACCATCAGAAGAGGGGTGCGCAGCTGGAAGAATTGCACCACCACCAGGGCTATGAGAAACCAAGGCAGCCAGCGCCGAAGTAGCAGTGCCAGCAGGGGCAGAACTAGGTAGAACTGCTCCTCAAGGGCAAGGCTCCAATAAACAAAGGTTACCCCGTAGTCGTAGCTCATGAAGCTATCGGCGAAGCGGAAGTTGGCAAACTGGCCGATACCGGCCAGGGTGGCCATCAGGTTGGTGCGCAGGTCACCGAACACGCCGGACTGATTGAACAGCGCTACGGCTGCCAGTGGTAGCAGCAACCAGAGCCAGGCCGAGGGTAGCAAGCGTCCGGCGCGCCTGATCCAGAAACCACCCGCCGTACGCCAAAACTGAGAATTCTCTTGGGCCGTTGCCAGTCGTGGCAAAAGGTCGCGTGCGATGACGAAGCCCGAGATGGCGAAGAACAGGTCGACCCCCCACCAGAATTGAAAGTGGCCCCGGAACGCCTGCATGTCGGGAGTTGCCCAGGCGAATAGATTGTTGAAAGCGTGATGAAACACCACGCCTAGTACTGCGATGGCGCGCAGTACCTCGATATCGGCGATACGCTTGCCCGCCATCAGGCGCTTACCTCTGCAAGGGTCTGCGCGATGAACGCCTGCAGGCGTGTACGGGCCAGATCTTGGGCGCAGAAAGTCTGCAGGCCGAGACGGGCTTGCTCGGCCATGCCTGCGTAGCGCTGCGGCTGGTGCTTGGCAACCTCATAGCTCTCGCGATAGGCAGCCAGCAATGAGTCCCAGTCGATCGGATAGCGCAAGGTACGGAAGGCCTGGCGTGGGTCGTGTGGCCAGAAAGTAGGCTCCTCGCCGCACTCGATGGGGAAGGCGTTTTCTACGTTTATATAGTCGAGCATGGCTGTATTGAGGGGGGCTATGCCAGGCTTGCCACAGGACATGAACTCCATCAGCGGCAGGCACTGGCCTTCGCCGTGGGAGCTGTTGACCACATAGCTGGTGGCCTGCACCAGGCGCTCGTAGTCCGAGTCGCTGAGGAAACCGTGGATCAGCACCACCCGACACTTCAGGGGCGTCTGCATATAAATGTGGTGAAGGATTTCGCGCAGGATCAGTTCGGCGTCCTTGAAGGTAATCTTCAATACCAGGGTGGCATCTTCCACATCGCGGAAATGCCAGCAGAACACACCGAGCAGATCTTCCCAGTTCTTGCGCCCATCGTTGGGGTTGAGTACCGAGGTGTAGACCACGCCATCGAGGCGCAGCCGCGCTGGTTGCTCGGGCGCTTTCAGATCAACCTGGGTGCCGACGCGATAGACCTTAGGTGCGTAGGCCTGCAGGTTGATCTGCCTGCTGTCCAGTACCAGGCCGTCGACCTCTAGTTCCACACCCTGAGCCACCGGGCTGGCAGTCAAGTGCTCACTGATACGAGCAAAGCGATCCCAGACCGGGGCGGGAATTGATACCACCGGGAAGTTCGCTCCCATCGCTTGGCGCACCACTTCGACGGTAAAGGTGGAGTGGGTGATAGCGCGCCCGAGGCGTGCGAGCGGGATGCGCCAATCGTTTAGCTCATCTTCGTCCCAGGCCTCGCAGGGAAGGCTGCTGAACTCCCAGGCGAAGACGGGGATGGTCGGGCATGCCAGATTAAGCAGCGTGCGGTGAGGGGCGGAAAAACTCAGGAACAGGCAATCTTCCCCGCGAGCCCGCGCGTCGTTGTATAGGCTGTCGACCTCGTTAGCAGGGTCCCTCACTTCGACCACGGTACCGATGCTTTCCAGTACCGGCCGGTACTCCTTGAGAACGAAGTAGTAGCTGTACTCTGCCTGGCCCAGGTTGGCGCCAATGGTGTCTTTGTTGGTTTCTGAATAAATGAGGATCAGCATGATGCGTGACCACTTGCAGTGATCTGTTGGTCGACGGCATTTGTCGTTCGCTGGGTTTGCATCAGGAAGCCGCTCAGCTTTTCTATAACGGGTGGCAGTGAGCAGTAGCTTTGCATGCGCTGCCGGGCATTGATTGACATCTCGGCGTAGCGTTGAGGCTCCTCCTTCGCCACCCTGTAACTCTCGCGGTAGGCCTTCTCCAGGGATTTCCACTTAGGCCGATAGCGCAGTGCTCGATACAAACGGCGCTCATCGTGTGGCCAGACCGAGTGTTCCTGAGTGCAGTCGAGGATAAAGCCCATGCTGTCGTCCAGATAATCCTCCATCGCCGTATGACGCGGAGCGATTACCGGTTTGCCGCAGCAGAGAAACTCCATCAGCGGCAGGCAAAGGCCTTCCGAGAGCGAGGCGTTGACGTAATAAGTGCTGCCAGCTATCAGCTCTTCATACTCGGAGTCATCCAGGTAGCCATGCAGAACCAGAACGCGGCAGCGAAATGGCGAAAGTCGCCTGAGTAGGTCGAGCAGTTCCGGTTCGTAGGTGCTGAGATCCTTCTGTGACATCTTCAGGATCAGAGTGACGTCTTCGGTGTCACGAAAGGCCCAGCAAAACGCGGTGAGAATGTTCGCCCAGTTCTTGCGACCATCCTTGGGATTGAGCACAGAGGTGTAGATCACACCGCTGATCGTCGCACGAGCAGGGCCATCATCCACAATAGGCGATGCCGGAATGACTTCTAGCTCCACAGGTGCTTGTGGCGGATGCCGTTTACGCAGTAGGTGAGCCGTACCGCGCAGCAGGTGGTGAAACGGCAAACGCAACCAGACCGGAATCAGATCGATAAGGGCCTCGTGATAGATCGCCATGAGGTGCAGGCGAGTAATGCCTAGCCTGTAGCGTATGGTCTTCCTGCTGGGCGGTGGCGGAGGCGGTGGCGGCGGCAGCTCTGGCAGCTGCGGACTCAGGCTCATCGCGCTCGAGTCCATGATCATCCCGCGGATACTCAACTCACTGCCTGGGTTCACCGTAGCCAGTGAAATACGCCCGCGAGGCTCCTCGAAGAGTTCCCACAGCGGCGTAGGAAGAGCCAGAATGGGAAAGTCCTGCCCCATCTCGCGCCTAACAATGGCAGCAGTGTGCTCGGATAGACAGATGGCCTGGCCATGCTGGCGGAAAACTGTACGCCAGTCATTGCGCGAGTCTTCATCCCAGATTTCCGATGGGATGCTCCCTGCTTCCCAGGCAAACACAGGGCAGGTCGGACATTGCAGGCCAGTGGGTGTCTTGTGCGGTGGATTAAAAGAGAGGAACAGGCAAGGCAGGCCTAGATTACGGAAAATCGCGTAGAGGCGGTCGACTTCATCCAGGCTTTGCACGTGCACTACCTGGCCGATGCGTTCTAGGGCCTTGCGGTAAGACTTCAGGACGAAAAAGTAGCTGTATTCGGGCAGTCCCAGACTGCTGCCGATGGAGCGTTCATCAATACCGGAGTGAAGAATAAAGATCATCGAGCAGGACTACCGGAGCGCTGAGCGAGTCGAAGGGAAGGGTCGCGCCCAGCCGAAGGAGCACAGTATGGTGTCTGTCTGAGTCATGAGAGCCTGCTGGGTTACGATATGGGGCGGCCTTATTGGAATTGTGCCGACTCAAGGGGCGGCATTCTAACCGAGTTTCTTCGTTTGGCTCCTGCTTAGCGGTAAAACTGATCGACAGAAGGTATCGCGTCTGGTTGATATCGACACTTGGCCTCAGTTCGCGGCATTATCAGCGCCCGTTCCCCGGCAAACAGATGTCTTCACGTGAAACAGCGCCTCCTGGTTACTGGGTTATCCGGTTTTGTAGGTCAGCAGCTCCAGCAGTATCTCAAGGGGCATGATGCCTGGGAGCTGGTGCAGCCATTTGTTCCTTGCGATCTACTCAATATTGAAGCTCTGCAGCGCTGGTGTGCAGATGCTCGGCCCGATGCGGTCATCCATTTGGCTGGCCAGACTTTTGTTCCAGAAGCCTTTCGCGATCCCGCACACACGTTGCAGGTCAACCTGCTGGGCACTCTGAATCTTTTACAGGCATTGAAAGCTTCCGGCTTTTCCGGGGTTTTCCTCTACATCAGTTCAGGCGATGTATACGGCCTGATTGATGAGGCGTGTTTGCCGGTTAACGAGGTTCAGGCGCCGCGCCCGCGCAACCCTTACGCCGTGAGCAAGGTTTCCGCCGAGCTGCTGTGTTTGCAGTGGAGCTTCGTTGAGCCTTGGCGCATCATAGTCGCCCGCCCGTTCAACCATATCGGCCCTGGTCAAAGCGAGTCTTTTGTTGTTCCGAGCATTGCGCGCCAGTTGGTGCGCATTCGTGCTGGCCGACAAGAACCTGTGCTAGAGCTGGGAGATGTTGACGTGAGCCGCGATTTCCTGGATGTCCGGGATGTGCTAGCTGCTTACATGGCGTTGCTTGAGTGCGGTCGCAGCGGGGAAATCTACAACGTCTGTTCCGGGCGCGAACAACGAGTCAGGGATCTGATTGAAGAGTTGGTCCGACTCGCCGGGGTACAGGTTGAAATTCGTCAGGCGCCTGAACGAATGAGGCGTGCAGAGCAGCGCCGAGTGGTTGGCAGCGCAGAAAAATTACAAAGCGAGACCGGCTGGAAACCCGGCATCACTATCAGGGAGACCCTGCAGAGCGTGCTCTCTGACTGGGAAACGAGAGAACTACAATAATGAGCAAAATTGCGTTGATCACAGGCGTCACCGGACAGGACGGCGCCTACCTTGCCCAACTGCTGCTAAACAAGGGTTATCAGGTCTTCGGCCTGGTGGCGCGGCGCAGCAGTGACACCCGCTGGCGCTTGCGCGAGCTGGGGGTCGAAGGTGAAATCCAGTATCTGGATGGCGACCTGGCTGATGCCTGCTCGGTACAGCGAGCCGTACTCAAGGCTCGCCCTGATGAGTTCTACAATCTCGGGGCGCAGAGTTTTGTCGGCAGTTCCTGGGATCAGCCCGTGACGACCGGCATAGTCGATGGCCTTGGCGTGACCCATGTTTTGGAGGCTATTCGCCAATTCAGTCCTGAGACACGCTTCTATCAGGCCTCGACCAGCGAGATGTTCGGCCTTATCCAGGCCGAGCGGCAGGACGAGAGCACGCCTTTCTATCCACGCAGTCCCTATGGCGCGGCCAAGCTTTATGGCCACTGGATCACGGTCAACTATCGCGAGAGCTTTGGCCTGCATGCTTCCAGCGGCATTCTGTTCAACCACGAGTCGCCACTGCGTGGTATCGAGTTCGTCACTCGCAAGGTTACCGATGCCGTAGCTCGTATCAAGCACGGCAAGCAGCGTGAACTGCGCCTGGGCAACATTGATGCCAAGCGCGACTGGGGCTTTGCCGGCGACTATGTCGAAGCCATGTGGGCAATGTTGCAGCAGGACAAGGCCGACGATTATGTAGTGGCCACGGGTATTACCACGACTGTGCGCGACATGTGCAAGTTGGCTTTTGAGCATGTTGGCCTGGATTACCAGGATCATGTGGTGATTGACCCGCAGTTCTTCCGTCCGGCCGAAGTTGATGTGCTGCTGGGTTGTGCCGCCAAGGCTGAACGCGAGCTGGGCTGGAAGCCGAAGACCAGTCTCGCCGAGCTTATTCAGATGATGGTTGAGGCTGATTTGCGTCGCGTGGCCAAGGAGTAAGGCATGCGAGTCCCCGTCATTCTGTCCGGCGGTGCTGGTACCCGCCTGTGGCCTGTTTCGCGTGAAGGGCAGCCGAAGCCTTTCATGCCGCTGCCTGATGGTCAGTCGCTGCTGATCAAAACCTTTCGTCGTGCCGCTGAGCTTATTGCGGTGGGTGGCGAGATCGCCACCGTGACCAACCGCGATTACTACTTCCAGAGTCGCGACCACTTCCTGGCTGCCAAGCTGCCGGCGGTAAGGGCCCAGTTCATTCTTGAGCCAATGGGGCGCAATACGGCGCCAGCTATAGCGGCAGCAGCGCTGGCGCTGCGCGAGCAGTATGGCGATATGGTGACCCTGGTAGTGATGCCTGCGGATCACCTGATCCAGGACGACGGTGCATTCTTGGCCTCGGTCGAGCACGCAACCTGCTTGGCGCAACAGGGCTATCTGGTGACCTTCGGCATTCGTCCGACCGCCCCGGAGACGGGCTTTGGCTACATCGAGGCCGGTGACAAGCTGGACCAAGAGGGTGCGGCCCTGGTGCGACGCTTCGTTGAGAAGCCGGTGCTTGAAGTGGCCGAGCAATATGTGGCCAGTGGCAATTTTCTGTGGAACTCCGGAATGTTCTGCTTCACCGCAGGCGCTTTCCTGGACGAGCTGCAGCGCCATGCTCCCGCACTGCTGGAGCAGGTCGCGCAGTGCGTCGCAGCCAGTCCGGCTCTGGATGCCGGTGCAATACGCCAGCGCGAGCTCAGTGGCGCGCTGTTCGCCGAGCTACCTGATATATCCATCGACTACGCGCTGATGGAAGTATCGGACAAGGTAGCTGTGGTGCCGGCGGCATTCGACTGGAGTGATATTGGCTCCTGGGGTGCCCTGAGCGAGCTGGTCGAGCCTGATGCGCACAACAACCGTGCAGCTGGCGAGGCCATCTTCATTGATAGCAGCAATACGTTTGTGCAAAGCGAAGGGCGCTTGGTGGCAGCAGTCGGTGTCCAGGATCTAATTGTGGTGGATACCGCAGACGCTATCTTGGTTGCCCATGCCGATCGGGCCCAGGACGTGCGCCTGGTGGTCAAGCGTCTGAAGGACTCAGGCCATGATGCCTATCGTTTGCACCGCACGGTCAGCCGCCCTTGGGGCACCTATACCGTGCTGGAAGAAGGCCCGCGCTTCAAGATAAAGCGCATCGTGGTCAAGCCGGGTGCTGCGTTGTCGCTGCAGATGCACCATCATCGCAGTGAGCACTGGATTGTCGTGCAGGGCATGGCCAAAGTGATCAATGGCGAAGATACACGCCTGGTCAACAGTAACGAATCCACCTACATCCCCGCTGGACACAAGCATCGTCTGGAGAACCCGGGGGTGGTCGATCTGGTAATGATCGAGGTGCAAAGCGGCGAGTACCTCGGCGAAGACGACATCGTGCGGTTTGAGGATCAGTACGGCAGGGCTCCATGATTATCGTCGAGCTGCTGCGGGCTGTTTGGCGCTATCGTGGCTTTGTCACGGGTAGTGTGCGGCGCGAGTTTCAGATGCGTTACCGCAACTCCTTGCTGGGTGGGGCATGGATCATCCTGCAGCCGCTGGCGATGATCCTTGTCTATGCCACTGTGTTCTCGCAAATCATGCGGGCGCGTTTGCCGGGAACAGATGATGCTCTGGGTTACACCATTTATCTGTGTGCTGGCATCCTCAGTTGGGGGCTGTTTACCGAGATCATGACTCGCAGCCTCAGCGTGTTTGTCGACAATGCGAACATGCTGAAGAAGCTCAGTTTCCCGCGCATCTGCCTTCCGGTTGTAGTGGGGCTTGGTGCGCTGCTGAATTTCGCCATAACCATCAGCTTGTTCCTGTTGTTTCTGTTGGTTTGTGGCCGCTTTCCTGGTGCTGCGGTATTGGCATTGCCGCTGCTTGTGGCGATACACCTGCTGTTTGCGTTGAGTCTTGGAGTGATCCTCGGCGTACTTAACGTGTTCTTCCGAGACATCGCCCAGCTGTTCTCATTAGGTCTGCAGCTGTGGTTCTGGTTCACCCCTATCGTCTATCACCTTTCGATCCTTCCAGAGCAAGCGCAGACCTTGCTTTCGCTCAATCCGATGACGGCACTGATAGGTGCCTATCAAGGTATTTTCCTTCTGGGTCGCTGGCCTGACTGGTCCGGGTTGTTGCCCCTGACGGTGTTGTCGCTGGTTTTGTGTGTGCTGGCATTGTCATTGTTCCGTGCCCGCTCCGGTGAGATGGTGGACGAACTCTGATGGGTCATATACGAGTGTCAGGCCTGGGCAAGGCCTACAAGCAATATCCGACGCGCTGGTCCCGTTTATTCGAATGGCTGGTGCCTTTTGCCAAACCACGCCACCGCCTGCATTGGGTTTTACGCGGCTTTGATTTCGAGGTTCAGCCAGGTGAAGCTGTTGGTCTGGTGGGGGCCAACGGTGCAGGCAAGAGCACGCTACTCAAGATCATCACCGGCACAGTGCTGCCGACCGAGGGCAGCGTCGAAGTTGGGGGGCGTGTTGCTGCGCTGCTGGAGCTGGGGATGGGTTTCCACCCGGACTTTACCGGGCGACAGAATGTGGTGATGGCGTGTCAGTTGAAGGGCTTGAGCCCTGAGGAGATCACTGACCTGATGCCGCATATCGAGGCTTTTGCCGAGATTGGTGATGCCATTGATCAGCCAGTACGCACCTACTCCAGTGGCATGCAGGTGCGTCTTGCTTTCAGTGTGGCGACCGCTCACCGTCCGGATGTGCTGATCATCGATGAAGCCTTGTCGGTTGGTGATTCCTACTTCCAGCACAAGAGCTTCGAGCGTATTCGTCAGCTGCGGCGTGAGGGCACCACATTGCTCATTGTTTCCCATGACCGCTACGCAATCCAGGTCATCTGTGACCATGCCTTGTTGCTGCAAGAGGGCCGCCTTGTGTCCCAAGGCAAGCCTGAAGAGGTGCTGGATTACTACAACGGTCTCCTGGCTGAGAACGAGAGTTCCAGCGTGCGCCAGGAATTGACTGCTGAAGGTGTGCGGAGAACGATTTCCGGCAGTGCTGAGGTGCGTATCGGCGATGTTCGGCTACTCGACGAACAGGGACAGAGCCTGGACTCGGTCGAAGTCGGGAGTCATGTGGTGCTGGAAGTAGATGCTGAGGTAATGGAGCCTGTCGACCGCTTAGTGCTTGGCTTCATGATCAAGGATCGTTTGGGTCAGTCCATGTATGGCGTCAATACTCAGCGACTGGATCAGGTAGTAGAGGACTTACGGGCAGGCGAGCGGCTTACCTTCCGTTTCGCTTTCCAGGTGTTGCTGGGGGCTGGCACCTACTCGGTGGCCCTGAGTCTGTCGCAACAGGACTCTCATGTTGCCAAAAGCTATGAGTGGCGTGACTACGCACTGATGGTCAAAGTAACTAATCGCAGTCATGAAGGTTTTATCGGCTGTGTGTGGCTGAATGCTGCGGCCGATATACGGCGTTCAGGCCCTGTGGAGACACTCTAAGTGGCGCGTTTGCTTATTGAGTGCTCCAACGTGTTCCGTAATCCCGGAGTGAACACCGGAATACAGCGTGTTGTGCGCAATATCGTTCGGCATCTGCAAGATGTTTCCCGCCAGGAAGGAGTGGAATGCATTCCTGTGGTAATGGCTGGGGAAGGCTTGTTCAGAGTCGAGCACCTGCTGCCTAGTCAAAGCGACCAGTCACTCCTTGCTCGGTTGTTCACATGGTGCGAGCGCCTTCACCACGCACTCTGGGGAATACACGAAAGACTCGAACGTCACGGGATCATGACGCGTTGGCACAATGCGCGCAGAGTGTCATACGTGGCTTTCCGTCTGCTCAGCGCTCCACTCTGGGTTCTCCTGAGAGTGTTGCGGCTGCTGGGCTATGATTCGTTTCGACGGCGTGCGTCGCCATTCGAGCACTTGGCGGGTGATCGCTTGGTGCTGCTCGATTCCTCCTGGCATGCCAGTTGGTTTACCACCGTCGAGCGCTTGAAGCGCGACGGGGTCGGCATAGTGGCTGTGGTATATGACTTGGTGCCTTTGCTACGCCCCGAGTTTACCGAGGAGCGGTTGCGGCAGATATTCGTCACCTGGTTTGACTGGATTGCAGGTCTGGCCGACGGTTTTGTGGCGGACTCACGTACCGTTCGTGAGCATGTGCGTGGTGAGCTGATCAGGCGCTTTGGTGAGCAGGAAGCCGCTACACGCTGGTACGGTTATTTTCATCTTGGTTCCGAGCTGGATTTGGCGCAGAGCGATGCACCACCGTCTCCAGAGCTGGTTGAGTTGTTCTCGCCCGGAAGCACCTACCTCGCAGTGAGTACCATCGAGCCGCGCAAGAATCATGAGTATCTGCTCGATGCTTTTGAGCTGGCCTGGGCTGCTGGCAGCGATGCTCGCCTTTGCATCATTGGCCGTATTGGCTGGAAGCGCGAGGCGTTGATCAAGCGGATCCGTGAGCATGCGCAGTTCGGCAAACGCCTGTTCATGTTCAACAATGTTTCCGATAGTGGGCTTGAGTATGCCTACAGCCATGCCAGGGCATTGGTGTTTGCTTCCCATGACGAAGGATTCGGCCTGCCGCTGGTCGAGGCCATGCAGCGTGGGCTACCGGTTATGGGCAGCGATATTCCGGTGTTTCGCGAGATAGGCGGCAACTATATGGCTTATTTCGATCTGGGTGAGCCCCAACGGTTAGCTGATCTGGTACAGCAATTTGAAAGCAGCGGCTGTTTTCCAGCGCCCCTGACTCTCGAAGGTTGGAGTTGGGGTGGGTGGCGTGAAGCCAGTCGCCAACTGGTTGCCACAGTGTTGGCGGAAGGGCGCGAGGAACAGCCTGCCGGTGCGGGTGAAACCAATGCGCATAGCGCTTAACACGAGCATCCTCCGCGCCCCTCGCACTGGTATCGGACAGTACGTTACGGAACTGGTACGTGCCCTGGCTGCCGATAGCGAACTAGAGCTCTGTCTATTCAATGGTTGGGGGCGCTGGGAAGTGCTTCCAGACGCTACATTGCCTGGTTACTCGACTTGGACTCCCTGGATCAAACGCCTGGTGCCGGGCGCTTATCCTTTACGGCGTTGGTTGGAGCAGCAGCGGTTTCATCGCATGTGCGGCCAGGTGGCAGCCGACCTTTATCATGACCCGAGCTTGTGGCCCCTGCATTTCGACGGGCCGATGGTTATGACCCTGCACGACCTGACCCATGTGCACTTCCCTCATACTCAGCCAGCTGACCGGCTGCGGGAAATCGAGCGACATGTGGCGCGCGGGGTCGAGAGTGCCGCGAGAATCCTGGTGGATTCGCACTTCATCGCCGAAGAAGCGATGCAGCACTACGGTATTCCTGCCGAGCGCCTGCAGGTAGCGCCATTAGGCTGTGCTGAACGTTTTCACCCCAGGTCGGCAGATGAGCTCACGCCGCGGCTGCACGAGCTGGATCTGCTGCCGGGTCGCTACCTGCTATGTGTCGGCACCCTTGAGCCGCGAAAGAACCTGCCATTTGCTTTGCGCGCCTATGCGCGTCTGCCGGCCAGCGTTCGCGCGCGCTATCCCCTGCTATTGGCAGGCATGCCCGGCTGGGGCGATGAGCAACTGGCGGCACCTGTACGGCAGATGCTGGCCAGTGGGCAGGTCCGCCTGCTCGGCTACCAGGAGGCCGAAACACTGGCCGAACTGCTATCTGGCGCTCGCCTGCTGCTTTTCCCTTCGCTGTACGAGGGATTTGGCCTGCCGGTGCTGGAGGCCATGGCCAGCGGCACGCCGGTAGTGCTCAGTCGCAGCGCTGCTCTACCAGAGGTGGCTGGCCAGGCCGGATTGCAGATCGATGCCGATGACGAGCAGGCATGTGCCGATGCCATGTTGCAGTTGATCGAGGATGATGCGTTGTGGCAGCAGCAGCAGGCGGCGGGTTTGCTGCGCGCGGGTGATTTTTCCTGGGGGCGCTGTGCACAGATCACGGCGGCTACCTATCGTGAGGCGGTGAGAACCTGATGCGGGTACTGCATTTCTTCAAGACCTACCTGCCGGAAACCGTTGGCGGTATCGAGCAGGTCATCTACCAGCTGTGCCAGAGTACCCGGGTCCATGGAGTGGACAGCGAGGTGCTGACCCTTAGCGCCGATCCACGACCCAGTCAGGTACAGGTAGGTGATCACCAAGTGCACCGGGCCAGGCTCGACCTGCAGGTGGCGTCCACTGGTTTCTCCTACAGTGTCCTGGGCCGCTTGAAGGAACTGGCGGCCGAGGCTGACTTGCTGCACTACCACTTTCCCTGGCCGTTTATGGACGTGCTGCATTTTGCTGCCCGCATCGACAAGCCTTTCGTGGTGTCCTACCACTCGGATATCGTCCGGCAAAAGTACCTGCTACAGCTTTACCGACCTTTGATGCGGCGCTTCCTCGATCGCGCCGACTGCATAGTTGCTGCCTCGCCGAACTACCTGGAGTCCAGCGAAGTGCTCAATCACTACCGGAACAAGACCCGGGTGATTCCCTATGGCCTGGATCAGGCCTCCTACCTGCAGCCGGCCCCGGAGCGCCTGCTCTATTGGCAGCAGTTGCTGGGCCCGCGTTTCTTCCTGTTCGTCGGTGTGCTGCGCTATTACAAGGGTCTGCACGTATTGCTGGAGGCCGTAGCGGGTACCGGCTATCCGCTGGTCATCGCTGGTGCCGGGCCGATGGAACAGGAGCTGCGTACCCAGGCGTCCGCTCTGGGGCTGAGCAATATCCACTTCGTCGGACGGATCGACGAGGAAGACAAGAGCGCCTTGCTGCAGCTGTGCAGCGCCTTCGTCTTCCCTTCCCACTTGCGTTCGGAGGCTTTCGGCATTTCCCTGCTGGAGGCAGCGATGTTCGGTAAGCCGATGATCTCCTGCGAGATCGGCAGTGGCACCAGTTATATCAACCTGCACGGGGAGACGGGACTGGTTGTACCGCCGAGCGATCCGTTGGCCCTGCGTGCGGCCATGCGCGAGCTATGGGACAACCCCGTGCGTGCCGCGCAGATGGGCGCGAGCGCCGTTGCCCGTTACCAGGCGTTGTTCAGCTCCGCGCAGATGGGGCAGCAGATGGCCGCGCTCTACCGGGAACTGGCCAGGGGTTGAGCCTGGCTGCCCATCGAAGCGAAGCCGCGACGGGATATGCGGTAGCGCTCCACTTGGGCCTGCAGCTGGACCAGCAGCAGCGAGCTGGCCAGGCTGCCCAGGATGGCAGCCAGCACATAGGTGCCCCCGTGCTGCTGCAGGGTCAATCCCAGCAGCTTCTCGCAGCAGAAAAACACCAGGAAATGACTGATGAAGATCGGATAGGCCAGGCGGCCCAGCCGGTCATCCAGGCGTGCTTGCCAGTCACCCAGGCTTTTCGCGTTGAGGGCGGCACTGAGCAGGGGAATGGCCATCACGGCGCCGATTATCAGTTCCTGGACACGCGGTTTGGCATACAGGCCGAGGCTGGGTGCAACCACCAGCAGCATCAATAAGTAAGCAGACAGATAGATCAGCACGATACGGTGATAGAAGCCGTCCTGGCGCCTGCCATAGGCCAGTCCGGCGAGGAAGAACACCAGAACGCCGAAGATGAAGCGATAGCCGAAGTTGTCGCTGTTGAAGGCGCCTGTACCATGGAACAGAGCGGCGATCTGGATGGCACCGGCGCCAAAAAATACCAGGGCAAAGCCCCAGCGGCCAAGCATCATGATCAGTGGCAGTAGCAGGTAGAAGTGGAACTCGCTGGACAGCGACCAGGCTGGCGGCACTATCGGATGGGGCAGCAGGGCGTCAATGCTCAGCGGTTCGAACACATAGTTGGCCGGTAGCAGCGCCAGATTCAGCAGCACCTTCAGCGGCTCGACCGCCTGGTTGAGAAAAAGTGTGTGCTGCGCTGGACCGAGCCAGTAGATCAGCAGAAAAGTCAGCACCACCACCACGCTGTACTGCGGCATCAGCTTGAGCAGACGATCGAGGTAGAAATCCCGCACCGGTTGCGCGCTGTGCTGTTGAAAGCGCTGATAGCTGCGCCCCATCAGGTAGCCACTGATGAAGTAGAACAGGATCACTGAGCTGACCCCGGGGTTGAGCGGCATGCCCAGGCCAGGGATGTGTGAAAGCAGAACCAACAGGGCGAGGACGAAGCGAAGAGTGCCGAGCATGGGAGCGACTGGGGCTGATGGTGGGTGGGCAGTGTGAGCAATAATTCGCGCGCTGTTAAGGGCGTGTTGCAGCACTGACAAAAAACCCGGCACTAGGCCGGGTTTTTGTGGGCTTTAAGCTGTCTTAATCGACCGCTTTAACCATATCTTCGATGACTTTCTTGGCGTCGCCGAAGACCATCATGGTCTTGTCCAGGTAGAACAGTTCGTTGTCCAGGCCGGCGTAACCGCTGGCCATCGAGCGCTTGTTGACGATCACGGTCTTGGCTTTGTAGGCCTCGAGGATCGGCATGCCGGCGATCGGCGACTTCGGATCGTTCTTCGCGGCCGGGTTGACCACGTCGTTGGCGCCGAGCACCAGCACCACGTCGGCCTGGCCGAACTCGGAGTTGATGTCGTCCATCTCGAACACCTGCTCGTAAGGCACTTCGGCCTCGGCCAGCAGGACGTTCATGTGGCCAGGCATACGACCGGCAACCGGGTGGATCGCGTACTTCACGGTCACGCCGCGATGGGTCAGCTTCTCGGCCAGCTCCATCAGCGCGTGCTGGGCACGGGCCACCGCCAGGCCGTAGCCCGGAACGATGATCACGGTGTCGGCGTTGGTCAGCAGGAAGGCGGCGTCGTCGCTCGAGCCGGACTTCACCGGACGGGCTTCCTGAGCGCCAGCCGGGCCGGCTGCTTCAGTTGCGCCACCGAAACCACCGAGGATCACGTTGAAGAACGAACGGTTCATCGCCTTGCACATGATGTACGAGAGGATCGCGCCGCTCGAACCCACCAGCGAACCGGCGATGATCAGCATCGAGTTGTTCAGCGAGAAGCCGATACCTGCCGCCGCCCAGCCCGAGTAGCTGTTGAGCATCGACACGACTACCGGCATGTCAGCACCGCCAATCGGGATGATGATCAGCACGCCGATGACGAAGGCCAGGGCCAGCAGGATGGCGAACGCGACCAGGTTACCGGTGAAGGTGAAGTACAGACCCAGGCCGAGGATAGCCAGGCCGATCACCAGGTTGACCCAGTGCTGGCCCTTGAACTGTACCGGTGCGCCCTGGAACAGGCGGAACTTGTACTTGCCCGAGAGTTTGCCGAAGGCGATCACCGAACCGGAGAAGGTGATGGCACCGATGGCTGCGCCGAGGAACAGTTCCAGGCGGTTACCGGCCGGAATCGCGTCGCCCAGGGCGGCAACGATACCCAGCGATTGCGGCTCAACCACGGCAGCAATGGCGATGAACACCGCCGCCAGGCCGATCATGCTGTGCATGAAGGCGACCAGTTCCGGCATTTTGGTCATTTCCACGCGCTTGGCCATGATCGAACCGGCAGTGCCGCCGACCAGCAGGCCAACAATCACGTAGCCAATGCCTTGCAGAGCCAGTTCGCTGCCGAGCTTGTAGATCAGGGCAACGGTGGTCAGTACCGCCAGGCCCATGCCGAGCATGCCGAACAGGTTGCCGCGCCGCGACGTGGTCGGGTGCGACAGGCCCTTGAGTGCCTGGATGAAGCAGATCGAAGCGATCAGATAGAGAACGGTGATGAGGTTCATGCTCATGATCAGTGCTTCTCCACCGGCGCTTTTGGCGCCTTCTTCTTGAACATTTCCAGCATGCGCCGGGTGACCAGGAAGCCACCGAACACGTTGACCGCAGCCAGCGCCACGGCCAGGGTGCCCATGGTCTTGCCCAGCGGGGTTACGGTGAGGGCGGCGGCCAGCATGGCGCCGACGATGACGATCGCGGAGATCGCGTTGGTCACTGCCATCAGCGGGGTGTGCAGGGCCGGGGTTACGTTCCAGACCACGTGGTAGCCGACATAGATCGCCAGCGCGAAGATGATCAGGTTGTAGATACCGTCGGAAATCATATCCATTACTGCGTCTCCCCTTAGCCGTTGGTACGGACGGCTTGTCCGTCGCGGCACATCAGGCACGCGGCGACAATGTCGTCTTCGAGGTTGAGGTGGAACTTGCCTTCGCCGTCGATAACCAGCTTGAGGAAGTCCAGCAGGTTGCGGGCGTACAGCGCCGAAGCGTCTGCCGGCACCAGTGCGGCGAGGTTGCTGTGGCCGACGATGGTCACGCCATGCTTGACCACGACCTGATCGACTTCGGTCAGCGGGCAGTTGCCACCCTGAGCAGCAGCCAGGTCGATGATCACCGAACCCGGTTTCATCTCTTCCACGGTTGCAGCGTGCAGCAGAGTCGGTGCCTTGCGGCCCGGAATCAGTGCAGTGGTGATGACGATGTCGGCCTGCTTGGCGCGCTCGTGCACGGCGCCAGCCTGGCGCTGCATCCACGAAGCCGGCATCGGACGGGCATAGCCGCCAACACCCTGAGCGCACTCGCGCTCTTCATCGGTCTCGAACGGTACGTCGACAAACTTGGCGCCGAGCGACTCGATCTGCTCTTTCACCGCCGGACGCACGTCCGAGGCCTCGATCACCGCACCTAGGCGCTTGGCCGTGGCGATGGCCTGCAGGCCGGCAACACCGGCACCGAGGATCAGCACGCGAGCGGCCTTCACGGTACCGGCAGCGGTCATCAGCATCGGCATGAAGCGCGGGTAGTGGTTGGCTGCCAGCATCACGGCCTTGTAGCCGGCGATGTTGGCCTGCGAACTCAGCACGTCCAGGCTCTGCGCGCGGGAGGTGCGCGGGGCGGCCTCCAGGGCGAAGGCGGTAATGCCACGAGCAGCCATGCGCGCGATGGTTTCGTTGCAGAACGGGTTGAGCATGCCAACCAGTACCGCGCCGGCCTTCATCAGCGCCAGTTCGGCGTCGCTCGGGGCCACGACCTTGAGCACCAGGTCGGCAGCGAACACGGTGGCGGCATCGCCAATGTTGGCGCCGACCACTTCATAAACGTGGTCGGGCAGGCTGGCATTTACGCCAGCGCCGCTCTGTACAGTCACCTGATGGCCTTGGCCGATCAGCTTCTTGATGGTTTCGGGAGTTGCGGCAACGCGCGTCTCGCCGGCGTGGGTTTCGAGAGGAACACCGATGTGCACTTCAATTCTCCTGCGTGATCGTTTTGATGAACCAGCGCACTGCGGGTGGCACGCGGGTGAGGGCGGATCAGCACAAACCCGCTCGGATAATGGCGGGGCGCGGCATTTTGCAGGTGAACGGCGAGGCCTTCAAGAATTTATGGAGTTTTGAAATTCGATTACTACAAGTTATAGGTACTGTTGTTGTCTTTTATACCGGCTGCAGGCCCCGTCAATACTGGTACAGACCAATGCTGGCGGCCCTTGTAGGGGCGAATAGGCATTCGGAACGTGAATAACCGTCCGTCGACTTTCCTGTTGCGTGGTATGTATTGAACAGTCCGTGCAAAATCTTGCTCAGCCCTTGCCGTGCGGGCGTTTCAGCGTTTCGTGAGAATGCGACCTGTAGTGCCGGGTAAGTCATGCTACATGGCTGCAGGCCTAGTGCAGCTAAGGCTGTAGGCTGCTGGCCTGACGATAGGTGTGAGCCGCCTGGCGCAACCAGTCGCCGAAGGCGCGCAGGGCCGCTGATTCCAGCTTGCGCTCGGGGATGATCAGGTAATAACCCTTGTCGCTGCTGTGCAGGGCCTGCGGGTGGGCGGCAACCAGTCGACCCTCGGCCAGTTCGCGCTGGATCAGGAACGGTGGAATCAGCGCCACGCCCATGCCGTGGATCGCTGCCTGGGCGAGCATGGAGAACAGCTCATAGCGTGGCCCGCTCATGTCGCGCGGCACATTCAGGCCCTGGGCGTTGAACCATTGGCGCCAGGCATAGGGGCGGGTGGTCTGTTGCAGCAGCGGCAGGTTGGCCAGTTCCTCGGCGCTGAACGATCCGCGCCCGGCCAGCAGCTCCGGGCTGCATACCGGCAACGGGTGCTCGGGCATCAGGTAATGCGCCGCAGTACCGGACCAGTCGGCATCGCCGAAGTAGATGGCGGCATCGAAGCTGGTATCGGCGAACAGGAACGGCCGGGTACGGTTGGTCAGGTGCACGGTGACTTCCGGGTGCAGCTGCTGGAAGTCCTTCAGGCGCGGCACCAGCCACTGAGTGGCGAAGGTCGGCACCACGGCCAGTTCGATGCTCATGGCGCCCTGTTGGCCCATGGCTGCCAGGGTGTCGCGCTCGACTGCATCGAGCTGTGCGGCGACCTTGCGGCTGTAGGCCAGGCCAGCCTCGGTCAGTTGCACGCCCCGGCGTGAACGACGGAACAGTTCGATGCCGAGAAACTCCTCCAGTCCGGCAATCTGCCGACAGACCGCGCCCTGGGTCAGCGACAGTTCCTCCGCGGCCTTGGTGAAGCTCTGCTGGCGGGCAGCCGACTCAAAAGCCACCAGGGCGGTAGTGCTGGGGATCTTGCGGCGCATTTATGCTGTAGCCTCACTTCTTGGCGGTTAAAAACCCGCTTTAGGCTATCTCGGAGTGAGTATTTTGCACAACAGCGTGCAAATTCCTCGTTTGCCCGGAGCCTTTTACCGGCCTAGTCTCTCTCCATCGCCCGGCCATGCGCCGGTTGCACTCCAGCCCACGTTTTGAGGATTTCCCCATGGCCAGCAAGGCAACCTTCAACTGGATCGACCCGCTGCTGCTCGACCAGCAACTGAGCGAAGAAGAGCGCATGGTGCGCGACAGCGCCCAGCAGTTCGCCGCCGACAAGTTGAAGCCGCGGGTGCAACTGGCCTTCCGCAACGAGCAGACCGATCCGAAGATTTTTCGCGAGATGGGTGAAACCGGCCTGCTCGGCGCGACCATTCCGGAAATCTACGGCGGCAGCGGCCTCAACTACGTGTGCTACGGCCTGATCGCCCGCGAAGTGGAGCGCATCGACTCCGGCTACCGCTCGATGATGAGTGTGCAGTCCTCCCTGGTGATGGTGCCGATCAACGAGTTCGGCAACGAAGCGACCAAGCAGAAGTACCTGCCCAAGCTGGCGACTGGCGAGTACATCGGCTGCTTCGGCCTGACCGAACCGGATCACGGTTCCGACCCGGGCTCGATGATCACCCGCGCCAAGAAGGTTGACGGCGGCTACCGCCTGACCGGCGCCAAAATGTGGATCACCAACAGCCCGATTGCCGACGTGTTCGTGGTCTGGGCCAAGGATGACGCCGGCGAGATCCGCGGCTTCGTTCTGGAGAAAGGTTGGGAAGGTCTGTCCGCCCCGGCCATTCACGGCAAGGTCGGCCTGCGCGCCTCGATCACCGGCGAAATCGTCATGGACAACGTGTTCTGCCCGGAAGAAAACGCCTTCCCTGACGTGCGCGGTCTGAAAGGCCCTTTTACCTGCCTCAACTCTGCTCGCTACGGCATCAGCTGGGGTGCACTGGGCGCCGCTGAAGACTGCTGGCACACCGCGCGGCAGTACACCCTGGACCGCAAGCAGTTCGGCCGCCCGCTGGCGCAGACCCAGCTGATCCAGAAGAAGCTGGCCGACATGCAGACCGAAATCACCCTGGCCCTGCAAGGCTGTCTGCGTCTGGGTCGGATGAAGGACGAAGGCACCGCCGCGGTGGAAATCACCTCGATCATGAAGCGCAACAGCTGCGGCAAGTCCCTGGAAATCGCCCGCATGGCCCGCGACATGCTCGGCGGCAACGGCATCAGCGACGAGTACGGAGTGGCCCGGCATCTGGTCAACCTGGAAGTGGTCAACACCTACGAAGGCACCCACGACGTGCATGCGCTGATTTTGGGCCGCGCCCAGACCGGTCTGCAGGCGTTCTTCTGACCTGAGCTCCCCTCTCACTCCGGGAGAGGCCGGGGGTGAGGGATGTTCCAGGCGGCTCCGAGCTGTTCCAAGCTGCACCGAGCTGCTTATGAAATCCTCACCCCAGCCCTCTCCCAAAGGGCTAGGGAGCTATCTACTTCGCAGCAGTTCGTAGGGTGGAAAACCGTGCAGCGTTTTCCACCAAAGCCGGTGGATGGATAAAGCGTCATCCACCCTACAAAGGAATTTCGCAATGCCTGGCGCCCTGTCGCATATCCGTGTTCTCGATCTGTCCCGCGTGCTCGCCGGCCCGTGGGCCGGGCAGACGCTGGCCGATCTCGGTGCCGAGGTAATCAAGGTCGAACGGCCGGGCACAGGCGACGACACTCGTCACTGGGGCCCGCCCTACATCAAGGACGGCGACGGCAATGACAGCCGCGAGGCGGCCTATTTCCAGTGCGCCAACCGCAACAAGCAATCACTGACCCTGGACTTTACCCAGCCCGAGGGCCAGCGGCTGGTCCGCGAACTGGCGGCGCAGTGCGATGTGGTTTTGGAGAACTTCAAGGTCGGTGGCCTGGCGGCCTATGGCCTCGACTACGAGTCGCTGAAAGCGGTCAACCCGCGACTGATCTACTGCTCCATCACCGGCTTCGGGCAGAACGGGCCCTACGCCAAGCGAGCAGGTTATGACTTCATGATCCAGGGCTTGGGCGGGCTGATGAGCCTGACCGGCAAGCCCGATGGTGAGGAGGGTGCCGGCCCCATGAAGGTCGGCGTCGCCCTCACCGACATTCTCACCGGTCTGTACGCCACGGTCGGCGTGCTGGCCGCACTGAACGCCCGCGAACAGACCGGCCAAGGCCAGTACATCGACGTGGCCCTGCTCGACGTCCAGGTGGCCTGCCTGGCCAACCAGGCGATGAACTACCTGGCTACCGGCCAGTCGCCCAAGCGCCTGGGTAACGCGCACCCGAACATCGTGCCCTATCAGGACTTCCCCACCGCCGACGGCGATTTCATCCTCGCCGTGGGCAACGACGGGCAGTTCCGCAAGTTTTGCGAGGTCGCCGGCCTTCCGGCTTTGGCCGGCGACTCGCGCTTTTCCACCAACCAGGCGCGGGTGGCCAACCGCGCTGAACTGATCCCCCTGCTGCGTCAGGCCACCGTATTCCGTACCACCGCTGAATGGGTGGGGTTGCTGGAAGCGGCTGGCGTGCCCTGTGGGCCGATCAACGACCTGGCTCAGGTATTCGCCGACCCGCAGGTACAGGCCCGTGGCCTGCGCGTGGAGTTGCCCAACAGCCTGGGCAGTGTCACTCCGCAAGTGGCCAGCCCGCTGCGTTTGTCACAGACCCCGGTGGACTACCGCCTGGCGCCGCCGCTGCTCGGTGAGCACAGCGAAGCTATTCTGCAGCGCCTGCTCGGGCTGGATGCCGGGCAGATCGCCGAATTGCGCGCGGCCGGGGTGGTTTGAGCACCTGTTCAAGGTCTTTTTCTGGTTCGCGGTATGCCGCTTAAATGAATGGTGGATAAGCAAAGCGTTATCCACCCTACAAAGCATGCCTGTCCGGGTAGGGTGGATGGCCACCCCGTGGAAATCCACGCAGCGTTTGCCACCAATAAGCCAAGCACCCGCCTGGCTCACACGCCTTTGATCAGATACTGAGCGCCTGCTACTGCAGTGGCGTTAATCGGGCCGGTCATTCTGCGGCGGTGCGCCAAACCACCCTTCGATCAGCTGGAAGTAGCGCAGCATGCTGCGCCGCGCCAGGCTGGGGTCGCGGGCCAGAACGGCCTGCACCAGCTGCGCCTGGCAATCGCACAGTTTGTCCGCCACGACTTTTGGGGGTGGGCCGCTCGGGTAGCTCTCGGCGAGCGCGCCGAGTACATGGGCGAACAGCGCCAGGGCACGGTTGCCGCTTAGCTCGGCGATGGCCAGATCGAGCTGGCGGAGGCTGCCCAGGTAGTCGTCCGGGCTGGCTCCCCGTGCTTGCTGCAGCACCGCTTGCAAACGCCCCCGGCCGCTTGGGTCGAGGTGCTGCGCGGCCAGGCTGGCGGCGGCCAGTTGCAGCGGTTTCCAGACCAGATAGAAGTAATGACGGGGCAGCTGGCTGTGGCGCAGGTAGTCGATTGCCAGCTGGATGGTGTAGCTCGGGTCCGGCGTCTCGACGATCAGGCCGCCGCCCTGGCCACGCCGACTGCGCACGATGGCGTGCAGCTCCAGGGTGCGCACGGCTTCGCGCAGCACTGCGCGGCTGACCCCGTGGATGGCCTGCAACTCCGGCTCGGCGCCCAGGTGCGCGCCGGCGCGCAGGCCGGAATGGGTGATGGCGCGGGCGATGACCACGGCCAGACGATGGGCACTTTTGTCATAGACCTGGCGAATGGCGAAGTCAGGTGCCGACTCCAGGCTGCTCATGCGGGAAGTCGGGCCCTGGCGCAGGCTGCCGCGCAGTTCCACGATCATCTGGCGGATCTGTCGCAGCGATTCACGCACTCGCTCCTGGGCCTCCTGGGCATCGCCGGCAACGATGGCTTCGAGCAGCTGGCGCTTCAGTTCACGGCCGTTGCGGAAGGCCTGCTCCAGGCGGGTGCGTGCCTGCGCCTCGCGCGGTGTGCGACCGTTGATGGTGACATAGCACAGGGTGGTGTAGATCAGGCTGATGGCAGGGTTGCCGGCAACCGTGCAGAGGAACTCACGGATGCGTCCGTGCAGCTGCAGCTCCTCGTTGAATGACGCAGGCGGGGTGTCTCGCAGCAGTTCGATCAGCGCACGGGCCTGGGCGATATCGCTATCGGCCAGTTGCTGGGCTGCGGTTTCTACCAGCAGGCATTCGATCAGCTCGCGGGCCTCGAACAGTTCGGCAAAGCTGACATCGGTCAGTTCCAGGTAGGTCGCCAGAGCCAGGGCGGCGGCATCATTCGCCGGCTGGCGCACCACCAGGCCGCCACCAGCGCCACGCCGCATGCTGGCCACGCCATGCCGCTCCAGCTGGCGGATCGCCTCGCGCAGGGTGGCGCGGCTGATCCGGTAGCGCGCCATCAGTTGCGCCTCGGAACCGAGCAAGGTGCCGACCGGCCAACCCAGGGCAGCGATCTCCTGTTGCATGGCTTCGGCGACCAACTCGGCCAGTTTGACCTGGCGCCCATTGCTCTGCGCGGCCTTCTGCCGAAGGGCATGCACGCGGCTGCAGGGTTCTGTGCTGGGTATTAATACGGCTGACATGTTTGCACCTGATCCATCAGGAAGTCGCCACATTAGTGCTTTTTAAGCGCTTTTGTAAGCGTTTGGCTGCGCCTTGTCCGGTTCGGACAGAAGCATTCGCGCAGGGGTATCACGCCAATTCAGGTCGCTGATAACACCTTGGAGCGATACTCATGCGGCTTTGTCTCGACCTAAGCTGGGTGACACTCAACCCGATCGCGCCGTGCTGTGGCGTCGAGGAAGCATGCCAATGCCCAATAACAATAATGGCTACCCCTCCAGTCTTTCCGCCTGGACCACTGTGGTCATCCTGATGGTGGCCTATGTGCTGTCCTTCATTGATCGGCAGATTCTCAACCTGCTGGTGGAGCCGATCCGCCGCGATCTGGTAATCAGCGACACGCAGATGAGCCTGCTGATGGGGCTGTCCTTCGCCCTGTTCTACACCATCTGCGGCATCCCCCTCGGGCGCCTGGCCGATACCAAGAGCCGCCGCGGCCTGATCGCCATCGGCGTGCTGTTCTGGAGCGCGGCCACGGCTGCCTGCGGTATGGCCAAGCTGTACTGGCAGTTCCTCATCTGCCGCATCGGCGTGGGCGTGGGCGAGGCGGCGCTGTCGCCGGCAGCCTATTCGCTGATCGCCGACAGCTTCCCGCCAGAGCGCCGGGCCACCGCCATCAGCGTCTACTCGATGGGTGTCTACCTCGGCTCCGGCATTGCCTTCCTGCTCGGCGGCCTGGTGATCAAGTTCGCCTCGGCCCAGGGCGACCTGGTGCTGCCGGTGCTCGGTGAGGTGCGTCCCTGGCAGCTGATATTCCTCATCCTCGGCGCCGCCGGTGTGCTGTTCACCCTGCTTATGCTGGCCGTGCGCGAGCCGGCGCGGCGCGGCGTGGGCGCCGGGGTGGTGGTGCCGCTGGCCGAGGTCGGCCGCTATATCCGCAGCAACCGCCGTACCGTGCTCTGCCATAACTTCGGCTTCGCCGGTCTGGCCTTCGCCGGTTACGGCAGCGCCGCCTGGATCCCGAGTTTCTTCATCCGCACCTACGGCTGGGATGCCGGCCAGGTGGGTATTGTCTACGGCAGCATCGTCGCGGTGTTCGGCTGCCTGGGTATCGTCTGTGGCGGACGCCTGGCCGACCGGTTGGTCAAGCGCGGGCACAGCGATGCCAATATGCGTGTTGGCCTGATTGCCGCACTGGGCGCGCTGCCGCTGGTGGTGCTGTTCCCGTTGATGGGCAATGCGCTGTGGGCCTCGATCCTGCTGGCCCCGACCGTATTCTTCCTGAGCATGCCATTCGGCGTGGCGCCGGCGGCGATCCAGGAAATCATGCCCAACTCCATGCGTGGCCAGGCCTCGGCCATCTATCTGTTCGTCATCACCCTGATCGGCTTGGGGATCGGGCCGACGGCGGTGGCGCTGGTGACCGATTACGTTTTTGCCGATGACCAGGCGCTGCGCTATTCGCTGCTGATAGTCACCACGCTGGCGGTGCTGGGCTCGGTCGTGCTGTTGAAGATGAGCCTGAAACCCTATCGCGATAGCCTGTTGCGCCTGCAGCAATGGGTCCTCACGGTGACCAGCGAAGATAGCCTGGCGCAGCCGAAGACCGCCTGATCGACCCTGCGCAGCCCCTATGCGCTAATCCCGCGCACTGATGAAAAACGCCGCGACCCCGCCCAGGAGTCGCGGCGTTTTTTCTTGTGGCAAATACAGCGCGATAACGACTTTCCAGCAACACGGACAGTCCCCTCTCCCCCTGGGAGAGGGTTGGGGTGAGGGTGCTTCCGGCCATGCGGGGCTTCCCTCACCCCTGGCCGATCCGCGGCGACTTTGGTCGCACCAATGACCGCCTGGCGGATGACCGTTCATCCCCGCCCGGCCCTGGTCTGATGATCGATTATTCATCGCCGTGTTAATGGCTGGCGGGCCCGCCAACCGAAGCCATTCATCCTTTCGAGCGACAGTGCGAATCCCACCTTGGAGCGCTTATCCGGCTGTCATCCCACCAGTAGCGTGCAGGCAGTTCCAACCCATCACGGAGAGCCGCATGACAACAACAAAAAGGCCCGGAGTTTTCCAGCCACGCACTTTGGCCGTCGCCATCGCCCTGGGCCTCGCTGCCCCGGCGCATGCCGTCACATTCAACATCGGTGAGATCGAAGGCCAGCTCGATTCGGCCCTGTCGGTCGGCGCCAGCTGGTCCATGGACTCGCCAGACCAGAAGCTGGTCGGCTCTGCCAACGGCGGCAGCGGCTTCACCCAGACCGGCGACGACGGCCGGCTGAACTTCAAGAAGGGCGAGACCTTCTCGAAGATCTTCAAGGGCATTCACGACCTCGAACTGAAGTACGGCGACAGCGGCGTGTTCGTGCGCGGCAAGTACTGGTACGACTTCGAGCTGAAGGATGAGCAGCGCCTGTTCAAGGACATCGACGACCACAACCGCAAGGAGGGCGCGCAGTCGTCCGGGGCGCAGATCCTCGATGCGTTTTTCTATCACAACTACAACCTGGCCGATCTGCCGGGCACCTTCCGCGCGGGCAAACAGGTGGTCAGCTGGGGGGAAAGCACCTTCATCGGCAACAGCATCAACTCGATCAACCCGATCGATGCCGCCGCCTTCCGCCGCCCCGGTGCGGAAATCAAGGAAGGCCTGATCCCGGTCAACATGCTCTACCTGTCGCAGAGCCTGACCGACCAGCTCAGCGTCGAAGGTTTCTACCAGCTGGAGTGGGACCAGACGGTAGCCGACAACTGCGGCACCTTCTTCTCTGCCAGCGATGTGGCGGCCGATGGCTGCGCCGACAACTACAACATCCTCGGCGCCGAGTCAGTCGCGACCCTGATGGGGCTGCAGTCGACCCTCGACAGCCTGGGCGTGACGGTCGAGCCGGAAGGTTTGCTGGTGCCGCGTGGCGGCGACCGCGATGCCCGCGACTCTGGCCAGTGGGGCCTGGCCCTGCGCTGGCTGGGCGATGAAACCGAGTACGGCGCCTACGCCCTCAACTACCACAGCCGCACGCCCAGCGCCGGCTTTACCACCGCCGGTGCGGCGCAGATCCTCAATGCCTTCTCGATTGCTGGCGGTGCCCTGGCCCAGCCGATCCTGCTGGGCAACGGCGAGTACTTCCTCGAATACCCGGAAGATATCCGCCTGTACGGCTTGAGCTTCTCCACCACCTTGCCCACCGGCACCGCCTGGGCGGGTGAGATCAGCTACCGGCCGAACATGCCGCTGAACATCAACGGCACCGATATGACCGGCAAGCTGGCCACCGTGCCGGCTGGCGCCTTTGCCGGAGCCGGCGGTGGCGCGGCCGGGGTGGCGGCGGCCATGGCCCAGGGCGACCAGTACATCAAGGGCTACAACCGCAAGGAAGTGACCCAGCTGCAGACCAGCTTTACCCACTTCTTCGACCAGGTAATGGGCGCCGACCGCCTGACTCTGGTCGGTGAAGTCGGTCTGACCGCCATCGGTGGTCTGGAGAGCCGTGACGAGGTGGCTTACGGCCGCGACTCGATCTATGGCTCGCCGCATGGCACCGCCGCTTCCAACCTGGAGGCGCTGGCGGAGTACGGCACCCACGGCTTCTACACCAACAACTCCTGGGGCTACCGCGCCCGGGCGATCTGGGACTACAGCAACGTGTTTGCCGGGGTCAACCTCAAGCCCAACCTGTCCTGGTCGCATGACGTCGACGGTTACGGCCCGGTGTTCAACGAAGGCGCCAAGGCGGTCAGCGTCGGCCTCGATGCCGAGTACCGCAACACCTATAGCGCCAGCCTGTCGTACACCGACTTTTTCGACGGCGATTACAACGTATCGACCGATCGCGACTTCCTCGCCCTCAGCTTCGGCGTGAACTTCTAAGACGGGATCCTGCACACCATGAAAACAACAATGCACCTGATCTCCACTCTGGCTCTGTCCCTGCTGGCCGGCAGCGTTCTCGCGGCGGTTAGCCCGGAGCAAGCGGCCAGGCTTGGCAGCAGCCTTACCCCGCTCGGTGCCGAGCGCGCCGGCAACGCCGACGGCAGCATCTCCGAGTGGAACGGCGGCCTGGCCAAGAATGCCGCCGCCGTGGATGGTCGCGGCTTTCTCGGCGACCCCTTCGCCGGCGAGCAGCCACTGTTCACCATCACCGCGCAGAACCTGGAGCAGTACCGCGACAAGCTCAGCGAAGGTCAGCTGGCGATGTTCAAGCGCTACCCGGATAGCTACAAGATGCTGGTCTATCCGACCCATCGCACGGCCGCCGTGCCGGATGAGGTGAGTGCGGCAGCCAAGCGCAGTGCGCTCAACACCGAGCTGGTGGAGGGCGGCAACGGCCTGAAGAACTTCGCCGACAGCCGCTACTACGCCTTCCCGATTCCGCAGAACGGCCTGGAAGTGGTGTGGAACCACATCACCCGCTATCGCGGCGGCAACCTGCGCCGCAGCATTGTCCAGGCCACTCCGCAGACCAACGGCGACTACACCCTGGTGCACTTCGAGGACGAAGTGGCGATGCCCTCGATGATGCCCGACCTCGACCCACGCAAGGCGGCCAATGCCTTGCTGTTCTTCAAGCAGCGCGTCACCGCGCCGTCGCGCCTGGCCGGCAACGTGCTGCTGGTGCATGACTCGCTCGACCAGATCAGCGAACCGCGCATGGCCTGGGTCTACAACGCCGGTCAGCGTCGCGTACGCCGCGCCCCGCAGGTGGCCTACGACGGTCCGGGTACCGCCGCCGACGGTCTGCGCACTTCGGATAACTTCGACATGTACAACGGGGCCCCCAACCGCTACGACTGGAAGCTGGTCGGCAAGCGCGAGCTGTACATTCCCTACAACAACTTCAAGCTGGCTTCCCCCGAGGTCAAATACGCCGACATCCTCCAGGCCGGGCATACCAACCAGGAGCTGGCGCGCTACGAGCTGCACCGGGTCTGGGAGGTCGAGGCCACGCTGAAGGCTGACGAGCGCAACATCTACGCCAAGCGCCGCTTCTTCATCGACGAAGACACCTGGCAGATTGCCGTCTCCGAGCACTACGACGGGCGCGGCCAGCTGTGGCGTGTCGGCCAGGCCATGCTTATGCAGCAGTTCGAGGTGCAGACTCCGGTGTATGCATTCGAGGCCCTGTATGACCTGATCGTCGGCCGCTACCTGGCCATCGGCATGGCCAACGAAGAGAAGCGCTCGATCCAGTACGGCACCACCGCCGCCGCCATCGACTTCACCCCGGCCGCCCTGCGCAACGCCGGCGTACGCTGAGTCGCGGCATCACGTTGCTCCCTTGAGGCGACCCCGGTGGTCGCCTTTTTTATCGGCTGTGTAGCCGTTACCTGTTGCACGGTAGCTACGCCCAGCACGCGCAACCTGTAGGAGCGAGCTTGCTCGCGATGCTTTTGCCGTTAGCGATGCCCATCAGACAGCCGTAGTGGCTGGCCGCTTGATGAAGCGGATCGCCAGCAAGCTGGCTCCTACAAAGGGCTTTGCGTATCTGCAACAGGTAACGGCTACACAGCCTTTTTTATCGGCTTGCCCGGGAGCCCATGGATCTTGGTTAAGATCGTGCTGCTCGCCGAACAATCATAAGAAGTCGAGGCCAGTCCCATGTCCCACAAGGTCCGTGCCCTGCCTGTCACGCCCCGGCCAGCGATGCTCGATGTCGCCCTGCCACGCCTGCCGGCAACCCATGTGGCGCGCCCGCGCCTGGCTCAGGCCCTGCTGGCCAGTGATTGCCGGCTGACCCTGCTGTGCGCCCCGGCCGGTTTTGGCAAGAGCGTGCTGTTCAACGAATGTGTGCGCCAGCTGCCCAGCGGCACGCGCCTGGTCTGGCTCGACCTGCTCGGCCATGCCCTCAGCCCTGCCGAGCTGCTCGGTCGCCTGGCCGCAGCCCTGCACCTGGTCCCCGCTGATGGCCCGGCGGATGCCGAGCTGGGCAGCCTGCTCAGCCGCGTCGAACAGCCGCTGTGGATCGTTCTCGATGACTACCCCCGGCAGCCCTGCGCCGAGCTGGACGCCTGTCTCGATCGCCTGCTGGAGCGTGCCCCGCATACCCTGCGCTGGTGGATCAATGGCCGCCGCCGTCCGGCCTGGAACCTGCCGCGTCTGTTACTGCAGGGCGACCTGCTGGAGCTTGACGGGCATGCCCTGGCGCTGCACGAGGACGAGCTGCACGGTCTGCTGCAGCAGCGCCAGTTGAGCCTGCCCGCTGAGCTCAGCCAGCAACTGCTGCACAACAGCGAGGGGTGGCTGGCCGGGGTTTGCCTGCTGCTGATCCAGGGCACGGCACAGAACCTGCCGGAGCGCCTCGCTGCCGGTACGGCGCTGCTGCAGGAATACATCGAGCGCGAAGTCCTCAATGGCCTGCCCGAAGCGCTCAAGCGCGCGCTGCTGGTGCTGGCGCATATCCCGCGTTTCTCGGCCGAACTGTGCGCGCACCTGCTGGAGGGCGAGGACGCCGCCGGCCTGCTCGCCGAGCTGCATCAGCGCCAGTTGTTTCTGCACGGACTGGACAGCTGCGGCGAGTGGTTTCGTCTGTGGCGGCCGCTGGCGGCCATGCTCCGCCGGCACAGCGCGGTGCCGCTGCAGGCGCATGTGCGCGCCTGCCAGTGGTTTGCCGCGCGCGGCGATGTGCGTGCGGCGGTCGAACATGCGTTGTGGGCCGAACAGCCCGAGGTGGCGGCCAACTTCCTCCAGCAGTACGGCCAGGAGCAACTGCTGATCGGCCATAGCGTCGCCCAGTTCCTGCACTGGCGCGATGAACTGCCGGCCAGCCTGTTTGCCAGCACTCCCCGGCTGATCACCCTGCAGGCCTGGGCTCTGATCATCTGCACCCGCCTCGACGAGGTGGATGGCTGCCTGGCCCAGTTGGCGCGCTTTCTGCCGCAGCCCGATGCCCATCGCCAGCAGCAGTGGCTGGCCCAGTACCAGGCCATCCAGGGCGTGCTGCAGCGCCAGCGCGGCCTGCGCAGCGCCCGTGAACATTGCCTGCAGGCACTGGCGGTATTGGCACCGACGGCCTGGTCGCAGCATGTGTTGTGCTGCCAGGCACTGTCCCAGCAGGCCATGGCCGAACATGACCTGAACACTGCCCAGCACTACAGCCAGGAAGGCCTCAAGCTGGCGCGCGAGCAGGGCAGCGTGCTGTTCGAAGCGCTGCTCAGCGTTGACCGCGTGCACCTGCTCGGCATGCTGGGTGAGAACGAGCGCGCCGCCGAACTGATCGAACAGTCCCTGCAGCATCTGCAGGGGGCCGGCCTGCAGGGCCCGGTGCTGGCGCGCCTGCTGTTGTTGCGTGGCAGCCAGCTGGCCGGCCAGGGCCAGGCGCAGGCTGCCGAGGTCGCCTTTGCCGCCGGCCTGCGCGAAGCCGAAGCCTGCGAGGATGCCTACGTACTGTTTGGCTATCAGGGCCTGGCGGAGCTGGTCGCCGAGCGCGGCGACCTGGAAAAGGCACAACTGCTGCTGCGCAAGGCCGAACGGCAGATGCAATGGCAACGGGTACCCGAAGTGCGCTATCGCGGCGTGCTGCAACTGGCCGCCAGCCTGCTGCTGTTGCGTCAGGGCGAGGCAGAGAAGGCGCGCAGCAACCTGCTGCAACTGCAGCGGCGTTTCACTGAGCAAGACCTGCTCGCACCTTCCGGTTTCTACGATCTGCAGTTGCGCGTGCGCCACGCCTTGGCCCTGGCTGACTTCGCCCTAGGCCAGCAACAGCCGGCCATCACCGCCCTGGCCGAGCTAATCGAGGACTGCCAGCGCCTGGGCCACCGCAGCCTGGCCTGCGAATACCGCTGCAGCCTGGCCGAAGCCCATTGGCTGACCGGGCAGATAGAGGCAGCCAACCGCGATCTGAGCCAGGCCGCCCATGAAGCCGAACGTCTGCAGCTGCTGCGTCCGCTGCGCACGCTGCATCGACGTCAACCTGTGTGGCTGGAGCAGAGCCTGCCGCAACTGAGCGAGGCAGGCTGGCAACAGGTGCTGCACCCGCAGGGCGCCGCCGTGCCGAGTGTCGCCGAGCGCAGTCAGTCCCTGCTCAGCAAGCGCGAGGAAGCGGTGCTGGAGCTGATCGCCCTGGGCTGCTCCAACCAGCAGATCGCCGAACAGCTGTACATCTCCCTGCACACGGTGAAAACCCACGCGCGGCGGATCAACGTCAAGCTCGGCGTCGAACGCCGCACCCAGGCCGTGGCGCGAGCCAAGGCGCTGGGGTGGATGGGTTAGGGGCTGCTGCCGTCGCGTCGGTCAACGAAACGACAACAGCCCTGCGGGGCGAGGCCAAACGCTTTTAATAAGCCTGGCGTTATCGTCAATCCGTCTATCGATTCAGGGGTGGGCTTGCAGGCCAGGCGGGTCGCCACCTGCAGCCGTCAGGCGGGTGTTCAGAGGGCGCCTGCAGCAGTGCGCCTGAGCATCCTCTGGCAGTGCTGCAATGCCCGTTGCAGAGCGGTTGGTTGCAATTTCGCAGCGGTTATTGCGGTGCTTTTGCCCGCAGCGCATCAGGCTTGACGCTGCGCTTCTTTCAACTAAACCGATGTACTACAGCGCTGCAGGAGACTGGCAGTCGCTCACTCGACTCAAGCGGCACCCACCACGGGATGCCAGGGTCGGGGTACAAGGAGTTTGCTGGGTGAAAGGACGCCATATTTCCGCATTACCTGTCTAGGTTCGATCTGCCCCTTCATCTGTCGTTGCATCTGTCACTGAGCCTGCGTGCCATCGCGGGTCGCCGTTGTGCACCTCCTTGTCTGGTTGCGTCCTGGTCACTGCCAGGGCTGCATGCGCCCGCCTGGCTATCTGCGGTGGGCGCCCACACATCTGCTAGGAGGTTATGCAATGAAAGGGATTAACAAAAGCGAGCTGGCCCGCCTGCAACTGCGCACCCGCAGGGCCATCAATCCACAGCACACCCATTTCACTGCGCTGCTCGCCGCGCGTCACCAGTTCGCCCGCACCTATTCGATCAAGCTGTTGAACAACTTCGTCGGCAGCAGTGCGCTGGACTTCGAGCTGCTGACCCTGCTCACTCCGGCACCGCAGGATCGCAGCCAGGATCACCTGCTGCTGGGCGACCAGCCGATCGCCAGCCAATCCTCGACCTGGGACCCGCACAACCATGTGCTGAGCTGGCATCAGGGCCGCGGTGCCGAGGCCATCTCCGGGCGCATCGAGCTGCTGCCGGACAACAGCAAGGGCTATGGCTACATCAACCGCGGCGATGCGCACTTTTCCGTGGAAATCGACCTCAAGCCGGTGTCCTACACCTGCGCCGTGTCGGCCAACGCCGGCCAATATGTGTCCGGTGATGCCAGCGGGCCGAAACTGAACTGGGACGTGAACTCCACGGATTGGAAAAACGCCACCTGGATCGACAGTGCCCTGCGCTTCACCTACGGCCTCACCGACAACGGCCCGTTCATCGGTCAGCCCGACCCTAACGTGCTGGTGGAGTTTTCCGACCTGCAGACCCATACCGACTGGGCGCCGCAACCGGACTACGATTTCACCCTGCTGCTGACCCCGGAATTCCGTCTGATCTTCAGCGCCAACCAGGGTGTGAACCCGGACGCCGACGACCGTGGCAGCAGCCCGGTGAAAAGCGTGTTCCCCTACCAGATGGCCTTCACCTTTGATGGCTTCGCCAGCAGTTTCGAAGGCGCTTACCTGACCGGGGAGAACACCATCCTCGGCACGCCTTACGCCGTGCGCGGGGTCGTCGACAACCCGGCCATCGCCGGGTTCTACGGCCTGATCGACCACCACAGCGGCCAACATCGCGGCCTGGTGCTGGTGCGCAACGGCCAGCTGGTGATCGATGGCCAGCCCGTTGCCGGCTCCAAAGTCCAGGGCAACCGCCTGAGCTGGCAGGGCCTCAGCAGCGCCCAGGCGCAAGCCTGCGGCCTGAGCAGCGAGGGCCATCTGGAGTTCTCCGGCAACGGCGAGCAGATTCTCACCGGCAGCCACGGCGGGGTCGGCAAGCGCCACTGCGCGGCCTCGCTGATTCGCCTGGCCGACACCCTCAGCGCGCCGCAGGCCAGCCTGCGCCAGACCATCACCACCACCCGCAGCGCCCTGCACAGCCAGCTGCTGGGTGACACCGCGCTGAATATCCATACCCTGCTCGGCATGTCGCCGTTCCAGCAGACCACGGTCGACGACCACGGCGTGCCGAAGAAGGTCTGGAGCGAGGTGGTGCGCGACAACTCGATGCAGGACTTCTACCTGATCCTGCAGTACTACATGGACCCCGAGCTGCGCAGCGAATTCATCTCGCCCAACCCGCCAGTGCTCTCACCCGCGCTGAAGAACATTGCCGCGATCAAGGGCGCCAACGGGCAACTGCCCCAGGACTGGTACAAGAGCCTCAGCGTGGCCTACCTGAGCAGCGCCCTGGCGCACACCGACGACCCAGGCGCGCCCTACCTGAACGGCGACCGCGCCGGCAAATGGCTGTCCCAGCAGGTCGCCAGCGACCAGGTGTACCAGGCCCAGGCGCCGCAGCTGTACGCCAACCGCTGGCTGATGCAGTTCCCTGACACTGCGCTGTTCACCCAGGATCAGATCAACAACAACGGCCAGTACGTGCCGCTGATCGATCAGGACCTGACCGGTTGGATCGCACAGATCCGCGCCACCGTCACCGGTAGCCAGGAGCAGATCGACGACCTGGTGAAAATGGTCACCGAGGCCGCCACCAAGGGCAAACAGAGCCTGTACTGGGCCTACCTGATGTTCCGTTACTCGACCCAGCCGTCGGCCCTCAACTACCTGCGCATGATCTCGATGAACAGCAACACCGGCCTGGATGGCTCGGCCTTCGCCCAGCGCGTGCAGACCAACCTGGCCGTGCTCAACGTGCTCGACCCGAGCGGGTTCTTCTGCAACCAGTACACCCAGGTGATCCAGACCTTCCAGATCGGCAATATCCTGCCGACCCTGATCGACTTCAGCGGCAACCTTGACGACTACGAGTACTCCGTCAACCAGATCATCAGCGCGTTCATCAAGCAGTACGGCAGCTCCACCGATCCGCAGATCCAGAAGATGATCGAGGAGTTGCGCGAAGCCCAGGCGCAGGGGCAGGTGCGCGAGGTGCTCGACACCTTCGCCAGCCTGTCCGCCACCTTCGCCGGTATCTACGAGTGGGAACAGCTGGCCGGCAAGTTCGCCTCCTCCTGGCCCATCAGCAGCAAGATCTCCCTCGGCCTGGCCAAGGCCATCACCCTGGCCGCTGCTTCCGTGGGTATCGCCGCCTTTGTCTTCGGCGTGATGGACTGGAAAAAGCTCGACCCGGCGCAACAGGCCCAGGTGGTCATCGGCGGCATGCAGGTGTTCGCCCAGTTGCTCGGCACCGTGCTGCGTAAAGGCACCGCCTACACCACCATCTTCCGCACGGAAAACACCTGGGGCTCGTTCTTCAAGAGCGTGTGGAGCAACGATGTCCTGGAGCTGGCCAACACCCGTGGCAGCAACGGCTTTTCGCGCTGGCTGGTGCGCGACGCCTCGCTGGAAGCCAAACTGCTCGTCGCCGGGGCGGAAGAAGACCTGGGCGTGGTGGCGAAGATCTTCGGCCGCAACCTCGACGAGTTCATCGCCACCCGTCTCGGTGCACTGTTCGCAGTAGCCAACATCGTCCTTAGTGCCATCGCCATCGCCAACTCGGAGTCCGACCTGGAAACCGCCGGCAACGCGCTGCTGCTGGCCTCGGCCTCGCTGGAGTTGATCGCCATCCTCGGCGAGTGGGGCTTGGGCGCCTTCGGCATCGAGGCCATCGGCGGCCTGGCGGTGGCCTCCATCGCCTCCGGGGTGGCGGTGCTGGCGGCCTTTGCGGCGATTGCCGGGGCGATCATCCTGCTGGTGCTGGCCTTCCGTCCGCAGAAGACGCCGATCCAGAAGTTCGCCGAAGACCAGGCGAAAAAGGCCGGTTTCTACATGGAAGACAAGGCCTCCATCGATGCCCTCAACATCACCGGCGGCACAACCAACCAGACCTCGCCGAAGCTGGTCGGCATCGCCCTGCAGTACAACGCCAGCTACCAGCAGACCCTGACCTTCAATACCGACGGCTCGCTGACCATCGGCGCGCAGAAGCTGGACTTCAGCACCGACTTCTTCCTCGGTTCCGATGCCCTCGGCCGCGCCACCCTCTCGACCCTGCTGGCAGAGGGCGGCGAGACGGTGAACAACACGCCGCGGCAGAAGCTGGTGAGCATCACCCTGGACGACAACAAGTTGCTCAGTGCCGTACCGCCTCTCAGCGATGCGAAGAAAGCCAGCCAACAATTGTGGGCCAGCGAGTATGTCGGCAGCCCGCAGTTCGACAGCCAGGGCGCGCTGGTGGCGGCGCAGTTCCGCTTCTACAACTGCTACTGGAACGACCAGGGCCAGAAGCTTTACCTCAACAGCGACGGCAAGACGGTATCCGCCGGCGGCAGCGGTACGGCCTGGACGGTGGCCCTCACCACCATGGCGCCCAATCTGTTGGCCATGGGCAACTTCAACCTGTGGGACTACAACCGCGACCAGCGCAACACCCCGTACCTGGGGCAGCCCGGCAGCGCGCCGCGTACCTGGAAAATCGACCCGGCGTTGCCGAGCTTCCTGCAGTTCGACGCCACCACCGGCGCCATCTCGCAGAAAACTGGTGTGACGCCCAGCAGCATGGCGGCGAAGAGCTACACGCTCAGCGTCTCCAATGACTACGGCAAGGCCGAGTGCAGTTTCTCGATCCGGGTGCAGGTGTACGTCCCGCCGGTGTACCTGCACTTGCGGGCCGATGACGACCTGCAATTCGCCGTAGCCTGACCAGGAGGGTCGCCACCATGTCCAATGATCCTGTAGAAGCGATGTTCACCGCCCTGCCCGATATCGGCGCAAACCCGGTCGGGATCCTGGCCAAGGCGGCCCTGCTCAGTCGTCTGGAAGGGGCCACGCCGGGCAAACACACCCAGCCGTGGCCCCAACCTTCCGGGCCAAGCTTTCTCGCTATTTTCTTTCCCGGCTACACGCCGGCCGCCTACACCGGCAACGTCACCGGCAGTACCGGCCTGAACGATGATTTCTGGTCCGGTTTCGCCGTCGCCGCCTTGTGCCAGGCGATGTACAACATCACCTCGGACCTGCGCAAACAGCTCAAGTCCGGGGATATCGATAACGCGGTGAACGCCTGCAACGGGCAGATCACCAACAGCGCCATGCCGCTCTATGGCCTGGCCCTGCAATATGGTTACCCAGCCTTCACCCAGGCTTACAACGACTGCCCGGATAAGCCCCAGGCGTTGGCTACCTACAGCGCCCAGCTGCAGAGCAGCAACTACCTCAATGCCCTGGCCGTGCAGTATCACAGCCAGGCTGGCTTGCCCAACTTCGACTGGTTGATGTGGCACCACTGGGTCAAGCTCAGCGTGCTCGGCTGCGCGACCGCCACCATCAGCAGCCTTATTGGCGTGGTGAAAAGCAACCTGGCCGCGCTGCAGGTCGTGCTGCCCGACAACGTCGATGGGGTCACCTGGCTCACTTACAACACCTGGATGTCCACCAGTGACCCGAACCGCCGCCGACTCGATTGGAACGACATCGCTGGCGCTGCACGGGGCGGCATCCTGGCACAGGTCTGTACGGCCTACCCCGGCTCGTACATGCCGTCGTGCATGAACGAGGAAAACTCCTTCGAGTTCACCGCCAATGGCCAGCCTGGCAATGGCTACCGCGAGAGCGGTGGCGGTGGCTGCTGCTTTGCCGCCGGCACCGGCGTGCTGTTGGCCGACGGCAGCGAACGAGCAATCGAAACCCTGCAACCCGGTGACCAACTGGCCACCACCGCCGGTCCGCGTCGGCTGGCCCTGGTCGCCCAGCCGTTCCGTGCCGGGCGCGCGCTGTACCGCATTGACGAGTTGCCCATTCAGGTCACCGCCACCCATCCCTTTCTGCGCTTTCCCCAGGCGGATCAGCCGACCCTGGCCAGTATCGATCCGCTGCAACTGAGCGCGCGCATCCCTGGTCTGGCTGTGCTGGGCATCGGTCCGCTGAGCAGCGGCAGCCCGCTGCTGCGTATCGCCAATAACAGTGTCCAGCCTTATCCGGTCACCCAGGTGCACTCTCTGCCCGGCAGCGGCAACGCCGACGAACGCCTCTACGACCTGCTCCTGGAGCCCGGTCCGGAAACAGCCGGCTACCTGGTTGGCGGCAATGGAACCTACCTGGCGGTCAGTGCGGAAATACCCGACATCACCGCCCATGCCGATATCGCACCCGGCTTCTTCGCGCTGGCGCAGAGTCTCTACAGTGAATTGCACCGCGACATCGCCAGTTTGCCCCAGGCCAACCTGGCGCCGATCCTCGAGCACCTGGCGCAGGGGCTGCATAGCCAGTTGCTGCCCAGCGCTCTGCAGCAGGCGCGCAACCAGCCACAGGCAGCGCCGCTGCGCAGCACGTCAGCAGTGGATATCCACAGTGCCACCAGCGCCTTCTTCAGCCTGCTCGCCCAGCCGCCCGGCCCAGCCCTGCGTGCCAGCCAGGCCAGCACATTCAACTGGCAACTCAACCTGCTCACCGAGCAGCTGTTGGGCAGTCTCGGCGAATCGCTACTGGCCCAGTTGGCTCTGGGTTGGCGCGAACCGGGCGACGCCACAGGCGACACCCTGGCAGTCACGTTGTTCGGGGTCAGCCTGCTCAACGGCCAGGCCTTCGCCGACAGCCCGGGCCCGCTCAACCTGAGCCTCGGCGAGCAGCACTATCAGCTGGAAGAAAGCGCCCAGCGAGCCTCCAGTGCCTTTACCCGACACGTCGATCAGGTGCTTTATTGCCCACTGGCGAGCAGCGGCGAATTGGCGGAAAAGCTGACGCTGACCTGCGAGGATGGCCCCGGCAACTCGCTCAGTGCGCAGATTCATCTGCCGGTGCGCCTGGAAACCGGCTGGCGTAGCTGCGAAGGCCTGCTGCGCGACGCTCAGGGCAGCATTGCCGGTACCTGTCGCCTCGACCTGCGCCTGCTCGGCCGACCGGCCATCGAGCGCGAGCAGCACCGCAAGCAACACTGGGATCAAGCACAGGCCGAGGCTTACCTGCACAGCCTGGTGCAGGCCGTGCTGGCGGAGCTGCCCAACCAGTTGCAGGCCTTCCAGGCCCAACAGGCGGCCAAGGCGGGCGGCAAGCGCAGCGACGCCGGACACTAGGCACAGCGCCACACAGAAACGCCGAAGGCCCCGGGCTTTGCCACGGGGCCTTCGTCAGATAGATGGCTGCTTCAGATCATCCCTCAGACTATTTTCCAGGTTGCACGCCATTGCATCGGAAAATGATCGTCTCGGAACGCGTGCAGCTGGTTCCCACTGCCGTATTGACTGCATCGAGCATGGGCACCGCACGCACCACCGTAAATTGATCGGAGCCGCCGCAAACCCTGGCAATAGTCATGAGTGCATCACTTCTTGCAGAACCGCTCAATAGACCGGCATTGCAGTAGGAGACATGCCCCGTTGGCTTGGCCACCTTGCCCGCATTTTCAAAGTACTCCTGTAACTCTGATGGCGTAACCATCGTTGCTATAGAACCATCTGCGGTCATGCCTGCCTGTTCTGCAGCCGTGTATAGATGAACGTTGCTGTTACTGGCGCAGCCAGCCAGTGCAAGGACTGAAAATAGAGCGGTTAAGGATTTGAGTGTCTTCATGCTGTCGTCCTATGGCGTGATGGGTCTGTGGATAGCTGTATCAAGTTACTGTGCGCACTGTTTAAGTTGCTGGATAACGGGTGCGGCATCTGTCCACTGCAGGGTCATGGCGGTTTCCCCGTCAATCGACAGCTTGAAGCTTTGCTTGTCGCGCATGCCCTCCAGCGCGGCGTTCAGCCCGGGTACGGCAAAGGCGATCGCGCCAATCTTTCTTTCAAACCGGTAGTTGAACACCTGTACGGCCTGCGCCGGCTCATCGTCTTGCTGCAGGGTGAGCGTTATCTTCTTTACATTTTTTGGGGTGGGCAGGCCGCTGCCGTAAAAGATCAGCCAGGCCTCCGGTTTGGGTTGTTGAAAGCCGAGAATGCTGACCAGGCCTCCGCTTTTGCCATTGTCTGCGCGGGTGAATTTGGCAAAGGTCGCCACGCAAAGCTTGCCTTCAGGCGTGTCACTGGACGTGGAAAACCAGACCCCCTGAGCAACTTCCTGGGCCATTGCCGCATCGCGCTGCTCCTTCTCGGCTTGCAGTCTTTGCATCTCGGCTACTTCTTCGGCGCTCATGGAGACTACCGGTGCAGGGTTCTTCGGCCCCAGTGAATCCAGGTAATCGTTTCTCTCGCGAATCCAGTCGTCCATGCTGTATTGATACGGCGGGCTGCAGCCATAACCGTCGTACTGCATACCAATCGGGCAGGCCATAGCCGTGAGTGGCAGCGACAGGGCGATGGAGAACAGGGTTGCGGGTGCTTTCAAATGATCTGCTCCTGCTTGGGTAAGCCGCTCAAATGCCGGTCTGCGGGGGTGAAATACGACACTGGCACCTTCATCAAACAATGGCCCATAGCACGCCGCGTTACCCATACGTTCTGCAGTATCAACAAACGACGTGAAGTGCGTCGTATCACTGGATGCGTTCGGCATAACTGCAGGCGGAATAGTAGAGGTCGCAGTTGCTTGTGGTTTTTTGGCAATTACTCAGCGCCGTCTCTTCAGCACCTTTCAGATCGGGTGAGCGAGCCATGCGACTCCCGGCATCACCCCAGGCGACTGCAACGCACTGATTGTAATAGGCAATACGAATCTCACAGACCTTGCCAGGGGCGTGAGTTTGGCATTCGAACAAGGCTTGCTGCTTGGCGCTTTCTTCGGATTCCTGGCCTGCCGAAACCCCCATCGCTCCATCGGTGGTCGCGACCGCGCCCCAGCGTGTTTCCAGGCGGGCTTCCGGCTCTTGCGTGGCATCGTCTCCGGGCCCCATCGGCGCACAGCCTTCCCAGCCTGCGCTACCGCCACCAATCGGAAAGTAGCCATCCGGACAGCGCCCTGCAGCGCGGGCATCTGTCTGTATCAGCAGGATCAACAGCAGAGGCAGATGAGCGAACAGCTTTTTCATGGCATCAACATCCCAATGGTTGACCGCTCAAATCATAAGTTCGAGCAAGCGCACTTCCCTCTCAGCGCTTGGCCGCGCCAGCGCCGAGAGGGAAATCCGAGCAGTCAGCAGCGGCCTGCCGCTTGCAGCAGCGCATTGCACTCGCCGCCGGGGTTATTGCTGCGTTGCCCGCTAATCGCTGGCGTACCTGCGGTGGCCGCGCAGATGGCATCTGAATGCGGCGTCTGGCCAAAGCTCATGGCCTTCTGGAAACCAGTGGCGGAGTACATGTAGCAGCGGTAGGTGCCGCCATCCTTGGTATTGACGGTGTAGTTGATACGCCCGCCGGTCTCTTCACTGCGCTCGGTGATGGTGAACTGTCCGATGGGTTGGCCGATAGCCTGGGCCGTGCGTTGTTCCAGGCCGCTCTGGTTGATGGTGGCGGCGCAGCCGGACAGCAGTAGCACAGCAGTGGTCAGGGCGGTAATTGAGCGAAGGTGCATGGCAAGCTCCGAGGTTTTCAGTGGGTGCAGCAGGGGGACGGACCAGCAGGTCCGGAGGGTGAATCTGATCAATTTGGGCCGGTAGGACAGGCGCTGCTCACCTGGTCATGGGCGGGGCATCTGGCTTGCGCGCCACGATAAACACGCGCCAATCTTTGTCCTTGCTGCCATGGCGCTCGACGGCAAGGATTTCCAGACCTTGCCCGGTCATGGCTGCCTGTAACTGGTGGGCGTCAAAACACAGCACCGGCGGCGCCTTGCCAATGGCGCGCATCAGCGGCAGGGCCAGCTTGGGGATCAGTGGGTTCATCTCATTCAGGCAGGGCGTCTTTGAGATCAGCAAGCCACCTGGCTTCAGGGCGTTGCTGGCAGAACTTAGTGCTTGCGGCAGATCTGTCACCAGATGCAGCAGGTTGAAGGCCAGCACCACATCGTAGGCGTCCTGTTCGGCCACGGGTGCGTCGGCGTCGGCCAGCCTGAATTGCAACTGTGGGGTCGGTTGGCTGGTGAGTTTCTCGCCAGCGATGGCCAGCATCTGCTCGGATACATCGGTGGCCAGCAGTCGCCGTGTTACAGGAGCCAGGCGCAGGGCCGTGGTGCCCGTACCGCAGCCAATTTCCAGCACCTCATGCTCCGCAGACAGCAAGGTTTGTACGCGCTGTAGCGTGCGTTCATAACCGGCCAGGTCGGCAATCGGGTCACTCGCATACTTGCGCGCAATCCGGTTCCAGAAGCGTGCCTTGCTGGCCATGGCAGTATGCGTTGCAGCGTCAGCGCGATGGTCGCTAGTGGAGGTGACGGGGGAGTACATGGGTGCGCGTCCTGTGCATGGAGATGAGGCAAAAGCCAACAACAGGGCGGATGCTATCCTTGCGCATCAATTCGGGGTATTGCGATAAATTGCAGACAACATATGCATTTACGTATGGATAAGGTCGACTGGAACCAGCTGCGAGCCTTTCTCGAGACGGCGGAAACCGGTTCGCTATCGGCCGCCGCACGCAAGCTCGGGCAATCGCAACCGACCCTCAGCCGGCAGGTCGCAGCCCTTGAACAGTCCTTGGGCGTGACGCTGTTCGAGCGGGTCGGCAAGTCCATGGCGCTGACCGCCACCGGGCTAGAACTGCTGCGGCATGCCCGCGTGATGGGCGCGGCGGCACATGAGCTGGGCCTGGCCGCGACCGGGCGCTCGGAAGAGGTGGGGGGATTGGTGTCCGTGGCTGCCAGCGACGCGGTGGCGGCGTACCTGATGCCGAAGATCCTGCTGCATATCCGCCAGGCCGCTCCCGGCATTCTGGTCGAAGTGGTCGCTTCGGACGGTTTCAGTGATCTGCAGCGCCGTGAAGCCGACATTGCCATCCGCCATGTGCGTCCTGAGCAGCCGGAGCTGATTGGTCGTCTGGTTCGCCAGAGCTCCGCCTGCTTCTACGCATCCGAGAGCTGGGTGCGGGCAAATGGCCTACCGCGTACCGCTGCAGAGGCGGTGCGGCACGACTTTGTCGGCCTGGACCGCGAGGGCCACTATCTGCAACATCTGCGCAGCCATGGCCTGCTGCTGGGTGACACGAATTTCCGCAGCTACGCAGACAACTCCGTGACCTATTGGGAAATGGTGCGCCAGGGCCTGGGCATCGGCGCGATCATGGAAGAGATCGCGCGGGAAACCCCAGGCATGGTTCGCGTGCTGGAGGATGTCGAATCCTTCCAACTGCCGATCTGGCTGGTCACCCACCGCGAGCTGCGCACTGCGCGGCGTATCCGCATCGTCTTCGACCTGCTGGCCGAGGTGCTCGCCTAGTCAGCGCGCGGTGCTTTCGGCAGAAATGGGGGCAGATGGATTTCCATCCAAACTGTCGCGCCGTGCTGACTGAATACAAACGGTGGGCAGAAAAAAAGCCCCTGGTGTGAGCCGGGGGCTTTTTCGTATGTGGCGCACCAGGCGGGATTCGAACCCACGACCCCTGCCTTCGGAGGGCAGTACTCTATCCAGCTGAGCTACTGGTGCGTTGCGGGGCGCAATCATACGCATCCGCTGCGCGGGCGTCCATGCGGTCGGTCGGGCCTTTTGTTCAGAGTTTCTGCATGTCGAAGTCGGCCTTGCTCACGCCGCAGTCTGGGCATAGCCAGTCGTCCGGCACCTCGCTCCAGGGTGTGCCGGCGGGGATGCCGTCGTCGGGCCAGCCGCTGGCTTCGTCGTAGATCAGGCCACAGATGATGCAGATCCAGGTCTTCATGCCGGCACCTGCTGGTTATCGGGCAGCGGGTGAAGGTGACGATCGAAACGACTGAGCGAAGGGAAGGCCAGCGGCTTCAGTTGATCCAGGCTGTCCAGGTAGTCGCTGTACTGTTCGAGGATTTCCTCACGGGTGTTCGCGCTGACGTAGGGCACGTGGTAGGCGGCGAACGGCGGCAGCACACTGAGCCCGGTGTAGGCCAGGGTGCCGCGTTGCAGCGGGCGCAGCATGTCGTGCAGATCGCCATGCACGGCTGCGTCATCGGCGAACATGTGTGCCTGGCCGCCGAGGCTGAAACTGAGCAGCGCGCGCTTGCCAGCCAGGCCGCCGCGGTCGTAGAAGCGCAGGCCGCCGTAGCAGATGCCGGAGACCAGCACGCGGTCGATCCAGCCCTTGAGCATGGCCGGTACCGAGCACCAGAACAGCGGGAAGTTGAGGATCAGCAGATCCGCCCACAGCAGTTTGTCGAGCTCGGCGGCGATATCCGGCGCCAGGCTGGCGCTCTTCACTGCCTCGCGCTGCTCCAGGGCGTAGACCAGGTAATCCGGGTTGCTGCGCTGCTGGAAGTCGGCGGTGCTTGCCACGGGGTTCCAGTTCATCGCGTAGAGGTCGGAGACCTGCACGCTGTGCCCGGCCTGCAGCAGGGTGGCAACGGCGATGTCTTTCATCGCGCTGCAGAAGGACTGCGGCTCGGGGTGGGCGTGGACGATCAAGGTGTTCATGGACAATTCCGGGAGCGGTAATAGGAGAGCACCCTCTCCCTAGCCCTCTCCCATAAATGGGAGAGGGGATAGGGGCGGACTCAAGCGGCCTGTTGGGTCGTGGCGCGGGTCGGCTTCTCTTGCGCCTGCCAGCGGTTGGCGCGGGCGAAGGTGCCGAAGTCGTTGAAGCGCACGCCGGCTTCGCGCATCAGCTGGTGCGCCAGCGGCGCGGTGAGTTGGCGGATGTAGAAGGGCTCCTTGACCACGAAATGGTGGATGCCGTGGGTGCTGCCGAAGTTGCAGCAGAAGGCCTGTAATGGCCACAGCCACCAGGCATTCAGCACCTGGGTCTGCTGGATCACGTTGCCCGCCTCGATGTCGCCGTAGTAGTGCATGTTCGAGCTGATGAAGTGCAGGCAGAAGGTGCGCAGCACGTTTGGCCCGACCAGCACCACCACGGCGATGTTGACGATCTCCATCACGCTCAGGGTGGTGGCCGACCAGGTGATCGGCGTGCCCGTGGCGCTGGCGGCGAAGTCGAGCAGGTGGAAGCCGAGGAACACATACCAAGTGCTCCAGTTGAGCAGGCCCAGCGGCGCGTAGCCGATCAGCGTGCGGCTGACGATCATCTTCCTGTGCGCCCAGGTCTTGGCGCGCAGCAGGCGGATCAGCGAGGACATCAGGTTGTCGCCGACCATCAGCAGGCGGGCCAGGCCCCAGGGCTCGCCGTTGGTGATGGCGCGTTCCTCGATATCGGTCTCGCTGCCGGACACCTTGTGGTGGTTGAGGTGCAGGTGGCGGCGGATCCACGGGTTGATCGTGCTCGGCCGCGCCAGCCACACCAGGGCCATCATCAAATTGTGCGGCACGCGCTGCTTGCGGAAGTACATGGAGTGGATCAGGTCGTGCTCCAGCTCGTGGGTCAGCGAGGCGAAAAAGGCATTGGCCAGCAGGCAGGCCCACCAGGCGATGGCCCCGTCCAGGTAGAGCCAGGCACTGCCGAGCATCCCCGCCAGGGCAAAGGCCAGGATGCCGGCGCCGAGGGCGTCCTGCTGTTGCAGGATGGGGTAGCGCTGGCGCAATGCTGCGCCACGGGCCAGCACCTGGCTGCGAATATGTGCGGAGTGTTGTTGATGGCTTGCAGGAGTCGGGGTCATGCACGCATCCTCTTCTCTGTTCGCCGAGCGTTGCCATACGGGACAGCGGGTCGGCTTATGGACTGTTATGGGTATTCGGTTGTGGGAAATCGTCCAGGCCACTGTGCGCGAGCGTCGCATCAGTTGCCTGACCCACAACGCCAACCTGTTGACCGAGAATGCCAACCTGCATGACTGAACCCTCCACCCTGGCCAGCTGGACCCGCGCCCTGCGCCGTCAACTCGACGGCCTCGGCCTGGACAGCGCCGCCCTGTGTCGCGAGGCCGGCCTTGACCCGCAGTTGCTGGATGACGCCAATGCGCGCTACCCGCTGTCTGCCACCACCCGCCTGTGGCAACTGGCCGTGGCTGCCAGTGGCGACCCGGCGCTGGGCCTGGCCACCTCGCGGCACGTGGCACCGACCACCTTCCATGCCTTGGGCATGGCGGTGATGGCCAGTGGCAGCCTGCGCGAGATCTTCGAACGCATCGTGCGCTACCACCGGGTGGTCAGCGATGCCCTGAGCCTTGAGCTGCGCGATATCGGTGACAGCTGCGAGCTGCATTTCCGCCTGCCGCCGGGTGGTTCGCTGCCGGCACCCGAAGCCATCGATGCCTTCGCTGCGATCTATGTGCGCACCTGTCGTAACCGCCTGGGCCGGGCTTACGCACCGCTGGCCGTGCACCTGCGTCGAGCGCCGCCGGCTGATCCACGGCCCTGGCTGGAGGTGTTCCGCGCGCCGGTGCATTTCGCCGCCGTCGAGGACGTACTGTGCTTCGCCCGCGCCGACCTCGACCGCCCGCTGGAGGACGGCAATCCGGAGCTGGCCGCACACAACGAGGCGGTGCTGCGCAAACGCCTCGACGCGCTGCAGCCGGACACCGTCGCTCGGCGCCTGCGTCGCAGTCTGGAGCAATGCCTGCCGAATGGTGAGCCTTCCGCCGAGGTGCTGGCTCACGGCCTGCACCTGAGCCTGCGCAGCCTGCAGCGCCATCTCAGCGAGGAGGGCAGCAGTTACGAACAGGTACTGGCCGATACACGTCATGCGCTGGCTGTGCAGCATCTGCGTGCAGCCGACTGCTCGATCAGCGAAGTCGCCTACCTGCTCGGTTTTGCCGACAGCAGCAGCTTCAGCCGCGCCTTCAAGCGCTGGAGCGGGCAGAGCCCGAGCCAGTACCGCGATAGCCTGAACGGCGGCTGAACGCCTGTAGCGCAGGGCGAACGGCACTACAGGAGCTTGCTGCACCTTCGTTCTGAATATTGAACGCTTATGCGCGGCGCGCCAGCCCGCTCCGAAAGTCACGCAGCTCATGGCCTGTATGGCTGGCGCAGGGGCAGGACAGAAATCGGCGGTGCATCCCGGGCGTTCATACTTTTTTGCTATTTTGTGGTTTTTATCGAACATGCCTCTTGCCCTTTGCCGAAGCTGGCCCTAGGATTCGTTTGACATTTCAAACGCTGGGCAGCCGCATTGAGCTGCCCGCTTTTTGCTTGACTGCCGGCGGCGCCGCGCACCAGGAGAACAATATGCAACTGAAAGACGCCCAGCTGTTCCGCCAGCAAGCCTATATCGACGGTCAGTGGCTGGACGCCGACAGCGGCCAGACCATTGCGGTGAACAACCCGGCCACCGGCGAGATCATCGGCCAGGTGCCGAAAATGGGCCGCGCCGAAACCCGTCGCGCCATCGAAGCCGCCGAGCGCGCCCTGCCGGCCTGGAGCGCGCTGACCGCCAAGGATCGCGCCAACCGCCTGCGCCGCTGGTTTGAACTGATGATGGAAAACCAGGACGACCTCGGCCGCCTGATGACCATCGAGCAGGGCAAGCCGCTGAGCGAAGCCAAGGGCGAAATCGCCTACGCCGCCTCTTTCCTCGAGTGGTTCGCCGAAGAAGCCAAGCGCATCTATGGCGACACCATTCCCGGCCACCAGCCGGACAAGCGCATCATCGTGCTCAAGCAGCCGATCGGCGTGACCGCGGCCATCACCCCGTGGAACTTCCCTTCCGCGATGATCACCCGTAAAGCTGGTCCGGCCCTGGCCGCCGGTTGCACCATGGTGCTCAAGCCCGCCTCGCAGACCCCGTACTCCGCCCTGGCCCTGGCCGCTCTGGCCGAGAAAGCCGGGATTCCGGCCGGCGTATTCAGCGTGGTCACCGGCAGCGCCGGCGAAGTCGGCGGCGAGCTGACCAGCAACCCGATCGTGCGCAAACTGACCTTCACCGGTTCCACCGAGATCGGTCGCCAGCTGATGGCCGAATGCGCCCAGGACATCAAGAAAGTATCCCTGGAGCTGGGCGGCAACGCGCCGTTCATCGTCTTCGACGACGCCGACCTGGATGCCGCCGTGGAAGGCGCGCTGATCTCCAAGTACCGCAACAACGGCCAGACCTGCGTCTGCGCCAACCGCCTGTACATTCAGGACGGCGTGTACGACGCCTTCGTCGACAAGCTGAAGGCCGCCGTGGCCAAGCTGAAGATCGGCAACGGTCTAGAAGACGGCACCACCACCGGCCCGCTGATCGACAACAAGGCCGTGGCCAAGGTCCAGGAACATATCGAGGATGCCCTCAGCAAAGGCGCCAAGCTGGTTGCCGGCGGCAAGCCGCACGCGCTCGGTGGCAGCTTCTTCGAACCGACTATCCTGATCGATGTGCCGAACAACGCTGCCGTGGCCAAGGAAGAGACCTTCGGCCCACTGGCACCGCTGTTCCGCTTCAAGGACGAGGCCGAAGTGATCGCCATGTCCAACGACACCGAGTTCGGCCTGGCCTCCTACTTCTATGCCCGCGACCTGGGCCGCGTGTTCCGCGTGGCGGAAAAGCTGGAGTACGGCATGGTCGGCATCAACACCGGGGTGATCTCCACCGAAGTGGCGCCGTTCGGCGGCGTGAAAGCCTCCGGTCTGGGTCGTGAAGGCTCCAAGTACGGCATTGAAGATTACCTCGAGCTGAAATATCTCTGCCTCGGCGGTATCTGAGTTAACTGATTTCCGTGGGTGTCGGGTGGCAGGCAGGAGCCGTGGTCACCCGGCGTCGGCGTTTCCGGTGGTGGCACCGGCGAACCCTGCAGACGATTCGGCAGGTGCCTGGCAGTTCGATCATCGCTAGCTGCCAAGCCCCGCCCTGTCGTCATCATCCTTGGACCACGCCGCATCAATCCCGCGGCCGATGAGGAAACCATGAGCAAGACCAACGAATCCATTCTGCAACGCCGTGCTGCCGCTGTTCCGCGCGGTGTAGGTCAAATCCACCCGATCGTCGCCGAACGCGCCGAGAACGCCACCGTGTGGGACGTCGAAGGCCGCGAGTACATCGACTTCGCCGGCGGCATCGCCGTACTCAACACCGGCCACCTGCACCCGAAAGTGGTGGCAGCCGTGCAGGAACAGCTGACCAAGCTGTCGCACACCTGCTTCCAGGTGCTGGCCTACGAGCCCTACATCGAGCTCTGTGAAGAAATCGCCAAGCGCGTACCGGGCAACTTCGCCAAGAAGACCCTGCTGGTCACCTCCGGCTCCGAAGCCGTCGAGAACGCTGTGAAGATCGCCCGTGCCGCCACTGGCCGCGCCGGCGTGATCGCCTTCACCGGCGCCTACCACGGCCGCACCATGATGACCCTGAGCCTGACCGGCAAGGTCGTGCCCTACTCCGCTGGCATGGGTCTGATGCCGGCTGGCGTGTACCGCGCCGTCGCCCCGTGCGAAATCCACGGGGTCAGCGAAGACGAGTCGATCGCCAGCATCGAGCGCATCTTCAAGAACGACGCGCAGCCGCAGGACATCGCCGCCATCATCATCGAGCCGGTGCAGGGCGAAGGTGGTTTCTACGTCAACTCGCCGGCCTTCATGAAGCGTCTGCGCGCCCTGTGCGACCAGCACGGCATCCTGCTGATCGCCGACGAAGTACAGACTGGCGCCGGGCGTACCGGCACCTTCTTCGCCACCGAGCAGCTGGGCGTGGTGCCGGACCTGACCACCTTCGCCAAGTCGGTCGGCGGTGGTTTCCCGATCTCCGGCGTGTGCGGCAAGGCCGAAATCATGGACGCCATCGCCCCCGGTGGCCTGGGCGGCACCTATGCCGGTAGCCCGATCGCCTGCGCTGCGGCCCTGGCCGTGCTGAAAGTGTTCGACGAAGAGAACCTGCTGCAGCGCAGCCAGGCCGTGGGCGAGAAGCTCAAGGCCGGCCTGCGCGAGATCGCCGCCAAGCACAAGGTCATCGGTGACGTGCGCGGCCTGGGTTCGATGATCGCCATCGAGCTGTTCGAAGGCGGCGACGCCAACAAGCCGGCCGCCGAGCTGACCGGCAAGATTGTCGCCAAGGCGCGCGAGAAGGGCCTGATCCTGCTGTCGTGCGGCACCTACTACAACGTGGTGCGCTTCCTGATGCCGGTCACCATCCCGGATGCCCAGCTGGAAAAAGGTTTGGCCATCGTCGCCGAGTGCTTCGACGAGCTGGCGTAACTGCTCTGCCGAGGCTTCCTCCTCCCCGTTGGAAGCCTCACAGAATCCGCCTGAAGCTCACCAGGCCAGGCGTTTCTTTAAGACCCGCGCAAGCGGGTCTTTTTTTGCCTGGCGAATGGCCCGCCGACTGCTCACATAAGCGCTTTGCTCCCCTCTCCCGTTCACGGGAGACGACTGCATGGATGCAGAAGGTAGGGCGACGCAGGAAGCCAAAGCCGAGGGGGCGGGGGAGAGGGTTTGGCAGGCCACTCCGCCCCTCTCCCTAACCCTCTCCCACAAGTGGGAGAGGGGACTGTCCGTGCTGCCAGAAAGTCATTATTTCGTTGCATGGCTGCTGCATAAGCCGCAAAAAACGCCGCTTTCCAGAAGGATGAAGGCGGCGTTTTGCTTAAGTGAACCGCGTTACGTCCTAGCCCGGAACGCGGTGTCAGGCCTGCAGCGCTTCCGCGACAAAGTCCAGACGGTCCTGGCCGAAGAACAGCTCGTTGCCGACGAACATGCTCGGTGCGCCGAACACGCCGCGCTTTACCGCTTCCTCGGTGGTGGCCTTGAGTTGGTCCTTCACCTCCTGCTCGGCAGTCAGCGCCAGCAGTGCCTGGGCATCGAACCCCGCTTCGCTCAATACCTTGCCCAGTACCGCCAGGTCGCCGAGGTTCAGCGCATCCACCCACAGGGCCTTGAAGATGGTTGCCACATAGGCGTCGAAACGCTCCGGCATGCGCAGTTGCACTGCCACTGCGCCGCGCATCAGGCCGAGGGTGTTGATCGGGAAGTGCGGGTTGAATTGCATCGGCACCTGGTAGCGGCGGGCGAAGCGCTGCAGGTCCTGCATCATGAAGCGGCCCTTGCTCGGGATGGTGATCGGCGAGGCGTTTTTCGTCGCCTGGAACACGCCACCGAGCAGCATGGGCTTGTACACCAGCTCGGCATCCGCCGCGGCACAGAGCGCTGGCAACTGGGTCCAGGCCAGGTAGGTGGTGGGGCTGCCGAAGTCGAAGTAGAACTCGACGGATTTGCTCATGAATGGCTCTCTCTTTTTATAGGTTGTCTGCACAGTGCTGAGGCTGAGCGAGCGGCGGTCAGGCTAGGCGGCTGGTCAGGGAAAAAGCGCAGTTGGCTGCTGCCAATGAGCATTTTTTACCGCCCCGACAACGCAGCATCACCCCCGCGCAGCCAGTCGTCACCACTTTTCCATCCAGGGGCGCAGATCCAGTTCGAAGGTCCAGGCATCGCGCGGCTGGGCGTGCAGGAACCAGTAGTTATCGGCGATATGCTCGGGGTTGAGGATACCGTCCTGCTCCTTGCGCGCGTACATCTCGGGGAAGCTGTCGCGGATAAACGCGGTGTCGATGGCGCCATCCACCACCACGTGGCCGACGTGAATATTCATCGGCCCCAGCTCGCGCGCCATGCTTTGTGCCAGGGCGCGCACGCCGTGCTTGGCGCCGGCAAAGGCGGCAAAGTGCGAGGCACCGCGCAGGCCGGCGGTGGCGCCGGTGAACAGGATGGTGCCACGGCCACGGGTGACCATGCGCCGCGCCACCGCCTGGGCGGTGAGGAAGGCGGAGAAGCAGGCCATTTCCCAGATCTTGAAGTACTTGCGCGCGGTCTCTTCGAGGATGCTGCACGGCACGTTGGCGCCGATATTGAAGACGAAGGCCTCGATCGGGCCGATGCTGCTCTCGATCTCTTCGACCAGCGCGGCGACGTCTTCTTCCTTGCGTGCATCTGAGGCGAAGCCGTGGGCCTGGCCGCCGGCGGCGCGGATTTCATCGACCAGCGGCTGCAGCTTGTCGGCGCTGCGCCGGGTCACGCAGGCGATATAGCCTTCGCGGGCGAAGCGCTTGGCGATGGCGCCGCCAGTGGCGTCGCCGGCACCGATTACCAGTACCACTTTGTTGTCGTTGTTCTGCGTGCTCATGGCTTTCATCCTTTACTAAACGATCGTTAGCTAAACGGACGTTATGCTACGCTCGTGGCATCGTCAAGCAGGTTTAGCAGCGGAGCCCCCCATGCGCTATTCGCCCGAGCACAAGGCCCAGACCCGCGAGAAGCTGTTGCACAGCAGTGGCGCCATTGCCAAGCAGGGCGGCTTTGCCGCAGCCGGCGTGGACAGCCTAATGAAGGCCATCGGCCTGACGGGAGGGGCGTTCTACAGCCACTTCCCGTCGAAGGATGATCTGTTCAGCGCCATCGTCGAACGCGAGCTGAGCCACAGTGCGGCTCGGCTCGGTGACAGTGCTGAAGCCAGCCGGGCCAAGCTGCAGCGCTGCCTGGAACGTTACCTGAGCCTGGCCCATGTGCAGCATCCGGACAGCGGCTGCGCCATCCCGACCCTGGGTGCCGAGATCGCCCGCGCTAATATCCGCGTGCGTGAGCAGGCCGAACACTGGTTGGTGCGCCTGCAACAGGCTTGGACAGAAGTGCTGGGCAGTGGCGAACTGGCCTGGGCCATCCTCGCCCAATGCGTCGGCGCCCTGGTGGTGGCGCGCATGCTGGCCACGCCAGATGTGCAGGAAGAGGTGCTGCAGGCCAGCCGCAGGCTGCTGGCAAGCAGTCTCAAGACCTCGGATTAGTCCTCAGCGACTGCCCGCCAGAATACCAAGCAGGCGACTGACTTCCAGGCTGGCGCTTTCCATGCCGTCGATTGCGCGCAGTACCTGGCTCCACTCCTGCCGACCGGCTGTCTCCATGGCCGCGTGCGCGCAGTGATGCACCTGGCGATGCGGTTCTTCCAACTGCTGGAAACTACGCTCTCGGCCATACAGCTCGACGGCTTCGCTACTCTGGTACCAGCGGCCGAGACGGCAGCTGGTATGGGTCGACAGCTGGGTATTGCTGTCCTGCCGGAACAGGCGCTGATAGACGTCCAGCTTGAACAGCAGGTGATCGAGCTTGACTGCCTCGCAGAACGAACCCAGTGCGATACGCTCGATCAGGCTGCTCATGTGCTCGCCGAGTACGACCATTTCGTCGAGGGTTTCAGCCGAGCGTGAGACATCGCTGGACAGGCGCGAGGCTTCATCGGACAGCGCGCTGATCGAGCGGCTGGCACTGTCGGTTTCCTGGTTGATGCTGCCTACCAGCTGGCTGATTTCCTGGGTTGCCTGATGGGTACGCTGTGCCAGTGCGCGAACTTCGTCGGCAACCACGGCAAAACCGCGGCCCTGTTCGCCGGCGCGCGCGGCTTCGATGGCGGCATTCAGGGCCAGCAGGTTGGTTTGATCGGAAATGGCTTTGATCAGTTCGACGATGCGGCTGATCTCGCCCACCCGCTGCTGCAACAGGCCGACGCTCTGCACACTGTTGATGCCTTGCTCGGCCATGCTGCTCAGCGAGCTGGAGAAACCGCCGAGCAGGCTTGAGGTTTCCTGAAACACACCGCTGTGCTGACGCTGCTTGTCCACTTCGCTGCGCAGCTGCTCGGCCTGGGCCACCACGCCGTCGCGGGTTTGCGACAGCGATTCCTCGAAGCGCTCCAGCTTGCCATGCAGCTCATGCTGATAGCGGGTCACGCTGTTGAGTGCGTGTTGTTCATTCTGGCTTTGCAGCTGCAGGCTGCGCAGATCGTCCAATTCACGTTGCAGTGTCTGTTTGTCACGTTGCAGCTGAGCAACTTCGGTTTGCAGGCTTTCGCAGTGCAGTCGCCATTTATTGTTGAACATCTTGGGGCTGACTCCAGGGCAGGAATACACGTGGGACTAAAGCTGGCAGGAAAGGTGTTGCCTCTGTTGTCGGCGTGGACGCTATACAACTGAAGTGCTCTGCACAGTTTTTCTAGGTTAAAGCTGGCACTAGGCCATGATATTGATCTGGGTCGTCTGTAGATAGGTGGACGAAGCGGCTTAACCAGTAGACGGCAACTCGGGACGCAGCCCGCTGCCGGCGTAACTTGCCTGATCTAGTGATTGCCGATGGCAAACGGGCGGTACTGGATGGGATCGAGTTGCTGCGCCAGGCCGGCGTACCTGTTATGCCGATCAGGCACCACACCGACCGCTGAGCTGCTCGGGCAGGTTCAGGCGAGATTGTTCAGGCGCGACTGACTGGCGCCGTCGAGCGCTCCACAGCCTGGTCGGCCAGTTCGGTCAGCGGCTTGGGTTGGTCAATGAAATAACCCTGGGCGAAGTCGATGCCCAACTCGCGCAGGCATTCCAGGCCCGCCTTGTTCTCGACGAACTCGGCCACCGTTTGCAAACCCAGCTGCCGGGCAATCTGCACCATGGAGCTGACCATGGCGCGGTTGATCGGATCGCGCTCGATGCCGAGGATGAAGGTGCCGTCGATCTTCAGCAGATCCAGCGGCAGGTGGCGCAGGTAGGCGTAGGAGGCGAAGCCGCTGCCGAAATCGTCCAGTGCCACCTTGATGCCCGTACTACGCAGGCGATTGATCCAGGTGGCCGAAGTACCCAGTTCGGCCAGGGCGACCATTTCGGTGATCTCCAGGCACAGCTTGTGGGCCGGCAGGCGGTGGGTTTCCAGCAGCTCGTCGAGCAGGTGGTGGAATTCGGGGTCGAGCAGCGAGGGTGCGCTGAGGTTGAGGTTGACCTGGCACAGGTCTGCCGCATGCTGCGGATTCTGGCCCAGCCACTGGCAGTAGCGGCGCAGTACCCAGCGATCGATTTCGGCGAGGAAGCCATAGCGCTCGGCGGCGGCGAAGAACTGCCCCGGGGCGATCCACTCGCCAGACTGCGGGTCGCGGTAGCGCAGCAGCACCTCATAGTGCCAGCCACTATCGCGGTGCTGCAGGGGTTGCACCGGCTGGTAGAACAGCTCGAAATGCTCTTGTTCAATGGCTTCGCGCAGGCGGTTGATCCACTGTAGTTGGCGCTGGTGTTCGAGCAGTGCGCCATCGGCCGGATTGAACAGGTGCACGCGATTGCGTCCCTGGGCCTTGGCCATGTGGCTGGCATTGTCGGCCCAGTTCAGCGCCATCTCCCAGTCGCCCACGCCGGAGTCCAGCTCCAGCACGCCAATACTGGCATGCAGGGAAAACGGGCGGCCGTCGTAGCTGAACACGAACTGCGCAACTGCTTCGCGCAATTCTTCGGCCAGAACCAGGGCCTGGCGAGTATCCGTGCCGCTCAGTAGCACGGCGAACTCGTCGCCACCGATGCGCGCCAGCTCGCTGTTGCCTGGCAGGCGACCGAGCAAGTAGCTGGAGAGTTGGCGCAGCAGTTGGTCGCCCGCCGAATGGCCGCAGAGGTCGTTGACCTGTTTGAACTGGTCGAGATCGAGAAACAGCAGGTGGCTAAAGTGCCGGCCATGTTGCTGCAGGCTTTCCTGCAGCAGGCGTTCCAGCTCGCGACGATTGATCAGCCCGGTCAGTGAGTCATGTGCCGCCAGGTTGGCCAGGCGTTGTTCCAGGGCGCGGCGTTCGCTGAGGTCGACGACGATGCCTTCGATGCAGTGTTGCTCGCGCTGCTCGTGCAGCGATAGATGCACCCAACGCACCTGGCCGCCACAGGCCAGCAGCTGTACTTCGCCACTGGCCGTGGGTTGCTCGGGGCTGAGCTGGGCCCGCAGGTGCTGCCAGTCACCGCTGGCAATCAGGTGGTAGATGGGCTGGCCCTGCAGCTGCGCACTCTGTTCGCCATCCAGATTGAGCAGACGCAGGAAGCTCGGGTTGCTCTCCAGCAGCAGGCCCTGCAGGTTGCAGCGGAAGATGCCTTCGGCGGCATTGCGGAACAAGGCGCGGTATTGCTCCAGGTTGACGATTGCCTGCCCCTGCGAGGCCAGCAGAGCTTGGTGCACTTGCCCGAGCTGGCGCCCGTTGAGCACGCCGAAGAGGAACACGCTGATCACCGGCAGCCAGGCATGCAGGGTGTCGACCAGTACGGTGCGCGGGATTACTGCGCTGCGACTCAGCGAGAGCAGCAGCATCAGCAGGATAGCGGCACTCCAGAACAGGGCGAACCAGCCCGCATAGGGACGACGCAGGCGCAGGGCAAAAAGCGTCAGGCAGAGCTGGAACAGGCCGGTGATCAGCATCAGCTGGTTGAATACGGCTGCTGGCAGGTGTTGCCCCGGACTCAGTTGTACCCAGAGCTGCGTGGTGCCGAGAATCAACAGCAGGGTGTTGCGCAGCCAGCGCACGGGACGCTGGTCGAGTTTCAGCGAGGTACTGATGAACAGGGTGCTGAAAATCAGGGTAAGGGCACCGCTGATATTGAGTTCGAACAGGCGCATGGCCGGCCAGTGTGGCCAGAGCAGCAGGCTGGTCAGGTCGGTGATCGACGCGTTGTACCAGGCCACGCTGAGAATGGTCGCGCAGTAATAGCCCAGGCTGCGTTCGCGTATGGAGATGAACTTGAACAAGTGAAACAGCGCCATCACCACCAGTGCGCCGACGATCAGGCCGTTACCCAGCCAGCTGCTGGCCAGCAGCTGGCTCTTTTCTTCGGCGGGTATCAGTTTCAGCGGCAGGCTGATCGACGAACTGCTGCGTACTCGCAGTATGACTTCCTGCTCACCCGTGCCGTAGGTCGGCAGCGGCAGCAGGAAGGCTCGCATCGGTTCATCGCGGCGGGCGAAAGGCAGGGTGTCGCCGGTCTGCCGGTACAGTTGCAACTGGCCGTTGCTGAAAACCCAGAGCTGCACATCATCCAGGTAGGTGTGGTCCAGCCATAAATAGTTGCGCTGGCCAGGCACTCCGCTCAGGCGCATGCCGAGCCACCAGGTACTGGCACTCCAGCCCAACGACGGGGTACGGGTGAGGGTGATGCCGTCACTAAGCAGGCGTACCCGCGCTTCGCGTATATCCCATGTGCCTTGCGGCTCCTCCAGCAAACGCACGCTCAGGGCAGGATCGTCCGGCGTTGACCACGCCTCATTGAGCGGCAATTCGGCGCGTGCTGTGGCCATCAGGCCCGTGAGCAAGAGCAGGCACAACACAGGTTTCAGCCAGCGAACAGCAAATGGCATGCACAGCACCTGAGCGCGGAAGTGTGGGTGGGGCAATGTTTAGGCCTTGATCATGACCCTTTGCAAGCTTAGCCGAGGCTCTCGGTATTGGCCTTACGCCACTAGTCGATTTGCGCAACCTGGCGCAGGCAGTCGAGATCGAGAATTTCAATCTCGCCGTAAGTCAGGCGCAGGGCGCCACGGGCTTCCAGCTCCTTGAGGATCTGGTTGGTGGTCTGCCGCGACAATGCCAGCATCAGGGCTAGCTGCTCCTGAGCCAGGTGGATTACCCGCCGCGGGCCGGTCTCACCATAGCCTTCGGTGATAAGCAGCAGACGCCGGGCCAGGCGCGGTGCAGCGGGCAGCAGGCTCATTTCCTCCAGGGCAATAAATGCCAGGCGCAGCTTCTGGCTCATCAGCAGGGCGAATTCGCGCCAGTAGTGCGGCTGTTGTTCGAGCAGATCCAGCAAGGCCGTCTGTGGCACTTGCAGCAAACGGGTCGGGCCTTCGGCGTAGGCATCGTGGGTGCGTGGCTGGCCATCGAACAGGGAGATTTCGCCAAACCAGTAGGGGGGCTCGACCAGGGTCAGCAAGGCTTCCTTGCCGTTTCGGCTGACCGCACCCACGCGGATCGCCCCGTCGAGTACGGCATACAGGCCGCAGGGCGGATCGCCGCGACGAAACAGAGGTTGTCCGGCGTTCAGCTGGCGCACGCTGGCCTGGCTCAGCAGGTCGTGCTGCAGGGGTTCGGGCAAGTGGCTGAACCAGTGCCCGGCGTTCAGTTGCTGACGCAGGGTGTCGGTGGCGGACATCGAATCTCCTGGGTTTGTCGGCTAGCTGACAGAGGCAGTCGGGGGCATGGGGCCATTATCAATCAACCTGCCTGGATTATTGCGGAGATCGTTGATGAAGTCCCTTGTCGACCACCTTGGCCAGTACGCGGAATACCACCGTGACCGGCGCAACATCTTTAGCCACTTCATCGGTATTCCATTGATCGTAGTTGCCGTCGCCGTGCTGTTGTCGCGTCCGGGAATGCCGGTTGCCGACCTGTGGCTGTCGCCAGCCCTGCTCACGGCGCTGGCTGCCGGCGTCTTCTACCTGCGTCTGGATCTGCGTTTCGGCCTGCTGATGACAGTCTTGCTGGCGCTGTGCCTGTGGGCCGGCGCGGTGCTGGCACAGCAGGGTACTGCGGTCTGGTTGAGCGCCGGCCTGGGCCTGTTCGTGGTCGGCTGGATCATCCAGTTCATTGGCCACTACTACGAGGGGCGCAAGCCGGCCTTTGTGGATGATCTGATGGGGTTGGTGGTCGGCCCGTTGTTCGTGGTCGCCGAACTGGCCTTTATCTGCGGCCTGCGCGATGAAGTGCGCCAGGCGGTGGAGCAGCGCGCCGGTCCGACCTGTATTCGCAGCGGCAAAGCTCTGGCCTGAGAACCTGTCTACGATCTCCTGGTCGTCGGCCATACGGCGTTAAAAACAGCCTCGGAATGCTCATTTACAGCTCGTAAACTCCGCTTCCTCGGCTGTTTTGACCAGCCGGAGGCTGTTACTGGCGTAGCGCCTTGTCTGGCTCTAGCCCAAAAGATCGTAAACAGGTTCTGAGTCGTACTGCTTGTGCAAACGCCCGCCTGGTGCAGCATCAGGTGGGCGTTTTTTATGGCTATGTAGCCGTTACGTGCTGCAGCTTCGCAAAGCTCTTTGTAGGAGCCAGCTTGCTGGCGATCCATGTTGCGCGAATGCCTCATCAAGCGGCCGGCCCCTACGGCTGTCTGATGGCTATCGTTAACGGCAACAGTATCGCGAGCAAGCTCTCGCCTACAGGTTGCGCATGCTGACCGTTAACTTCCGCGCAAGACGTAACGGGTACAGAGCTTTTTTATGGGCAGGTGCGGACTGCTTTGCTCTCTGCTCCCACATGTGTGAGAGGGGCCAATCCGTGTTGCCGGAAAGTCATTGTCCCGTTGCATGGACGCTGCATTTGCCGCAATAAAAAACGCCGTCTTCCAGGCGCAGGAAGACGGCGTTTTCTTAAGTGAGCGGCCCGGCTTGGTTTAGCCCGGCTGACGTCTCAGGGCGTTTCGACGGAATTGATGGCCATCCACTGGTTGCTCAGCGAGCGGGCATGGCGGTCTACCGTGGTTGGCGCGAAGGCTCGGCCGGAGGCGCTGGCCAGGGCATTGCTCTGGCTGTTCATGTCGAGCAGGGCGGCGCGCAGGAAGTTCCAGCGGGTTTTCAGTTTGGCCAGGGCCGGGTTGTTCTTGTCGTCGAGGGCTTTCATTTCCTCGTCGATGTCCGGTACCAGTACACGCTCGTCCTGGCCGATGTAGTTATCCGGCTGCTCGCGGGCGATTTCGAAACTGCCGATGTAGGAGCGGCTCAGGTACTGCACTGCAAGGTATTCAACCTTGCCTGGCAGCTCGCCCTCTGGAGTGGCGCCGGGTACCGCTCGGGCAACGGTGAGTAAATCGCGCAGGGCTTGGGCCAGTTCTTCCGGGTAGCGCCACGGTACGTCGTCTTCCTTGGGGCCATAGGAAACACCCAGGCGTAACTGGGTAACAAGTTTTGTGGCCAGGCCGGGAATTTCCGAGCTGGCACTCATGGCGTTCTGCGAGGCGCCCTCCAGATCGGCAATATCCTTCTCCAGACGCGCCAGATGGGCTTCCTGGAAGCCTTCGCCGCGCAGCAGCAGCAGGCTGCCGGTGGCTCGGCTGGCAAATACCTGAACCTGTTCGGCGGCGGTCATCTGGGCAGAGGAGGCTTGCGCAGAGAGCAGCGTCAAAAGCCCCATGCATAGAATAAAAAACTTACTAATCAAAGGGTTACGGTTCATGCCGTGGTACTCCTTATTATTCTTGTGAACCGCGGGATCGTAGGGAAAACAGCATCCACCGCGCAGTGGCAACAGCCTACTGTGCTTGTCATAGCAAAGGATGAGCCAAAAGAGTGATTTGCGTCGCAATTCTGGCGCCGCAGAGCCGTTGTGGCTCTGCATATGCTACCCGGCTCAGCGGCTGGGCTGAGCCTGCCAGACTTTCGGTTGAAAGTAGAGGGTTTCACCGCGAATCAGCCCGTTCAGGCTGTCGTGATCCTTGACCACTTCGGCCTCGATCAGCTCCGCCTGGCCTTCAACCTTGAGGGTTACCCGGGTGATTGCGCCGAGCGGGCGGATGTCGCGCACTTCGCCGCTCCGGTGCTCGGCCAGTGCCAGGCGTGACAGCGATATCTCGTGCGGGCGGAACAGCAGGTGCTGGTCTTCGCCCAGGTGCAGGCGGTTGGAATCACCGAGGAAGTGGTAGACGAAGTCGCTGGCCGGCTTCTCGTAGACCTCGCCCGGTGTGCCGATCTGCTCGATCACACCCTTGTTCATCACCACGATACGGTCGGCCACTTCCATGGCTTCTTCCTGGTCGTGGGTGACGAATACCGAGGTCAGGTGCACTTCCTCGTGCAGGCGCGCCAGCCAGCGGCGCAGCTCCTTGCGCACCTTGGCATCGAGGGCGCCGAAGGGTTCGTCGAGCAGCAGTACCTTGGGCTTCACTGCCAGGGCGCGGGCCAGGGCGATGCGCTGGCGCTGGCCGCCGGACAGCTGCTCCGGGTAGCGGTCGGCCAGCCAGTCGAGCTGCACCATGCCGAGCAGCTCGTGCACACGTTCGGCGATCTCCGCTTCGCTGGGCCTCTCGCCCTTGGGTTTCATGCGCAGGCCGAAGGCGACGTTGTCGAACACCGTCATGTGGCGGAACAGGGCGTAGTGTTGGAACACGAAGCCGACGTTGCGGTCACGCACATCGTGGCGTGACACGTCCTCGCCGTGGAACTGGATGCTGCCGGCATCTGGCGTCTCCAGGCCGGCGATGATACGCAGCAGGCTGGTCTTGCCGCAGCCGGACGGGCCGAGCAGGGCCACCAGCTCGCCGCTGTTGATATCCAGGTTGATCTGGTTGAGCGCGCGGAAGGCGCCGAAGGACTTGCTGACGTTACGGATTTCGATGCTCATGGTTACTCCTCATCAGCAGACTTGAGACGGGACAGACGCGCTTCGCTCCACTGCTTGAGCAGCAGGATGATCAGGGCCAGGGCCAGCAACAGGCTGGCCACGCTAAACGCGGCGACGTGGTTGTATTCGTTGTAGAGAATCTCGACATGCAGCGGCAGGGTGTTGGTGTAGCCACGGATATGCCCGGACACCACCGACACCGCGCCGAACTCGCCCATGGCCCGCGCGGCGCACAGCACCACGCCGTAGATCAGGCCCCATTTGATGTTGGGCAGGGTCACGTGCCAGAACATCTGCCAGCCGTTGGCGCCGAGCAGGCGCGCGGCTTCCTCCTCCTGGGTGCCCTGTTCCTGCATCAGCGGGATCAGTTCACGGGCGACGAAGGGCACGGTGACGAACACAGTGGCGAGGACGATGCCCGGCAGGGCGAAGATGATCTGGATATCGCGCTCCTGCAGCCATTCGCCGAAGAAGCCCTGGGCACCGAACAGCAGCACGTAGATCAGGCCGGCGATCACCGGTGACACCGAGAACGGCAAGTCGATCAGGGTGACCAGCAGGCTCTTGCCGGTGAACTCGTACTTGCTCACGCACCAGGCGGCGGCCACGCCGAACACCAGGTTGAGCGGCACGGCGATACCGACGGCGAGCAGGGTCAGCTTCAGCGCGCTGATCGCGTCCGGCTCGATCAGCGCAGTGAAGAAAGTGCCGAAACCGAGCTTGAACGCCTCGCTCAATACCATCAGCAAAGGCAGTAGGAGAAACACCACGAAGGCCAGCCAGGCGCCGAGGATCAGGGCGATGCGCCCGGCGCGGCTGCCGCGGCGGGCGGCATTGGCGCTGGCGGCGGCGCCGAGAGTAATAGATGTCATGGTGGCTCCTCAGGGCTTTTCGATGCGGCGCTGCAGCAGGTTGATCAGCAGCAGCAGGAGGAAGGACACCACCAGCATCAGCACGCCGATGGCCGTGGCGCCGGTGTAGTCGTACTGGTCGAGCTTGACCATGATCAGCAGCGGCAGGATCTCGGTCTTCATTGGCATATTGCCGGCGATGAAAATCACCGAGCCGTACTCGCCGACGCCACGGGCGAAGGCCAGGGCGAAGCCGGTCAGCCAGGCCGGCAGTAGGGCCGGTACGAGGACATGGCGGAACACCTGCAGCGGCTTGGCACCCAGGCAGGCGGCGGCCTCTTCCACCTCACGCGGGATATCGGCCAGCACCGGCTGCAGGGTGCGCACCACGAACGGCAGGGTTACGAAGGTCAGGGCCAGGGTGATGCCCAGCGGTGTGTAGGCGATCTTGAAACCGAGCCAGGTAGCGATCTGCCCGACCGGGCCGGCCGGCGCATACAGCGCGGTGAGGGCGATGCCGGCCACCGCAGTGGGCAGGGCGAATGGCAGGTCGATCATCGCGTCGATGACCTTGCGCCCGGGGAAGGTGTAGCGCACTAGGGCCCAGGCCAGCAGGGTACCGATGATGCCGTTGATCACAGCGGCGGCGAAGGCAGTGGTGAAACTCAGTTTCAGCGCGGCTAGCACCCGCGGCGCGGAAATGATGGCCCAGAATTCGCCCCAGCTGAGCTGGGCAGCGTGGACGAACATGGCACCCAGGGGAATCAGCACCAACAGGCTGAGGTACACCAGGGTGTAGCCCAGCGTCAGCCCGAAGCCGGGTATGACGGGGGAAATGCGGCGAGACATGATGTTGGCCTTGGCTAGTTTTGCGACGAAGGAATGACGCGTTGCGAGCGAAGGTCAGACAAGGTGAAAGCCGGCGAGGGCAGCGGAGTTTACGGGCGGTAAATGAGCATGCCCGAGCCAGCTTTCAACGTAGTATGACCGAGCGCAGTAGCGTCACTGCGCCTGGTAGATCTGGTCGAAGATGCCACCATCGTTGAAGAACTTCGGCTGCGCGGTTTTCCAGCCGTTGAAGTCCTTGTCGATGGTCACCAGCTTCAGCTGCGGGAACTGCTTGGCGTACTCGGCGGCCACTGCTTCGTTTCGCGGACGGTAGAAGTTCTTCGCGGCGATGCGCTGGCCTTCCTCGCTGTACAGGTAGTTGAGGTAGGCGGTGGCCACTTCGCGAGTGCCCTTCTTGTCGACGTTCTTGTCGACCACGGCTACCGGCGGCTCGGCCAGGATGGACAGCGAGGGCGCGACGATTTCGAACTGGTCGCCACCCTGTTCTTTCAGGGCCAGGAAGGCTTCGTTTTCCCAGGCCAGCAGCACGTCGCCGATCTGGTTGTTGACGAAGGTAATGGTCGAGCCACGGGCGCCGGTGTCGAGTACCGGGACGTTCTTGTACAGCTTCTCGACGAACTCCTGAGCCTTGGCTTCGCTGCCATATTGCTGCTGGGCATAGGCCCAGGCGGCGAGGAAGTTCCAGCGTGCACCGCCGGAGGTTTTCGGATTCGGGGTGATCACTTCCACGCCCGGCTTGACCAGGTCGTCCCAGTCCTTGATGCCTTCCGGGTTGCCCTTGCGCACCAGGAATACGATGGTCGAGGTGTAGGGGGTGCTGGACTGTGGCAGGCGGCTCTGCCAGTCCGCCGGGATCAACTTGCCGAGCTTGTGCAGCTCGTCGATATCACCGGCCAGGGCCAGGGTCACCACGTCGGCGCGCAGGCCGTCGATCACCGCACGGGCCTGCTTGCCCGAGCCACCGTGGGATTGCTGCACGGTCACCGCTTCCTTGCCCTGGGCTTGCCAGTGCTTGTTGAAGGCGGCGTTGAACTCCTGATACAGCTCACGGGTCGGGTCGTAGGACACGTTGAGGATTTCCGTGGCGGCTACGGCCTGCCCGGTGATCAGAGCGGAGGCCAGAGCGGCCAGGGCAAAACGGCGAATGGACATGGTGGTGCTCCTGAGAATTCTGTGGTGTTGGCTTGTTGGCGTTATGGGTTTCAGGTTTGGCACCCTCTGGTTGTCCAGTCGGGTTGGCTGATCAGGCGTTCTTCGGGTTGCTGGCCTGTAGACGGAATTTTTCCTTGCGCTCGATCTGTACGACCTGGGCGTTGTGCACGGTGATTTCCACCGAGCCAAAGCGCAGGTTCTGCAGCACAGCCTGAATCTCACGCAGGATGCTGGCTTCGTCCTGGCCGTCGACGCTTCTGAGAGTGGCGCTCATGCTTCGCTCCTATAAAAAATTGCCCTTGGCGGGAGTGGGTGCCGGGCGTGGAGCGGATAGTAGAAGGAGATTTAATATGCTTAAAAATAATATTTAACGATTTATATATTCGTTTATGTTCTATATGTAGTGGTGGAATTCCGTCCCGAGGAATACCGGGCGGAGCAATCGGTTTCCTGTTCCTGACTGAGTTGACGGTTTTTCTGCCGCTCGTCACATCGCGTGTCACTGCCCATCGCCAGGCTCCGGTGTGGGGCATAGTCTGTGCTGAAGTAGTCAGGAGATGGCTTCATGGACGACAACACCCAAGCGCCGAGCGAGCTGGAAACGCTGACTCTCGCCCTGCTGCACAGTCGCGGCGAGGTCGAGCGCTTGCGCGAGCGCGAGTCGCTGGTCAGCAGCTTGTTGGGTAGCGTCAATGTGGTGCTGTGGGCTTTCGACTGGCAGCAGCGAGTGGTCTATGTCAGCCCGGCCTATGAAAACGTCTTCGGCCGCTCGGCTGCGCTGCTGATGAGCGACTACGGCGAATGGCTCAACAGCATCTACCCGGATGATATGGAGTACGCCGCGCAGAGTCTGGCGTCGGTGCTTGAAAGCGGCGCGGTGGAACAGCGCGAATACCGCATCATCCGTGGCGACGGACAGATCCGCTGGCTCAGCGACAAGTGTTTTGTCAGCCCGCGCAGCACCCCCGAGGGCCAACCGCTGATCGTCGGCATCGCCGAGGACATTACCGAGAAGAAGCAGTTGCAGGGCGAGTTGCATCGCCTGGCCACGACCGATGTGCTGACTGGCGTGCACAACCGTCGCTACTTCTTCGAGAGTGGCGAGCGGGCGCTGGAGCAGGCGCGCGGCAATGGCCACGACCTGGCCTTCCTGCTGTTCGATATCGACAACTTCAAGAAGATCAACGACAGCCATGGCCATCAGGTCGGCGACCGCGTGCTGCAGCGTATCGCTCACTGCGGTGCCTACGTACTGCGCCGCGATGACCTGTTCGGGCGCATCGGCGGCGAGGAGTTCGCCGCGCTCTTTCCCGGCTGCGATGCCCAGCAGGCCAGGCAGATGGCTGAACGCCTGCAGCGCGAAGTGCAGCGTTTAAGCTTTACCGCTGGCGGGCAGACCTTCGCCGTAACTATCAGTCAGGGCCTTACCAGTCTGGGCGCGGACGATAGCCTCGAAGCGCTCTATGTGCGTGCCGATGAGGCCATGTACCAGGCCAAACACAGCGGCAAGAACTGCATCGTGCTGGGCTGAATCTGCAAGACCATACAGCAGCTTTGTCCTGCGTCGTAATACTCGCGCTTTTGTCCCCTATCCCATCTATTAGCTTGTATATCCGGGCTGTTGGCCCCTACACCTGGCCGGGGCAATTGGTTAAATCCGCGACAGATTTTCAGGGGTGCAGCCAGAAGGCGAACTCGGCGAACTGTTCAGCACGCCACCAGTCGGGCTTGCCGCTGCCGTAGCGAAAGTTGCGGGCTCCAGCCTGGCTTTGCAGGGGCGTGCGAATGTTCCCGGCAACATCACGGCGGGCACTGAAGGCGTCCGTCTCGGGCACCACTGCGACGATGTGCCCGGATTGGCCGTCGACCTTGCGCCGCGCCACGATCAAGGCAATGGCGCCCTGGTTGGCTTCCAGTTGCAGTTCATCCAGGCTGCCGGCGCGGCGCCAGCCGAAGTGCTGGCCGAAGTCACGCAACCAGCGGAACAGGTCGTTGGCGCGTTGCTCCTCGATGCTCTTGCCGTAATGTGGCGCCACCACGCTGCCGCGGCCCATCTCCAGCAAGGCGGCGGCGCTCCACCACACCCGTGGCAGGTAGCAACCGGCCAGATGGCAGTAGTCATGGGCATACAGGTTGCAAAAGGTACGGCCATTGCCAGGTTGATAGCGCAGGTGTGCCGGCTCGTCCACCGCCAGCCAGGCGAGGATCGCGGCCAGTTCGCCTCGACGTTGCTCGGCACTTTCACCCTGGCGTCGCGGTTGTCCCGGCTCGTTCAGTGAATGGGCGCTGGCCGGAGCGCTGCGGCGAGTGAGCGTACTGGCCTTGCGCGGCATATGCGCCTCTGGAATTACCAGCCCGGCGACTGTGACGCTGGGGGCCGTCAGTCGGCTGCCCGCAGCGGCCGGCTTGAGGTATTGGCGGGCGACAAAGCCCTGCAACAGGGCGCCATTGAGGTAGGTCTGCACTTCCACGAAACCAGCCACCTCGTGCCCGTCCATGGCGCGTACCAGTTGGCCATCCGGCAGGCTGCCCAGCAGGTTGCTGGTGGGCTTGGCTGGTATCTCGGCGCTGCGCCGCAGATTAAGCATGCCGCTCTGCACTTCCACCTCGAACAGTGCCCCGGCTGCACTGGCCGGCTGCACTGCGGGTATTGGCGCCTGGCCGGGTGCCACAGTGACGTTGGAACCCGTCTGGTCAACCGTATGGCACAGGCGGATGAAATCAAACAGGGCTTCGCCGTAGTAGCGAGTGCCATCGAAATAACCCTGCTTGAGTCCTTTGGAGGGGGTGAAGTTGCCGCGGTTGTAGGCAATGCCCAAGGCGGCCATCTCGTAGTCCGTGAGGCTGCTCCTGCTCGCCCAACCCAGCTTGCGCAGCTTGACCTTGAGCTCGTCGATGGCTTTGCCGAGGGACGCGTCGAAGTCGGCGTAGCGCCGCTGCAGAAAGTAGTCCGGCTGTTGCAGGAAGAACTGCAGGTCGTACTGAAAAATGCCGAAGCCATGGCAGAACTTGTCCGGGTTTTTCGCCACCTTGCGGTAACTGGGAATGTGCTGGGCCATGTCGAGCAATGCCTGGCGGGCCAGGTCGAACATGGCCTGACCGTTCGGCTTGGCCAGCAGGTCGGCCTTGGTCTGTGGAAAGGCCCTGCGCCCGGCACTGGCGTCCAGGGTGTCGCCCACGCACAGGGCCAGCACTTCGGCGGTGGACAGTTGCTGGCGCAGGCTGTCCCAGATGTAGCCGGTTTCCTGGCAGGCAATGGCGGTGAGCAGGTCGAGGCTGAACGGCGTGCCCCGGATGGCCTGCTCGATACGGGGCTGGAACTGTTGCTTGAACCAGCGAATGGCTGCGGCATTGGGCATGGCGATGCCTCCTCCGTTGCGGTGTGAACAGTCCGAACGTTGGAGTGAGCGAGCAAGGCAGGAGGGGGCCACTGAAACGACATCTGGACGATGTGCTTGAGCTGCAAGCAAAGCCGAGCGGGCCGCGGTTTGCCAGGTAGCAGGGATAATCGGTACTAACAAAAAGGAATAAATAAATAATTTCTTATTCCTTAACTTCTTAACTTTGACCTCCTAGACTGGCCGCCATTCACCGCTCAAGGATGCCCGCGATGCGCAGCCAATCCATCCGTTATCTGATCCTGCCAGGTTGGCAGGGCTCGCCGGACAATCACTGGCAAAGCCACTGGCTGCGCAGCCTGCCGAATGCCACGCGGGTCGAGCAGGCCGACTGGGACCACCCCGATCCAGCCAGCTGGGTCGCCGCTCTGCAGCGTGCCGTGAGTGCCAGCAACAGCCCGGTGATCATCATCGCCCACAGCCTGGGTTGCATCACCGTGGCGCGCTGGGCGGCGCAGGCACCGCTGGCCTCCTTGCGTCAGGTGCGGGGTGCCTTGCTGGTAGCCCCGGCAGACGTCGAACGGCCCGGTTGCCCGTCAGCGTTGCAGGGTTTTGCGCCGATTCCTCGTGATGTGCTGCCGTTCCCCAGCCAGCTGGTCGGCTCCGACAACGATCCGGCGGCGAGCGCCGCCCGTGCCCTGCAACTGGCCCGTGACTGGGGTGCGCAGGCCGCCGTGCTGAGTGGTGCCGGGCATATCAATGTGAAGTCTGGTCACCAGCGTTGGGAGCAGGGTTTTGCCTACCTGTACCGCCTGCAGAGCCAGATCGAACAGCAGACGAGGCAGCGCGCGTGAAACGCTGCCCACTCTGTTCACCGGTACCACGAATGCCCGGCGATCTGTTTGCCATTTCCTTACCTATAGTCTGAGCCTGCTGTTGTGCGGCGGCTCACCCCGCACAGAGAAGCTGATCCATGAGCCGCCCTGACTACCCCCAGCAAGCCCTGCTGACCTTTGCCGACACCGAGAAGAGCCCGCTGAGCATCCGTGCCAAGGCATTGGTGTTTGTCGACCCGCGCTCCCGTGAGCTGCGCGAGCAGGCCAACCTGCTGGCTGCCATCGACCTGCCGGTGCTGATCGTCGGCGAGACCGGTACCGGCAAGGAGTTACTGGCGCGGCATATTCACCGCGAAAGCGAGCGCGGCGGCCTGTTCGTCGCGGTTAACTGCGGCGCGATCAGCCCGCAATGGGGCGAGGCCGAGCTGTTTGGCCACGCCGCTGGCGCCTATGCCGGTGCGGCCAGCAGCCGTGCTGGCTGGTTTGGTTCGGCGACCGGCGGCACCTTGTATCTGGATGAGATCGGCGACCTGCCTCGTGCCTTGCAGGACCGGTTGCTGAGCGTGCTGGAAACCCGCGAGGTGCTGCGCGTCGGCGCTCATCACGCCACCCCGGTGGATGTACGCCTGGTGGTTGCCACCAGTATCGATCTGGCCCAGGCCGTGGCCGCTGGCAAGTTCAGTGAGCGCCTCTATCTGTACCTCAACGAAGGCCGCCTGGAGCTGCCGGCGCTGCGTGAGCGGCCGGGGGATATCCTGCCGCTGGCCGAGTATTTCCTCGGCATCTATGCCCAGCGCTTGGGCCTGGTCATTCCGCTGCTCGGCACGGCTGTGCAGGCCGCCCTGGAAAGCCATCACTGGTACGGCAATACCCGTGAGCTGGAGAACGTCATCCACTTCGCCTTGCTGGTCAGCAGCGGCACGGAGATCCTGCCGCAGCACCTCAACCTGCCGACCAGTGCGCCGTTGCAGGTGATCGAGCAGCAGCTGGGGTTGCTGACGACGGAGGAGCGGGCGCAGCTGCGGCAGCGGCTGGCGTCCTGAAGTTGCTTCGTTAGAGGTGGCTACTGCCCTGGTGTCTAACTGATTGCTGTGCAGGCCTGAGCTTCTGGTTTCGCCCTGCTGGGCGACTCACTTTTCCAGACGCGGAAAAAGTAAGCAAAAACGCTTGCCCCTGCATCCGGCCCCGCCTTCGGCGGGGTTCGTTCGCTCCATCATTGCTCCAGGGGCCCGCGCCGAAGGGCTATCCCTGGCCCATCGGCGCTCTCGCGACATCCATGTCGCTCAACCCCTTCCACAACGATTCCGCTCACCCTCCTGAAGGGGCGTTTGGTGGTGCCTGAGAGTTTGCGTAAGGGAGCAGAGCATGGAGTCTTCAAGCAACTCGGAGCCCGATCCCCCGTCAGGAGGCCGAGCGTAGGTGTTGCGTAGGGGGACGAGCCGCAGGGATGCGGCGAGAGGCGTAAAGGGCCAGGGACGGCCCTTGTACGCCGGCCCCCGGAGAGGCACCGGAGGGAGGGAAGTTTCGCGCAGCGAAACCCGGATGTCGGGCGCGCTTTCTCTTTGGTTACTTTCTCTTTGCGCGCGCAAAGAGAAAGTGACTCGCCCGGGAGGGCGAAACCAGAAGCTAGGGCCTGCACGTTAATCAGCTAGCAATCCACGCTTATGCCAGCGCCCGGCACTCAAGCGGCGCATAAAAAAACGGGAGCCGCCCTGCCTGAGACGGCCCCCGTGCAAACCTGTGTTCAGGAATACAGCGATGGCGTTGGCGGCACGCCGCTGAGCAGCCAGTGGCCGACATCGCGCACCTTGTGATCGAGCGGGTCGTGCAGGCTGTGCACCCGCACGTTGCGCCAGAAACGGTCGAAGCCGTAGCGCGAGGCCGTGGCGCGGGCGCCCATGGCCTCGAACACCTGGCTGGTAATGTCCAGCGCCGCGCGGGCCGCCGCGACCCGTGCCTCGGCGATCAGCAGCGCTACCTCGCCGCGCTCGGCCGCACCCAGCGCCGGTTTCTCCCAGGCCTGCTGCAGACGCTCGGCGGCGTGCTCCGCTAGCAGCAGGGCGCCGCGGTAGAGCAGCCATAGTTCGCCGTAGCGCTTCTGAATCAGCGGGTCCTCGCTCGCCGTAGCCACCCCGGAGCTGGGCCAGGCGCGTGCCTGCTCGCGGGTGTAGCGCAGGGCGCCATCCAGCGCGGCCTGAGCATTGCCCAGGTAGAGCTGGGTGAGGATCAGCTGCGACACGCAGACCCGCAGGCTGCTGCGCGGGCTCTGGCCGCCGGAGACCAGCAGCTCGTCGCGATCAACGAAGACATTGTCGAACTGCACCGTGCCGCTATCCGTCTGGCGCTGGCCGAAGGCGTCCCAGTCGTCGTTGATCGCCAGGCCATCGCGCTGCGCCGGCAGGGTCAGGAAAACCCGTTCCGTGGCGCTTTTGCCACGTGGCGCGCTGACCAGCAGGGCATCGGCGCCGAGGGCCCCGGAGCAGAAGGATTTGCTGCCATTGAGCTCGAAGTGTTCCTCGCGCGCCAGCAACTGCAGACCCAGGTCGCGGCCGTTGCTGGCGTTGCCCCAGAACCAGCGCTCCTGCACGCTGCGGCCCAGCCAGTGGCGCTGCTGCTCGGCGCTGCCGTGCAGGAGAATGGTGGCCACCTGCAGGTGGTTGAAGGCGAACAGGTGGGCCAGCGAACTGTCCGCCGCCGCCAGGTGGCGGACGATGCGGTAAATTTCCGGCCAGCTCTTGCCCTGGCCGTCGTAGCGCTGCGGGATGGCCAGGCTGAGCAGGCCGCTGTCGCGGATCAGCTCGCGTTCGGCGCGGGCATGGCCGCCGCGCTTGTCGCGTTCGATGGCGCTGTCGGCAAGCTTGCGCGCCAGGCGCTCGACCTTGCTGGTCAGGGTGCCGAAGTCGACGGGGAACAGTCGCGCATCCAACAACGGCTCGGCCTGCGGGTGCAGGTGGCGGGCTTCACTGGCCATGATTCGCCTCCGGTTGCCAGATCGCCACGTTGCTGGCGTCCACCGCCCTGGGCAGCAGGCCTTCGGCGAAGAAGGCGTCGGCGATCTTCTGCTGCTCACCGAGGTTGGCGGCCTGCACCGCGCGCACCTGGTAGCTGCGCCGCTGGTTGGCCTGCTGGACTATGGCCGGGTCGAGATTGCCCCACAGCGGGCCGAGCACCTTGGCCGCCTCGGCTGGATGGGCGCGCAGCCAGTCGCCGGTCTTCACCAGTTCGCTGAACACCACCTGCAAGACCTGCGGATGGGCTTTGGCGAAGGCAGTGCTGGTCAGGTAGTAGCGCTGGTAGCTGGCCAGCTGCTGGCCGTCGGCCAGGGTGCGGGTCGGCAGCTGGCGCTGGGCGCTGCTGAGAAAGGGTTCCCAGGTTACCCAGGCGTCCACCTTGCCGTTCTCGAAGGCGGCGCGACCATCGGCCGGGGTCAGGTAGGCCGGCTGGATATCGCTGAACTGCAGGCCGGCCTTGGCCAGGGCGGCGAGCAGCAGGTAGTGGCTGCCGGCGGCCTTGGTCACCGCCACCTTCTTGCCTTTCAGCTCTCTCAGGCTGTGCAGCGGCGAGTCGTTACGCACGATGATCGCCTGGGCGGCGGGCGAGGGCGCTTCCTGGGCGAAGTAGGTGAGCTGTGCGCCGGCGGCCTGGGCGAATACTGGCACGGTGTCGGCGACATCGGCGGACAGGTCGATATTGCCGACATTCAGCGCCTCCAGCAGCGGCTGGCCACTGGCGAACTCATGCCAGCTGATGCGGATGTCCTGACCGGCCAAGGCCTGTTCCAGGGTGCCCTGGCTCTTCAGCAGGCTGATCAGGGTGGAGGATTTCTGGTAGCCGATGCGCAGCTGGGTTTCGGCCTGGGCCGGCAGGGCAGCGAGCAGACCGAGGCTCAAGCCAAGGCCGAGCAGGGCGCGACGAGTAAATGTATGAGGGAACATGGCAAACCTCTGCAATGGGCACTCCGACCATCGCGAGGCGGCGGAGCACGGGAAACTTCGGGGAAAGAGGAAGTCCGGTGATCCGGTGGAGACAACCTAATCGATCTAAAAAGTCCGTTACAAATACTTTTCAGGAATTAGCTTATGGGCTTGTTGCTGCAGTCTGCATATTCTTTTTAGTTACATAAAAGTGAAAAACAATTCTTTTTAGGGATTAAAAAAATCCCCTAGATTGCACCCCAAGCCGACAGCGGACCACCGCACCGAGCCCGATCAAGGGGCTCTCCTTTCACTGCAGCACGGCACACAGACCGCCGGCTCGAGCCCCAGCCCATACGAGACCAAGAACGCATCTGGAGCATCGAGCATGAACAAGTCATCCCTGGCCCTGGCCCTGGCCGTCGCCGCCATCGCTCAACAGGCCGGCGCCGCCGGTTTCATCGAAGACAGCAAGGCCACCCTGGGCCTGCGCAATTTCTACATCAACCAGGACACCCGTAACGCGGATGCCAACACCCAGGAAGAATGGGGCCAGGGCTTCCAGTTCAACTACATCTCCGGCTACACCGAAGGCACCGTCGGCGTCGGCGTCGATGCCATCGGCCTGCTCGGCATCAAGCTGGATTCCGGCAAGGGTCGCCACTACAACCCGGACTCCAGCAAGTACAGCGGCAGCGTGTTCCCCACCGATGAAAACGGTCGTGCCGGGGACCAATTCAGCAGCCTCGGCCTGACCGGCAAGGTACGCATCTCCAAGACCGAGGCGCGTATCGGCACCCTGCAGCCGAAGCTGCCGGTGGTGACCTTCAACGACGGTCGCCTGCTGCCGCAGACCTTCGACGGCGGGCAGATTACCTCCAATGAAGTCGACAACCTGACCCTGATCGGTGGCCAGCTGGAGCATGCCAAGGGCCGCAGCTCCAGCAGCAGCGAAGGGCTGTCGATCGGCGGCGCCAACAACGCCCAGACCGGCCAGTTCAGCAACACCTTCTACTTCGCCGGCGGCGACTACAAGATCGGCAAGGACCTGCTGGCGCAGTACTACTACGGCAACCTGGAAGACTTCTACCAGCAGCACTTCCTCGGCCTGACCCATAACCTGGCCATCGGCTCGGGCGTGCTGAAGTCCGACCTGCGCTACTTCAAGAGCGACTCCGATGGCGAGAACGGCAGTGCCAGCGGGCGCGCCGATGGTTATGTCAGCAGCGGTTACTACGGCAACGGCGTGACCAAGGGCGAAGTCGACAACGACACCTGGAGCGCCCTGTTCACCTACAGCCTGAACGGCCATGCGCTGAGTGCCGGTTACCAGCAGGTCTCGGGTGACAGCAACTTCCCGTTCCTCAACCAGGGCGATGGCGCCACCGCTTACCTGATCACCGACCGCCAGATCGGCAAGTTCCTCAGTGCCGGCGAGCGCACCTGGCTGGCCGAGTACGGCTACGACTTCAGCAAGGTCGGCGTACCGGGCCTGAAAGCCACCGTCACCTACCTGTCCGGTGACAACATCGACTCGGTCGACGGTGACAAGCAGGAATGGGAACGCGACTTCCGCCTCGATTACACCCTGCAGGACGGTGCCCTCAAGGGCCTCGGCGTGTCCTGGCGTAACGCCAGCCTGCGCGGCAACGCGGCGGCGGATCAGGACGAGAACCGCCAGATCCTCAGCTACAGCCTGCCAATCCTCTGATTCACCCCGGTTGCCGGCGAGCCCCGCCGGCGCCACCTCCTGACCAGCCCGCCATCGGGCCGGAAGGCATCTGCCCAAGAGCCAAGGAGAACCCCATGAAACACTTCACATTGCGTCACGGCGTCACCGCCCTGCTGGCCGCTCTCGCCGCTGCCGGCGTGCAGGCCGAAACACCCAAGGAAGTCCGCCTGGACTACGCCTACTACGCCCCCACCAGCCTGGTACTGAAGGAGCAGGGCATTCTCGAGAAACAGCTCGCCGCCGACGGCATCCGCGTCAAGTGGGTGTTCAGCCAGGGCAGCAACCGTTCCCTGGAATACCTCAACGGCGGCAGCATCGACTTCGCCTCCACCGCCGGCCTGGCCGCCGTACTCAGTCGCGCCAATGGCAGCCCGGTGAAGACCGTATACATCGCCAGTCGCCCGGAATGGACCGCCCTGGCGGTGCCGAAAGACTCGCCGATCAAGACTCTGGCCGACCTCAAGGGCAAGAAGATCGCCGCCACCAAGGGCACCGACCCTTATCTGTTCCTCCTGCGCAGCCTGCAAACGGCCGGCCTGGACAAGGGCGACGTGGAAATCGTCCACCTGCAGCATCCGGATGGCCGCGTGGCCCTGGAGCGGGGTGACGTCGACGCCTGGTCCGGCCTCGATCCGCACCTGGCCGCCAGCCAGCTGCAGGCCGGCTCGCGCCTGCTTTACCGGAATGTCGACTTCAACAGCTACGGCGTGCTCAACGTCAGCGACAGCTTCCTCAAGGAGCAGCCCCAGCTGATCGAGAAAGTCATCGGCGCCTACGAGAAGGCCCGCCACTGGGCCGTCACCCATCCGCAGCAGACCGCCGAGCTGCTCGCCCGGGAAGCCAAGCTGCCGCTGGAAGTGGCCAAGCTGCAGCTGTCGCGTACCGACTTCAGCAACCCGCAGCCGGGGGCCGAGCACATTGCCGCGCTGAAGGCCGCCGCGCCGATCCTGGTCGAGGAGCAACTGGTGCGTCCGGGCACTGACGTGGCCGCCACGGTCGAGCAACTGATCAGCCCGCAACTGGCGGCCAGCGTTATCGGCCAGCCCGTGGCCAAGGCGGAGTAAGGCCATGCCTGTGTCCAGCCTGTTCGCCCTGCGCTATGCCATACGCCTGCCGCGCTGGCGCCGCCCTGTTCCGGCGGGCTGGCGTGGCCTGCTGTTGCCGCTGGTGCTGGTCGGCCTGCTGGAGGCTCTGGTACGGCTGGGCTGGCTGCCGGCGCACCAGTTGCCGGCGCCCAGCCAGATCGGCGCGACGCTCTACTGGCTGGCCGCCAGCGGCGAGCTGTGGGGGCATATCGGCGTCAGCCTGGCGCGGGTGGCGGCGGGCTTTGCCTGTGGTGCCGGCTTGGCCGTGCTGATCGGCGCTTGGGTCGGCCTCAGCCGCCGCGCCGAGGCCTACCTGGAACCCAGCTTTCAGGCCTTGCGGGCGATTCCCAGCCTGGCCTGGGTGCCGCTGCTGTTGCTCTGGCTGGGCATCGACGAGACACCGAAGATCGTACTCATCGCCCTCGGCGCGTTCTTCCCGGTGTACCTGGCGTTGCTTGCCGGCATTCGCGGAGTCGACCGCAAGCTGGTGGAAGTCGGCCGGCTGCATGGCCTGTCGGCCTTCGCCCTGACCCGGCGCATCCTGTTGCCGGCGGCGCTACCCAACCTGTTCACCGGCTTGCGCGGGGCGCTCAGCCTGAGCTGGATGTTCCTCGTCGCCGCCGAACTGATCGCTGCCACCCAGGGCCTCGGCTACCTGCTCAGCGACGGTCGCGAGACGTCACGGCCGGATCTGGTGCTCGCCGCCATCGTCCTGCTCGCGCTGCTCGGCAAGCTCAGCGACGGTCTGCTGAAGAATCTGGAAAGCCGCGCCCTGCACTGGCGCGACAGCTACAACGGCGCGGAGGCATGAGATGAGCGCATTGCTGCAACTGCAGGGCATCCGCAAGGCCTTCGCCGGCGTGCGGGTGCTCGATGAGATCAGCCTGGCCCTGGCCCCCGGCGAGATCGTCAGCCTGCTCGGTCCCAGTGGTTGCGGCAAGAGCACCTTGCTGCGGATCGCCGCCGGGCTCGATCACGACTTCTGCGGCAGCCTGGAGCTCAACCCGCTGCTCGGCTTCGGCCGCGGTAGCGGCATCGGTATGGTGTTCCAGGAGCCGCGCCTGCTGCCCTGGCTGACGGTGGCCGAGAACATCGGCTTTGCCGCCGGCCGCAATGCTGACGCCGAATGGGTGGCGCAGCTGCTGCAGGATGTCGGCCTGGCCGGGCATGCCAACAAGCTGCCCAAGCAGCTCTCCGGCGGCATGGCCCAGCGCGTGGCCATCGCCCGCGGCCTGTTCGGCCGGCCGCAGGTGCTGCTGCTCGATGAACCCTTCAGCGCGGTGGATGCCTTCACCCGCATGAAGCTGCAGGACCTGGTGGTTGCCCTCGCCGAGCATTACGGCATCGCCCTGCTGCTGGTCACTCATGACCTGGACGAGGCGTTCTACCTCAGCGACCGGGTGCTGATCCTCGGTGGCACGCCCAGCCGCCTGCAACTGGAGCTGGATGTGCCGCTGGCCCGCCCGCGCGACCGCCGCGCGGTGGAACTGGCCTACCTGCGTGGCGAGGCGCTGACCGCGCTGTACCAGGCCCACGCGCTGTAAACGAACCTCAAGGTGGAAGCACGTTTCCGGGTCCTAGTGGCCCGTTTTTTGGACTGATCACCGATTACAGCGAGAAGGCCACCGTTAAATGCGAAGTGGAACTTGAGTGAGTTAAGCTTCCAGAAAGGATCTAATTCCGTGTTATCTGGAGAGCATCGATGCCCTACAAAATACAACTTTCAAGGCCTCCCGCTGGATATGCGGCTGCAAATGTTGAAAAAGGTGAAGAGGCAACAATTATCACAAGGGACTTCGTTTCCTCAGAGGATGGAATGCAGCTTATTAATATGCTGGAACAGTTTCCTTCCTTTATTTTGAATTCCGTCCCAGAACTAAAACCAATTAAACCGTCGACGATTGACCATCTGCTTGTTCACTTCGACTCAAGTGGTAATTCTGTGATTTATGTCAATGAGCTTTCTATGGTGGGGAAAGTAAAGACGCGCAGGGCGGTCGAGGCAGGGCAAGCTGTTTATATAGATGACTTGGTGCATCTCTTGGAACTGAAATTTGAAGGGGTTGATATTCCCCCGGATCATTCGGTTTTGGTAGTGTTTTCTAGTGGGTGGCGAAAAGGTTTGTTTTTCGATTTCAGTCCGACATCCTCTAGCCTGCCTCGAGAATATGATATTTGGTCTACCTTAGGAAGTTGCTACTCTTATATTCTCTTCCAAGAGCATTTTTCTATATCTGAAGATACTTGGAGTGCTCTCATTAGGGATAATTGGTTCCCATTTATCGGGCTAAATCAATCGACCATAAAGGAGATAATCGTATGGTCATCCAGTGGGCGGTCCGTAGATGCTCTACTTGATAAAATTACCGCTGAGTTGCTTGAGCGACTTCCACAAATTAAGCAAAACTGGGCAAGCGCCCCATTACTACAAGAGCATGTAGCGCTTCTCAATGTTGCAGCGGAACGTTTTGAGGCTAGAGACTGGATATCCACAAATTCAATCCTATACCCCCGAATTGAAGGGATACTTAGGACAATCATTCGATCTCTGAGTGAGACCACGTATGCACAAAAGAATTTAGTAGGTGCTGCAGCAAAGATATCTAGGGATATCGCCGGGACTAGAATTTTCCCAACGAAATTCCAACAGTATCTGACTGATGTGTATTTTAAGAGTTTTGATCCTGAGAGCCCTGCTTCAATCTCTCGCAATTCGGTGGGTCATGGAATTGCCCCTGTAAACGAGTTCTCTGAGAAATCAGCCGTTATTGGTCTTCTTATAGTGGAGCAAATATTTTTCCACTTTCCTGCTCCCTCTATTGCAGAGGATGAAAGCTCCAAATAGAGCGTCCTATTACGTGGCGCTATTTCACACCGTATCGTCCTGAGTGCACTATGCTTGTTCAATTATCCGATGGTTCCCACGCTCTGCGTTCCGCAGACGTGTAGCGTAAGAGATATGGGACGATCAAACTCTGAGCGTGTCCTGTGCATGGCTGCTTACTGATCGTTCCGACACCTCTGGTTTCGCCCCTCCGGGCGAGTCACTTTCTCTTGTCTGGCCAAGAGAAAGTAACCAAAGAGAAGGCCACCCCTGCATCCGGCCCTACGCTTCGCTCAGGGTTCGTTCACTCCATCATCGTTCCAGGGGCCCGCCGCGAAGGGCCATCCCTGGCCCATCGCGGCTCTCGCGGCATCCATGCCGCTCAACCCCTTCCACGACGATTCCGTTCACCCTACTGAAGGGGAATGGGTGTGGCCTGATTGTTCGCGCAAACAGAACAGAAACCTACAGGCTGCTCGGAGTCCAGATCCCGTCAGGAGGCCGAGCGTAGGTGTTGCGCAGGGGGACGAGCCGCAGGGATGCGGCGAGAGGCGTAAAGGGCCATGGATGGCCCTTGTACGCCGGCCCCCGGAGCAGCACCGGAGCGAGGGAAGTTTCGCGTAGCGAAACCCGGATGTCGGGCGCGCTTTCTCTTTGGTTACTTTCTCTTTCGCGCGAGCAAAGAGAAAGTGACTCGCCCGGCGGGGCGAAACCAGAAGTGTCGAGGTACTCGGCAAAGAGCTGTGCCTCGGACACTTTCAGCTCTGCAAGCAATCAGCCCGCAAGCCCGTGTCGCAGGTATGCAAAAGCCCGGCACAGGGCCGGGCTTTTTCATTTCAGGTACTACTTACTGCGCGACATAGATCTGGTCGAACACCCCACCATCCTTGAAGTGGGTGTTCTGGATCAGCGGCCAGTCGCCGAAGGTCTGCACCACGTTGAAGAAGGTGACCTTGGGGAAGCGGTCGGCGAACTCGGCGAGGATCTTCTCGTTGCGTGGACGCAGGTAGTTGTTGGCGGCGATGCGCTGGGCTTCATCCGACCACAGGTACTTCAGGTACGCCTCGGCCTCCTGGCGCGTACCTTTCTTGTCGACCACCTTGTCGACCACTGCCACCGGTGGCTCGGCCTCGGCGGAAACGCTCGGGTAGACCACTTCGAAGCTGCCGCGGCCGAACTCGCGGGCGATCATCTCGGCTTCGTTCTCGAAGGTCACCAGCACGTCGCCGATCTGGTTCTGGATGAACGTGGTGGTGGCGGCGCGGCCGCCGGTGTCGAGCACCGGCGCCTGCTTGAACAGCTGGCCGACGAAGTCCTTGGCAGCTTTTTCGTCGCCACCTTTTTCCAGCACGTAGCCCCAGGCCGACAGGTAGGTGTAGCGGCCGTTACCCGAGGTCTTCGGGTTGGGCACCACCACCTGCACGCCGTCCTTGAGCAGGTCCGGCCAGTCCGTCAGGCCCTTGGGGTTGCCCTTGCGCACGATAAATACGGTGGCTGAGGTGAACGGTGCGCTGTGGTTGGGCAGGCGTTTGGCCCAGTCCTGCGGCACCAGGCCGCCGATATCGGCTAGGGCATTGATGTCGGTGGCCATGTTCATGGTGATGACGTCGGCGGCCAGGCCATCGATCACCGCGCGTGCCTGCTTGCTCGAGCCGCCGTGGGACATCTGGATCTGCAGCGGCGCACCACCTTCGGCCTGCCAGTGTTGCTGGAAGGCGGCGTTGTAGTCCTTGTAGAAGTCGCGCATCACGTCGTAAGAGACGTTGAGCAGGGTCGCGGCCTGGGCGCTGGAGGCCAGCAGCAGGCCGGCGGCGAACAGGGAATAGGGCAGTAGGCGTTTCATCGGGCGTCCTTGGAAAAAGGGGAACGCAGCGACTATAGGAGGGAGTTTTTATTCTTTGAAAGAATAAATAATTAGATGCTTATGCTTTCCAGTGCGATTGTGGTTGCTCGTTAAATATATCTTTATGGAATAAATAAATCATTATTTATTCTTTTTATTCGATTTCGTTCCTGAGCATAGTGAGCCCCACGCAACGACTCTCAAGGAGCAACAGCATGACCATCCGTCTCGGCGACATCGCCCCCGACTTCGAACAGGACTCCAGTGAAGGCCGCATTCGTTTCCACGAGTGGCTGGGCAACAGCTGGGGCATTCTCTTCTCTCACCCGGCCGACTTCACCCCGGTGTGCACCACCGAGTTGGGCTTCACCGCCAAGCTCAAGGACCAGTTCGCCCAGCGCGGGGTCAAGGCCATTGCCCTGTCGGTGGATCCGGTCGACTCGCACATCAAGTGGATCGACGACATCAATGAAACCCAACACACCACGGTCAATTTCCCGATCCTGGCCGATGCCGACCGCAAGGTCTCCGACCTGTATGACCTGATCCACCCCAACGCCAACGACACCCTGACCGTGCGCTCGCTGTTCGTCATCGACCCGAACAAGAAGGTGCGCCTGACCATCACCTACCCGGCCAGCACCGGGCGCAACTTCCACGAGATTCTGCGGGTAATCGATTCGCTGCAACTGACCGACAGCCACAAGGTCGCTACCCCGGCCAACTGGGTGGACGGCGACGATGTAGTGATCGTGCCCTCGCTGAAGGATGAGGACGAGATCGCCCGGCGCTTCCCGCAGGGGTATCGCGCGGTAAAACCCTACCTGCGCCTGACCCCGCAGCCGAACCCGTAAGGACTGGCCATGCATGTAGTTCTGCTGTCCGGTAGCCCTGCAGCGCGTTCGCGCACCGAGCTGCTACTGGAACACGTCAGCCAGCGCCTGCGCGCCCAGCATGTCGAAGTGACCCTGCTGCGGGTGCGTGACTTCCCGGCCGAGGACCTGTTGCACGCCCGTTTCGACAGCCCGGCAGTGCAACGGTTGCAGGCGGTGGTGGCCAGTGCCGACGGCCTGGTGGTGGCGACGCCGGTGTACAAGGCTTCGATCACCGGGGCGCTGAAGGTGCTGCTCGACCTGCTGCCGGAACGCGCCCTGGCGCACAAGGTGATCCTGCCGCTGGCCAGTGGTGGCAGCCCGGCGCACCTGCTGGCGGTGGACTACGCGCTGAAACCGGTGCTGGCCGCACTCAAGGCCCAGGAGATGCTGCAGGGCGTGTTCGCCGTGGATAAGCAGATCGCCTATGCCGAGGGCGAGCGTCCGGCACAGTTGGATAGCGAGCTGGCCGAGCGCCTGGACGAGTCGGTGGAGCAGTTGCTCGCCGCCTTGGCCCGTCGCCCGCAGCCCATCGATCCACAGCTATTGAACGACCGGCTGGTGAACGCCCGCTGGAGTATCTGAACCAATGCGGGTTTCACCCGCCCTACGGATCGCTGGTGCGTAGGGCGGATGAAATCCGCGAAACACCGCAACACCCTTCCTTACTCCCCCGCTAACGGGCGAGCAGGTCGACACCTAAATCACGAATTGCAAAGGAGAGCGCCATGCGCACTATCACTTTGCGTCGGAGCCTGGTCGCCCTGTTTGCCGCGGCCATTTCCTTCGGCGCCATCACTCAAGCACAAGCCGAGACTCTGCGGATCGGTTATCAAAAATACGGCACCCTGGTGCTGCTCAAGGCCAAGGGTTCGCTGGAGAAGCGTCTGGCCGACAAGGGCATCGAGGTGCAGTGGACCGAGTTCCCCGGCGGCCCGCAGCTGCTCGAAGGGCTGAACGTCGGCTCCATCGACTTCGGTACCACCGGCGAAGCGCCGCCGATCTTCGCCCAGGCCGCCGGTGCTGACCTGCTCTATGTGGCCCATGAGCCACCGGCGCCGACCAGCGAAGCGATCCTGGTGCCCAAGGATTCGCCGCTGCAGTCGGTGGCTGAGCTCAAGGGCAAGAAGATCGCCCTGAACAAGGGCTCCAACGTGCATTACCTGCTGGTACGCGCCCTGGAGGACGCCGGCCTGAAATACAGCGACATCCAGCCGGTGTACCTGCCGCCGGCCGATGCCCGTGCCGCTTTTGAGCGTGGCAGCGTGGATGCCTGGGTGATCTGGGACCCCTTCCAGGCAGCCGCCGAGCATCAGCTGCAGGCGCGCAGCCTGCGTGACGGCAAGGGCCTGGTGGCCAATCACCAGTTCTACCTGGCCGCCAAGCCCTATGCGCTGCAGAACCCCGAAGTGGTCAGCGTTCTGGTCGAGGAAATCCGTGGCATTGGCGAGTGGACTCGCGCCAACAGCGCCGAGGCGACTGCCCAGGTGGCGCCGTTACTCGGCTTGTCGCCAGCGATCACCCGCACGGCGGTGGAGCGCCAGGCCTACGGCGCGCAATTCATCAGCCCCGAGGTTGTGGAAGCGCAGCAGAAGATCGCCGACACCTTCAGCGATCTCAAGCTGATTCCCAAGCGCCTGATCATCAAGGACGTGATCTGGACGCCGCCCGCCAAGGTAGCGCAGCAGTAACAGCCAACCCTCTCCCCCAACCCCTCTCCCATAAATGTGAGAGGGGAGACTGTGGCACCGGCTCGGCTCTTCCCTCTCCCGTTTACGGGAGAGGGTGGCCCGAAGGGCCGGGAGAGGGGGCAGACGGCACAACGAATTCGAGTAGCCCGGATGTAATCCGGGAAATCTTGCCCCGGATCGCATCCGGGCCATGCATGACCAAGGAGACCACTCCATGAGCCTGAACATTTTCTGGTTCCTGCCCACCCACGGCGATGGCAAATACCTCGGTACCGCCGAGGGCGCGCGCGCCGTCGACCACGGTTATCTCACCCAGATCGCCCAGGCGGCCGACCGCCTCGGTTTCGGCGGCGTACTGATCCCCACCGGACGTTCCTGCGAGGACTCCTGGCTGGTCGCCGCCTCGCTGATCCCTGTTACGCAGAGCCTGAAATTCCTCGTCGCCCTGCGCCCCGGGATCATTTCCCCAACGGTGGCGGCGCGTCAGGCTGCGACCCTGGATCGCCTGTCGGGCGGCCGCGCGCTGTTCAACCTGGTGACCGGTGGCGACCCGGACGAACTGGCCGGTGACGGCCTCAATCTGTCCCACGCTGAACGCTACGAAGCTTCGGTGGAATTCACCCGCATCTGGCGCCGCGTGCTCGAAGGCGAAACCGTCGACTATGACGGCAAGCATATCCAGGTGAAGGGTGCCAAATTGCTCTACCCGCCGATTCAGCAGCCGCGTCCACCGCTGTATTTCGGCGGCTCATCCGATGCCGCGCAGGATCTGGCCGCTGAGCAGGTCGAGCTGTACCTGACCTGGGGCGAGCCGCCGACGGCGGTTGCCGAGAAGATCGCTCAGGTGCGCGAGAAGGCCGCAGCGCAGGGCCGCGAAGTGCGCTTCGGCATCCGCCTGCACGTGATTGTGCGCGAGACCAACGCAGAGGCCTGGCAGGCCGCCGACAAGCTGATCAGCCATGTCGATGACGACACCATCGCCCGTGCCCAGGCCTCCCTGGCGCGCTTCGACTCGGTCGGCCAGCAACGCATGGCCGCCCTGCACGGCGGCAAGAAGGACAAGCTGGAAGTCAGTCCCAACCTCTGGGCTGGGGTCGGACTGGTACGCGGCGGTGCCGGCACCGCGCTGGTCGGCGACGGCCCGACCGTGGCCGCACGGGTCAAGGAATACGCCGCGTTGGGCATCGACACCTTCATCTTCTCCGGCTACCCGCATTTGGAAGAGTCGTATCGAGTCGCCGAGCTGTTGTTCCCACACCTGGACGTCGCCCAGCCGGAGCGCCCGCAGAGCCGCGGCTACGTCAGCCCGTTCGGCGAAATGATCTCCAGCGACATTCTGCCCAAGGCGGCTGCGGCCAGTTGAGCAATAGAACGTCCCCTCACCCCAGCCCTCTCCCATAAATGGGAGAGGGAGCAGATCGCATGAGTGGTCGGCTTATGGGCAATAGGTGGGCCGCGATTTATCTCCCCTCTCCCGTTTACGGGAGAGGGGCCGGGGGAGAGGGCGTGTTCCTCGCCTCAGATGGTAACGACTCAGTAAAGAAGGAGCGTTGAGTATGTCGACGCAAAGGCTACACATAATCGGCCTGCGCCTGGCGCCCTGGGCCCTGCCGCTGGCACTGCTGGCGGTGTGGCAGATCGCCGTGGTCGCAGGCTGGCTGTCTACCCGTATCCTGCCGGCACCGAGCGCGGTGCTTGCGGCCGGTTGGGCGCTGCTCGCCAGTGGCGAGATCTGGACACACTTGGCCATCAGCGGTCAGCGCGCCGCCATTGGTTTCGTCATTGGCGGCGGTCTCGGCCTGCTGCTGGGCTTCATCACCGGCCTGTCCAACTGGGGGGAGCGTCTGCTCGACAGCTCGGTGCAGATGATTCGCAACGTGCCGCACCTGGCGCTGATTCCGCTGGTGATCCTGTGGTTCGGTATCGACGAGGCGGCAAAGATCTTCCTGGTCGCCCTCGGCACCCTGTTCCCGATCTACCTCAACACCTACCACGGCATCCGCAATGTTGACCCGGCGCTGGTGGAGATGGCGCGCAGCTACGGTCTCAAGGGATTCGGCCTGTTCTGGCAGGTGATCCTACCCGGCGCGCTGCCGTCGATCCTGGTCGGCGTACGCTTCGCCCTCGGCTTCATGTGGTTGACCCTGATCGTCGCCGAGACGATTTCCGCCAGCGCCGGCATCGGCTACCTGGCGATGAACGCCCGCGAGTTCCTGCAGACCGACGTGGTGGTGCTGGCCATCCTGCTCTACGCGGTGCTCGGCAAGCTGGCGGATCTAGCGGCCCGTGGCCTGGAACGTGTGTGGCTGCGCTGGCACCCGGCCTACCAGGCCAAGGCAGGTGGCCAATGAGCGCCCTGCACAGCATTCGCCAGGGCATACCGCTGGCTATCGAAGGCATCCACAAATCCTTTGGTGCACGTCAGGTACTGAGCGCTATCGATCTGCATATCCCGGCCGGCCAGTTCGTCGCGATAGTCGGTCGCAGTGGCTGCGGCAAGAGCACCCTGCTGCGCCTGCTGGCCGGGCTGGATGCTCCCAGTGGTGGCCAGCTGCTGGCCGGCAAGGGGCCGTTGTCCGCCGCCCGTGAAGACACCCGACTGATGTTCCAGGATGCCCGCCTACTGCCGTGGAAACGGGTGATCGACAACGTTGGTCTCGGCCTGTCCGGCAACTGGCAGCCCAGAGCGCGCGAAGCGCTGGCCGCCGTGGGTCTGGCCGACCGTGCCCAGGAATGGCCGGCGGCGTTGTCCGGTGGACAAAAGCAGCGCGTGGCGCTGGCTCGGGCGCTGATCCACCAGCCGCGCCTGCTGCTGCTCGACGAGCCGCTCGGCGCGCTGGATGCGTTGACCCGTATCGAGATGCAGCAACTGATCGAACGCCTGTGGCAGCAGCATGGCTTCACCGTACTGCTGGTCACTCACGACGTCAGCGAGGCCGTGGCCATCGCCGATCGGGTGATCCTGATCGAGGACGGCGAGATCGGTCTCGACCTCGCCGTCGACCTGCCACGCCCGCGTCAGCGCGGCTCGGCGCGCCTGGCCGCGCTGGAGGCCGAAGTGCTCAACCGGGTGCTGGCGCTGCCCGAACTGCCGCCCCAGGCGGAACCCGTTTCACCCCTGCCCACGCAATTGCGCTGGGCGCTTTGAGCAAACCCCTGTCCCGGATTGCATCCGGGCTACCCATGATCCAAGGAGCAGTACCATGACCATCAAAGCCATCAACGTACGCAACCAGTTCAAAGGCACCATCAAGGAAATCGTCCTGGGCGATGTACTCTCGGAAATCGACGTGCAGACCGCGTCTGGCATCGTTACCTCGGTGATCACCACTCGTTCCGTGCGCGAGCTGGAACTGGGCGTGGGCAGCGAAGTGATTGCTTTCGTCAAATCCACCGAGGTATCGATCGCCAAACTCTGAAGCTCGTAGGGCGGGTGCAACCCGCGACATCCTGCACGCGGGTTGTACCCGCCCTACAAGGCGCCCGCCGCCGTCGGCAGCAACTGCTCAGCCGGTTGCGGGCGGCCGAACCAGTAGCCCTGGCCGAGGAGGCAGCCGCTCTCGCGCAGATAGGCAGCCTGTTCGGCCGTTTCGATGCCTTCGGCCAGCACGCGCAGGCCCAGGCTCTGGCCGAGGGTGATCACCGCGCGGGCGATGGCGGCATCCTCGGGGTCGCTGGGCAGGCCGCGGACGAAGCTCTGGTCGAGTTTTAGCTTGTCCACCGGCAGGCGCTTGAGGCGCGCCAGCGAGGAATAGCCAGTGCCGAAATCGTCGATGGCCAGGCGCACGCCCAGGCTGTGCAGGTGCTGTAACAGTTCCAGGGCGCGATCGGGGTCGTCCATCACTGCACTTTCCGTGACTTCCAGTTCCAGGCGTGCCGGGTCTAGGCCGGTTTGTGCCAGCACCCGCGCCACTCTCAGATCCAGCTCGCCACGGCTGAACAGACGGCTGGAGACGTTGACCGCGACGAACTCCAATTTCACCCCCCGCTGCAGCCATTGCCCCATCTGGATGCAGGCTTGCTCCAGTACCCAGGCGTCAATGGCGCCGATCAGTCCGCTGTCTTCGGCCATCGGGATGAATTCGCCGGGCGGCACCAGGCCGCGCTCGGGGTGCTGCCAGCGTACCAAGGCTTCGGCACCAACCATGCGTGCGTCGTCGAGGCGGTGGATCGGCTGGTAGTAAACGCGCAGCTGGTTGTGCTCCAGGGCCTGGCGCAACTCGGCTTCCAGCTTGACCCGCTGGCGCGCCAGAGTGGTCATGTCCTGGCTATAGAAGCTGAAGGTCTGACGGCCACTGCCCTTGGCGCGGAACAGCGCCGAGTCGGCGTTGCGCAGCAGTTGTTCGACCGAGTTGCCGTCCTCGGGGAACAGGCTGATGCCAATGCTGGCGCCGATGAACAGCGTGTCACCAGCGATCAGGAAGGGTTGGGTCAGGCTGTCGAGCAGGCGCTGGGCCAGTTGCGAGGCCTGCTCGGCATTCGCGCAGTTGTTGCTGAGCAGGCCGAACTCGTCGCCACCCAGGCGCGCCAGGGTCAATTGTTTGTCGAAGCAGCCGCCCAGGCGCTCGCCGATCAGCTTGAGCAGCTGGTCGCCGGTGTTATGGCCGAGGCTTTCATTGATGATCTTGAAGTGGTCGAGGTCGATCAGCAGCAGGGCGCCGCGCTGCTTGTCGCGCTGCAGCGCCTGTTCGATGCGTTCGCTGAACAGCAGGCGGTTGGGCAGGGTGGTCAGCGGGTCGTGGTGGGCCAGGTAGTCCAGTTCGTGCTGTGAGCGCTTGATCGCACTGATATCGGAAAACACCGCGACATAGTGGCTGAGGGTGCCGTTCTCGTCGTGGATGCTGCGGATGCACTGCCACATGGGGAAAACGTCGCCGTCCTTGCGCCGGTTCCAGATTTCGCCGCTCCAGGCGCCGCGCTGCTCCAGGGCATGCCACAGGCTGTGGTAGAAGGCGGCGTCGTGGCGCCCGGACTTGAACAGGTTGGGGCTTTGCCCCAGCACTTCCTCGGCGCTGTAGCCGGTGATGCGGCTGAACGCCGGGTTGACGTGGACAATCTTCTGGTCGCGGTCGGTGACCAGCACGCCTTCCTGGGTGCTGTCGAATACGGCAGCAGCCTGGCGCAGACTGTCCTCATCGGCGCGGCGCTGGGTGATGTCCACCGAGGTGCCGATAAAGCGACTCGGCTTGCCCTGCTCGTCGAGCAGCAACTGACCGCGGGCCAGCAACCAGCGGTAATCACCGTCGCGATGGCGCAGGCGGTAGATGCCTTCGTAGTAGGATCTGGGTTCTTCCAGCAGGTTGTGTATGCGTTGCAGCACCAAGCTGCGGTCTTCCGGATGCAGCAGCGCTTCCCAGTCGGCGCGACCGTTGCCGAATTGCTCGGGGCTATAGCCGAGTAGTTGGCTATAGCGCGGCGAGAAAAATACGCTGTCACTGCGTAGATCCCAGTCCCACAGGCCTTCCTGGGCAGAGTCCAGGGCCAGGGTCAGGCGTTCCTCGCTGCGCTTGATATGGTGGCGGACGAGTTCCTGCTCACGCTGGTGCTGGAGCAGTGCGACATAGAGCAGCAGGCCGGTGAGCAGGACGAACACGCAGCCCTTGAGCAGTTGGTAGCGCACCAGATGGTCGCGGTCCAGGCCCAGTTCAAGCAGCAGGCTGTCGCTGCCCAGCACCCAGAGCAGGGCGATGGCCAGATAGAGCAGGGTGAGCTGCAGCGGGCTGCGTTGGAGTTTCATTGGAAGAGAGGCCTGCCTTGGCGATGAAAGTGTGCACAGGCGCACATTATAGATAAGACGCCATCCAGCGTATTCCCTTCTAAGGGCGTACTGGCTTTATCTCTGCACTAAGAGATAATGCGGGCGAGCCTGCAATCCGGGCCGTCTCTCTCTTCCCTGCGAGGCTACACCTTTCATGTGGTACAACGGTTTACTCGACCTGTCGGTCTGGCAACTGGTAGCGGTCACCCTGGTGATAACGCACATCACCATCGTCAGCGTCACCGTCTATCTGCACCGCTACTCGGCGCACCGCGCGCTGGAGTTGCACCCTGCCCTCAAGCACTTCTTCCGCTTCTGGCTGTGGTTGACCACGGCACAGAACACCCGCGAGTGGACGGCCATCCACCGCAAACACCACGCCAAATGCGAAACCGTCGATGACCCGCACAGCCCGGTGATCAAGGGCCTGAGCACGGTGCTGCGCACCGGCGCCGAGCTTTATCGTGCCGAGGCGAAGAACCCGGAAACCTTGCGCATCTACGGCAAGAACTGCCCGGAAGACTGGGTCGAGCGAAATATCTACTCGCGCTTTCCGACCGGCGGCATCGCCATCATGGCGGTTATCGACCTGGCCCTTTTCGGCGTGCTCGGCATGACCGTCTGGGCGATCCAGATGATGTGGATTCCGGTATGGGCAGCGGGCGTGATCAACGGCCTCGGCCATGCCGTCGGCTACCGCAACTTCGAATGCCGTGACGCGGCGACCAACCTGGTGCCCTGGGGCATCCTGATTGGTGGCGAAGAGCTGCACAACAACCATCACACCTACCCCAACAGCGCCAAGCTGTCGGTGAAGAAGTGGGAGTTCGACATGGGTTGGGCCTGGATCCAGCTGTTCAGCTTGCTGCGCATGGCCAAGGTGCAGCGCGTGGCGCCGATCGCCCATCGCGTGGAGGGCAAACGCAGCCTGGACATGGATACCGCCATGGCCATCCTCAACAACCGTTTTCAGATCATGGCGCAGTACCGCAAGCTGGTGATCGCACCACTGGTCAAGCAGGAACTGGCCAAGGCCGACGAGTCGGTGCGCTATCAGTTCCGTCGTGCCAAGCGCCTGCTCTCGCGTGAGCCAAGCTTGCTCGACGAGACCCACCAGGCGCGTATCCAGCGCATGCTGGAGCAGAGTCAGGCACTCAAGGTGATCTACGAGAAGCGTTTGGCCCTGCAGCAGATCTGGGTCAAGACCAGCAGCAACGGCCACGACATGCTCGAAGCGATCAAGCAGTGGGTGGCCGAGGCTGAGGCCAGTGGCATCCAGTCGCTGCGCGACTTCGCCGAACAGCTGAAGACCTACTCGTTGCGTCCGGTCGCCATGGCCTGATTGGCATCGGAATGAAAAAGCCCGCCCTTTGGCGGGCTTTTTCGTTGTTTACCGTCCGAATAGACCATGGCGCCTGCTGGCTTGCGTAGTTGTCAGGGGCACGTCCGGCGTCACTCAGCCAGGTCATACAGAACTCATGGCGAGTACCAGCCTGGCTGGCTCACTGGTGGCAGTCGTACAGAGCGTATTGCGACACCACGAAAATAAAGTGAACCGCGGGCATGCGGAGCGACGACAGAGGGGTGTCAGCCATCTGCCCGGAGTGCCTTCGATGTCCTTATCCCGTGTTTTCCTGCTCTCGCCGCCGCTGGTCTACGATGTGGATTGCCCGGTTACATCTGTAGTGATGTGCAAGACGCACATCCAGCCGGCACGGGTCGCAGTGCGCGTGCACGGCTGTGGCAAACCCCAACCTGACCGTGCGCCGCTGCGTGTCACGGTTCTGCTCCAGTGAACTGCGTCGGCTACTTCGCCGGGTGCGGCGATTCGCTGGGCTGGCAACCAGAAACAGGCATGGCCATGACCACTCTGCACCGGCTTATCACCCGTATCCGGCACTGCTGCGCGGTATTCCTGCTCGGTAGTCTGGCCGGCCAGGCCGTTGCCGAGGATGTGTTGACCCTGGCGCCCGGGCAGACCCGCCTGAGTTTCAGCGTACTCGGCCTGGAGACCCTTGGCGCCGGCGACCAGCTGGCCGTGGAGCTGGATGGCTATGATGTCAGCGCCCTGATCAGCCGCACGGACAGCGATTTCCTCCTCGACATGCCCAGCCCGCTGGCTGATGGCAGCCACCCGCTGCTGGTGCTGGTGTTCTATGCCAACGGCAACGTCGCCACCCTGCTTGAAGCCAGCGTCGAAGTGGCTGCAGGTAGTGCAGCGCCAGCGCGCGACGAGATGGCGGCCGCGTCCGATCAAGAGACGGGCAGCACCGAGGTGCTGGCGGCTGAGCCCGCCAGCGCAGAGACCGCCACATCGGTCGACGGCTATGCCGAGGACGCGGCTCCGCTCGCCCACCGCTATACCCTCTACGGCCTACTCAGCAACAACTACCGGGTCGACGAGAAGGATGCCGCCAACTACCCGGATAGCCCGCGCTACGCCAGCAATGGCGGTATCAGCTACCGCGGCGAGGGCGCTGGGGCCGACTGGCAGTGGCAGGGTGAGCTGGATGCCCTGTACGACAACCTCAGCGAGAACAACCCCAACGGCTACGAATGGGAGCTGCCCAACTACCGCCTGGCCGCCTCGCGCGGCACCGGTCTGGGTCGTCAGGGCCTGGCCCTGGGTACCTACAACGTGTTGCGCGAGGACCTGCTCTTCAGCGCCTATCAGCGCCGCGGAGTGGCGCTAACGCTCGGTGATGCGTTGAGCAGTCCCTTGCAGCTGGAGGTGTTCGGCCTGCAGAGCGAGCCGCTGACCGACTACCGGCGCCGCCTCGGTTACCCGCAGAGCAGCGAGGAGCGCAGCGCCGGCGGCCTGCTGACCTTCACCCCGCTGCAGGAAAACCCGCAATTGCTGCAGTTCAGTACCGCCTATATCAACGGTGAAACCACCGACAGCGGTGTCGGCTGGTGGTCGCCGGATCAGCAGACCCGCTACGGCGGCGACAGCTGGAATATCGCGGTCGACTCGCGCCTGGGCAACAACAGCCTGTGGCTGCATGGCGACTATGCCCACTCCAGCTTCGACAGCGACGGCCTGGGCATCGGTGAAGATGCGCGCACAGATACCTCGCACGACCTGCAGACCCAGTTCAGCTCCGGCGAATGGTTCCCCTCCGGGCCGTTTGACCAGTGGAACCTGACCTTGCAGCGGCGCGAAGTGGGCCTGGACTTCTTCACCCTCGGCAACCTCTCGCTGCCCGGCGACCTGCAGCTGGATCGAGCCAACTGGCAGGCCTTCGTCGGCAACCTGCAGCTGGAGGCCGAGCTGGCCCGCGAGACCAACAACCTCGACGACCAGGACGACATCGCCGACCAGGTCGCCCACCGCCAGGTGTTCAACCTCTACTACTACCCGATGGTCGACAGCAACGCGCTGCCCTGGCGCATCCTCGGCATGCCCTCGCTGAATGCCGGCATCACCGAGACCCGCCGCCGGCAGGATCGTGAAGATGCCCAGGTGGTCGGTTTCGACCTCAACGACGAGACGCGCGAAAGCCTGATCGGGGTGAACTTCTACCACAACCGCTGGAACTGGTCGGTGCAGCACACGCTGCAGGAAACCCGCGACGATTCCCAGGCAGTGGAGCAGAACGGCTACCTGATCTACGAGCCGCCGTCCGACCAGCGCAACCGCTTCACCACCCTGCAGGTCGGCTACATGCCCTGGGACGTGCTGAGCATTTCCACCAGCTGGCAGTGGAACAAGCAGCGGGAAAGCGACGATGACAATCTCTACCGCAGCGTCAGCCGGGGCCTGGATGTGGCCTGGCAGATTGTCCCCGAGCGCTGGCTGCTGAATGCCTCCTACTACCGTGGCCGTGATACCAGCCACTTCGGCGACGGCGACTTCCTCGGCGACAGCATGCTGCAGCAGACCGCCAACCTGCAGCTGACCTGGACGCAGATGCAGCCCGACGGTCTCAACCCCGGCCTCGACTGGTTCATCAAGAGCAGTTACGCCAAGCAGGACAGCGACCTCTACGACCAGGGCCTGGAGGACTGGCAGCTGCTGCTGGGCTTCGACCTGCGTTGGGATACCCACACATATTGATGCCCCGCCCTGGCCGCTGGCCGGGGAGGGAAAGGAAGGTGAATGATGAACCGATTTTCCAAGCACTGGCTGTTACTCGCCCTGGTTACCTGCCTCGGTCTGCCGGCCCTTTCTGCCCAGGCTGCCCTGCTGGCGGCAACGGCGCAGCCCAACCAGCGCCAGTTGCAGGTCAACCAGGACAACAATTTCGCGGTCAACTGGCGCGTCACGGCGGACTCTGCGCATAGTGGCGGCGCCGCTTCCAGCTCGGCTCGCATCATCAATCCGTCCGGCGGCGCCACCCTGGCCACGGTCGGTGGCACGCTCAGCCAGGGCGGCAGCGGCCCGTTCACGTTCGGTGAGTTCATCAGCCTGCCGCTGGCCACGGTGCAGGCCTGGCAGCGCAGTGGTTTGCGCCGGGTCCTGCTGGTACGCGACTTTGCCAATCTGGCGGGTGGCGGCGCGGTACGCGGCCAGCAGGTGCTGGTGCTGCCTGCCCCAACCCAGCCGCTGGGCAGTTTGCGTGCGGTGAATATCCAGCCGGCGCAGCGCCAGCTGCTGGCCAGCCAGCGTAATGTCCTGGCGCTGGCCTGGCAGGTGGTGGCCACTGACGATTTCAGCGGGCGGGTCAGTTCCAGCCGCGCACGCATCATCGACCCGGCCAGCGGTGCCGTGTTGAGTACCCTGGGCGATGGCCTGAGTGCCAATGGCCGCACGCCCTTCCTGCTCAGCGAGCAGCTGGAGCTGTCGGCGGCCGAGGTGCAGGGCTGGTATGCCCGCGGCCTGCACCGGCTGATCCTGCAGCGTGAGTTCTCCAGCGGCAGCCAGACCTTGAGCGCCCAGGTGGTGCTGACCCTGATTAGCAGCGGCCTGCGTGCCCCGCGGGAAAACCGCGATGGCGAGCTGCTGGTGCAGCGCCTGAGCCTGAGCTTCCTCGACAACCAGCGGATCAAGCTGGTGCCGCCGGCCACCGAGCTGAAGGCCAAGGTGTTGCTGGGCTACAGCGGCAATGGCCTGGTCGAGGGGCGCTGGCAGGTGGCCGAGCCGGGCAGCACTGAGGGCAGGCCGTTCTATCGCACCCTGACTCTGGTGCGCAGCCAGCTCGGCAGTGCCCAGCAGAGCACGCTGTTCAGTCCACCACTGCCGACGGCCAAGGCCGGCAAGTATCGCCTGCGCTTCTGCGTGACCAACCAGGACCTGGTGCCGGCCGATGCCCTGGTGTTGGACTCTGGCTGCCCGATCGAGAGCCTCACCGTGGAAACCGTCTACGAGGTGCTGGGCGGCAGCGGCCCGGCTGCCCAACTGGCCATCAGCGCCAGTCCGCAGAGCGGTGTGGTCGATGCGGCCACGCCTTTCCAGTGGCGAGCGGTGGACGGCGCCGTGGTCTACCAGTTGCAGCTGTTCGCCATCGGTCTCGACCAGCAGAATGCCGGCGAAGTCGAGGTGCTCGGCGAGTCGCCCAGTTTCGTCGCCGGCATGTTGCTGCCGGCCAGCACCACCAAGACCCCGCTGTCGGCGCTGATGCGCAACAAGCTGGAGCCAGGGCGTTACTATCTGTGGCGTGTGACCGCCCATGACCAGGGCGGCGCGCTGATCGGCAAGAGCCAGGAATGGAGAGTGCGCTACCAGCCATGAGCGAAGACACGGATGTACAACTGCTGCTGCGCATCGCCGGCCAGGATCAGCGCGCCCTGCGCCAGTTCTATGAACGCTTCCACGGCGTGGTCTACCAGTTCTCGATGCGCACGGTGGCCAACGCGGCCGATGCCGCCGAGGTGCTCAACGAGGTGATGCTGGAAGTCTGGCGCCGCGCCGCCAGCTTCCAGGGCCAGTCGCAGGTGCGCACCTGGCTGCTGAGCATCACCCGGCACAAGTCGGTCGACCTGTTGCGCCGCAAGCGCCCCACCGAGCTGCTCGACGAAGCCAGCCTGGATGACGGCGAGGAGGAAGCAAGCTGCCCCATGAGCCTGGCCATGGAGCTGGGCCAGCAGGGCGAGCAGGTGCGCCTGTGCCTGGACCGGCTCAAGGACAGCCATCGCCAGGTGGTCTACCTGACCTTTTTCGAGGAGCTGTCCTACCCGGAAATCGCCGAGATCATGGCCATCCCCAATGGCACCGTGAAGACCCGCATGCTGCACGCCAAACAGCAGTTGCTGCAGTGTCTGCGGCGCCTGCTGGGAGGAACCGAGGCATGAGAAAGACTGAACCGCTACACCGGCGCAGACGACTCAGGGGTACAGACTGCGGAGGTGAACAATGAACAACGAGACTGACGACGATTTGCGGGCACTGCTGCCCTGGTACCTGAACGGCACATTGACAGCAGACGAGCGAGTGAGGGTCGAGGCGCTGCTGCAGCGCTCTGCCGATGCTCGCGAAGAACTGGCCGGCTTGCGCCAGCTGGCGCCGGCACTCAAGCAGGCGGAACAGCAGCGTAATCAGGCGCAGAGCGCACCGGCCGAACTGGGCTGGGCGCGTCTGCAGCGCAGCCTGCAGCAGGAACCGGCGGCGGCCCGGCGCGACTGGTGGAAACCTTCGCTGGCGGCCGCCGCGGCCCTGGTGGTAGCGCTGCAATTGGGCATCCTGATGCGTCCGGCACCGACCGACACGGACTGGCAACTGCAAAGTGGCGGCCAGCAACAGGTGCTCAGCGGTGGCTACCGGGTGCAGCTGCGCTTCGTCGAGCATGCCCAGTGGCAGCAGGTGCGTGGACTGCTGCTGGAGGTCGATGCGGTGCTGGTGGATGGCCCTTCGGCGCTGGGTATCGTGCAGGTGTTTGTTCCGGCTGACCGGCGTTTCGCCGATGGTCAGGCCCTGCTGCAGTGGCTGCAGCAACAACCGGTGGTGCAGCATGCCGCGCTGCTGGCGCGTGAGCAGCCATGAGGCAGCCCTGGCTGCTGCTGGCGCTGCTGCTCAGCCTGTCGGCGCAGGCCGCCAGTAATGCCGCTGGCGGGCCGGCAACGCCCAGCGTTCCGGGCGGCCCGCCGCCCAGCAGTGCACCGCCCGCTACGCCTGTGCCGCCCGTGCCTGGCGGTCCCGCACCGGCTCCTGTCGTGCCCGTGGCCACGCCTGCCGCGCCAGCGCCGGTATTGATGCCGCCCGTCGCTCCGGCAGTTCCTGCCGGTATCCCGCCGCCGCGGCGTGCCACGGGCAGCCTGCTTGACCAGCCCATGCTGCAGGCGCCACCCCAGCAATGGCGGGGCGTGGTGCAGCCGCCGGCGCAGGAGCTGCCGCCGCTGCGCGAGTGGCTAGTGTTCAGCCGCGACCTGGCCGAGGCAGAGCAGCAGCGCCTGGCCCTGCAAGCGTTCCAGCTGTCGATCCTGCGCCGCCAGCAGCTGCCTAATCTGCAGCGGGTGCTCAGCGTCTATCGCATCCCCGCGCAGCTCGACCTGCAGCAGCTGGAAGCTGACCTGCGTCGGCAGTTTCCGCACTGGCAGCAGGAACTCAATCAGCGCTACCGGCCCTTGCAGCTGCCGGACGAGGCCGAGCTGCAACAACGCAACTGGGGCCAGCGCGCCATGGGCCGCCAGCAGCCGGCCAGCCTCGACTGCGGCAAGGGCAAGCTGCTGGCCATGCTCGATGGCCCGGTGAACAGCGCGCTCAGTGAGTTTGCCGGTGCCGATCTGCATTATCAGAGCTTGCCCCCGGCGCAGTACCAGGCCACCAGCAGCGAGGCCGCGCGCCACGGTACGGCGCTGGCGGCCTTGCTGGTCGGCCGCGAACAGGTAGCTGGCCTGCTGCCCGGCGCGCGCCTGCAGGCCCTGGGGATATTTGGTGAAGACCGCACGGCCGGCCTGCACACCCGCAGCGATTGGGTGATCACCGCCCTGGAACAACTGGCCGGCCTGCAGCCGGCGCCTCAAGCGGTCAACCTGAGCTTCGGCGGTTCGCACAGTCGTTTGCTAGCGGAGCTGTTCGAGCAGCTGGCGGCACGCATGAGCTTCGTCGCTGCTGCCGGCAATGACGGTCAGGCAGGTGTGCGCTATCCCGCTGCCTATCCCGACGTATTGGCGGTGGGCGCGGTGGATGCCCGGCTGCGCCGCTTGCGCCAGTCCAACTTCGGCCGGCACTTGGCGCTGGTGGCGCCGGGCGAGGATATCTGGACCCTGGATGGCAACGGTCAGGGCTTCTACGCCAGCGGCACCTCCTTCGCCGCGCCCTTCGTCAGCGCCGCCCTGGCCCTGGCGCCCTCTACCGAAGCGCTGTTGGCGCAGGCCCGTGATCTCGGTGAGAGCGGCCGCGACGAACAGTTCGGCGCCGGCCTGGCGCGCCTGCCCGGCTGTCGCTGAAACGCGCCAATCGCGGCTTAGCGGCTTTACTCAAAAGAATTATCGCGAGCGGCAAAAATAATTTGAACCGCGGCAGTAGCGATCAACGACAGAGGGTGGCAAGGCAAATTTATCGCCACCCCTACAAGGATCTCTACCATGAATGCGTTCAATACCCGCTTCACTCTCAGCAGCCTCAGTCTGGCCCTGTTGCTGGCCAGCACCGCCGCCCAGGCCCTCGATGACAACCCGGCTGCTACTGCCACCATCAAGGCTGCGCCCAATGGCGGCCAGCCGCATACCCTGCAGGTGCAGCTGGATCAGAAAGGCGATTGGTCGATGGTACCCAGCACTACGGTGAAAATGCGCTTCCAGTACACCCACCAGTGGTCGCAGCAGCCGACCAAGCCCTGGGCGCGGATTTATGTGGGTGAGGCGAAGATCCCCAAGAATGGTGAGATGTACTTCGAGAAATCGCAGATGTTCGATCTCAATGCTGCCCAGGTGAAGGCCAGCAGTGGCTATCTCAACGCCAATCTGCCGTTCAAATTGCTGGTCAGCGACGGTATCCCCGGTGCCGATATCGCCACCTATTGCAGTTTCGAAAAAAATAATCGCCTGAAGCAGGGCAAGAGCCTCAATCAGGTGCTGCGCCAGGGCTTCAACGTCAAACTTGATGTGCCGCTGAAAATGGCTGGTTTCTACGAACTGGGCGGTGGACCGAACACGTCGCGGCCGGCCAGCAACCACCAGTACCACCTGTGGGACAAGACAGCGCCGGTGACCATCCAGTGCCTGGGCAACCCGACCATTGCCGACAAGGTTGCTCCGCCGAAAGGCCCGCAAGGCCTGGCGGCGCAGTTTCAGGTCACCAGTGTGGAACTGGTCGCTCAGCCCGCCACGTACAAAGGTGTGTGCCCGGCGCAAGTGAACCTCAAGGCCACTATCAAAGGTGTCGGCGGCGGCGAGATCAAGTACTGGCTGGAGGAAGTCGGCGGCAAGGGCGCTGCCATGCAGATGACCAGCAACCTGCCGGGCAAGGTCGGCGAGGCGACCCAGCGCGTGCTCAACCAGAAGGTCACCATCAAGCCGGATGCGCAGCAACCGCAGCAGGGGATCGGTGGTTTCAAGGCCAATACCCAGGGCCAGGGTACGCTGGTCAAGCGTAGCTACCGCCTGCATGTGTTGGCGCCCAATAAGCAGCAGTCGAGCAAGGTCGAGGTCGAGGTGCTGTGCACCAGCACCCTCAACGTGCAACCGGGTGGCAGTGGCAAGTTGCAGGTGGCGCCGGTTGAGCCGCCCAAGCCGGGCCTGCAGATCAAGGCACCGCAGCCGCAACCCGAGCCGCCGAAGCCGGAGCTGCAGCTCAAGGCCAATCAGCCGCAGCCGCCTAAGCCCGAGCTGAAACTGCAGGCGCCGCAGCCGCAGCCTGAACCGCCGAAGCCGGTGCTGCAACTCAAGGCCGCCGAGCCGCAGCCGCCGAAGCCTGCGCTACAGCTGCAAAGCAACCCACAATAAGCTGAATCACGCTCTGCAAAAGCCCGCCACCCGGCGGGCTTTTGCATGAGTTCGGGCTTTCATCGCTGATCTATGCTGCTCAGATGGATTAGCCGAGGTCAGCATGCCTGTGGATTCGGATCGCCTGCCGCAGTGGAGTTGGTGGCTGCCGTTGCCGCTGTTCCATCTGGGAACCTGGATGTCCTTGTCGACCCAGTTTGTCAGTGGTGCTGCGCTCTGGTATCTGCCGTTCGCGCTCGGCCTGACATTGCTGTTGTGGTGGGGGCCGCGGGTGTTGCCGGCACTCTACCTCAACGCCCTGCTGAGCATTCCCCTGTGGGGGCTGGATTGGCGCTGGGCGCCGTTGTATGCCGTGCCGGAGACCCTGGCGGTCGGTGTGGCCTGGCTGTTTCTGCGTCATCGTGATTTCGATCCGGCCTTGGCTACGGTGCCCGCGTTGGTGCGCTTCATCCTGCTCGGCGTGCTGGTGCCGGCTGCCATTGCCGCGCTGGGTGTTCAGGTCAACCTGCTGTTGACCGGCGTGCTGTCGAGCGAGCGCTGGGCGCAGGCAAGTCTGACCCTGTGGCTGGCCGATAGTCTGATTGCCCTGGGGGTCACGCTGCCGCTGCTGAGCGGGCTGACCCAGCGTTTGCGCCAGCGTGGCTGGGCCCGGGCCGCTCCACCTGCTTCTGCCCATGGGGCCCCCGAGACGCTGCAAACACCGCCCTGGTGGGCCTTGCTGGCGTTGCTGGTCGGCCTGCCGCTGTCGCTCTGTATGCTGCCGCTGGTGCTGATCCTGCCACTGATTGGCGCCATGATGCTGGTGCTTGCCATGCTCTGGGGGTTCAGCGGTGCGCTCTGGGGGGCCGCCCTGACTGTGCTGAGCGTGTTGGCGCTGCCGCTGGCCGGAGTGCTGGTAAGTAATCTCGACTGGACCAGCCCGCAGCGCCTGGAGATGCACTTCAGCGTTCTGCTGTTGATGATTGCCACCCTATTGGTCGGACGCGCACTCAGTGATCTGCGCCGCACCTTGCAGAACAATGCGGCGATGCAGCAGGAGCTGGCCCTGGTCAGTCAGGCATTGCGGTCCTGCCCATTGGGAGTGTCGATTTCCGATGCGCGGCAACCCGGTAATCCCTTCATCTACTGCAATCCGGCACTGGAGAAGCTGAGCGGCTACAGCCGCGCGGAAATTCTCGGTAGCCATAGCCGCCTGCTGCTGGCCGGCAATGATGACCATGGCGCCCTGTTGCGTGCTCGCCAGGCACTCAGCCGTGGCCGCTCGCACCATGAGGTGCTGCGCAATTACCGCAAGAATGGCGAGGAGTTCTGGAATGAGGTGACCATTGCGCCGCTGCTTGATGAGGGGGGCAAGGTCAGCCATTTTGTCGCGCTCAATCAGGATGTCAGCGAACGCGAGCGCCTGGCCCGGGAGCTGGCCAAGCGCCGCGAGGAGCTGATGCGCCAGACCCATCTGCTGTCGCAGACCGAGGCGATTGCGGATATCGGCGGCTGGGTGCTGGAGATGGCCGACCAGCGTATGTATTGGACCGATGGCTGCTTCCGTATGAACGAGATGGACCCCGCTGCGGGTGCTCCACCTTTTCCAATAGCGTTGAGTCGCTACGATCCGGAGAGTCGTAAGCTGATCCAGCGGACCCTCCGGCAGATCCTGCGCACAGGGCAGCCTTTTGACATGGAGGTGCGTCTGTCTGGCTTGCGTGGCACCTCGCGCTGGGTACGGCTCAAGGGTTTTCCGGAAATGGATGGGCGCAAGATTGTCCGCCTGTACGGTGCGATCCAGGACATCAGCGCCCGTAAACTCGCCGAGCAGCAGCTGCGCGAGCGTGACGAGTGGTTGCGTCTGTTCTTCGAGGCACCGCTGATCGGTATGGCCATGATTACCCCGCAAGGGCAGTGGCTGGAGGTCAACTTCAAGCTTTGCCAGACCCTGGATCGGAGCCGCCAGGAATTGTGCAGCCGCACGTGGCAGCAGATTACCCATGAGCAGGATGTCGCGCGGGAGCAGGCGCTGTTTGACGCCATTTGCCGTGGCGAACGAGATGACTATGAGTTGGAGAAGCGCTTCCTGCGTCAGGATGGCTCGGTCATCTATAGCCGTCTGAGCCTGCGCGCAGTACGTGAGCAGGGTGGGCGCCTGGAAGCCTGCCTGGCAATCATCGAGGACATCACCGCCCGCCGCGAAGCGGAAGCGCGCTATCGCACGCTGGTCGAGCACGCTCCGGAAGCCATCGTGCTGTTCAGTCCCAAGGATGGCATCATCGAGGCCAACGAGAATGCCCAGCAGCTGTTTGGTCTCAGTCATGCGGAGTTGCTGGGCAAGAAACCGATCGAGCTGAGTCCACCGCGTCAGGCCAATGGCGAGGACTCCATACCGCTCGGCCAGCGTTATGTTGAGGCCGCTATGGCAGGCGATACGCCGGTGTTCGAGTGGCTGCACCGCGACAGTGCTGGCCGTCTGCTACCCAGTGAGATTCGTCTGGTACGCATGCCCGGCAAGCCGTTGCTGATCCGTGCCAGCATCACCGATATTTCCGAACGCCAACGCTACCAGCGCGAGATCGAACGGCTGGCGTTCAGCGACGAGTTGACTGGCCTGCCCAATCGTCGCCTGCTGCAGGATCGCCTGCAGCACGCCATGGCTCGCGAGCAGCGCGAAGGCACGTTCGGCGCTTTGCTGTTCATTGACCTGGACCACTTCAAGACGGTCAATGACAGCCTGGGTCACCCCACCGGCGATGCTCTGCTCAAGGAGGTCACAGTGCGCCTGGGGCATTGCCTGCGCAGTGAGGACACGTTGGCCCGACTCGGTGGCGACGAGTTCGTGGTGTTGCTGGAAACCCTCGCCGATAGTGCCGAACTGGCCGCCGAGCATGCGGCCGAGGTGGGCGACAAACTGCTCGCCAGTCTTCAGGGCAGTTACCTGATCAATGACCACGAGCTGGCAGTCAGTGCCAGCATCGGCATTACCCTGCATCCGCTGCCGGGGCAGGATGCCGCCGATGCCCTGAAACAGTCGGACACTGCCATGTACCAGGCCAAGCAGGGTGGGCGTAATGCCCTGCATTTCTTTGCTCCGGAAATGCAGGCGGTGATCGACCAGCGCCTGCAATTGCAGAGCGAGCTACGCCAGGCGATGGCGCGCGATCAGTTGTATCTGGTGTTCCAGCCCCAACGGGCCCTGATCAATGGTCGTGTTGTCGGTGCCGAGGTGCTACTGCGCTGGAGTCATCCGGAGCGCGGCGAAATTCCACCCAGCCAGTTCATTCCGCTGGCCGAGGAAACCGGGCTGATTCAGGAACTCGGCCACTGGGTGCTGGAACATGCCTGTGCCAGCCTGGCGCGCTGGCAGGGCGATTGGCCGCAATTGGTATTGGCGGTCAATCTCAGCCCGCGTGAGTTGCGCCAGAACGATTGCGTCGAACGGATCAGCAGTTGCCTGCAGCGTCATGCGCTGCCGGCCAGCGCCCTGGAACTGGAAATCACCGAAGGGGTGCTGCTGCAGGATGTCGAGCAGTGCATCGAGGCCATGCATGCGCTCAAGCGCCTGGGTATTCGCTTTGCCATCGACGACTTCGGCACCGGTTATTCGTCGCTGACCTATCTCAAGCGCCTGCCGCTGGATCGGCTGAAGATTGATCGCAGCTTTATCCATGACCTGGAAACCGATGCCAGTGGGCAGATGCTGGTCGAGACGATTCTGCTGATTGCCCGCAACCTGGGCCTGGAGTGCGTGGCCGAAGGTATCGAAACGCCCATGCAGCTGGAGTGGCTGCACCAGCACGGTTGCTCGCTGGGTCAGGGGTACTACTTCAGCCGGCCACTCGGCGAGGCCGCGTTTCTCGCTTGGATGCAGGAGCATGGCAATGGCCAGTAGCCCGGAGCGCCGCTGAGGTCTGAAGAGCTGTCACGGACTGCATCCGGGCTACGTGTTGGGCGCGTATGCGGCTTAGAACCTGTTTACGATCTTTTGGGCTAGAGCCAGACAAGGCGCTACGCCAGTAACAGCCTCAACAGATTCTTAGCCCTTGCCTCTGGTGCGGGTCAGATGCGGGCCGCCATTCTTCTCGATGTACTGGATGATCATGCTGGCCACGTCTTTGCCGGTGGTGGTCTCGATGCCTTCCAGGCCTGGCGAGGAGTTCACTTCCATTACCAGCGGGCCGTGGTTGGAGCGCAGGATGTCCACACCGGCCACCGACAGGCCCATGACCTTGGCCGCGCGGATGGCGGTCATGCGTTCTTCCGGGGTGATCTTGATCAGGCTGGCGCTGCCACCTCGGTGCAAGTTGGAGCGGAATTCGCCAGGTTTGGCCTGTCGCTTCATGGCCGCGATAACCTTGTCGCCAACCACGAAGCAGCGGATGTCGGCGCCGCCGGCTTCCTTGATGTATTCCTGCACCATGATGTTCTGCTTCAGCCCCATGAAGGCTTCGATCACTGACTCGGCAGCCTTCTCGGTTTCGCACAGCACCACACCGATGCCCTGGGTGCCTTCCAGCACCTTGATCACCAGCGGCGCGCCGCTGACCATCTGGATCAGGTCGGGAATGTCGTCCGGCGAGTGGGCAAAGCCGGTTACCGGCAGGCCGACACCGCGCCGTGAGAGCAGTTGCAGCGAGCGCAGCTTGTCACGCGAGCGGCTGATCGCTACCGACTCGTTGAGCGGGAACACGCCCATCATTTCGAACTGACGCAGCACGGCGCAGCCATAGAACGTTACCGAGGCGCCGATGCGTGGAATCACCGCATCGAAGTTTTCCAGCGGGCGGCCGCGGTAGTGAATCTGCGGCTTGTGGCTGGCGATGTTCATGTAGGCGCGCAGGGTGTCGATCACCACCACTTCATGGCCGCGTGCAGTGCCGGCTTCCACCAGTCGTCGAGTCGAATACAGGCGCGGGTTGCGCGACAGGATGGCAATCTTCATTGGGCACCGGAAGGCAGGGAAAGCTGGGGTTTGTCTTGCACGTAGGTCAGCGCCGGGTTGACCACCAGTTGGCCATCGACCAGCGCCTTGGAGCCAAGCAGTACGCGGTAGCGCATGGTCTTACGGCAGGCCAGGGTGAACTCCACCGGCCAGGCCCGATCGCCGAGGGCGAGCAGGGTGCGGATCACATAGCGGGTCTGGATATGGCCATTCGAACTCTTGATCGACTTCATCGTCACCAGTGGCGCCTCACAGGCATGGCGGCGCTGCACCTGGGTGCCGAAGTGGGCGGTAAAGCGTACCCAGGGCTCACCATCGCGCTCAAACGGCACGATGTCGCTGGCATGCAGGGTCGAGGTGCTGGCGCCGGTGTCGATCTTGCCGCGCAGGCCGACCATGCCCAGTTCGGGCAGATTGATCCATTCACGCAGGCCGATCACGGCCAGTTGGTCGAACGTCTTCAAGGCAGGCTTTCCCCGGTAGGTGCAGGCATTCTAGACAGGTCAGATGACAACCGCACCTCTGGCCGCATGCGCCACCACACGGATTTGCCAGAGGCGGTTTGGCTGCTATAAAGCTATTAACTAAAATGTTAAGTAAGTGATGGCACATGACAACAGACAGGGTTTTCGAAGCGCTGGCCTCTTCGCCGCGGCGGCAGATTCTGGCCTATCTCTCGGCGCAGGAATTAACTGCCGGCGACATTGCCAGCCGTTTCGAAATGAGCGCGCCGGCGATCTCCCGCCACCTGTCGATTCTCGCCGCTGCTGGCCTGGTGGTCAGCGAGCGGAAGGGGCAGTACGTGCTGTATCGGCTCAACCCTGACAGCCTGTTGAATACCCTGCTCGGCTTTGCCTTCGAGGTTTGCCCAACGGGCAGCCAGTTGAAGCGCGAGGCTGAGGAGCTGGCCAGGAAATAACACTAACAGCCCAATCGGGCTTGGAGGCGCATATGGATGTGATACCCGAAAGTCTCAAGAGCCATCGCGTGCAGCAAGGCGCCGATGTCGTTCATGGCGAGGTGCGCTGGGAACCGATCCGCTCGCTGTGGTTCAGTGGCATGGCGCTGGCCGCACTGGTCGGCGGGGCGCTGACGTTCACCTGGGCGGCGTTCGCCCTGTTTGCCGGGACTACCCACTGGTACTGCTGCTCGGGCACTCGCTGGGCATGCACCGCAAGCTGATTCACGACAGCTTCCAGTGCCCCAAGTGGCTAGAGTATTTCCTTGTCTACTGTGGCGTGCTGGTCGGCCTGTCAGGCCCGCTGGGGTTGCTGCGTACCCATGATCTGCGCGATTACGCGCAACGGCAGAAAGCCTGTCATGACTTCTTCGGTCATCGCCGTGCGCCGCTGGTCGATGCCTGGTGGCAGCTGCACTGCGAGCTGCGTCTGGACAGTCCGCCGGATATTCAGGTCGAATCACGGATCGTCACCGACCCGGTCTATCGCTTTCTACAGCGCACCTGGATGGCTCAGCAGTTGCCCTGGGCATTGCTGTTCTTCGCCCTGGGAGGCTGGGCCTGGGTATTCTGGGGCGTGTGCGCGCGTGTCACCGCCGGGGTATTTGGCCACTGGCTGATTGGCCACTTCGCCCACCGGCATGGTGCGCAACATCATGTGGTCGACGATGCCTGCGTGCAGGGTTACAACGTGCCCTTTGCCGCGTTGCTGACCATGGGCGAGTGCTGGCACAACAATCACCACGCCTTTCCCGGTTCGGCCCGGCTCGGCCTGTATGCCGGCGAGTGGGACCCGGGCTGGTGGGTGCTGCAGGGCTTGGCGCGCCTGGGCCTGGTCTGGGAGTTGAAAACGCCGCAGGATCTGCCCTGTCGGGCCGAGTTGCACCGGGTTGGGGACGCTGTGCCGCAGGCCTGCAACTGTCCGCTGCGCACGGTATTGAAACGCTGGGTATGGAGCTGACTGGTTTTGAGTGACAAAGACGACGACAAGGTACGCCTGGACAAGTGGCTGTGGGCCGCGCGCTTCTACAAGACCCGCGCCCTGGCCAAGGACGCCATCGAAGGCGGCAAGGTGCATTGCCGCGGCGAGCGCTGCAAACCGGGCAAGGAGCCGAAGATTGGCGACGAGTACGTAATTCGTACGGGCTTCGAGGAGCGCGCGGTACAGGTCCGTGCGCTCTCCGTGGTGCGTCGCGGCGCCCCCGAAGCGCAACTGTTATATGAAGAAACCGCCGACAGTGTCAGTCGCCGCGAGGCCAGCGCCGAGCTGCGCAAGGCCGGTGCCCTGGGCCTGCAGACCGATGGCCGGCCGAGCAAGAAGCAGCGCCGCCAGCTCCAGAATTTTCGCGGCGGCCAGGAGTAAGTGGCGGGGCTCGGTTAAGTGCTAGACAACCGGCCCTTGGTCGCGCCGGGCTTTGCGCCTAAAATCGCCGCCCCAGTATCCAGGCAGTATTCGTCCATGGCCGACTTTACCCAACGTTTCCTCTTCGACGACGCCGACGTGCGTGGCGAGCTGGTCAGTCTCGGCGCGAGCTACCAACATGTGCTGGCCAAACACCCCTACCCGCAACCGGTGGCCCAGCTGCTGGGCGAGATGTTGGCCGCAGCGGCCCTGCTGGTCGGCACCCTGAAGTTCGATGGCCTGCTGATCCTGCAGGTGCGCTCCTCCGGGCCGGTACCGCTGCTTATGATCGAATGTTCCAGTGAACGTGAAGTGCGCGGTATTGCCCGTTACCACGCCGAGCATATCGGTGCCGATGCCGGTCTGCGCGAATTGATGCCGGACGGCGTGCTGGCCTTGACTGTCGACCCGAAACAGGGTCAGCGCTACCAGGGCATAGTCGACCTGGAGGGCGACACCCTGGCTGATTGCCTGTCTGCCTACTTTGCCACCTCCGAACAGCTGTCCACCCGCTTTTGGCTGCATGCCGACGGCCAGCGTGCCCGTGGCCTGTTGCTGCAGCAGTTGCCGGTGGATCGCTTGCCCGATGCCGACGAGCGCGAAGCCAGCTGGCAGCACCTGCTGACCCTGGCCAATACCCTGACCGCCGAAGAGCTGCTTGGCCTCGACAACGAGACTGTGCTGCATCGCCTGTACCATGAAGAAGCGGTGCGCCTGTTCGAGCCGAACGGCCTGCAGTTCCGTTGCAGCTGCTCGCGCGAGCGTTCGGCGCGGGCCCTGATCAGCCTGGGCCAAGGTGATGCCGAATTGCTGCTGGCCGAGCATGGCGGGCAGGTGGAAATCGATTGTCAGTTCTGCAACCAGCGCTATGCCTTCGATGCGGCCGATGTGGCGCAGCTGTTTACCAGTGGTGATAGCCAGGAACCCTCGGCTACCCGTCACTAAGAATCTGCTTAGGATCTCTGGATCGTCGGCCATGCTGCGTTGCACGCAGTAACAGCCGGAGGCCGGTCAATTGGGCTCGGCAAGCGGCTTGCCGCTAACGCGCTTTAGCGCGGCCCGAAGGGCGAGTGGGAACGAGTACTGCTCATTTACAGCTCGTAAACTCCGTGTCCTCGCCCAATTGACTCGCTGGCGCTTACCCTTCGGGCCAGCCTGCTGCTGTTACTCCCTGTGGTCGTTGCGCCTTGCCTGGCACTAGCTCAAAAGATCGTAAACAGATTCCAAAACGATAGCGTGCGCCTATCGGTCGCTTAGGTAGACAAGAGGCTGCCAAGAAGCCGGCTTTTCTGGCATACTCCCGCGACTTTTTTATCGCTGTAGTGCGGCCTCATGCGCACTACACAAGTTTGGAAGACTCGGCCAGCCGCCGACGGGGACACTCATGACGCAAGCCAATACCGCCGTTTACACCGATATCAGCGCTGCCCAACTGGTCGAAGAAGCTATTCGCCGTGGTGAAGGCGAGCTGGCCGCCAATGGCTCGCTGGTCGTACGCACCGGCCATCGCACTGGCCGCTCCCCGGCTGACCGTTTCATCGTGCAGGAGCCGAGCACCGAGGCGAAAATCGCCTGGGGCTCGATCAACCGCCCGTTCCCGGCCGACAAGTTCGATGCCCTGTGGGATCGCGTCGAAGCGTTCAACAACGCCCAGGATCACTTCGTTTCCTACGTCCACGTCGGTTCGGCCGATGCCCACTACCTGCCGGTCAAGATGACCACTCAGACTGCCTGGCAGAACCTGTTCGGCCGTTGCCTGTTCATCAACCCGGAGCAGTACAACCCGGCCGCCAAGGACGAGTGGCAGATCCTCAACGTGGCCAACTTCGAGTGCGTGCCTGAGCGTGATGGCACCAACTCCGATGGTTGCGTGATCATCAACTTTGCCGCCAAGAAAGTGCTGCTCGCCGGCATGCGTTACGCCGGTGAAATGAAGAAAGCCATGTTCTCCGTGCAGAACTTCCTGCTGCCGGACGCTGACGTGCTGCCGATGCACTGCGCTGCCAACATCGGCGAAGAAGGCGACGTGACCCTGTTCTTCGGTCTGTCCGGCACCGGCAAGACCACCCTGTCGGCCGACGAGAGCCGTTACCTGATCGGTGACGACGAGCATGGCTGGGGCGTAGGCGTGGTGTTCAACATCGAAGGCGGTTGCTATGCCAAGTGCATCGACCTGTCCGAGAAGAATGAACCGGTGATCTGGAAAGCCATCCAGTTTGGTGCCGTACTGGAGAACGTCGTACTCGACGACAATCGCGTACCAGACTACACCGACGACAGCCTGACCCAGAACAGCCGTGCGGCCTATCCGCTGGAGCTGGTCGAGAAGCGCAGCGAGAAGAACCTCGGCGGCGAGCCGAACGCGGTGATCTTCCTCACCTGCGACCTGACTGGCGTACTGCCGCCGGTGTCGATCCTCAGCGAAGAGCAGGCGGCCTACCACTTCCTGTCCGGCTACACCGCGCTGGTCGGCTCCACCGAAATGGGCAGCGGCGGCGGCATCAAGTCGACCTTCTCCACCTGCTTCGGCGCACCGTTCTTCCCGCGCCCGGCTGGCGAATACGCTGAACTGCTGATCAAGCGCATCCGTGGCTTCGGCTCCAAGGTCTACCTGGTCAACACCGGTTGGACCGGTGGCGGCTATGGTGTCGGCAAGCGCTTCAACATCCCGACTACCCGTGGCGTGATCGCCGCAATCCAGAGCGGCGCGCTGATCGGTACCGAGACCGAGCACTTGCCAATCATCAACCTGAGCGTGCCGAAGGCCGTTCCGGGCGTCGAGACCAACCTGCTCAACCCGCGCAACACCTGGGCTGATCAGAATGCCTACGACGAAGCGGCCAAAGGCCTGGCGGGTCTGTTCATCGAGAACTTCAAGAAGTTCGACGTGTCCGACGCCATCCGCAATGCTGGCCCACAGCTGTAAGTTGTAGCGCCATAGAAAAAGCCGCCCTCGGGCGGCTTTTTTGTGCGCTGCTGTCAGTACAGGTCAGGCACGGGTGTCAACGTACGGTTCCGGTTTCACCGGTGGTGCTTCGGGCCGCTCAGGGCGGCTGGTGATGCTATCGATGTTCTGGGCCACTTCGTTGCGGCGTACATCGTCACGCAGTTCCAGTGCTGTTTCCACCGTGCTTGGCTGGCTGTCGATTTCAGCTTCGCTGGCTACTGCCAGATAGGTATCGATTTGCCGTTGCTGGCTGGTGGCGCTGTATAACTGAGTGGCGGCGCTACGCCGGTTGGACTGGCTCAGTTCCTTGCTTTCCTGCTGCTCGACGACTCGATCAGCGGCACGGTCGACTGCCTTGTTCACCTGTTCCGGGTTGGCCCGGGCGTCGGGTGATTGTGCGGCCTGGCCGGCTTTCTTGATGATCTGGGTCGAGAGGGGCAGGTTGCTGCTGTAGCCGGTTACCTGCATGCCGTTCTCCTATATGACTCCACTGGTTTCAATCTACCTCGACGGCAGTGGGTCTGTTAGACGGATTGGCGATAGTGCTCTGGATTGATTGGCTCGCTCGGCTTTCTTCACCGCGCACCTTGCTGAAACCGCACCTGGCCGGCGCGGCCTTGAGCAGCCTCCGGCTGGCTAAGTGGGTTGCGGGAGCATGCTCTTGTGCACTTCGCGGGCAACGTTTTCCGCCAGGGCGCCTGGGCTGAGCAGGCTGGCGAGGATCAGCAACAGCGGGGCGATACGCTTCATGGTGCCTCCGGGGTGGGCCGGTGGGGAGGACTGCTTATTGTTGTTCTAGTCGACCGCCTGTCCGCAGCCTGGGTTGGTGCGGACAGGGCCATGGGCGAGTGCAGGGCGCTGGCAGCTGCTATTCGCCTGGTAACAGAGAAAAGGCGATCAGTGGCTTTTGTGCAAGGCCGCGAGTGAATAAGGCTGACGCACGGTTGGCTGGGCTATACCCGGCACGCACCGTGCGGAGGCGCTTCAGCTGCGATCAGCCAGCACGCCAATCAGGAAGAACACCAGCAACAGTACCGGCGCCAGGGTGAAGTTGTTGAAGTAGCCGAGGCCTTGGGCCAGCCAGGGCGTGAGGAAGACGATGGCCAGACCATAACCCACCGCGCAGACCAGAACAAAGATCAGGGTGCGCAGGAAAAAGTTGAAGCTGCTGATGGAGCGCTGAATCCAGGCATTGATGCCGGGGCCGAACAGCACGAACAGGGTGGCCATGATGGCCAGGGAGATGTCGTACAGGTTGCCGCGGCACCAGCGCGAGAGCGTGACGATCAGGTCGAGCAGCAGATCCATCGGTTGTCCTTATTCTTTTTCTTTGCGGTGAGCAGACTTTCTCGCAGTTTACCGTCTGTCGCGTGGGCTGCCGAGTATGCAGTGGCGACGGCTCGCTGCTACAGGAGTTGGGCTCAGGGCAGGAAATGCTGCAACAGATCGTTGAGAAACAGCTGGCCTTCGCGACTGGCGGTCAGGCGCTGCGGATCGCTCAGCAGCAGCTTGCGTGCTTCGGCCTCGCGCCGGGACTCGGCTAATTGTGTCAGTGGCAGGCCAGTACGCTCACTGAACAGGGCGGCCGGCACGCCGTCGCTGAGGCGCAGCACGTTCATCAGGAACTCGAAGGGCAGTTCGTCGGCCGTCAGCAGGCGCTCACCGGCCTGGAAGGGTTTGCTTGCATCGAGATAGTCCTTGGGCAGGCGGGTTTTCCAGGTCCGCGCGATCTTTCCGCTCGGGCTGCTCAGCTTGGCGTGGGCGCCGGCGCCGATGCCGAGGAAGTCACCGAAGGTCCAGTAGTTGAGGTTGTGCCGGGCTGCCTTGCCCGCTTTGGCGTAGGCCGACACTTCGTACTGGGCGTAACCCTGCTCGGCCAGCAGGGCCTGA
>CAZFKQ010000014.1:0-119390 GCA_964518735.1 uncultured Pseudomonas sp.
GGTTGCCTTCGGAGTTTTCGAAGTCGATCGGGTTGACCTTGTGCGGCATGGTCGAGGAGCCGATTTCACCGGCCACGGTCTTCTGCTTGAAGTAGCCGAGGGAGATGTAGCCCCACACATCGCGGTCGAAGTCGATGAGGATGGTGTTGAAGCGCGCGATGGCGTCGAACAGCTCGGCGATGTAGTCGTGCGGTTCGATCTGTGTGGTGTAGGGGTTGAACTGCAGGCCCAGATCGCCTTCGATGAACTGCTTGGCGTTGGCTTCCCAGTCGATCTGCGGGTAGGCGGACAGGTGGGCGTTGTAGTTGCCCACGGCGCCGTTGATCTTGCCCAGCAGCGGCACGGCTACGACCTGGGCGATCTGGCGCTCCAGGCGGTAAACGACGTTGGCCAGTTCCTTGCCCAGGGTGGTCGGCGATGCCGGCTGACCGTGGGTGCGCGAGAGCATCGGCACGTCGGCGAACTTGACTGCCAACTCGCGGATGGCGGCGGCAATCTGCTTCATCAGCGGCAGCAGCACGCCATCACGACCTTCGCGCAGCATCAGTGCGTGGGACAGGTTGTTGATGTCCTCGCTGGTGCAGGCAAAGTGAATGAACTCGCTGACGGCGGCCAGTTCCGGCAGCTTGGCGGCTTGTTCCTTGAGCAGGTATTCCACGGCTTTGACGTCGTGGTTGGTGGTGCGCTCGATCTCTTTGACGCGCTCGGCGTGCTCGACGGCGAAGTTCTCGGCCAGCTCGTTGAGCAGGGCGTTGGCTTCGGCGGAGAAGGGGGCGACTTCGCTGACACCCTCATGGGCAGCCAGGCGCTGCAGCCAGCGCACTTCGACCATGACGCGGAAACGGATCAGGCCGTATTCGCTGAAGATCGGGCGCAGGGCGCTGGTTTTTGAGGCGTAACGGCCATCAACGGGGGAAACCGCGGTGAGCGAGGAGAGCTGCATGGAGGCGTTCTCGGACTGTCGGTCAACGAAAAGGGCGCACATCATACATGAAATCGCGAGGTAAGCCGCGATTGGCTGTGGACCGTTCAGCGCCTGCTGATGGACAGCAGGCTGGCGCCGAAGATCAGCGCGGCGCCGATCAGCGAGGCCAGATCGGGCATTTCACCCCAGCGCAACCAGGCGATCAGTCCGGCGAAGACGATGGCTAGATAGGCAATTGGGCCGATGATGCCGGGCGGTGCCAGGGCATAAGCCTTGGACATGACAATCTGGCTGACGGTGGCCAGCAGGCCGATCACCAGCAATAGACCCAGGTCATGGCTATCCGGCGTCTGCCAGGCCCAAGTCAGCGGGATGGCGGAGATCAGGGTACTGAACAGGGCGAAGTAGAAAACGATGCGAAAGGCCGGCTCGGTGTTGCTCATCTCGCGGATCGAGACGAAGGCGAAGGCAGCCAGAATGCTCGCGGCCATGCCGACCAGGGCCTGGCTATCGAGCAATGCCTGGCTGGGTTTGGCGACCAGCAGCACGCCGATCAGGCCGATGCCGGTGGTCAGCAGCATTCGTCGTGTCAATGGCTCCTTCAGCCACCACCGGGCGATCAGTGGGGTAAATACAGGTGCCGAGTAGGTGAACAGCATGGCGTCGGCCAGCGGTAGATGGGCAATGGCGTAGAAGAAGCAGTACATCGCCGCCAGGCCATAGGTGGTGCGCCACAGGTGGGATTTCAGGCGCCCGGTCTTCAGTGGTTGGATGCCCTTGAGCACTACCAGCGGCAAGAAAAACAACACGCCGACCAGGTTGCGGAAAAACACCACCGACTCGTTGTTGACGCTGCTGGAGACCTCGCGGATGCCGACACCCATCAGCGAGAACAGCAGGGCGGAAAGCGCTAGCAGCAGGGCGCCTTGCAGGGGTTTAACGCTGCGCAGTGGGAGGCTCACGTCAGCTGCGCAGCAACGGATAGAGTTCCTTGAGCAGCTTGCTGCGACTGAACACCAGTTGCCAGCGATTGCCGCCAAGCTGGCGCCACAGGCGTGCCGAGCGGATGCCGGTTAGCAGTAGGGCGCGAATCTTCGCCGCATTATTGGCCTGCTGCAGGAAACGCATATCGCCCTGCACCTGGATGCGTCGGGGGAAGGTGCTGATGGTGTCTTGATACAGCGCACCACAGGAGGAAATGACGTTCTCGTGGGTCGGGCCGAAGTGCTCGACCTGCTGCTGGATCTGATCCAGGCGGCTACCAATCACCTGTAGCAGGTCGTCACGCTTGGCCAGTTGGCGTTCCAGGCCGAGCAAGGCCAGGGCGTAGCGCAGGGGGTCGCGCTGCAGGCTCGCTGGATTGCGTTCGAGGGCGCTGGCCAGCGCTTTATAACCTTCGCGCAGGTTGAGGTCGTCGCCGCCGTAGACGTCCAGTGTGTTCTTTGGCTCACGGACCAGCAGGCTGCCGAGCATGCAGGCAATATCGGCCTCGCTGGCCTGGCCGGTGCGGGCGATCTTGTCGACCAGGGTGGTGGCTTCGAAGACGGCGGCCAGTGCGGTGAGTTGCTCCTGAATCGGGCTCATACCAGGCCGGCTCCGGCAAACCAGGGCTCTGCGCTTTCTATCACGCCGCCACCGAGGCAGACTTCACCGTCGTAGAACACTACGGACTGGCCAGGGGTGACGGCGCGTTGCGGCTCGGCGAACACCGCGCGGTAGCCAGCAGCGGTCTTCTCCAACGTGCAGGCCTGATCGCTCTGCCGGTAGCGCACCTTGGCGGTGAGCTGGCGCGGGCTGCTCAGATCGACCGGGTTGACCCAGTAGATATCCGAGGCTCGCAGGGCGCGACTGAACAACCAGGGATGCTCGTTGCCCTGGCCGACCAGCAGCACATTGCGCTTGAGGTCCTTGGCCAGGACATACCAAGGCTCGTCGCCGGCATCTTTGAGGCCGCCGATGCCGAGTCCCTGGCGTTGGCCGATGGTGTGGTACATCAGGCCGTGGTGACGGCCGATCACTTCACCTTCGATGGTCTCGATATCACCGGGCTGCGCTGGCAGGTATTGCTTGAGGAAGTCGCTGAAGCGTCGTTCGCCAATAAAACAGATGCCGGTCGAGTCTTTCTTCTTGGCAGTTGCCAGTTCGTACTTCTCGGCAATGGCGCGTACCTGGGGTTTTTCCAGCTCGCCGACCGGAAACAGGGTGCGGCCAATCTGCTCGCCGCCGACGGCGTGCAGGAAATAGCTCTGATCCTTGTTCGGGTCGAGACCTTTGAGCAACTCACTGCGACCGTCGATGTCGCGGCGGCGCACATAGTGGCCGGTGGCGATGAGGTCGGCACCCAGGCTCAGGGCGTAGTCGAGGAAGGCTTTGAACTTGATCTCGCGGTTGCACAGGATGTCCGGGTTCGGCGTACGTCCGGCCTTGTACTCGGCAAGAAAATGCTCGAACACGTTATCCCAGTACTCGGCGGCGAAGTTGGCGGTGTGCAACTTGATGCCGATTTTGTCGCACACGGCCTGGGCGTCTGCCAGGTCGTCCATGGCTGTACAGTATTCAGTGCCGTCGTCTTCTTCCCAGTTCTTCATGAACAACCCTTCGACCTGGTAGCCCTGTTCGAGCAGGAGCAAGGCCGATACGGAAGAGTCCACGCCGCCGGACATGCCGACGATGACGCGCTGGGTGTTGGGGGAAGTGCTGCTGGGCATAGGGATCTGGACGTGACTGCGATAAAGGCGCCGATTCTAGCAGGCGCAGGCCTGTGGCGGCGAATCAGACCGGGCCGCGGATCAGGCTCAGGGGGAAGCGCTCGCCAGCCAGATAGTCATCGATGCAACGCAGTACCAGTTCACTGCGCCAACGCTCGGGTTGCGCGGCCAATTCCTCTCGGGTTAGCCAGCGTGGGCCGATGATGCCGTCGTCCAGCGGGCTGTCCGGCAGGTGCTGCAGGGGCTTGGCGGCGAAGCACACACGCTGGTAGGTGATGCCGTTGCTCGGTGCTGTGTAGAGATAGATGCCGGTCACGGCGGTCAGCTCGACCTGCCAGCCGGTTTCTTCGAGGGTTTCGCGCAATGCAGCGTCGATGAGACTTTCGTCTGCTTCCAGATGGCCGGCAGGCTGATTAAATACCGCCTGGCCGCCAGCCAGCTCTTCGACCAGCAGGAAGCGTCCCTGATCTTCAACCACGGTGGCAACCGTGACATGGGGAGTAAAGCGCATGAGAACCTCCGCAAAATAGGTTGCGGATGTTAGTGGTAGATTCTGTCGCAGGCCAGGTCAGCGCATTCTCGGGCTGAGCTGCTAGGATAAAAGTCGGCTTACTTTGCAGTGTTGTGTAGTGCGATCTGTAGTTTGACTACAAGAACAGCTGCGAGGCAGTATCGGTGCAGCTCTTGAGGCGGCAAAGATGTAAGGAAATGTCGAAAAGTGCGTGACATTCTGTAGAAAAACTACAAGAATGCGGCACCTTTCCGAGACCCAAAGTTCCATTCGCCACGCCATCCGCGCGGCGCAATGTCAGACCACGAAAACAACGGAGTCAAGCATGGGATACCAGAAGATCCAGGTGCCAGCGACCGGTGACAAAATCACCGTCAACGCCGACATGTCCCTGAACGTACCGAACAACCCGATCATCCCGTTTATCGAGGGTGATGGCATCGGCGTTGATATCAGCCCGGTGATGATCAAGGTCGTCGACGCGGCCGTCGCCAAAGCCTACGGCAGCGAGCGCAAGATTTCCTGGATGGAAGTCTACGCCGGCGAGAAAGCCACCCAAGTCTACGACCAGGATACCTGGCTGCCGAAAGAAACCCTGGAAGCCGTACGTGACTACGTTGTTTCCATCAAAGGCCCGCTGACCACTCCGGTCGGTGGTGGTATTCGTTCGCTGAACGTAGCCCTGCGCCAAGAGCTGGACCTTTACGTCTGCCTGCGCCCGGTGCGCTGGTTCGAAGGCGTGCCGAGCCCGGTTAAGAAGCCAGGCGATGTCGATATGACCATCTTCCGTGAGAACTCCGAAGATATTTATGCCGGTATCGAGTGGAAGGCCGGTTCGCCAGAAGCGACCAAGGTCATCAAGTTCCTGAAAGAAGAAATGGGCGTCACCAAGATTCGTTTCGACCAGGACTGTGGCATCGGCGTGAAGCCGGTTTCCAAGGAAGGTACCAAGCGTCTGGTGCGCAAGGCTCTGCAGTACACCGTCGACAACGATCGTGACTCGCTGACCATCGTGCACAAAGGCAACATCATGAAGTTCACCGAAGGTGCCTTTAAAGATTGGGGCTACGAAGTGGCGCGCGACGAGTTCGGCGCTGAGCTGCTGGATGGTGGCCCGTGGATGCAGTTCAAGAACCCCAAGACCGGCAAGAACATTGTGGTCAAGGACGCCATCGCCGACGCCATGCTGCAGCAGATTCTGCTGCGTCCGGCCGAGTACGACGTGATCGCGACCCTGAACCTGAACGGTGACTACCTGTCTGACGCCCTGGCGGCCGAAGTCGGTGGTATCGGTATCGCGCCGGGTGCCAACCTGTCCGACACCATCGCCATGTTCGAAGCGACCCACGGTACTGCGCCGAAGTATGCTGGCCAAGACAAGGTCAACCCGGGTTCGGTTATCCTCTCTGCCGAGATGATGCTGCGCCACATGGGCTGGACCGAAGCTGCCGACCTGATCATCAAGGGTACCAATGGTGCCATCGCTGCGAAGACCGTGACTTACGACTTCGAGCGCCTGATGGAAGGTGCGAAGTTGCTGTCCTGCTCGCAGTTTGGCGATGCCATGATCGCGCACATGTAATTAAGCGACGAGTGGTAACGAAAAGGCCGGTCATTTGACCGGCCTTTTTTATTGCGAGCTCTTTATCAGGCTTCTACCGGAGTGCTTTGTGGCGAACTGATGGTCGCCGGGGATTCACTGGTTGCCTGGGCAGCGCTGATATTCACGGCGTGCAGGCCCTTGGGGCCTTGCAGAATATCGAAGCTTACCGGCTGGCCGGCCTTGAGAGTCTTGTAACCGTCCATCTGGATGGCCGAGTAGTGGGCGAACAGGTCCTCATCTCGGCCGTCGGCAACGATGAACCCGTAGCCCTTGGCGTTGTTGAACCACTTGACCTTACCGCTAAGCATGCTGACATCCCTCTGCAAAGGACTCCATCACTGGAGTATCATCCACTTCAGTTCCGCGCATGAAATCAGCCGGGTTGGGCGAGGGCGCGGAACCCCGATACCCGAGACGGGTATTCAATGTTTGTAACACCCTTTCGCCGTTAGTCAAGGCGCTCCGGCGGCTGGCTGAGAAGCCAGTCATAAACCTGTCTAGCATCTGTATTCGCCCAGCCACGAAGCATCCACTTTCGCATGCATGCAAGCAGCCAGATTCGTCTAACATTCAATCAAGATCGTCCAGCTACGCACGAGGATGATTCCTCGGGCCTCGCTGTCCAAGAAGCCAAGCCGCGATTGCAGGCACCACCGATGTACAAGGTGTTGCTGTTCAATGACGACTACACGCCAATGGACTTCGTGGTCGAAGTGTTGGAGGTGTTCTTCAACCACAATCGCGAAGTAGCGACCAAGATCATGCTGACCGTCCATACAGAGGGGCGGGCAATCTGCGGTGTGTATACCCGCGATATCGCAGAAACCAAGGCCATGCAGGTCAACCAGTACGCCCGGGAAAGCCAGCATCCGCTACTCTGTGAAATAGAGAAGGACGGTTAATACCGGTCGCTTGGGTAAGAGGTGAAGCTATGTTGAATCGAGAGCTGGAAGTCACCCTGAATCTGGCCTTCAAGGAGGCACGCGCCAAGCGCCATGAGTTCATGACGGTCGAGCACCTGTTGCTTGCATTGCTGGATAATGAGGCAGCAGCCACCGTCCTGCGCTCCTGTGGCGCCAATCTGGACAAGCTTCGTCATGATTTGCAGGAGTTCATAGACTCCACCACGCCACTGATCCCGCAGCACGACGAAGATCGCGAAACCCAGCCAACACTGGGCTTTCAGCGCGTGTTGCAGCGTGCGGTTTTTCATGTGCAGAGCTCCGGCAAGCGCGAGGTTACTGGCGCCAACGTGCTGGTAGCGATCTTTAGCGAGCAGGAAAGTCAGGCCGTATTCCTGCTCAAGCAGCAGAGTGTTGCTCGTATTGATGTGGTCAACTACATCGCCCATGGCATCTCCAAGGTGCCGGGGCATGCCGATCATTCCGACAGCGAGCAGGAAATGCAGGATGATGAAGGCGGCGAGTCTGCTTCCTCCGGCAATCCGCTGGATGCCTATGCTAGCAACCTGAACGAGCTGTCTCGTCAGGGGCGCATTGATCCGCTGGTCGGGCGTGAGTCCGAGGTTGAGCGTGTGGCGCAGATTCTGGCGCGTCGGCGCAAGAATAATCCGTTGCTGGTGGGTGAGGCGGGTGTCGGCAAGACCGCCATCGCCGAAGGGTTGGCCAAGCGCATCGTTGATGGTCAGGTGCCGGATCTGCTCTCTGACAGCGTGGTCTACTCCCTGGATCTCGGCGCCTTGCTGGCGGGTACCAAGTACCGTGGCGACTTCGAAAAGCGCTTCAAGGCGCTGCTCAACGAGCTGCGCAAGCGCCCGCACGCTATCCTGTTCATCGATGAAATCCACACCATCATTGGTGCTGGTGCAGCTTCGGGCGGCGTCATGGATGCCTCCAATCTGCTCAAGCCGCTGCTGTCCTCGGGCGAGATTCGTTGCATCGGCTCCACTACCTTCCAGGAGTTCCGTGGCATCTTCGAGAAGGATCGAGCCTTGGCGCGGCGCTTCCAGAAGGTCGACGTCAGCGAGCCCTCGGTGGAAGACACGATTGGCATCCTGCGTGGGCTCAAGGTTCGTTTCGAGCAGCACCACCATATCGAATACAGCGATGAGGCGTTACGTGCTGCGGCCGAGTTGGCAGCGCGTTACATCAATGATCGGCATATGCCGGACAAGGCTATCGATGTGATCGACGAGGCGGGTGCCTACCAGCGCCTGCAGCCGGAAGACAAGCGTGCCAAGCGTATCGAAGTCGCCCAGGTCGAAGACATTGTCGCCAAGATCGCGCGAATTCCCCCGAAACACGTCACCAGCTCCGACAAGGAGCTGCTGCGCAATCTGGAACGCGACCTCAAGCTGACTGTTTTTGGTCAGGATGCGGCGATCGACTCCCTGGCTACTGCGATCAAGTTGTCGCGTGCAGGCTTGAAAGCGCCGGATAAGCCGGTGGGTTCTTTCCTGTTTGCCGGGCCGACCGGGGTTGGCAAGACCGAGGCCGCTCGTCAGCTGGCCAAGGCCATGGGTATCGAGCTGGTGCGCTTCGATATGTCCGAGTACATGGAGCGGCATACCGTGTCGCGCCTTATCGGTGCGCCTCCAGGCTATGTTGGCTTCGATCAGGGTGGCTTGCTGACAGAGGCGATCACCAAGCAGCCTCATTGCGTACTGTTGCTCGACGAGATCGAAAAGGCCCATCCGGAAGTCTTCAACCTGCTGCTGCAGGTGATGGATCACGGCACCCTGACTGACAACAACGGGCGAAAAGCCGACTTCCGCAATGTGATCCTGATCATGACCACCAACGCCGGGGCAGAAACTGCGGCGCGGGCTTCGATCGGTTTCACCTATCAAGACCACTCGACCGATGCCATGGAAGTCATCAAGAAAAGCTTCACGCCGGAGTTCCGCAACCGTCTGGATACCATCATCCAGTTTGGTCGCCTGAGTCACCAAGTGATCAAAAGCATTGTCGACAAGTTCCTCACCGAACTGCAGGCGCAGCTCGAGGACAAGCATGTGTTGCTGGAAGTCAGTGATGCGGCGCGCGGCTGGCTGGCGGAGCGTGGTTACGATGTGGCGATGGGGGCAAGGCCAATGGCGCGCCTGATTCAGGACAAGATCAAGCGTCCGCTGGCGGAGGAAATCCTCTTTGGCGAATTAGCCGAGCATGGTGGTGTGGTGCATATCGACCTAGTGAGTGACGAGCTGCGCTTCGAGTTCGAGACCGCGGCAGAGCCTGCTTGACCTGAAAAACAGGCAAACGAAAACGCCCGGCAGTGCCGGGCGTTTTCATTTCTACTGGCTTTGCGCCTATTCAAAAGCCAGCGAGCTGACGTCAAGCTATGACGAAAGCTGCTGAGGAAGCGACGTTTACAATGTGTAAATGAGCTTTCCTGAGCCGCTTTCTACGCCGTGTGGTCGACGCGTAGCGGGCTGCTTTGAACGAGCTCTTAGCGGGCGCGGTAGGTAATACGGCCCTTGCTCAGGTCGTACGGCGTCAGTTCGACGCGGACCTTGTCGCCAGTGAGAATGCGGATGTAGTTCTTGCGCATCTTTCCGGAGATATGCGCGGTAACGACGTGCCCATTTTCCAACTCCACACGGAACATGGTGTTGGGCAGGGTGTCGACGACAGTGCCTTCCATTTCGAAGCTGTCTTCTTTCGACATGCAGTAAAGCCCTCGGTATCCAATGAATGGCCCGGCGCAACTGGCCCCAGGCAAAAGCGGCGTGCATTGTGCCCGAAAATGCAGTGTGCCGCCAAGGTATTCAGGTGAGGGTTGTCCAGCGCTGATTGACGAACAGCTCGATGGGGCGGTATTGGGTCTTGTAGCTCATCTTGCGGCAGTTCTTGATCCAGTAACCGAGGTAGACCGCTTGCAGGCCCAGTCGAGCGGCCTCGCTGATCTGCCAAAGGATGGCAAAACGGCCCAGGCTGCGTCGTTCCTGGTCGGGATCATAAAAGGTATAAACCGCCGAAAGACCATTGGGCAGCATGTCGGTCACGGCGAGGGCGAGCAGTTTTCCATCCAAGCGAAACTCGTAGAAGCGTGCGAATGGCAGGTCGCGAACCAGAAAGGTGGTGAACTGATCGCGGCTGGGGGGGTACATGTCGCCGTCCGCATGTCGCCGTTCGATGTACTGCACATACAGGTCGTAGTACTCCTCGTTAAATGCAGGGCGTACAGCCTTGACCTGGATGTCGGCGTTACGCTTGAGAATGCGCCGTTGCTGGCGATTGGGTAGGAACTGAGCGGCGGGGATGCGGGCCGGTACGCAGGCGGTGCAGCGCTGGCAATGCGGGCGATACAGGTGATCACCGCTGCGCCGAAAGCCCATTTCCGAGAGCTCGGCATACACCTGCACATCCATCGGCTGACTGGGGTCGAGGAACAGGGTGGTTGCCTGTTCCTCGGGCAGGTAGCTGCAAGGATGTGGCTGGGTGGCATAAAACTTGAGGCGAGCCAGCTCGGTCATGGTCAACCCTCGGGAAAACCTTTGGACAAGTGTATGCCAGCCTGCGGGAGTCGCCTAGGCGCGCCAGTGGGCTTGGCTGGGCTGGTCGAGATACTGCTGTAGGTAGCTCGCGAAGTCCTTGCGGGGTATCGCTCGGGCGCCAAAGCTGTGCAGGTGCTGGGTGGGCATCTGGCAGTCGATCAGGACGAAGCCCCATTCGCGCAGCTTGCCGACCAGGGTGGCGAAACCAACCTTCGATGCATTGTCCGTGCGGCTGAACATCGACTCGCCGAAAAACAGCTGACCCATGGCCAGGCCGTACAGCCCACCGACCAATTGGTCTCCTTCCCAGGCTTCGACCGAGTGGGCGATACCTTGGCGATGCAGCTGCAGGTAGGCGCTTTGCATGCTCTCGGTGATCCAGGTGCCATCGGCATAGTCGCGCGGTTCGGCGCAGGCTTGGATGACTGCGGCGAAATCACGATCAAAACTGACCGTGAAGCGTTGCTGGCGGATCAGCTTGGCCAGGCTGCGCGACAGGTGGAATTCCCCGGGGAACAGCACAGTGCGTGGGTCTGGCGACCACCACAACAGTGGCTGACCTTGCGAAAACCAAGGGAAGCAGCCATGTCGATAAGCGGCAATCAGGCGGGCAGGCGATAGATCACCGCCCGCTGCCAGCAGGCCATTGGGTTCGCGCAGGGCTTTATCCAGTGGCGGGAAGTCGAGGGTGTCGCGTTGCAGCCAGGTGAGCATGCAGGAGAGGCGGGGGCGGGTGTGTAGCACCCGCCCCCGCGCACGCCTCAGGCGTCGAGGTATTTTTCGGCGTCGAGTGCGGCCATGCAGCCGGCCCCCGCCGAAGTGATGGCTTGGCGGTAAACGTGGTCGGCCACGTCGCCGGCGGCAAATACGCCATCGATGCTGGTCAGGGTGGCATTGCCTTCATTGCCACCCTTTACAAGCAGGTAGCCGTCACGCATTTCCAGTTGCCCCTGGAACAGCTCGGTATTGGGCTTGTGGCCGATGGCGATGAACACGCCGGCCAACTGCAGTTCCTTCTTGCTGCCATCGACAGTGTTGACCAGGCGTGCGCCGGTTACGCCGCTGGCGTCGCCCAGCACTTCATCCAGCGTGTGATTCCAGTGCAGGCGAATATTGCCGTTGGCGGCCTTCTCGAACAGCTTGTCCTGCAGGATCTTCTCGGAGCGCAGCTTGTCGCGGCGGTGGATCAGGTGGACTTCCTTGGCGATGTTGGACAGGTACAGGGCCTCTTCCACGGCAGTGTTGCCGCCGCCGATCACGCAGACCACCTGGTTGCGATAGAAGAAACCGTCGCAGGTGGCGCAAGCGGATACGCCCTTGCCGGCGAAGGCTTCTTCCGAGGGCAGGCCGAGGTACTGAGCGCTGGCGCCGGTGGCAATGATCAGGGCGTCGCAGGTGTAGGTGCCGCTGTCGCCCTTGAGGGTGAAGGGCTTTTGCTGCAACTCGGCAGTATGGATGTGGTCGTAGACGATCTCGGTATCGAAACGCTCGGCATGCTCTTGCATGCGCTGCATCAATGCCGGGCCGGTCAGGCCTTCGACATCGCCTGGCCAGTTGTCGACTTCAGTGGTGGTGGTCAACTGGCCGCCGGGCTGGATACCGGTAATGACCAGCGGCTTGAGGTTGGCGCGGGCGGCATAGACGGCAGCGGTGTAGCCGGCCGGGCCGGAGCCCAGAATGATCAGGCGTGAATGCTTGACTTCGCTCATAAAAAGACCTCATAAGCCTTTGTCACAAAAGAGAATGCATGCTCAAATTGAGCCGTGCGTAAGAAGCTGGCAGGTATGCTACACCGAAGCAGGAAGGGCGGCAAAACGCGCCGCCGAGTACCTGGCATGGCATCGGACCTGTAAATCCGTACAATGGTCCGACTTTACGTTTTCAACTGATCGTTGGTCGCGCTCCGTGCGCAGGAATAGCAGCGTTTTGAAGAATTCCACCTCTACAGCTCAGGTCCCGCTCTGGCGCCAGCAGTTGCATTACCGCCTCAAAGAAGGTGCGCTGATCGCGCTCGGCGCGCTCTGTCTCTATCTATGGATGGCATTGCTGACCTACGACCAGAATGACCCGGGCTGGAGTCATACCAGCAACGTCGAGCAGGTGCAGAATGCCGCTGGCCGCGCGGGTGCCTGGTTCGCCGACATCCTGTTCATGGTGCTCGGCTACTTCGCTTATGTGTTCCCCTTGTTGCTGGCGGTCAAGACCTGGCAGGTGTTCCGCAATCGCCATCAGCCCTGGCAGTGGAGCGGTTGGCTGTTTTCCTGGCGCCTGATCGGCTTGATTTTTCTGGTACTGGCTGGCGCTGCGCTGGCCGATATCCACTTTCAGGATGGTCGTGGCCTGCCAGCCTCGGCCGGCGGTGCGCTGGGCGAAAGTCTCAGTGCGCTGGCAGTCAACGCCCTGAATATCCAGGGCAGCACGCTGCTGTTCATCTCCTTGTTCCTGTTCGGTCTGACCGTATTTGCCGATCTGTCCTGGTTCAAGGTCATGGATGTCACCGGCAAGATCACCCTTGATCTGATCGAACTGATCAATAGCCTGATCAACCGCTGGTGGAGCGCCCGCGTCGAGCGCAAGCAACTGGTCGCCAAACTGCGTGAAGTCGATGACCGCGTCAGCGAGGTGGCGGCTCCGGTGGTGCCCGATCGGCGCGAGCAGGCCAAGGTCAAGGAGCGCCTGATTGCCCGCGAGGAAGCGCTGAGCAAGCACATGAGCGAGCGCGAAAGTCGCCCGGCGCCAGTGATCGCACCGCCGCCAGCGCCGAAAGCGCCGGAGCCGAGCAAGCGTGTGCTCAAGGAAAAACAGGTCTCGCTGTTCGAAGACAGCGCCGTGGCTGGCACCTTGCCGCCGATTTCGATTCTCGACGCCGCCGAGAAAAAACAGAAGCAGTACTCGCCGGAATCTCTGGAGGCCATGTCGCGCCTACTGGAGATCAAGCTCAAGGAGTTCGGTGTCGAGGTCATGGTCGAGTCCGTGCACCCGGGCCCGGTGATTACCCGTTTCGAGATCCAGTTGGCCGCCGGGGTCAAGGTCAGCCGCATTTCCGGCCTGGCCAAGGACCTGGCGCGCTCGATGGCGATTATCAGCGTGCGGGTGGTCGAGGTAATTCCGGGCAAGACCACCGTGGGTATCGAGATCCCCAACGAAGACCGGCAGATCGTGCGCTTCTCCGAGGTGCTGTCGTCCAGCGAGTACGACGATGCCAAGTCGCCGGTAACCCTGGCCCTGGGTCACGATATCGGCGGCAAGCCGGTGATCACCGACCTGGCCAAGATGCCTCACCTGCTGGTGGCAGGTACCACCGGTTCCGGTAAGTCGGTGGGGGTCAACGCGATGATCCTGTCGATCCTGTTCAAGTCCACGCCGGAAGAGGCGCGGATGATCATGATCGACCCGAAAATGCTCGAACTGTCGATCTACGAGGGCATCCCGCACCTGCTGTGCCCGGTGGTGACCGACATGAAGGAGGCCGCCAACGCCCTGCGTTGGTCGGTCGCCGAAATGGAGCGCCGCTACAAGCTGATGGCGGCCATGGGCGTGCGTAACCTGGCCGGCTTCAATCGCAAGGTCAAGGATGCCGAGGAAGCTGGGACCCCGCTGACCGACCCGCTGTACCGCCGCGAGTCGATGGAAGACGAGGCGCCACTGCTGAAGAGCCTGCCAACCATCGTCGTGGTGGTCGACGAATTCGCCGACATGATGATGATCGTCGGCAAGAAGGTCGAAGAGCTGATCGCCCGTATCGCGCAGAAGGCCCGTGCCGCAGGTATTCACCTGATCCTCGCCACCCAGCGTCCGTCAGTCGACGTGATCACCGGCCTGATCAAGGCCAATATTCCGACCCGCATGGCCTTCCAGGTCTCCAGCAAGATCGACTCACGCACCATTCTCGACCAGGGTGGTGCCGAACAGCTGCTCGGCCACGGCGACATGCTCTATCTGCCGCCGGGCACCGGTCTGCCGATTCGCGTGCATGGCGCCTTCGTCTCCGACGAAGAGGTGCATCGCGTGGTCGAAGCCTGGAAGCAGCGCGGCTCGCCCGACTACATCGAGGACATTCTGGCTGGTGTCGAAGAGGCCGGTAGTGGCTTCGATGGCGGTAGCAGTGGCGAGGGCGGTGAGGGCAGCGAGGCTGACCCGCTGTACGATGAGGCCGTCAACTTCGTGCTGGAGAGTCGCCGCGCTTCCATCTCTGCCGTGCAGCGCAAGCTGAAGATCGGCTACAACCGCGCTGCACGCATGATCGAGGCCATGGAGATGGCCGGCGTGGTCACGTCGATGAATACCAATGGCTCGCGCGAAGTCCTCGCGCCGAGTCCAGCTCGTGATTAAACCCCCAGTTCGTAGATGAAGAGGATTTCCATGCGACTGTTGCGCATGCTGTTGCTGGCCGCCATGGCCTGCTTGGCTGTTCCCGCCCAGGCGGATGATGAGGCGGCAGTCAAACGCCTGACCGAATTGCTCAATCAGGCCCAGACCATCAGTGCCCGCTTTTCCCAGTTGACCCTCGACGGTACTGGCACCCAACTGCAGGAAACCGCCGGGCAGTTGGCGTTGAAACGCCCCGGATTGTTTCGTTGGCACACCGATGCACCACAGGAGCAACTGCTGGTGTCCAACGGTGAAAAAGTCTGGCTGTATGACCCGGACCTGATGCAGGTGACCATTCAGACCCTCGACCAGCGCCTGACCCACACCCCGGCGCTGCTGCTGTCCGGTGATGTATCGAAGATTCGCGAGAATTTCGAGATCAGCTTCAAGGAAGCCGGCGAAGTGGTCGACTTCATGCTCAAGCCGAAGGCCAAGGACACCCTGTTCGACAACCTGCGCCTGTCGTTCCGCCGTGGCGTGGTCAACGACATGCAGCTGATCGACAGCATCGGCCAGCGCACCAATATCCTGTTCCTCAGCGTGAAGATGAACGAGCAGCTCGATCCCACGCTGTTCACTTTCGACGTGCCTGAGGGCGCCGACGTCATTTCCGAATAAGAGGCCGCTGCCGCCCGGTATGGACCTGTTTCGCTCTGCCCCCATCGCCCAGCCTCTGGCCGCTCGTTTGCGCGCGACCAGCCTGGATGAGTACGTCGGTCAGGAACATGTGCTGGGTCAAGGCAAGCCGCTGCGCGAAGCGCTGGAGCAGGGCGCGCTGCACTCGATGATCTTCTGGGGGCCGCCGGGTGTTGGTAAAACCACCCTGGCCAGGCTGCTAGCGCAGGTTTCCGAGGCGCACTTCGAGACGATTTCTGCGGTGCTCTCCGGGGTCAAGGAAATCCGCCAGTCGGTGGAAGTGGCCAAGCAGCAGGCCGCCCAGTACGGCCGCCGCACCATCCTCTTCGTCGATGAGGTGCACCGCTTCAACAAGAGCCAGCAGGATGCCTTTCTACCCTATGTGGAAGACGGCACGCTGATCTTCATTGGCGCCACTACCGAGAATCCCTCCTTCGAGCTGAACAACGCACTGCTCTCGCGGGCCCGCGTTTATGTCCTGAAAAGCCTGGACGAGGCGGCCATGCGCAAGCTGGTGCAGCGTGCGCTGAGCGAGGAGAAGGGCCTGGGCAAACAGTGCCTGAGCTTGCCAGAAGACAGCTTCCAGATCCTCCTGGCTGCCGCCGATGGCGATGGCCGGCGCCTGCTCAACCTGCTGGAGAACGCCGCAGACTTGGCCGAGGACGGCAGCGAGATCGCCCCGGAGCTGCTGCAGAACCTGCTGGGCGACAGTCGTCGGCGCTTCGACAAGGGTGGCGAAGCCTTCTACGACCAGATTTCCGCGCTGCACAAGTCGGTGCGCGGCTCCAGTCCGGACGGCGCTCTGTACTGGTACGCGCGCATGCTCGACGGTGGCTGCGACCCGCTGTACCTAGCGCGGCGCGTGGTGCGTATGGCCAGCGAGGACATCGGTAATGCCGACCCCCGTGCCCTGACCCTGTGCCTGAATGCCTGGGATGTGCAGGAGCGCCTGGGTAGCCCTGAGGGCGAATTGGCGGTGGCCCAGGCCATCGTCTACCTGGCTTGTGCGCCGAAGAGCAACGCGGTGTACATGGGCTTCAAAGCAGCCATGCGCGATGCTGCCGAGCATGGCTCGCTGGAAGTGCCGCTGCACCTGCGCAATGCACCGACCAAGCTGATGAAGGAACTCGGCTACGGCGAGGAATACCGCTACGCCCATGACGAGTCGGATGCCTACGCCGCCGGCGAGGACTATTTCCCCGAGCAGCTCGCTCCGCAGGCCTATTACCAGCCGGTGCCGCGTGGCCTGGAGCTGAAAATTCGCGACAAGCTGGCCCATCTGGCCGCGCTGGATGCGGCCAGCCCGCGCAAACGGAGAAAGCCATGATCGGCGTGGTCATCGCGGTCGCGTTGGGCGGCATGGTTGGCACCCTGCTGCGTTTCTTTACCAGCAACTGGGTCAGCGCGAACTGGCCGCAGCACTTCTATGGCGCTACCCTGGCGGTCAATATTGTCGGCTGCCTGCTGATCGGCTATCTGTACGGCCTGTTTCTGCTGCGCCCCGAGGTGCCGCTGGAGCTGCGCGCCGGGTTGATGGTGGGCTTCCTTGGCGGCCTGACCACTTTTTCATCCTTCTCCCTCGACACACTGCGCCTGCTGGAAAGCGGCCAGGCACCGCTGGCCATCGGCTACGCGACTGTCAGTGTGTTGGGTGGCCTGCTCGCTACCTGGGCCGGCCTGACATTAACCAAGCTCTGATCTAGACGAGAACATTCCATGCTCGATTCCAAACAGGTTCGTACCCAACTGCAGGAGATTGCGGACCGCCTGGCTACCCGTGGCTTCCAGCTGGACGTGGCGCGTTTCGAGGCCCTCGAGGCCCAGCGCAAGACCGTGCAGACCCGCACCGAACAGCTGCAGAACGAGCGCAATACCCGCTCCAAGTCTATCGGCCAGGCCAAGCAGCGTGGCGAGGACATCGCCCCGTTGCTGGCGGAAGTCGACAAGATGGGCAGCGACCTGGACGAGGGCAAGCGTGAGCTGGAGTCCATCCAGGCCGAGCTGGACAATCTGCTACTGAACATTCCCAACCTGCCTGATGAGTCGGTGCCGGTTGGCGAGGATGAAGAGGGTAACGTCGAGGTTGCCCGCTGGGGCACGCCGCGCCACTTCGATTTCCCGGTGCAGGATCACGTGGCCCTGGGCGAGCAGCATGGTTGGCTGGATTTCGAGACCGCTGCCAAGCTGTCTGGTGCGCGTTTCTCCATCATGCGCGGGCCGATTGCTCGGCTGCACCGCGCCCTGGCGCAGTTCATGATCAACCTGCACACCGCCGAGCATGGTTACGAAGAGGCTTACACACCTTACCTGGTGCAGGCCTCGGCGCTGCAGGGCACCGGCCAGCTGCCCAAATTCGAGGAGGATCTGTTCAAGATCCAGCGCGAAGACCAGGCTGATCTGTACCTGATCCCGACTGCCGAAGTATCGCTGACCAACATTGTTGCGGGCGAAATTCTCGATGCCAAGCAGCTGCCACTGAAGTTCGTCGCTCACACCCCGTGCTTCCGCAGCGAAGCCGGCGCCTCGGGTCGCGATACCCGCGGGATGATCCGTCAGCACCAGTTCGACAAGGTCGAGATGGTGCAGATCGTCGAGCCGTCCAAGTCCTTCGAGGCCCTGGAAAGCCTGACCGCCAACGCCGAGCGCGTGCTGCAGCTGCTCGAGCTGCCGTACCGCAAGCTGGCGCTGTGCACCGGCGATATGGGCTTCGGCGCGGTGAAGACCTACGACCTGGAAGTCTGGGTGCCGAGCCAGGACAAGTACCGCGAGATTTCCTCCTGCTCCAACTGCGGCGACTTCCAGGCCCGCCGCATGCAGGCGCGCTATCGCAACCCGGAAACCGGCAAGCCGGAGCTGGTGCACACCCTTAACGGCTCCGGTCTGGCCGTGGGGCGTACCCTGGTGGCCGTGCTGGAAAACTACCAGCAGGCTGACGGCAGCATTCGAGTGCCGGATGTGCTGAAACCCTATATGGGCGGTATCGAAGTCATCGGCTAAGCCGGATTTCAGTTGCCGAATACGGGGTGGCCAATGCCGCCCCGTTTTGTTTTATCTGATCGAGAGCGTGCGCCATGGATTTTCTCCCCCTGTTCCACAAGCTGCAGGATCGTCTGGTGCTGGTTGTCGGCGGTGGTGAAGTGGCGCTGCGCAAGGCGCGCCTGCTGGTTGAGGCTGGCGCAGTCTTGCGGGTGGTGGCACCGGAGATTCGTGATGAGCTGCGTGAGCTGGCTGGGCCGAACGCCCAAGTGCTGCAACGTGGCTACCAGGCTGATGATCTGCACGGTGTTTGCCTGGTAATCGCCGCTACCGACAATGAGCCCCTGAATGCGGACATCTCTGCTCAGGCTCAAGTCCTCGGCATTCCGGTCAATGTGGTGGATGCGCCCAAGCTGTGTAGCGTGATTTTCCCGGCTATCGTCGACCGTTCACCGCTGATTGTTGCCATCACCAGCGGTGGTGATGCGCCGGTACTGGCGCGTCTTATCCGCGCCAAGATCGAGACCTGGATTCCCTCCACCTATGGCCAGCTGGCCGGGCTGGCGAAGAAATTCAGGGCCCAGGTCAAAGGTCTGTTTCCCGATGTGCAGCAGCGCCGGGTGTTCTGGGAAGACGTGTTCCAGGGGCAGATTGCCGAAAGCGTATTCGCCGGCAAGCCGGGCGAGGGCGAGCGTCAACTTGAAGAGAAAATAGCCGGCATTGCGCCACGTGCCCTGGGCGAGGTCTATCTGGTCGGGGCTGGGCCGGGTGATCCGGATCTGCTGACCTTCCGCGCCTTGCGCCTGATGCAGCAGGCCGATGTGGTGCTGTATGACCGCCTGGTGGCGCCAGCCATCGTCGATCTCTGTCGCCGTGATGCCGATCGTATCTACGTCGGCAAGCAGCGTTCCGAACATGCGCTGCCGCAGGAACAGATCAACCAGCGTCTGGTCGACCTGGCCAAGCAGGGCAAGCGGGTGCTACGCCTCAAGGGTGGTGATCCATTCATCTTCGGTCGCGGTGGCGAGGAAATCGAGGAGCTGGCAGCGCACGGTATTCCGTTCCAGGTGGTACCGGGCATTACCGCCGCCTCGGGATGTGCTGCCTACGCCGGGATTCCGCTGACCCATCGCGATCATGCCCAGTCGGTACGCTTCGTCACCGGTCACCTGAAGGATGGCAGCAGCAACCTGCCCTGGAGCGAGCTGAGTGCGCCGGGGCAGACTCTGGTGTTCTACATGGGCCTAGTCGGTTTGCCGGCCATCTGTGCCGAGCTGATCCGTCATGGCCGCGCGGCAACTACCCCAGCGGCGCTGGTACAGCAGGGCACCACGCAAAATCAGCGGGTGTTTACCGGCACCCTGGCCAGCCTGCCACAGCTGGTGGCCGAGCATGAGGTGCATGCGCCGACCCTGGTGATTGTCGGTGAAGTGGTGCAGCTGCGCGAGAAACTGGCCTGGTTCGAAGGCGCCCAGCAGGCTGACTAGCGCTCGAAGATACCTCGTCCATTCAGGCGCTCGCGGTCGTGCGGGCGGTTGAAGTCCTGTTCCGGGCCCAGCGGTACGACACCGGTCGGGTTGATGGTGCGGTGGCTGGCGTAGTAATGACCTTTGATGTGCTCGAAGTCCACCGTCTCGGCGATCCCCGGCCACTGGTACAGCTCGCGTAACCAGTTGGACAGATTGGGATAGTCCTCAATGCGCCGCAGGTTGCACTTGAAGTGCCCGTGGTAAACGGCGTCGAAGCGGATCAGCGTGGTGAACAGGCGGATGTCCGCCTCGGTCAGATATTCGCCGGCCAGGTAGCGGTGCGTGTCCAGGCGCTGCTCCAGCCAGTCCAGCTCGGCAAACAGGGCAGTAAAGGCTTCGGCATAAGCGGCTTGCTCGGTGGCGAAGCCAGCCCGGTATACGCCGTTGTTCACCCGCGGGTAGATGCGCTCATTGAGGGCATCGATTTCCTGGCGCAGATGGGCCGGGTAGAAGTCCAGGCGGTTGCCGGTCAGCTCGTTGAAGGCGCTGTTGAACATGCGGATGATCTCCGCCGACTCGTTGTTGACGATGCGTTCCTGCTGCTTGTCCCACAGCAGCGGTACGGTGACGCGGCCGCTGTAGTGCGGGTCATCACGGGTATAGCGCTGGTGCAGGTACTGCAGTTCACCGAGCCGGTCACCGCTGGAGCCGAAGCCTCGGTCGAAGGTCCAGCCTTGTTCGAGCATCAGCCAGCTGACCACTGAGACGTCGATTAGCGGCTCCAGGCCTTTGAGTTTGCGCAGGATCAGCGTGCGGTGCGCCCAGGGGCAGGCGAGGGACACATACAGGTGATAGCGACCGCTGTCTGCGCTAAAGCCTGCTTCGCCAGTGGGGCCGGCAGTGCCATCGGTGCTGATCCAGTGGCGCCGCTGGGCGTTTTCACGGTGAAACTGGCCGTCTTTGGATTGGTACCACTGGTCGTGCCAGTGACCGTCGATGAGCAAACCCATGAAAGTGACTCCTGCTGGTAAGCGATGGAGTCAGTTTCGGTGGGTTATGTTCGATTAAAAAGCGCAAATTATGGCGGTAAATAATCTGCTATTTCGATTTGTTGCGTTCGTTCCATAGCAGCTCGGCTGTCTGCATTGCCTCGTCGCGGCTGCTGCCCAGTGCCCGCAGACCCAGGGTGATGGTACTGAGTACGGCCAGGCGGCCATAGGCGTCTTCCACTTTGCCATTCCAGAAGGCCAGCAGGTGTGCCGGGTCGAGCTGCTCCGGCTTGACGTGACGTTGGGCAGACAGCGCCGGCCACTCCTCGTCCCAGTTCTCGCCATTGGCGGTGCCGTACAGGTGGCTTTGACCGTCCGGGTTGACTTCGATCTCGCCGCCTTCGCCTTTGATCACGATGGAGGTGTCGCCCAGCAGCTGGCTGGCTTCACGGTGCACAGCCTGGTAGCCGGGGTGGAAGATGCTCTGCATGACGCAGCGTGCGCCGAGCGGGTTGAGGATGCGTGCCAGCGAATGTATCGGCGAGCGCAGGCCCAGGGTGTTACGCAGGTCGATCATCCGTTGCAGTTGCGGCGCCCAGGCGCCCAGCGGGGTAAAGGCCAGGCGCTTTTGATCCAGAGCGTCGGCGACTTCCTGCCAGGAGTGGCACAGCGGAATGTGCAGGCTATCCAGTAATTGCTCGGTATACAGGCGTCCGGCGGTGTGCGCGCCGCCGCCGTGCAGGTGGATGCGCACGCCGCTGGCGGCCATGGCTTTGACCGCCAGGAGGAACCAGGGCAAGTGGCGCTTCTTGCCGGCGTAGCTCGGCCAGTCCAGATCGACGGCTATTTTCGGTGCGCTAAGGCGCTCGCGCAGGGCTTCGGTGAAGCCGGCCAGTTCTTCGGCGCTTTCTTCCTTGTGTCGCAGCAACATAAGGAAGGCACCGAGCTGGGTGTCCTCAACCTTGCCGTCGAGCAGCAGGCCCATGGCTTCGCGGGCCTCTTCACGCGTCATGTTGCGGGCGCCGCGCTTGCCCTTGCCGAGAATGCGCACGAACGGGGCGAAAGGGTGTTCCGGGGGAGCTACAAGATTCATGGGCGCTATTTTCAGAGGCAATTGGTCGGTTTCGGCAAACCCGCCAGCTTGGCGGCGAGCTTGGCGGGCGTGCCCTTGAACAGGCGGTTGAGGTGCAGGCTGTTGCCTTTTTCCGGACCGAGCTTGAGTGCCACGTACTTGATCAGTGGGCGGGTGGCTGGCGACAACTGGAACTCGGAATAGAACGCACGCAACAACTCAAGAATTTCCCAGTGCTCGGTACTCAGTTGCAGGTCTTCACCGGCAGCCAGGGCTTCGGCTGTGGCGGGCGACCAGTCGGCCAGTTCGGCCAGGTATCCATCCTTGTCCAGGGCGATGCTGCGGCCGTCGACGATCAGATTGCTCATAGCCAGCTGTTGACCTTGGCGTAGGTGGTGCACAGTTCGACAAAGGTCGGGTAATCGACGGCCAGGGCACGGTCTGGCACTTGTAGATGGCGTGCTTGCAGGTCTTCGTCGAGTGCATACAAGACGATGCTCGCCGGCATCAGCTGCAGGGCTTGCAGCTGAACAGTGCCGGGCTGCAGGGCATACACGGCGTCACCGCTCAGCAGCAGGCCATCCTCTGGGCCGAGCAGGCGCAGGCAGCTGGCGAAACGACTGTCGCTGAAGGGTGAGTGGGAAAGCAGGTGCAGGGTGGCCATCAGAGCGTGATCACTTGGTCGTAGCGGTCGATAAGCAGGGTCAGTTGGCTGTCGTCGAGCTGCTCCACCGGCAGCGCCAGGGGCTGTTCGCTGAGGCCGCGCTCGCTGAGGCTGCGGCTACAGGCATACAGCGATTCGACGCCGAACAGTGGTAGAGCCTGCAGATTGGCGGTCAGGTCTTTCTGCTGCAGGGCGGCGGGTTGCTGCTGCGGCAGCAGTTGGAATACGCCGTCGTCGAGAAACAGCAGGCCCAGCGGCAGGTCGAAGGCGCCACCGGCCAGGGCGATATCCAGGGCCTCGCGGGCGCTAGGGCCGGCCCAGGGTGCCTGGCGACTGATGATCAGCAATGATTTGCTCATCAGTGACCCCCGAAGCAGATCAGGCGGTCGGCCAACTGGTTGGCTTCGTGCAATTGCCCCAGGCCCGACAGCTCCCAGGGTGCACCGAGGTTGGCTGCGGGTTTCTGGTAGCGCTGCGCTTCTTCCTCGTTGAGCACGCCACGGCGCAGGGCGGCAGCAATGCACACCACGGCATCCAGCCCTTGTTGTTCGACGAAGGTGCGCCACTCGGCTGGCAGATTCACTTCGTCCTGGGCGCTGACCACATTGGCCGAGGCGCTGTGCACGCCATCCTGATAGAAGAACAGGCGCACGACTTCATGGCCGCCGGCAATCACCGCCTCGGCAAAGCGCAAGGCGCGGCGTGAGGAGGGCAGGTGGGCCGGGGCGAACAGGGCAATGGCGAACTTCATGACAATCCCGCGATAACACACTGGCGTCATGATAAAGGCAGAACGCTGCAGATGCTTGTTGCAGGCATGAAAAAGCCCGCCGAAGCGGGCTTCTTTGCAGCAGAAACAACTCAGTCGTCGCTGCCCATGATGCCGAAGATCTGCAGCAGGCTGACGAACAGGTTGTAGATCGATACATACAGGCTGATGGTGGCCATGACGTAGTTGCGCTCACCACCGTGGATGATTGCACTGGTCTGGAACAGGATGCAGGCCGAGGAGAACAGCACGAAGCCAGCGCTGATGGCCAGTTGCAGGCCGCTGATCTGGAAGAAGAAGCTGGCCAGCGTCGCGCCCAGCAGGACAAAGAAACCAGCGGTGATGAAGCCGCCGAGGAAGCTCATGTCCTTGCGGGTGGTCAGCACGTAGGCGGACAGACCGAAGAACACCACAGCCGTCATGGCGAAGGCCGAACTGATTACCTCACCACCACCGCTCATGCCCAGGTAGCGATTGAGGATCGGGCCCAGGGTGTAACCCATGAAACCGGTCAGGGCGAAAGTCGAGAGCAGGCCCCAGGCCGAGTTGCGCAGTTTGACGGTGAGGAAGAACAGGCCATAGAAGCCGATCAGCACCACGAAGATGTTGGGGTAGGGAAGATTCATCTGCTGGGCGAAGTACGCGACCAGGCCACTGAAAGCCAACGTCAGTGCCAGAAGGCCATAGGTGTTGCGCAGAACCTTGCTGACTTCCAGCTGGTCGGCTTGCGCGTGATTCAGCGCGTAATCTTGTTCGTGCATGACAACTCTCCTGAGCGGCGAATATTGGGTTCCGTGACCGCAGTCGAGGTGATCATAACAGAGCGTGAATGTCTGCCAATTACGAGAGTTTGACAGTGTGTTGCGTTCCGGTAAGATTGCCGCCCGCACCAAACGCCGGAAGCGTGGCAGAGCGGTTGAATGCAACGGTCTTGAAAACCGTCGAAGGGGAAACTCTTCCGTGAGTTCGAATCTCACCGCTTCCGCCAAATACTCAGAAAAGCCCTGGTTTCCAGGGCTTTTCTGTTTCTGTGGCCTGCCTCAGTCAATCTGAGTCAAGTCTGCTTGTCGGCTGGCCCGATAGCTGTCAGTTGCGTGCGTGGGACATCTGAAATTTCGATACACCTTCGAAGCGAGACAACTCATCTGCCATGTCGGTGATGCGAGCACTCTTGTGCCCATTGATGGCGACAGCGACAAAGCGCCACTCAAGCTGCTGATGCTCGTAGCTGATCATGAAGGAGCCGCTGGCGATCACATAGCCACGGTCGCGCGCGACCTGTCGCAACACCTCCTCGGAGGGTTTCTCGTAACCCACTGCGAATCGCAAAACGATGGCGATGGCTGGCTTCGATGGCAGGCGTGCCTCGATTTTAGAGCCCCACATCATCAAGGCTGCAGAGATCAGCGTGAGCAGAATTGCTGCCCCATAGAAGCCGACGCCGACCAGTACGCCGATCGCCGAAGAGGACCAGATCGAGGCGGCAGTGGTTAGACCGCTTATGCTCATGCCGTCCTTCATGATCAGGCCGGCGCCGAGAAAGCCTATGCCGGTGACTATTCCCTGAATGACACGGGTCGGGTCTACGCCGGTGCCATTGGTAAAGTGCCCGCCGTACCAGTACTCCGGATAGCCGGAAAGTACGGTGAGGGCGGCAGATGCCATGCACACCATGCCATAGGTGCGCATCCCGGCAGCGCGACCGTGATAGGAGCGCTCGTAGCCAACGACCAGGCCAAGCAGCAGAGCGCCTACCAGGTTGAAGATGATGACGAGATTGACGGCAATTTCAGGTTGCGCCCAATAGCCGGCCAGGTTGTCCACGGACAATGCATTCACTTCAGAACCTCACTGCGGCATAGGTCGCAGCTGGCAGGGTTTTCTGTCAGCGTAGACGATTAAGTGCGCGCTTCGTGGGCGTGTAAAGCACTTGCCTGTCAGGCATATGGCGTTGCTGTTTGGTGTTTTCTTTCAGGTGTCCACTGGAACAGCGGGTCGTGAGTCCAGTAGACTTTGGCCGGTTATTGCGGTGAAAACATCGTGTCTGCCACGTTCGGCGTTTGCCTTGAAGTGATTGCCAAGTACATTTTTCTGGCGCTTGCTTTCTGACGAATTTGCGCCAAGCTAGGTTCGTGAAAGCCTTCACAGATTGACTGCATGCCCAAAAGACCGCAAAAGCGGCGTGTTTGATGCAGCGAGGTGTCGCTTGATTAAGGTGCTAGTGGTCGACGACCACGATCTGGTTCGAACAGGTATTACCCGCATGCTGGCCGATATTGAAGGTCTGCAGGTGATTGGGCAGGCTGACTCTGGCGAGGAGTCGCTGAAGAAAACCCGTGAGCTCAAGCCAGATGTCGTGCTGATGGACGTCAAGATGCCAGGCATCGGCGGCCTCGAAGCCACGCGTAAACTGCTGCGCAGCTACCCCGACCTTAAAGTCATCGCCGTGACCGCCTGTGAGGATGATCTGTTCCCGACGCGCCTGCTGCAGGCCGGCGCTGCAGGCTACCTGACCAAGGGTGCGGCGCTGGAGGAAATGGTGCAAGCCATCCGTATGGCATTTGCCGGACAGCGCTACATCAGTTCGCAGATTGCCCAGCAACTGGCACTGAAATCTTTCCAGCCGAATAACAGTGGCTCGCCGTTCGACTCGCTGTCCGAGCGGGAAATCCAGATCGCCCTGATGATCGCCAACTGCCATAAGGTGCAGGCTATCTCCGACAAGCTGTGCCTGTCGCCGAAGACGGTGAACACCTACCGCTATCGCATCTACGAAAAGCTCTCCATCAACAGTGACGTCGAACTGGCCTTGCTGGCTGTGCGCCATGGCATGGTGGATGCCGTTAGCTGAGATGTCCGCACCGTTCGATTCAAGCGCTTTCCTCGCCACCTGTAGCGGTCGCCCTGGTGTCTATCGGATCTTCGATGGCGAGGCCAAGCTGCTTTATGTGGGTAAAGCCTCAAACCTGAAGAAGCGGCTGGCCAGTTATTTCCGCAAGACTGGCCTGGCGCCGAAGACGGCTGCCCTGGTGACGCGCATCGCGCAAGTCGAAACCACCATCACGGCCAACGAGACCGAAGCGCTGCTGCTCGAGCAGACGCTGATCAAGCAATGGCGACCGCCGTACAACATCCTGCTGCGTGACGACAAATCCTATCCCTACGTGCTGCTCTCCGATGGCGAGTTTCCGCGGTTGGGTATCCATCGTGGGGCGAAGAAGGAGAAGGGGCGTTATTTCGGCCCCTATCCAAGCGCCGGAGCGATTCGCGAAAGCCTCAGCCTGTTGCAGAAGACCTTCTTGGTGCGTCAGTGCGAGGACAGCTATTTCAAGAACCGCACCCGGCCTTGTCTGCAGTACCAGATCAAGCGTTGCAAGGGGCCTTGCGTCGGCCTGGTCGAGCCTGAGGAATATGCCGAGGATGTGCGCCATTCGGTGATGTTTCTCGATGGCCGCAGCAGTGCTCTTACGGATGAGTTGTCCGCGGCGATGGAAAAGGCCGCTATGAGTCTGGAGTTCGAGCGGGCCGCCGAGTTGCGTGACCAGATCGGTCTGTTGCGCCGGGTGCAGGATCAGCAGAGCATGGAAGGCGGTACCGGCGATGTCGATGTGGTCGCAGCCATGGTCAATCCGGGAGGCGCCTGTGTACATCTGATCAGCGTGCGCGGCGGGCGTGTGCTTGGCAGCAAGAACTTCTTTCCACAGGTCGGCATCGAGGAGGAGGGGGGCGCTGTGCTGGCGGCCTTTCTCGCGCAGTACTACCTGAGCAATCACGAGCGCGACCTGCCCGGCGAGTTGATCGTCAACGTCGTGCATGAAGACCTGCCCACGCTGGCGGCGGCATTGGCCCAGCTGCGCGGGCGGGAACTGGCGATCAGCCATCGGGTGCGTGGCACGCGGGCGCGCTGGCAGCAATTGGCAGTGACCAATGCCGAGCAAGCGCTGAGTGCGCGCCTGGCTAACCGGCAGCATGTGGCTGCGCGTTTCGAAGCGCTGGCCGAGGCGCTGGAGCTGGATGAGCCGCTGCAGCGCCTGGAGTGCTATGACATCAGCCACTCCAGTGGTGAGGCAACGGTGGCCTCATGCGTGGTGTTCGGCCCGGAGGGGCCGCTCAAATCCGATTATCGGCGTTTCAATATCGAAGGCGTGACGGCTGGCGACGATTATGCCGCCATGCACCAGGCGCTGACGCGGCGCTTCAGTCGGCTGAAGGACGGCGAGGGCAAGCTGCCGGACATTCTGTTGGTCGACGGTGGCAAGGGGCAGATGGCCATGGCGCGCGATGTGCTGCAGGAGCTGGCGGTGCCAGAGCTGATCTTGCTTGGCGTGGCCAAGGGGGTGACGCGCAAGCCGGGCCTGGAAACCCTTTATCTGAACGATGCCGATCATGAGTTCACCCTGCCGGCCGATTCGCCTGCACTGCACCTGATCCAGCAGATCCGGGATGAGGCGCACCGTTTCGCTATCACCGGGCACCGCGCGCGCCGTGGCAAAACGCGGCGCACTTCCAGCCTGGAAGATGTCGCGGGTGTCGGACCCAAGCGTCGGCGTGAGCTGCTCAAGCATTTTGGTGGCTTGCAGGAGCTGACTCGCGCCAGCATCGAGGAAATTGCCAAGGCTCCCGGGATTAGCAAAAAGCTCGCCGAGTCGATTTATGCAGCCTTGCACAGCGAGTAGAATGCCGGCTCACTTTGCTGGCCAGTGGTCCTGATGAACATTCCGAATTTGCTCACTGTTCTGCGCGTTGCCCTGATCCCCGTCATCATCCTGTTTTTCTATCTGCCCTTTTCCTGGAGCTATCTGGCAACCAGTGCGATTTTTTCACTCGCGGCCATCACCGACTGGTTTGATGGTTATCTGGCGCGGCGCTGGGAGCAGAGCACCCCTCTGGGTGCATTCCTCGATCCGGTGGCCGACAAGCTGATGGTGGCCGTGGCGTTGGTGTTGCTGGTGGAGGAGCACGCCAATCTGTGGCTGACGTTGCCTGCGGCCATCATCATCGGCCGTGAGATCGTCGTTTCGGCGCTGCGCGAGTGGATGGCTGAGCTGGGCGCGCGTGCCCATGTCGCGGTATCCCAGCTGGGCAAGTGGAAAACAGCCGCGCAGATGGTGGCGCTGGTGATTTTGTTGGCCAATCCGCCATTGCTGACATTCTGGGTCGGTCTCGGCTACGCGCTGCTGATCATCGCAGCGGGCCTGACTCTGTGGTCGATGGTGCAGTACCTGCTGGCCGCCTGGCCGCATCTGAGCAGTAGCTCGGAAAAGAAATAAACTTTTTTGAATCAAGGGGTTGACGGCTCGTTCTGAAAGTATAGAATGGCGCCCGTCACCAAGACGCGGGAATAGCTCAGTTGGTAGAGCACGACCTTGCCAAGGTCGGGGTCGCGAGTTCGAGTCTCGTTTCCCGCTCCAGTTTGTTGACGTTGACGCCGCTTTTTGCGGCGTCTTCGTTTGAGGCCGATTAGCAGAGTGGTTATGCAGCGGATTGCAAATCCGCGTACATCGGTTCGATTCCGGTATCGGCCTCCAGTATCAAAGCCCCGTAGATTAACGTCTACGGGGCTTTTTTCGTTTCTGGCCGTAAACCCGGAGGATTTCGCAATCATTGCCCGTCACGGCGCCTTTTCTGTAAGGCGTTCTCCCTTGTCTGGTTCTTCACCATGCTGGTCAGTGCTGGCGTGATGTAGGTACTGTGTTGTCGCGAGTGCTGTTGCATGTACTGCAAGTTGATGCCCACAACTGGGCTTGATTGCTGAAGTCAGCCAAGGAGAAGCCGTATGACCCTGCCTTTCTGGTGCGTATTGATCAGCGCTGTGCTGATTTTTCTGTCGAAGATTCCTGTAGCCAAAGCCATGAATGCAGATGGCGGCTACGACAACCGTCACCCGCGCGCGCAGCAGGCGCGCTTGACGGGTTTTGGCGCGCGGGCGCTGGCGGCGCATCAGAACAGTTTCGAGGCGTTTCCGCTGTTTGCCGTCGGCGTGCTGATGGCGCATGTCACCCGGACCCATGGTCAGCTGGTGAATATCCTGGCCGTGACGTTTGTGCTCGCCCGGGTGCTCTATCTGTTGCTGTATTGGGCGGATTTGCACTGGCAGCGCAGCGTGGTCTGGGTTGTGGGGCTGTTGTGCAGTCTGCTGCTGATGCTTAGTCCGGCACTAGGCTGAAACAAAAAAGCCCGCGTGAGCGGGCTTTTTTCTGGGGGTGGGTTATTGGCCGTCGATGGCGTCCTTGGCTTCGTCACCGGCATCCTGAATGGCGTCGGCGGCATCGTCAGCCGCATCCTGGACTTTTTCGCCAGTGGTGGGCTCGGTTCCCATTACTTGATCGGCCTTCTGCTCAATGGCATCACCGGTGTCTTTGACAGCATCGCCCAGTGATTCCATGGCTTCGGAGGCAGACTCCTTGGCAGACTGCACTTTGTCTTCCGGTTCTTTTTCGCACGCTGCCAGGCCGAGCATGGCGGCGAGTAGCAGGGCATAGGTAAAGGGCTTGGACATGGGCAGCACTCCTTCTGTGGCTTTCCTGATGAGGACTATCCTCGTGACTGGGGGTTTGAGGCGGCGGACCGGCCAAAGTTCCGCTGAATATGGTCAAGCGGGTGTTTCATCTGGGTGGCGTGGCTGTGTACCCGTATCGGCGAGCGGGTATGATGCGCCCCTTTTGCGACATCGCCTGGGAAAGTAGTCATGAGCGATAACCTTGTTCTAGAGCGCGCCGAGCGCTTTTTGTCGGCCTTGCGCCACTGTCAGGTACTGGGCATTGCCGTGCATGGGGCCGAGCCGGCTGGCCTGACCTTGCGCCTGCCTTACAGCACGCAAATTATCGGTAATCCGGAGACTGGAGTGATTCACGGCGGTGCCATCACCACACTGATGGATACCACCTGCGGAATTTCAACGGTCTGCGTGCTGCCTGAGTTCGAAATCTGTCCGACCCTCGACCTGCGTATCGACTACATGCGCCCGGCCGAGCCGCACAAGGATGTCTACGGTTTTGCCGAGTGCTATCGGGTCACCGAGAACGTCATCTTCACCCGCGGTTATGCCTATCAGGACAACCCTGACGAGCCGATCGCCCACGTGGTGGGGGCTTTTATGCGTATGGGCAAGGCGGCGCAAGGCGATAACGTGCTCAAGGGAGGTGCCTGATGGCCGCGTTGAATCTCAATACCCTGGTACGCCAGGCTCACGCGCAGAATGATTACGACAGCCTGATCAGCCTGATTCCCTATGCCAAGCTGATCGGCATCGAGTGCCTGCGCCTGGGGGATGATGTGGTGTTTCGCTTACCGGCGAGCAAGGACAATATCGGCAACCCGATTCTGCCGGCCCTGCATGGTGGGGTGATTGCCGGTTTCATGGAGCATGCGGCCATGCTCCATCTGCTGATGTTCATGGGTATCCCACATTTGCCGAAAATCATCGACTTCTCGATAGATTACCTGCGCGCTGGTCATTATCGTGACACCTTCGTGCAGTGCCAGGTCTGGCGGCAGGGGCGCAGGGTCGCCAACGTTGCCATCACGGCCTGGCAGACCAATCAAACCGAACCTATTGCTACTGCTCGCGCACACTTCAAGGTCGATGAGTCCTGACCTGCGTGCGCAGTAGCGGCGAACAAGAAAAATAAGGATTCCTGGATGGATGCGTTGCTGATCCTTGGCGGCTTGCTGCTTATGTTGAGCGGTTTGGTCTGGCTGATCATGCGGGCTTTCGCCACTAGTCTGCTGTGGGGCTGGGGCAGCTTGCTGCCACCTATCACCCTGGTCTATGTATTGCGCCATTGGCGCAAGGCGCGCAGTGCCATGGGGCTGCTTGCTCTGGGGTTTATTCCGCTGGTGGTGGGGCTGGTGCTGCTGGCCAACAAGGATGCCGAGCGCCTGCAGGCGATACTCAGCCTGGACTGGCTGAAACCCGCCGAGCAGGCTCCAGCGGAGCTGAATATTCAGTTGCATGGTGAATTGAACGGTCAGCCGTTCGCACCGCAATACGCCGAGCTTATCGATGGGGTGCTCAGCTTGCGCGAGGGCGAGGATTTCTTTGCAAGCCGCGAAGTAAAAATCCGTCTGCCGCACGCTGTAGAAGCGCCCATCCGGCTGGATGTTCTGCCGGAAGACCAGGGTGACCTGCCCGAGGTCGAAGTCAGCTGGTTGCTGCCCGAACAGGATCTGCCCGAAGCACGTCGCCTGAGCAAGGGCTATACCCTGCACCTGGATCTGCAGACACTGCCGCCGAACAAACTGAGTGGCGATTTCCACCTGGTGTTACCGCCGCAGTACAGCACCACCTTGAGTGGTCGTCTGGACTTGTTTGCCAATCGTCTGCGTTATCGCGACGGAAAGTTGGATACCGCATTCGACTCTCAGGAAACCCTTGCGCATGTGGTCGAGGATTATCTGCAGCGGCGCTTCAGCAGCCGCCTTGTCCAACTGCAGGCGCTGCCGGTCGTGAGTTTTCCGGCCAGCAATGTACCGCTGACGGTGGTGGCAAAGGTCAATGGCCAGGAGCAGCGCCTTGAGCTGGTGCTGGAAAAAGACAGCCGTGGTTGGCAGGTCAAGGGTGACCACTATCCAGCGCTGACCTCGCCCAGTGTGGCGGTAGCCAAGCCAGTTGTGGCTGAAAGCGCGCCGGTTGCCGAGCCGGTGCGGCCGGCCTTGGACCGTCGCCAGCGCTTCTCGCTGTTGCGCCTGCTGAGTAGTCCGCAGCAGTACCAGAACCTCAACATGCGTGTGGTCAAGCTCAGTGGTGGCTCGGCCGAGGGGCGTTTTGTCGGTCTGGAGCAGGATGGACGCATTCGCCTGAGTCAGCAGCATGGTGGCTCAGGGCAAGCCGTTTTCACCCTGCATCCGGATGAAATCAGTCGTGTCGAGCTGCTCGAACCTTGATCTGCCTGCACGGCAAGCCCTTGAAATTCATTCTGAAGTCCCCATCTGCATGACATCCGCCGCATTTGCGGCCTGTCCTGCATGTGGAGTTAGACGACCATGAGTGTGGAAACTCAAAAAGAAACCCTGGGCTTCCAGACAGAGGTGAAGCAACTGCTTCACCTCATGATCCATTCGTTGTATTCGAACAAGGAAATCTTCCTTCGCGAGCTGATTTCCAACGCGTCTGACGCGGTCGACAAACTGCGTTTCGAGGCCCTGGCCAAGCCCGAACTGCTTGAGGGCGGTGCCGAGCTGAAGATCCGCCTGAGCTTCGACAAGGACGCCAAGACCGTCACCCTCGAAGACAACGGCATCGGTCTAAGCCGTGAGGAAGCCATTACTCACCTCGGCACCATCGCCAAGTCCGGCACCGCCGACTTCATGAAAAACCTCACCGGTGACCAGAAGAAGGACTCGCACCTGATCGGTCAGTTCGGCGTGGGCTTCTACAGCGCCTTTATCGTCGCCGACAAAGTGGATGTGTTCAGCCGCCGTGCCGGTCTGAGCGCTGGCGAGGGCGTGCACTGGTCGTCGAAAGGTGAGGGTGACTTCGAAGTTGCCACCGTCGAGAAGGCTGAGCGCGGTACCCGTATCGTTCTGCACCTGAAGGCTGGCGAAGAAGAGTTCGCCGATGGCTGGCGTCTGCGCAACATCGTCAAGAAATACTCCGACCATATCGCCTTGCCGATCGAGTTGCCGAAAGAGCATCACGGCGAGGAGGCCGACAAGCCGGCCGAGCCCGAGTGGGAAACCGTCAACCGTGCCAGTGCGCTGTGGACCCGTGCCCGCACCGAGGTCAAGGACGAGGAATACCAGGAGTTCTACAAGCACGTCGCCCACGACTATGAGAACCCGCTGGCCTGGAGCCACAACAAGGTCGAAGGCAAGCTGGAATACACCTCGCTGTTGTACCTGCCGGGCCGCGCGCCGTTCGACCTGTACCAGCGCGAAGCGCCCAAGGGTCTCAAGCTGTATGTGCAGCGCGTGTTCATCATGGACCAGGCCGACGAGTTCCTGCCGCTGTACCTGCGCTTCATCAAGGGCGTGGTCGACTCCAACGACCTGTCGCTGAACATCTCCCGCGAAATCCTGCAGAAAGACCCGATCATCGAGTCGATGAAGTCGGCGCTGACCAAGCGTGTGCTGGACATGCTGGAGAAGCTGGCGAAGAACGAGCCCGAGCAGTACAAAACCTTCTGGAAAGCCTTCGGTCAGGTGCTCAAGGAAGGTCCGGCGGAAGACTTCGCCAACAAGGAGAAGATCGCCAGCCTGTTGCGTTTCGCCTCCACCGCGGGCGATGACGGCGAACAATCCGTCGCGCTGGCGGATTACCTGGCTCGCGCCAAGGACGGTCAGGACAAGATCTACTTCCTCACCGGCGAAACCTACGCGCAAGTGAAGAACAGCCCGCACCTGGAAGTGTTCCGCAAGAAAGGCATCGAAGTGCTGCTGCTCACCGACCGCATCGACGAGTGGCTGATGAGCTACCTCAGCGAATTCGACGGCAAGAGCTTCGTCGACGTGGCGCGCGGTGATCTCGACCTCGGCAAGCTGGACTCGGAAGAGGACAAGAAGGCCCAGGAAGAAATCGCCAAGACCAAGGAAGGCCTGGTCGAGCGTCTGAAAGGCGCTCTGGGTGAGCAGGTGGCGCAGGTACGCGTGTCGCACCGCCTGACCGACTCGCCGGCAATCCTCGCCATCGGCGAACAGGATCTGGGTCTGCAGATGCGCCAGATCCTCGAAGCCAGCGGGCAGAAAGTGCCGGAGTCTAAGCCGATCTTCGAGATCAACCCTGCGCACCCGCTGATCGAAAAACTGGACGCCGAGCCGGACGAAGAGCGTTTCGCCGACCTCTCGCACATCCTCTTCGATCAGGCCGCCCTGGCCGCTGGCGACAGCCTGAAAGACCCGGCTGCCTATGTGCAGCGCCTCAACAAGCTGCTGGTCGAGCTCTCTGCCTGATCATCAGTGCTATTGAAGAAACCCGCTGCGGCGGGTTTTTTCATGGTTCAAGGAAAACTGTGCTACGCCGACCTATGGATACGCCAAGCTGTAGATAGTGCTGGAGCTCGTTAGGTGATGGCTATTTAATAGCCTTCGCGAGCCTACGCCAATCGCTCGACTACCTCAGCATTTACCCTTGTTCCAAGGCCGCCAGCCAGAGTTCGTATGTCCTATCTGACCAGCCTGTTTATTGATGCCAGCGATCCCAACCTGTTTCTCTATGGCAGTTACAACGCCTGGTTAGTTGCGCTGTCGTTGCTGATCGCGATTTTCGCCTCAGGCATGGCGCTGCAAGTGGCGGGCATGGCTCGCCTGAGTGATAACCCGCTGTATCGCCAGGTGGCGCTGATCACCGGCTCGCTGGCCCTGGGGGGCGGAGTCTGGTCGATGCACTTCATCGGCATGCTGGCTTTCCAGTTGTGCGCGCGGGTGGATTACGCGCCTGGTCTGACATTGCTTTCCGTGCTGCCAAGCCTGTTTGCTTCATGGATTGCCCTGCAGCTTCTGGCGCGCCGCAGCATTAGCCGTATGCAGCTGATCACCAGTGGTGTGCTGGTGGGCGCGGGCATTGGCGCCATGCACTACAGCGGCATGGCAGCCATGCAGATGGCGCCTTTACTGCGCTATGACCCGTACTGGTTTGCACTGTCAATTCTGGTTGCGGTGGTGTTGGCAGTTCTGGCGCTGTGGGTGCGTTTCGGTTTACGTGGGCGCATTACCGGAGGCAAGGCGATTCTCGCCAGCGGGGTGGTCATGGGCCTGGCCATTGCCGGCATGCACTACACCGGCATGGCCGCAGCACGTTTTATCGGTAGTGCCGAGCCGCTTGCCCAGCAGAACAACACAAACAGCATCTACATTGCCCTGGCCGTGGCTTTGATGACGGTGTCGCTGACCATCTTCGTCGCCGCTGCCAACGCCTTTCTGCGCTATCGCCAGCTTTACCGGCAGATGCAGGGCAGCGAGTCACGTTTGCGGGCGATCCTCAATACGGCGGTGGACGGCATCATCACCATCGATGAGCGCGGGCAGATTCTGGCTATCAATCAGTCTGTCGAGCAGTTGTTTGGCTGGTCGAGTAATGAGCTGCTGGGGCAGAACATCCGCATGCTGATGCCCGAGCCTTATCGTTCGCAGCATGATGGCTATCTGGCCAATTACCAGCGCACGGGCGAGGCGCGCATCATCGGTGTTGGCCGCGAGGTAGATGCACAGCGCAAGGATGGCAGCCTCATGCCCATCCGCCTGGCTATTGGTAAAGCCAATATTGCCGGGCAGTCGCTGTATGTTGGTTTTGTCAGTGATATCAGCGAACGCAAGGCGATGGAGCAGGCCCTGCGTGAGAGCGAACAGCAGTATCGCTCGTTGATCGGCAACATCCCCGGGGTGTCATTCCGCTGCCTGCTGGATGATGCCTGGAGCATGTTGTTCATCAGCGACGCAGTGGAGAAGCTGACCGGCTGGCCGGCAGATGAGTTCATGCTGCGGCGCAAGTCGATCAACGACTTGTTCCATCCAGACGATGTCCAGCGGGTCGCCGCGGAAGTGTTCGATGGAATTGCCCAGGAGGGCAACTACACCGTCGAATATCGCTTGTATGACCGCCAGGGCGTCGAGCACTGGATCTGGGAAAGTGGCAGCGCGGTGCGCGATGAGCTCGGCCAGGCGAAGTGGATCGACGGTGTATTGCTCGACGTTACCGAGAGCAAGCTGCGCAACGCCGAGTTCGAAAGCACAGTGACCGCTATTCGTCGCGCGTTGCTAGTCGTCGAGTTCGATCTGCAGGGCAATATCCTCGACGCCAACTCAAACTTTCTCGATCTGATGGGCTATCAACTGGAGGAAATTCGGGGTCAGCACCACCGTCTGTTCTGCGAGCAGGGCTATGTCGAAAGCGCCGATTACGCGGAATTCTGGGAGAGTCTGGGACGGGGCGAGCTGGAGGCTGGCGAGTATCTTCGTTTAGGCAAAGACGGACGTGAGGTATGGATTCAGGCCTCCTACAACCCGATCTTCGACGCCGAAGGCAAGCCGTTCAAGGTCATCAAGTTCGCCACTGATCTCAGCCAGCGGCGCGAGATGGAAGAAGCGCTGCGCCAGGCCAAGGAAGTGGCCGAGCAGGCAGCTGCGGCCAAGACCACCTTCCTGGCCAACATGAGCCATGAAATTCGCACGCCGATGAATGCCATCATCGGCTTCAGCGAACTGTTGCTCGGTGGCTCGCTGGACAGCCTGCAGCGTCGTCACCTGGGCACCGTGCGCCAGGCCGCGCGCTCGCTGTTGGGGTTGCTCAACGACATCCTCGATACCGCCAAACTGGAGCGCGGTGCGGTAGAAGTGGAATGTGTGGACTTCTCTCTGCGCGAGCTGTGTCAACAGATCTGCGACTCCTTGCGTTTGAGTGCCGAGGCCAAAGGCTTGACCCTGGAACTGGATTACCCGGCCGCGCTGGGCGAGCACTTCAAGGGTGATCCGCTGCGCATCCAGCAGGTGCTGACCAATCTGGTGGGCAACGCCGTGAAATTCACCGAGCGTGGCGGGGTGCGCCTGGAGCTGCGTGCCGGGGAGGGCAATGCCGTGCATTTTGCCGTGCGCGACAGCGGTATCGGTATTGCGGCTGATCGCCTGCAACGCATCTTCGAACCCTTTGCTCAAGCCGATGCGACGATGAGTCGGCGCTTTGGCGGTACCGGCCTGGGCACCACCATTGCCCGTCAGCTGAGCGAGTTGATGGGCGGACGCATCGAGGTCGAAAGTCAGCCCGGCGAGGGCAGTACCTTCCATGTCTGGCTGCCTTTGCCTAAAGGCATCGCTACCTCAACCGAGCCGACGTCGCACGCCGTCGAGTTGCCGCCACTACGTATTCTGGCCGCTGACGATGTACCGCAGAACATCGAGTTGCTGAGCTTGGTACTCGGTCGTCTGGGGCATCAGGTAGTGACTGCCTATGACGGTGAAGAGGCGTTGGCCGCATTCTTTGCCGGCCGCTTCGACCTGTTGCTGATGGATGTGCAGATGCCGCGCGTGGATGGTCTGCAAGCCACACGGCGGATTCGCCGCTATGAGCAGGTCAACGGCCTGGAGCCGACGCCGATCATTGCTCTGACCGCTAGTGTGCTGGAGCAAGACCGCCGCGCCGCGCGCGAGGCCGGCATGGACGGTTTTGCTTCCAAACCGCTGGAAATGGATAAGCTACTGGCCGAGATCGCCGCCGTGCTTGGTCTGGCAGGGCAAGGCCCGGTTCCGGCGCTGACCTCTCAGGGTGATATGCCGGAAACAGCCGTCGACTGGGTGCGCGGTGCGCAACTCTGGGGCAGCGACACGGCCCTGCTGACGGCGATCCACCGTTTCCTTGAGGAACACTCAGGCGCAGCCACACGGATCAGGGCATTGCTTCAGCTTGGCCAGCAGACCGCTGCCACCGAGCTGACTCATCGTGTCCGCGGTGCAGCGGCCAATCTGGCACTGTTGCCGTTGAGTCGTCTGGCCGGGCAACTGGAGCATGCACTCAAGGGGGCTGTGCCAGCCTCCACAGACGAGCTACTGGCCGCGCTGGAGCAAGCCCTGGCCAGCTTGCCTGCCGAGCTGCCGGAACTGTCCGGAGTCGCGCTGGACAAGCCCAAGGTGGGCGCAGTAGAACTGTTACACGTCCGTCCACTGATAGAGCAGTCGCTGGCCGCTCTGCAGCACGGCGAACTGGCCGAACAGGCCCTGCAGCAGTTGCTTGCTGCACTGCCAGCAGAGCGTTCACGGGCTCTCGATGCGGCGATAAACAATTTCGATTTTGAGCGTGCCGCGGCCCTGCTCGCCGAGTTGCTCGGCTGGCTCGAACAGCAGCTCGGAGATACAACGCCATGAACCAAGCCGCTGATACCCGCCCCAAACTGCTGTTGGTCGACGATGAGCCGACCAATCTGCAGGTATTGCGGCAGGTCCTGCAGGATGATTACCGCCTGTTCTTTGCCAAGGATGGCGACAAAGCTCTGGAGTTGGCCGCGCGTGAATGTCCGGATCTTATTCTGCTCGATGTAATGATGCCCGGCATGACCGGCTACGAGGTCTGCAGCCGGCTCAAGCAGAGTGAGGCGACGGCAGCCATTCCGGTAATCTTCGTTACCGCCCTGGCCGATGTCGACGACGAGGCGCGCGGCTTCGAGGTGGGTGCGGTGGACTACATCACCAAGCCAATCAGCCCGCCCATCGTGCGTGCGCGGGTACGTACCCACCTGTCGCTGGTGCGCGTCGACGAACTCAAGGCGACCCGTCTGCAGATCGTCCAGCGCCTGGGTCTGGCCGCCGAATACAAGGACAACGAGACCGGCCTGCACGTAATCCGCATGAGTCACTACTCGCGGGTGCTGGCCCTGGCGGCCGGCTTCAGCGAACAGGCAGCCGACGATTTGCTCAACGCAGCGCCCATGCACGATGTGGGCAAGATCGGCATACCCGATGCCATCCTGCAAAAGAATGGCAAGCTCGACGATGCCGAGTGGCAAGTGATGCGCAGTCACGCGCAGATTGGCGCCGACATCATCGGCGAGCACCCGTCCGGCCTGTTACAGATGGCCCGCAGCATTGCCCTGACGCACCATGAAAAATGGGATGGCACTGGCTACCCCAACGGACTCAAGGGTGAGGATATTCCGCTCACCGGACGTATCGTCGCGATTGCCGACGTATTCGACGCGTTAACCAGCGTGCGCCCGTACAAGGCGGCCTGGTCGGTAGAAGAGGCCTTGGAACTGCTAAGGCGCGAGAGTGGCAAGCACTTTGACCCGCAACTGGTTGAGCTGTTTCTCGGTTGCATGCCGGAAATACTGACGATCAAGGAACGCTGGGCGGAGCAGGGATGAACAGGGTGTAATAGTCGCCTTGTCGATTTGTCCTGCACGGGAACCCTTCTGACGCTGCAAACCTGGGAGCTGCTGTCCGATATCATCATCGTGGTTGCCCTGCATTTCGCACTCGGGGTATTCCTCCTCGAACAGCGCAAGGCGCGCGCGAACGAGGATGAGGCTATCTGGCAGCAGATTTCCGATGCCTACATCGACTTTCTCGAAGTGGTGCTGACCAATCCCGACCTGCGCCTGCGCAGCCATGCTGCTACGCCGGATCTCAGTGATGAGTAGCGCGAACGCATGTGGGTAATCTTCGACATGCTGATCTCGCTGTTCGAACGGGCCTATCTCTTGGTCTACGAAGACAAGATGGATGCAAAGAAGCGGCGGCGCTTGCACTCCTGGGAGGACCACCTGCGCGAGTGGAGTTGCCGCGAGGATCTCCATGCGCGCCTGCCGGAGTTGCTGCGCGATGAGGATCCCGGCTTCGCCAATTACATTTGCGCTCTCGTCGCAAAGCGGCAGCAGGCCTGACGCGTCTAGGCCATGCTTGCCGGCGTCAGCAGCAGTTCGGCACGGGCCACCAGCTGCACGTGGCCACCGACTAGCACCTGGCCGTTGTTTTGCACCTGTACATCAAGGCGGCTGGGACGGCCGACGAAGCGGCCCTGATACAGCTGGAAATTCTGCCCGGCACGCTGCAGGCCCTGGGCCAGTCGCCAGGCCGCTACCGGACCGGCGGCACTGCCGGTGGCGATGTCTTCAATAACGCCCAGCGGGTCCCAGGTGCGGCCTTCAGCAGCATCGACATCCATAAGGAAGACGAAGGCCGCGCCCAGTTCGTCGAGGGCGGCGTCTAGGGCTTGCTGCTGCTTGGCATTGGCCAGTCCGGCAGCAGTGACCGGTAGCAGCAGATAGGGTAGGCCGGTGCTGACGACCTGTGCCGGGTAGCGGCGATCCAGGCTGCTAGCGAAGCAAGCGGCGAACCACTCGGCCTGCTGTTCGGAGAGCACGGCGCCGAAGCTGGCCCGGCTCTGGTTCATCTGTGCATAGAAGCCTTGGCCACTATGGCGGGTGGCGATGCTCAGGGTTTTCTCGGGTAACTGTAGTTGCCAGTCGGCCGCCTGCTCACCAGCGTACAGGTGGTGCAGCAAGGCGGCGGCGCCCAGTACTGGGTGACCGGCGAACGGCAGTTCCTCTTCGACGGTGAAGACCCGGGCGCTGAACTGATTAGGTTGTTCGCCAGGGCACAGGAAGATCGACTCGAACTGGCGCAGCTCGCGGGTCAGCGCCTGCATCGTAGCCGGAGTCAGGCCACGGGCGTCGGGGAAGACCGCCAGGCCGTTGCCGCTCAGTGGCTGCTCGGCGAATACATCCAGTTGCCAGTAGTGCATTTCTGTTGCTCTTTGGGGGGAGGACGAGGCTAGTGCGTCTGCTGTCCGTTGGAAAACCTGTTAACAAAAAGAACGGCGCCACTAGGACGCCGCAAGGCCAAAAGTAGCAGGGGACAGACCTTCAAGATAGTGGTGAGGGTGGTTACAGGCCGAGTTCACTGAGGCTCGGATAACCTTCCGGGCGGCTGCCCTGAGGCCAGTGGAACAGACGATCCTGCTCACGGATCGCCAGGTCGTTGATGCTGGCGTGGCGTTCACGCATCAGCCCATGCTCGTCGAATTCCCAGTTTTCGTTGCCGTAGGAGCGGAACCACTGGCCGTTGGCGTCGTGCCACTCGTAGGCGAAGCGCACGGCGATGCGGTTGTCGGTGAACGCCCAGAGCTCCTTGATCAGGCGGTATTCCTGCTCTCGCTGCCATTTGCCAGCGAGAAAGGCGCGGATTTGTTCGCGGCCCACGGGGAATTCGTTGCGATTGCGCCAGCGGCTGTCGACTGTATAGGCCAGGGCCACACGCTCGGGGTCGCGGCTGTTCCAGCCATCTTCGGCCATGCGCACTTTCTGCATGGCGCTGGCCTGGGTAAAGGGCGGCAGGGGTGGGCGTTGCTCGGAATGGCTCATGGCAGGGTCCTTATGGGGTTGAGGTTAGAGGTCGAGTAGCAGCGGTGTATCGCCGGCCGGTATGGCACAGCAGATCAACACCTCGCCGGCGGCGGGCGCTTCGGCGGGTGGCATGGGGTAGTGCACCTGGCCACCGAGCAGGCGCGTGCGACAGGTGCCGCAGGAACCGCCGCGGCAACTGAATTCGGGGTTCAGACCGCGACTCTCGGCCAGCTCCAGCAGGCTGCCGCTACCGGGCGTCCAGCGGGCTTCCTTGGCCGATTGCTGAAATAGCACTGGTACCGGGCCGGTAGCCGCGGCCGGTTGTTCTGGCACGGGCAGACGTTGATCGTTGCGGCGCTTCAGGCTTGAAGGACCGAAGGTTTCTGCGTGAATGCGTTCATCGCCGATATTCAGCGCGCGCAGAGCGTCGTAGAGATCCTGGGTAAAACTACTTGGCCCGCACAGGTAGAAATCGAAGTCATCGAAAGGCAGCAGCTGCTTGAGCAGGTCGATATCGATACGTCCGCTGAGTTCGAAATCCTCACCTTCGAGGGCGTCCAGTTCAGGCTGGCTGAGCAGGCGCAGCGCCTGTATGGCCTCGCCGCCCCGTTGCAACAGCTCGTAGAGTTCGTTGCGGAAAGCCAGGTCAGCCAGGTGCCGGGCGCTCTGTACGAACCACACACGTCGCGAGCGACGCAGGCGCAGGTTCTGGTAGATCACCTCGCGCAGCATCGCCAGCAGGGGCGTGACGCCCACCCCGGCGGCCAGCAGTACCAGTGGCCGGCGCTGTTCGGCGTCCAGGCTGAAGCGGCCCTGCGGCGCCCGGCATTCGAGCAGGCTGCCGACGCCGATCTGTTCGTGCAGGTAGGTCGAGGCCAGGCCCTCGCGCTTGACGCTGATGCGCAGAAAGTTGTCGGACGGTGCGCTGCTCAAGCTGTAGGTGCGGATCAGCGGCTGCGCCTGGCCGGGAAGGCGCAGGCGCAGCGGCAGATGCTGGCCAGCCTGAAACACTGGCAGCCCGGCGCCATCATCTGGCTCCAGGTAGAAGGAGCGAATGTTGGCGCTTTCCTCGACGATGCGTGCCACGCGCAACGTGCGCCATTGCTCGCGCAAAGCCTCGGCTGCCAGGCGCGCCTCTGCCTCGCTCCAGCTGCCGGTCATCAGGCTGTTCGGCGAGTAGCCCTCGAATTGCCAGCGCAGCCTGAGTGCAGCGGGGCGCCGTACCAATTGCTCGACATCCAGTTGCCAGAGCCGCTCCGCGCCCTGGAAGGCGGCGATCTGCGGGCCTTCGAGGATCAGCTCGGTGCGCCCGCTGAGTTGCAGCAGTTCGCCGCTGGCGAAGTCGATGAACAGCAGGCCGGCGCGCGGGTTGAGCAGCAGATTGCCGAGGGTATTGAAGTGCAGGTTGCCAGCGAAGTCGGGAATGGTCAGGCGATTGCCTTCCACGCGCACGAAACCGCTCTGCCCGCCGCGATGGGACACATCCACCGAGCGGCTGCCGTCGGCGTGCTCGACATAGCTGGCGACGAAGAAGGTATCGGCCTGGCCGATCATGGCGCGGGCGGCGTCATCCAGCTCATTGCGCCGTTCGGCCGGGGCGCTGGCAGCGGCCGGTGCCTGGGGTTGAAGATGCAGCTGGCGCAGTTGGATGTATTGCGGGCAGTTGCCGAAGGCATGTTCGACACGAACCGCCAGGCCATTGCTGTCGTTACGTTCGATCTGGCCGTTAAGGCGGTTGCGTCGCCGCGTGTGCAGCTCTATACCGAGCAGGCCGAGTGCGGCACCTGGGTACAGGGCAGCGGCTGCAGGGTCGTCGGGGTGCGGCTGGGCGCTCAATTGCAGCAGGTGTGGATCCGGCGCCTGGGCAAAGCCGGGGGCGCCTTCAAGAATACTGGCCCAGGGGCGGCCTGCGGCATCGACTGTGCCGAGCAGGACGAAGGGCAACTGTCGATAAAAGTTGCGGTGCTGATCTGGCATGTAATCGCGGATCACCTTGCGGCCGAATACCTCCATGCGCTCGGCGACCCCGACACGTTCCTGCAACTGCCGCTCACCGGCATGCCAGGGGGAAGCAGATGGTTCAGGTGGCAGATGCATGGCGGCGGCTCCGCAATAGGACAAGGCTCAGTGGCAGGCGAAGTGCCTGCCACTGCTGGTTCGATCAAGCGCTCTGCAGGCCGGCAGCCGTGCGCTGCATCGGTACGAAACCGGGCAGGGCTTCGATGCGCGCCAGCCAGGCACGAACATGCGGGTAGTCGGCCAGCGATACGTTGCCTTCCGGGGCATGAGCGATATAGGTATAGCCGGCCACGTCGGCCAGAGTCGCCTGGGCGCCGGCAAGGAATGGGCTGGCACTCAGTTCCTGATCCATGACCTTGAGCAGGCCGTGGGATCGGGCAATGGTTTCCTCGGCGTTGTACGGTGCGCCAAATACGGTGATCAGGCGAGCGGTGGCGGGGCCCGAGGCGATCTGCCCAGCAGCCACTGACAGCCAGCGCTGCACCTTGGCGGCGGCCAGTGGCTCGCTCGGCAGCCAGCGGCCGTTACCGTATTTCTGCGCCAGGTAGACCAGAATGGCGTTGGAGTCGCTGAGCACGGTGCCGTTATCGTCAATTACCGGCACCTGGCCGAAGGGGTTGAGGGCGAGGAACTCCGGCTGCTTGTGCGCGCCCTTGGCCAGGTCGACGAAGACCAGCTCGGTGGGCAGGTTGAGCAGCGAGAGCAGCAGCTCGACGCGGTGGGCGTGGCCCGACAGCGGATGACGGTAGAGTTTGATGGTATTTTGCGACATGGTGTGCTCCGCGTTTGGTTGAGTGACACGTGCAGCGGGCAGAGGCGATTACCTAAGTGGGCCGCGCTGATGGAATGCATATTCCACCTAAACGTGAGCCGGCAGAATCACCATAAATGGCAATCCTTTATTTCACTAATAGAAATAGATAGGTGTGCGTTTCCTGCGGAATGGCTGCTAGAGCATCGCAGGGTGCTGCCGCAGGCGCTGACTGGCAAAGTCGACAAAGCTCCGCACCCTGGCTGCAGCCTTGCGACCTTCGCGGTAGACCAGATGCACCGGCACGGCCGCTGGCTCGAACTCTTGCAGCACACGCACCAGGCGGCCCTGGGTGATCTGCTCGTGTACCTGATAACTCATGCAGCGGGTCAGCCCGGCGTGCAAACAGGCGGCGCTGATGGCGGCCTGATTGGTAGCGCAACTCAGGCGTGGGCGCAGGGCAACACTGAGGGTGGTGTCGACCTCACGGAAGCGCCACTCGGGCAGGCGGGCATCGGCACTGGAATGCACTACCTGATGGCTGCGTAGCTCCTCGGGGTGTTGCGGCGTGCCCTGTGCGGCCAGATAGCCCGGGCTGGCGCAGACAATTCGACGGATAGTGCCGACCCTGAGGGCGAACAGCGAGGAGTCCGCCAGCTCGCCCGCCAGCATGGCCACGTCCACCCCCTCTTCGTGCAGGTTGGGGAAGCGATCCATATAGTGGGCAAAGACCTGCACCTCGGGGTAGTCGTGCAAGTAGTCCAACACAATTGGGATCAGCAACTGTTGGCCGAAAAGCAGCGGTGAGGCCAGGTTGAGGTGACCGCGTGGTTCGGCATGCAGGCCGCTGGCAGATGCCTCGGCGTCACTGACTTCGCCGAGTATGCGCTGGCAATCACCGGCGAAGCGCTCGCCGGCCTCGCTGAGGATGACACCGCGGGTACTACGTTGCAGTAAGGTAACTCCCAGGCGGCTTTCCAGCGAGGCCAGGGCTCGGGTCACGGTGGGGGCGGAGATATTCAGGCGGCGCGCCGCGGCTGCCAGGCTAAGCTCGCTGGCCACCGCCAGAAACACACTCATCTCATGGTGCCGGTCCATGTCAGCCCCTGCTCGCGGGGTTCAGCGCAACATCCTGACTCAGGCGCTGGGCACAAAAGTCGACAAAGCTACGCACCTTGGCGCTGATTTTGCGCCCGCCCTGATAGACCACATGAATGGGCAAAGGAGGCTGTTCGTAGTCCTCCAAGACGATCTCCAACTCACTGTTGGCGACTTTGCCGGCTACTTGATAGGACAGTACGCGGGTCAACCCCCAGCCCAGGCAGGCCGCATTGATGGCCGCCTGATTGGCGGTAACGACCAGGCGGGATTCGGGGCGCACCGTCAGCGGGCCATCGGGGCAGACAAAATGCCACTCGCTTAGCAAGCTGCTGGAGGCCGAAATGACAGTACGTTGTGTGTGCAACTGCTTGGGATGTTGCGGTCGGCCGTGCTCGGCGAGGTAGGCGGGAGAGGCACAGATTACCCGGCGTATTTCGCCGACCTTGATCGTGTGCAGGCCGCTGTCGGGCAGATTGCCGATGCGGATGGCCACGTCGATACCATCGTCGACCATGCTGACCACCCGGTCTACCAGCAATGCCTTGATGTTCACCGCCGGATATTCGTTCAGGTAATCGACCATCACCGGGGTGACATAGAGCTCGCCAAACAGCACCGGCGCGGTAAGGGTGAGTTGCCCGCGTGGCATGGCATGGCTGCCGGCGGCGGACTCTTCGGCTTCCTCCAGCTCGGCGAGGATGCGCCGGCAATCTTCCACATAGCGCTGACCGGCTTCGGTGATATGCACGCTGCGCGTGGTGCGGGCCAGCAGCAGGGTGCCGATGCGCTCCTCCAAGGCTGCCACGGCGCGGGTTACGCTGGGTGGTGACATGTTCAGGCGGCGCGCCGCCGCAGCGAAACTTTGTTCCTCGGCGACGGCGAGAAACACCTGCATTTCCTGGAATCTGTCCATGGGCGGCTCCTTGAAGGTCAGCAAGTGTGGTCGATTAATTCCATTATTTGCAATTGTTCCTTGTAAAAAGCGTCTGTTCTTGTCTGAATCTTGTTTCCTTAGAGTGATTCCACGTCGACGGCAGCAGCCACCCGACGTTGCCTCAACCACTTATTCGACTCTAAAGGAAACGCACCATGAGCCTGAAAAAATCCGTTCTCGCCAGCTCTCTCGCTGCTGCACTGACCCTGGGAGCCGGTGCTTTGCTGACCGTCACCAGCAGCTTTGCCTACGACGAGACCTCTACCGCAACTATCAACGTCGATGCTCAGGCAGTGATCCTCAAGGGCTACGACAGCGTGGCCTACTTCACCAAGGGCATGCCGGTCGCGGGTGACAAGCGCTTCGCCGCTCAGCATGAAGGCGCCACCTACTACTTCGCGTCCGCAGAAAACATGAAGACATTCCAGGCCAATCCGAGCCAGTACGCCCCACAGTACGGCGGTTATTGCGCCATGGGCGCGGCGCTGGGCAAGAAGCTCGACGTGGATCCGACCCAGTTCAAAGTGGTCGACGGCAAGCTGTATCTGAACGTCAACGCCGATGTGTTCCAGAAGTGGTCGCAGGACGTGGCGGGCAATATTCAGAAGGCTGAAGCCAACTGGCCGCTGATCAAGGACAAGGCCGCCAACACCCTGTAACGCCTGGCTTGCCTGGCGCGATCCGGCGCCAGGCAGGTTCACTTGTCCGAGGACCCCATCATGATCGCTCGTCCACTTCTATCCCGCCTGCCTGGCTTGCTCGCCATGACGCCCGTGTTGCTGGCGCGCCTGTTTCCCGGTGCGGTGTTCTGGCAGTCCGGCCGTACCAAGGTCGACGGTTGGCAACTGAGTGATAACGCGCTGTACCTGTTTCAGGAGGAATATCGCCTGCCACTGTTGGCGCCCATTACTGCGGCCTGGTTGGCGGTGGGTGTCGAGCATCTGTTGCCATTGCTGCTTCTTCTGGGCCTGGCCACCCGCCTGGCGGCGCTAGGTCTGCTGGGTATGACCCTGGTGATTCAGACTCTGGTTTATCCCGATGCCTGGGCCACCCACGGCACCTGGGCGGTGGCTTTGTTGCTGTTGATCAGTCATGGCGGGGGGCGACTCTCCATCGACCACTTGATCGCCCGTGCTTGGCTGCGTCGGCAACACCCGCACAGTGCCTGTCAGCAGGTCATGGCAGGGGAGAGCGAGGCTTTTGCCGAGCAGATTCAGAGGTTGGGGCAATGATCGAGTTGTACACCGCCAATACGCCGAACGGCGTAAAGGTGCCAATTGCCCTGGAGGAACTTGGCCTGGATTACCGGGTAATAAACCTCAATCTGGCCGCCGGTGAGCAAAAGCGTCCGGCATTTCTGGCGCTTAACCCGAATGGACGCATCCCTGTCATCGTCGATCCTGACGGGCCGGCCGGGCAACCGATTTCAGTGTTCGAGTCTGGAGCCATTCTTTTGTACCTGGCGCAGAAAAGCGCAGGGCTTTTGCCAGAGGACGCCTTCGCCCGCTGGCGCGCTATGGAGTATCTTTTTTTGCAGGTCTCTGCCGTTGGCCCGATGTTCGGCCAGGCAGGCTGGTTTCTTCGCTCGGCTGCACAGCCCAATGTCGTGGCAATCGATCGCTATTGCAGCGAGGCCGTGCGTCTGACCGGGGTGCTCGAGACACGTCTGAGCGAACAACCCTGGTTGGCGGGTGCCGAGTATTCGTTGGCCGACATCAGTCATTTTGGTTGGCTGCGAGTGGCGGATTACGCCGGTGTCGAACTTTCCCGTTTTCCCGCAGTACAGGACTGGGTGGCGCGTATCAGCGCTCGCCCGGCTGTGCAGCGGGCGTTTGCCAGGCTGCAGTGAGCCTGGCGTTACCCTTGATTGCATGAGGAATTGAATATGGATCGTCGTACCTTCAACGCCACCCTGGCGCTGTCTCTGGCCAGTGCAATGCTGGCCAGCGCCACGAGCGTCAGTGCCGCGCAAACTGCCGTCAACGCCGGCAAGGAAAAGTGCTATGGCATCTCCCTGGCCGGGCAGAACGATTGTGCCGCCGGTCCCGGAACATCCTGTGCAGGAACGTCCAAGATCGACTACCAGGGTGATGCCTGGAAGCTGGTGCCTACAGGGACCTGCACCACGATCGTGACGCCCAAGGGCACGGGTTCGTTGACTCCGCTCAAGCGCAGCTAGGAAACGTCGATGAACTGCAAACCACTGCAAGCGGGCGCCGGTGTGGCGTTCAAACCGCAGTATTTCGAGGCTCTGCTGGCCGATCCACAACGGCTGGACTATATCGAGATCCATGCCGAAAACTACTTCGGCGCAGGTGGTTTGCTGCATGCGCAGATGGGCGCCTTGCGCGAACATCTGCCGCTTTCCGTGCACGGGGTCGGCTTGTCCCTGGGCGGCACCCAGGCGCTGGATGCCGGGCATCTGCAACGGCTGGCCGAACTGTGCCGGCGCTATCAGCCGGTGTTGGTGTCCGAGCACCTGGCGTGGTCCAGTCATGCGGGCGTCTATCTGGGCGATTTGCTGCCGATTGCCTATGACCGCGCGACCCTGGATCGCCTGGTCGAGCATGTCGATCAGTTGCAGTGCGCGTTACAGCGCGAGGTGCTGATCGAAAACCCGGCCGCTTGTCTGCGCCTGGCACACAGCGAGATGAGCGAAGTCGAGTTTCTGCGCAGCCTGAGTCAGCGCAGTGGCTGCGGACTGCTGCTGGATTTGAACAACCTGCTGATCAGTAGCCACAACTGTGACGGCGACCCGTGGGAGTACTTGCAGCAGTTGCCGCCCGAGCGAGTCGGTGAGGTGCATCTGGCCGGGCATACTCGGGTTGAGCTGCCCGACGGTGAGTCTGTGCTGGTGGATGAGCACGGCAGTGCAGTTGCCGATGCGACCTGGCAGCTATATGCCGAATGGGTACGCCACTCAGGCAAGTGCCCGGCGCTGGTCGAGTGGGATCGCAATATGCCGACCTGGTCGGTACTGGCAGCGGAGGCCGACTGTGTGCGCTCGCTGCAGTGTGTGCCTTTTATGCCAGAGCTCGTGGCGGGCTTGCCGCTATGAATGCCAAGGATCAGGCCATATTTGCCCAGGCCCTGGACAGGCCCGAGGCCACCATCCCCTGGCAACTGGGCAACCTGCCAGAGCAGCGTTTTGCTCAGCGTTTCAACATTCTGCGCAACACTGTGCATGCCGGCCGTATCGAGGCCTTGCGGCAAGTCTACCCGGCCGTGGCGCGGTTCCTGGGCGCGGACTATTTCACGGCACTGGCGGCACTGTTCAGCAGTCAGCATCCGCCAAGCTCGGCGGTGCTGCATGAGTACGGTGCTAATCTGGCGGTGTTTATCGAACAGTTCCCCCCCTTGGCCGACTGGCCTTTTCTGGCGGACGTTGCTCGCCTGGAGTGGGCACGTTTGCAGGCCTTTCATGCTGCCGATGCGCAGCCCCTGCAACTCGATGGTCTGGGCGAGGAGGCGCTGCACCGCCTGCTGGATCTGCGTCTGCAATGGCACCCCAGCGTCACCTTGCTGCGCTCGACTTACCCGCTCTGGGTGCTGTGGTCCGGTGCAGAGCTGCCGCACGCTGACTGGACGGGCGAAAATGTCCTGGTCTGGCGGCAGGGGCTGCACCTGATGACCCGTAAGGTGGATGACAGCAGTGCGGATCTGCTTGAGCAATTGCAGCATCGCAGGTCTTTCAGCGAGGCGACGCTGGTTTTGCAGTCGCAGATGGATATAGAGCAGCTCTGTACGCGGTTCAGCATGCTGGTGTACTGGCAGGTTTTCAGTTAGGTGGTTACGGCCGTGGCACTCAAGTAGGGCGGGGACGCAGCCTGAGTAGGGCTTGGCGCTGCATTGAGAACCGCGCCGCTCAGTCCACGATGAGCGTATTGAAGAACTCCGCATAAGACTGCTGCAGCTGCACGTCCCGCAGGGCTTGCTCATAGCGGGGCAGGTACTGGTTGCCGTTCTGGCGGGAAAACACCGAGTACAGTTCCAGGCGTTGCTCGGGCATCGTAAGCGCCTTGATCCGGGCCTGGCTGCCGAGGCTTTTCGCTTCATATTGCAGGGCGTAGTCGTCCGGGAAGTAGAAGGCGTCGATACGTCCGGCGATGACATCTTCAAACCCGTGCTTGTCACCTCATCGCCACTCAGGCTTTGCAGCTGTAGGCGCAGGTCTTTCAGTAAAGGGGAGTGATAACCGCATCCGGATAGTTCCTTCTGGGCCCTGGCTGGCTCAGCTAGGCGTGGCTCTCTGTGACTGGCTCGGCAACTCGATGCGTTGCGACTCTCCAGAGACCTTTGGCCAATCCCCAATTGCCCAGCGCTGCTTGGCTTGCTCCAGCAGAGCTGGGTCGCTGGCGACGAAGTTCCAGAACATTCGCCGGGCCCCCAGCGGCTCGCCGCCGATCAGCGCCAGGTGGCATTCGCCACAGGCGCTGAGCAGCACTTCCTCGCCTTCGGGCAGTACGGCCAGGCTGTGCCGGGGCAGGTCATCGTTTTCCAGTCGGGCTTCGCCGTCGACCAGGTACAGGGCGCGCTCGCGATGCTCGGCGGGGATACTCAGGCTGGTGCCGGCTTGCAGCTTCAGTTCGGCATACACCGTCGGTGAACGGACCGGCACCGGTGATTGCAGGCAGAAACCGTTACCAGCGATCAGGGTGATCTGCACGCCCATGGTTTCAGTGCGTGGCAGGCTGGCGGCTGGGTGGTGGCTGTAGCTCGGCTCGCCCTGCTCAAGCGCCTGCGGTAGCGCCAGCCACACTTGTAGGCCGTGTAGACGTGAACCGGTTTTGCGCAGCGCTTCGGGCGTACGTTCGACATGGGCCACGGCGCGTCCAGCGGTCATCCAGCTGACATCGCCGGGCTGCACGATCTGGTCGGAGCCGAGGCTGTCCTTGTGCTGCAGCGCACCCTCGAACAGGTAAGTGAGGGTGGACAGGCCAATATGTGGGTGCTGGTTGATATTCATGCCACTGCCGGCCGGGTAGGCCTGCTCCAGCATATGATCGAAGAACACGAACGGACCAACGCTGCGGCATTTCGCCGAGGGCAGCGGACGCAGAATCGGCTGGCCGGCGATGTCCTCGGCGCGCGGTTGGATTAGCAACAGACCGGACATTTCAGGTCTCGTCGAGCTGGGTGGTGATCTGCACCTCGCTGCTGGTCACCAGCTTGTGCACTGGGCATTTGTCGGCAATGCGCAGGAGCTGCTCGCGTTGTGCTTCGTCCAGTGTGCCATGCAGGTCCAGCTGCACAGCCAGGCGGTAGATGCCTTTGCGCTCTTCGCTGTCGTCGCGGCTGACGCGTACGTCCAGGCTCTCCAGCGGCATACCTTTCTGCTTGGCGTAAAGCATCAGGGTCAGTGCCTTGCAGGCGCCGATGGCCGCATCGAACAGGTCATGCGGTTCGGGGCCGGAGGCCTCGCCGCCGAGCTCGACGGGCACGTCGGTGTGCAGCAGGTGTTCGCCGATCTCGATGCTGTGGCGCAGGCCGTTTTCAGTGCTGATACGGATCATGGCGGGTCTCCCAGGCTACGTTGGCTGGCTCCAGCCTAGCCTATGGGCAACACGTCAGACCAGCACGGACAGGCGTACATCTGCGCCAAGCACGCGCAGCAGACGGCCCTGCGGGTCGAGGATAGGTACCGAGACAGTGAAGCAGAAGTCATCGGTGGCCGAGGAACGATAGACCGGAGTGATATGGCTGCGCAGGTCGTCGGCCACGGCGCGGAACCAGGGCCTCTGACTCCAGTTGCGGCCACGGCACGAGGGCGCATCCTGATGCGGCACATCGCTGGCGAAGATGTTTTCCGAGAGCTGCACACCATTGCTATCGACCAGATAGAACAGTTCGAAGCGTGGGTCGCGGCGCAAGGTGTCGACGAGCATGCGCTCGGCTGCCGCTATATCACCGCGCAGCTGGGCGTGGCTGGCCAGGTGTTCGACGCTGGACTGCATGACCCGATGCAGTTCCAGGCGGAAGCCGCCAAGGCCCTCTAGCAAGCGGTCGCCATCTTCACGCACGGCCTGGCTGTGGCGTAGCACCTGACCGGCCTTGCCGAGCAGGTCGCCAGCAACCTGGGCGATCTGCTGTACATCGCCATTGATCGAACGTACCGCCTGGCCGATCTGCTCGGTACCGGTGGCAATATGGCCGACGCGTTGATCGAGGCGATCCATGGCCTGGCGCGTACTGTCCAGCCCGGCACCGACCTGCAGCATGCCCTGGCGGCCGTCGCCAACGGCCTGGTGCATGCGCTCGCCGGCGCTACCGAGCTGGGCCATACCGTCGCGAAAACGTTCGATGATCTGACTGACCTGGCCAGTGGCCTCGGTGGTGTGGCCAGCCAGGCGGCGGACTTCCTCGGCAACCACGGCGAAGCCTCGGCCATGTTCGCCGGCACGGGCGGCTTCGATGGCGGCGTTGAGTGCCAGCAGGTTGGTTTGTTGGGAAATACTGGCGATCACCCCGATGACCTTGCTGACTTCTTCCAGTTGACTGTTGAGATTGCCGATCACCTGGCCGAGGTCGGCTTCACACAAGCCGATGGCCTCGACCTGACGCAGCACGTCCTGGCCACTTTGCTGGCAGTGGCGCAGGGTGCTGGCGACTTCGCCGGAGAGCCGTGCGACCTCGGCCGCGCCGGGCACCAGTTCGGCGTCCAGGGTGGTGGTGACTTGCTCGCTGGCGCTGGCGATCAGCTCCGAGGTTTGTGCCAGGCTCTGCCCGCTTTCCTGGTTGGCGCTGGCAATGCTGGCCAGTTGCGGAGCATGGGCGGCGATACCCACGGCGGCACCGAGGCTGGCACGGATGCGCTGGTGCAGGCCATCGCTGAAACGGTTGAGGCGGCCCATCCAGGCCTGTTGCTCGGCCAATCGGCTGGTCAGATCATGCTGGTCGAACAGGGCGCTCAGCGCTTCTTCATGTTCGATACGGCGTGAAGTATTGCGCAGTAACTGCAGCATGTTGGATCTCCCTGATTGGTCTGCAGGGAGCTTTGCAAGCAAAGTGCCATCATTTGTGCGGCGAAGTCATTGGCTTGGCGCCAAAACTACGCCGACGGCAGTGCGCTGTAATGGTGCTTGGTGTGCTGTCTGGCTCAATCGGGTGCATCGGGCCGGTACCAGAGTTCCTTGCGGGCGAAGGGGGTCAGTTCCGGCAAGTCCGGGTTCTGCAGCTCGATAGTCCGGCGCTTGGCCAGTTGTGCCTGGCGGATGGTCGCACCGTGATAGCTTTCGAACAGCTGGTCGAAGCTGCCGTCGGCAATCATCAATTCCAGGCCACGCTCGATATCCGTCGCCAGGTCGGCGCGGGCCCGAGAGGTGAAGAAGTAGAAGGCGGTGGGGTAGTGCAGCACCACATGCTCATCGACCGTCAGTTTCAGGCCTTGTTGACGAGCCCGCGTCTGCTCATCCCAGGCCACCACCACTTCCCGTGGGAACAGATCAAAGCGCCCAGCATCGAGCATGCGGAACAGGCTCGCATAGCTTTGGCTGGTGACCACCTGCAGGCCGTTGCTGCGCAGGATGGCGGTGTCCGGCCAATCGCTGCGCTGGCCGAAGCGCATGGGTTTGAGATCACCCAGGTTACGTACGGCTTTCAGCCAGTGACGGTCTTCCTCGCACACCAGGGCCACGCGCCAGCCGATCAGGCCTTTGTAGATGGGGATGCGGATTGGCAGGAGGATCTGCTCGCGCTCCCTGGTGGTCATGGTCCACATCAGTTGTACGCTGTTGTCGTTCTGCTCCAGCGACTGCTGCGCACGGCTCTGCGGCATGGCCAGGCGGGAGGGCTGTAGTTGATGACCGGCGCCACTCTTGTCGAGCGCCTGGCGCAGCAACTCGACCACATAGGCCTCGGGATCGGCATCGCTGGAATGCAGCGGATAGACCAGGCGCTCACCGGCCAACAAGGGGCCACAGCAAAGCAGGGCAAGCAGGGCGAGCAGACGAGGCATTGGCTGGCTCATGGGTGGTGACTGTGCTGTTCAGCATGGCTGCTCGCGGGGCTGCTGGCCAGTTGCCGGGTAACTGCCGGGCTTGGCGCCAGCCTGTCATTAACCTGTCATGCTTTGGTCATAGGCTCGCGCCATCCCAAACAAGGAGTGCGAGATGAAAGTGTTGAGTCTGACTGCCCTGGCCTTGAGCCTGGCGTCCAGTCTGGTGATGGCCGATGTGCGTGTCGAGGGGCCGATCGAGTACGGCGTGTTTGCCACGCAGTTCAAAGACCCTCAGCCGGGTGAGCGAGTGCTGACCCGTGCCAACCAGCAGATCGAACAGACCACACAGGTACCGGCGCAGCTGGGTACCAAGTTCGGCATGCGTTATCGCCTGGCGGGCAAGACGGAAAGCGGCGAGCCGTTGACTCTGATGTACTTCACCCCGGGGCTGGTCGGGCCGGACGGGCGTCGCCAGGACAAGATCGAGGTGGTACAGAAGCTGGCACCGGGCGCGGCCCAGGACGTGATGGCCTTCGAATTCACTGAGCGCCACGAGGTGGTGCCGGGTGAATGGCACTTCATGGTGTTCCAGGGCGATCGCAAACTGGTCGAGCAGAGTTTCCAGGTACGTTGATTCCGTTCTTTATCGAAAAGGCCCGGCCGCGCAAGCTGCCGGGCTTTTTGCATTATTGCTAGGCAGAAATCGAGTTTGTGAAGATAGCCTTACCGTAGTCGCTAATCGATGTTCAGGTTTGCGTGGTTCGCTGATTGCCACTCAAGACCCTGCTTGGGTGGTCGATAGCCTGTTATTGAAAGGGGGCCGACATTTTGTCTGCAGCCAAGACTAAGCTATTGAGGATGCCCCGTTTTATCTTGCCTCGTGACAATCAGGAAGCCTGCCATGTCTCTAAGAAATATAAAAATCGCTACGCGAGCCGGTATGGGCTTTGCCATCCTGGCATTGCTCGTGGTGCTGGTTGGGGGCTTCTCCCTCCAGCAGATGAAACGCATGAATGGCGCGGCTGAGGAAGTTAAAAATAACTGGTTACCCAGCATCATCGCTCTTAACGAGCTCAGCCAAGATATTCTGCGTATTCGTACCGCCACCTTGCGCTTGATAGTGGTCCGAGACCCTGCTGCGGTGCAACAGAATACCTCTCTGCTGAACCAGCTTAAGAGCGATTTGAGTGAGTACCAGAGGCACTACGAAACACTGATAAGTCTGGATGAAGAACGTGCACTTTATGAGCGCTACAAGGCCGCTCAGGCTGCATACCTGAGAGAGCAGGAAAAGGTCATGCAGTTCTCTGCACAGGACGATATCGACTCGGCAATTGCGGTCGCCAGTGGTGAACTCAATAACCATGCTGCCGATATGGCCAAGTATCTCATTGACCTCACCCACCTCAATCGGGAAGGTGCCACTGCTGCTGCCGAGCTCAGTAGCAAGGTCTACGGGGATGCCATGAGCCTGGTTATCGTGCTCATAGTTGCGGCGCTGGTAGCGACCATCTTTTTGGCGCTGATGCTGACGCGCAGTATCGTTCGTCCGTTGATTGAGGCGGTTGAGGTTGCGCAAGTAGTGGCTTCCGGCGACCTGACGCAGCGCTTCGAGATCATTGGTGAAGATGAGCCAGCACAATTGCTGACTGCTCTGCGCACGATGCAGCAAAGCCTGCGCACAACTATTCAGAGTATTGCTGACTCGTCCAACCAACTGGCCTCCGCCTCGGAGGAGCTGCATGCTGTAACGGAAGACTCCACCAGAGGTCTGCACCAGCAGAGCAACGAGATCGAACAGGCTGCTACGGCGGTCAACGAGATGACCGCTGCGGTGGAAGAAGTGGCGCGCAATGCGGTAAGCACTTCTGAGGCCTCGAAGGAAACTGACCAAACCGCTCAGCATGGCCGCGAGCAGGTGCGCCAGACCGTAGACTCGATCAGTCACCTGGCCAGCGATGTGACGGCCACGGCTAGTGAGGTTGAGTTGCTGGCTGGCAAGGTGCGCGACATCAGCCAGGTGCTCGACGTAATTCGCTCCATTGCCGAACAGACCAACCTGCTGGCCCTCAACGCGGCGATTGAAGCGGCCCGTGCTGGTGATGCCGGGCGTGGCTTTGCTGTGGTCGCAGATGAGGTGCGCGCCTTGGCCCACCGCACCCAGCAGTCGACCCAGGAAATCGAGCAGATGATCAGTGGTATCCAGCAGGGTACCGAGAAGTCGGTCAGTTCGATGCAGAACAGCAATCAGCGCGCCCGTTCCACTCTGGAAGTGGCCCGTGCAGCCGGTGAGGCGCTGGACAACATTACCCAGGCGATTGCCTCGATCAACGAGCGCAATCTGGTGATCGCCAGCGCCTCCGAAGAGCAGGCGCAGGTGGCCCGCGAGGTGGATCGTAACCTGGTCAATATCCGCGATCTGTCGTTGCAGACCTCGGCGGGCGCCAACCAGACCAGTGCGGCCAGCCAGGAGTTGTCGCGTCTGGCGGTCGATCTCAATTCACTGGTGGCGCGTTTCAAGATCTGAGTCTTGCCCACTAACAAAAACGGCGCCCGCAGGCGCCGTTTTTCATGGGGCCGAAGGATCAGCCCTTGTAGCGTTGCAGGACCAGAGTGGCGTTGGTGCCGCCGAAACCGAAGCTGTTGCTCATCACGGTATTAAGTTCGGCATTCTCACGGGTCTGGCGCAGGATTGGCATGTCGGCCACTTCCGGGTCCAGTTCGTCGATATTGGCCGAGCCGGCGATGAACTTGCCTTCCATCATCAGCATGCAGTAGATCGCTTCCTGCACGCCCGCAGCGCCCAGGGAGTGGCCGGACAGGCTCTTGGTCGAGCTGATTGGCGGTGCCTTGTCGCCGAACACTTCACGCACGCCGCGAATTTCCGCGACATCGCCCACCGGGGTAGAAGTGCCGTGGGTGTTCAGGTAGTCGATCGGCCCATTGACGGTAGCCAAGGCCTGCTGCATGCAGCGGATCGCGCCTTCGCCGCTTGGAGCAACCATGTCGTAGCCATCGGAAGTGGCGCCGTAGCCGACGATTTCCGCGTAGATCTTGGCGCCGCGCTTGAGTGCATGCTCCAGTTCTTCAACCACCACCATGCCGCCACCGCCGGCGATGACGAAACCGTCACGCTTGGCATCGTAGGCGCGCGAGGCTTTCTCCGGGGTTTCGTTGTACTGGGTGGAGAGGGCGCCCATGGCGTCGAACAGGCAGCTCTGACTCCAGTGTTCTTCCTCACCGCCGCCGGCAAACACGATGTCCTGTTTGCCGAGCTGGATCTGTTCCATGGCCTGGCCGATGCAATGCGCGCTGGTAGCGCAGGCCGAGGAAATGGAGAAGTTGACGCCCTTGATCTGGAAGGGGGTGGCCAGGCAAGCCGACACGGTGCTGCCCATGGTGCGGGTAACGCGGTATGGGCCAATGCGCTTCACGCCTTTTTCGCGCAGGGTGTCGATGGCTTCCATCTGGTTCAGCGTGGAAGCGCCGCCGGAACCGGCGATCAGACCGGTGCGCGGGTTGGAGACCTGCTCGTGAGTAAGGCCGGAGTCCTTGATTGCCTGTTCCATCGACAGGTAGGCATAGGCCGCCGCGTCGCCCATGAAGCGCAAGACCTTGCGGTCGATCAGCTCTTCGAGGTTGAGGTCGACCGATCCCGATACCTGGCTGCGCAGGCCCATTTCTGCATAAGCCGGATTGAAGCGGATACCGGCTTTGCTGGCGCGCAGGTTGGCGGAAACGGTGTCTTTGTCATTGCCCAGGCAGGAAACGATGCCCAGACCGGTGATCACGACGCGGCGCATGCGAAAAATCCTTTAGAAACTGTCGGTAGAGGTAAACAGGCCAACACGCAGGCCTTCGGCGCTATAGATCTCGCGGCCATCGACGCTGACGGTGCCGTCGGCAATGCCGAGGATCAGCGAGCGGCTGATGGTGCGTTTGATATGAATGTTGTAGGTGATTTTCTTGGCGGTCGGCAGGACCTGGCCAAAGAACTTCACTTCGCCGGAACCCAGGGCGCGACCGCGGCCCGGATTACCTTGCCAGCCAAGGTAGAAACCTACCAGTTGCCACATGGCGTCGAGGCCCAGGCAGCCTGGCATTACCGGGTCACCTTCAAAGTGACAGGCGAAGAACCACAGGTCCGGATTGATATCGAGCTCGGCGACGATTTCGCCTTTGCCGTACTTGCCGCCGGTTTCGCTGATGTGCGCGATGCGGTCGATCATCAGCATGTTCGGGGCGGGCAGTTGCGCGTTACCCGGGCCGAACAGCTCGCCGCGGCTGCAGCGCAGCAGATCTTCCCGGGTAAAGGCGTTTTGCTTGGTCATGCGAGCTCCTCAATGGCCCCGCCGCACGGGGCTATGTATTACATCCTGATTGCCGTCTGGCGGCAGCGTAGTCATAGACTGTTGCGTTGTGGTGAAAGTCACAGTCCGTTGTGAACACTTGTAACCTCTATATGCCCAAGCGTCATGACGCAGGACAAGGTTGACCTTAGCACTCTCAGTGGCCACGTTTACCCAACCAGCGCAGCAGTATGCGCTCGAGATCGGCGCGCTTGAACGGTTTGGCCAGGTAATCGTTCATCCCGGCTTGCAGGCAGGCTTCACGGTCGCCCTGCAAGGCATTGGCCGTGAGAGCGATGATCGGGGTCTTACTGTACGTCTGTAGCTGGCGGATCTGACGGGTGGCTTCGTAACCATCCATGACGGGCAGGCGGCAATCCATGAGCACGGCGGCATAGCTGCGCTGGCTGGCGCTGTGGACAGCCTGGGCGCCATCACTGACCAGGCTGACCTGGTAGCCAAGGCTGCGCAGCATGGCTTCGATCACGGTCTGGTTGACCGGGTTGTCTTCCACCAGCAGTACTTCCTGACCTTCGCCGTAGTGGCTGAGCGGCTGACTCGCCGAATCCTCCGTGTTTACCCGCAGGCTGAATGGCAGAGGGATTTCCAGAGTGAATACCGAGCCCTGGCCTTCGGTGCTGCGTGCATGCAGGGTGCCGCCCATGCGTTCGGCCAGGGTGCGTGCAATCGACAGGCCCAGGCCGGTGCCACCATAACGGCGGGAGATCGAGGAGTCTGCTTGCTGGAAAGCGTCAAACATGCGCTCTAGTCGTTGCGGGGCGATGCCGATACCACTGTCATGCACGGCGCAGGTGAACCACAGCACTTCGTTATCCAGTGGCTGCCAGTGGGTTTCAATCCGGATGCCGCCGTCCTCGGTGAACTTCAGCGCATTACCCAGCAGGTTGACCAAGATCTGCCGTATCCGCGTTGGGTCACCCTGTACCTCGAACTGCTCCAGACCGGGCTGATTCTCCAGCGTCAGCTGCAGCCCATGCTGTTGGGCGCTGTGCTGGAACACCTGAATAGAGCCCTGCAACAGCTCCAGAAGGTGGAAGGGGATACGCTCCAGTTCCAGCGCGCCACGCTCGATCCGTGAGAAGTCGAGGATGTCGTTGATCACCTTGAGCAGATGCTCCGTCGACTCGGTAGCCAAGGCGGCGTATTCGTCCTGCTCCTGGGTCATTTCGGTGGTTTCCAGCAACTGCAGCATGCCCAGTACCCCATTCATCGGGGTGCGCAGTTCGTGGCTCATCATCGCCAGGAAGTCCGATTTGGCCCGGTTGGCCTGCTCCGCTTCTTCACGGGTCTTGATCAGCTGGGTCATGGCCAACTGCTGTTCATGGCTGGCATCAGCCAGGCTGGCGGCTAGTTTGTTGATATGGCGGGCCAGATCGCCCAGTTCGCCGCTGGCCGTTTCCGCCAGCGGCGGCTGGTAGTTACCGCTTTGCAGGGCTTGCAAGGCTTGTCCCATTTCACTGATCGGTTGCGCCAGGCGCCTTGCCAGCTGGCGTGCCAGCAGGAAGGTCAGGAGCAGGGCGAGTAGCCCCAATACGGCAGCCTTGAACAGAATGGCTTGTTGGCGACTGGTGAATGCTTCGTCGGACATGCCGACAACTACCCGCCCCAGGTAATTATCACTGAGCGTGTCGGAGACCTTCTGCTGGCTGGCCTGTTGCAGATGAATGGGCGCATGGAAAACCTCTACCGAGGTGCTGCCGGGAGAGTTGTGCTGTTCGACATACACCAGGATATTTTCTTCACGGTCGCGCACTTCGAGAAAGCGCACGTGCGAGGTGGCCAGGGTGGCGCGCAGCAGGTCATTGAGTACCGCCACGTTGCCGGAGATGACCCCGTATTCGGCTGCCGGAGTCAATTGGCTGGCGATCAGCTGGCCGGTGCGATTGAGTTCCTGGCGCAGGTCCTGCAGTCGTTCATAGGTAAAAAAACTGATCAGTAACAGGGCCAGAAGCAGGGCAGGGCCTACGCTGATCAGCTGAGTACGGGTATGAATACTCCAGTTGCGGCCGAATATCATGGCTGCGCAACTCCCACCCGCAGACGCTGGTGTTGCGGCGTAAGCGCCTGCTGGCAGGAGATAGAAAGGTAGTGGAGAGGCGGGGTCGGGCGCACGCAACAGCCTTGTGAAGGGGTGGAATGCCACGCATGTTAATCGACAAACGCGTATTTGCCAGTCTGTAGCTGCTTACAGTACGCACAGGGACTGGCCGGTCAACGGATGCTCCGCAATAATGCCGCACATTCGCCATCTTGATGGCTTTGATTGGATAGATCATGACCGAGCAACAACCAGTCGCCGTATTGGGTGGTGGCAGCTTTGGCACCGCCATCGCCAACTTGCTGGCACAGAATGGGCAACGCGTTCGCCAGTGGATGCGCGATCCGGAACAGGCGGCAGCGATGCGCAGCCAGCGCGAGAACCCGCGCTATCTCAAGGGCATCAAGCTGCATCCGGGCGTCGAGCCAGTGACTGACCTGGTCGAGACTCTGGCTGCTTGCGAGCTGGTGTTCGTCGCTTTGCCATCCTCGGCGTTGCGCCAGGCTCTGCAGCCGGTAGCGGGTGCACTGGCTGGCAAGCTGCTGGTCAGCACCACCAAGGGCATCGAGGCGCAGAGCTTCAAACTGATGAGCCAGATCCTTGAGGAAGTTGCCCCCCAGGCGCGCATCGGCGTGCTGTCGGGGCCCAACCTGGCGCGGGAGGTGGCTGAGCAGGCGCTGACCGCCACGGTTATCGCCAGTGAAGACGAAGCGCTGTGCCAGCGCGTGCAAGAGGCTTTGCATGGGCGCACCTTCCGCGTTTATGCCAGCCGCGACCGCTTTGGCGTGGAGCTGGGCGGGGCGCTGAAAAATGTCTACGCGATCATCGCCGGCATGGCTGTGGCGATGGGCATGGGCGAGAACACCAAGAGCATGCTGATTACCCGTGCGCTGGCGGAAATGACCCGTTTCGCGGTCAAGCTAGGTGCCAATCCCATGACCTTCCTCGGTCTGGCCGGGGTCGGCGACCTGATCGTTACCTGCTCGTCACCCAAGAGTCGTAACTACCAGGTTGGTTTCGCCCTCGGCGAAGGTCTCAGCCTGGAAGATGCCGTGGCCCGGCTTGGCGAAGTGGCCGAAGGGGTCAATACCATCAAGGTGCTCAAGGCCAAGGCTGAGGAATTGCAGATTTACATGCCTCTGGTCACAGGTTTGCATGCCATTCTCTTCGAGGGGCGTACCCTGGCCCAGGTGATCGAGGCGCTGATGCGTGCCGAGCCGAAGACCGACGTCGATTTCATTTCCACCAGTGGTTTCTGAAACCTAGCGAGATTGGGAGAACGATATGAGCGACATGAACGAGCCGAGCAAAGAACTGGAACGTGAATCCATTCTGCTGCGCATTCTGTGGATGGTGATCTTCACCATCGTCTGGCAGCTGGCGGAAATCATCCTCGGTGGCGTGGTGCTGCTGCAGCTGGGCTACCGCCTGTTCTACGGCGCACCCAACGGCGGCCTGCAGGGCTTTGGCGACAGCCTCAGCCAGTACCTGCAGCAGATCGGCCGCTTCGGCACTTTCAACACCGAAGAAAAGCCTTGGCCGTTCGCCGACTGGCCGACCCCGCGCGCACCGGAGGACAACGAGCCGCATAGCATCCCGCCAGCGGCCCATCCGGTAGTGGACGAAGAGCCCAAGCTGTGAGGCTATGGCTGTTGCGGCACGGTGAGGCCGAGCCCAGGGCGCGCAGCGATGCGGAGCGCGCCCTGACTGAGCACGGGCGCAAGGAAGTCCGTCATGCGGCCAAGCATTTGCGCGGCGTGGCGTTGACGAAAATCCTCGTCAGTCCTTATCGACGCGCCCAGCAGACGGCCGAGCTGATACGCGAAACCCTCGGCTTGCAACTGCCGCTGACCACCCTCGACTGGCTCACTCCGGACGACGATCCGCGCGATGTGCTGCAGCAACTGGATGCCGACGTTGCCGACGAATACCTGATCGTCAGTCACAACCCGTTGCTCGGCTCCCTGGCCGGTTTGCTGGTGCACGGTCACCTGCAGCAGCCAGTCATTCTGCATACCGCCAGCCTGGTTTGCCTCAGCGGCGAACATCTGTTGGCCGGTGGCCTAACGCTCGACGCGCTGCATCATCCCCACTAAAACGCTGTTCAACGTCTTGGGAGTCCGGCTCCTGGCTGGCTTATCGGTTGCGCGCGCAGGATAGTTTTTCATTCCCTGCAGACGGGCCGTGTAGGGTGGGTAACGCGCTGCATGTCCAGCGCATGGCGGTTTGCACGAACAACCAAACAGATCCCAGCCAGCGCGCTGCGCAACTGGCCTGATTGCCTATGCATGCCACAACACGCCTACTAGAGCTGTTGCGAACGCTGAAACATTTCTTAACTTGCACTGCCTCCTGACGCATGGAATATTCAACCAAGCAAGTGCTTGGTTGCTCCCTGTGACAATAAGAAAAAACAAGGAGGCCGTGTGGCCAGTGCAGTCCGTTTACCGCTCGAAATGTTTTTCGAGCGCGAGTCGCGTCATCCAAACAAGACCTATCTGATCCAGCCCCAGGGCAATGGCCAGGTCGAGCAACTGACCTGGTCCGAGGTTGGTGAACAGGCACGCCGCGCCGCCAGTTGGCTGCGTAGCCTGGAGCTGGAACCGGGCAGCCGGATCGCCATCATCTCGAAGAACTGCGCACACTGGATCGTTACCGATCTGGCGATCTGGATGGCCGGGCATGTCTCGGTGCCGCTGTATCCCAATCTCACCGGCGACTCCGTACGCCAGGTACTGGAACACGCCGAAGCTCGCGTGGCCTTTATCGGCAAGCTGGACGACTGGTCGGCAATGGCGCCCGGTGTGCCCGAGGGCGTCATTACCGTGTGCCTGCCGTTGCACCCGCACGGCCGTTTCGACCGCACCTGGCAGGACTTGCAGGCTTGCGCGCCGATTCAGGACACCCCACGCCCGACAGCTGATCAGCTGGCGACCATCATCTACACCTCCGGCACCACTGGCATGCCCAAGGGCGTGATGCACAACTTCGGCAACTTCGGTTTTACCGCTACCCATGCCACGGGCCTTTTCGGTGTTACCGATACGGATCGGGTGCTGTCCTATTTGCCGTTGTGCCACGTGGCCGAGCGCATGTTCGTCGAACTCAATTCGCTGTACAGCGGCCTGACGGTGTACTTCGCCGAGAGCCTGGACACCTTCCTCGTCGACCTGCGGCGGGCCAGGCCGACGGTATTCTTCGGCGTGCCACGGATCTGGACCAAGTTCCAGATGGGCGTGTACTCGAAAATGTCGGCCAGCACGCTGGATCTGCTGCTGTCCATTCCGCTGCTCGGCCGCCTGTTCGGGCGCAAGGTGCTGCGTGGCCTGGGGCTGGATGCCGTGCGTTATGGCCTGTCCGGTGCGGCGCCTGTGCCGGAAACGCTGCTCAACTGGTACCGCCGCCTGGGCCTGGAGCTGCAGGAGGTCTATGGCATGACCGAAAACTGCGGCTATTCGCATGTCTGCCGTCCGGGCAAGTTCAAGCAGGGCTGGATCGGCCAGAACAACCCGGGAGTGGAAGTACGCATCAGCGAGGAGGGCGAAGTGCTGGTGCGCAGCGGCTCGACCATGCAGGGTTATTTCAAGGAACCAGGCAAGACCGCCGAAGCCATGACCGAGGACGGCTTCCTGCGTACCGGTGACAAGGGTGAGCAGGATGCGGAAGGTAATCTGCGACTGACCGGGCGGATCAAGGAAATCTTCAAGACCAGCAAGGGCAAGTACGTGGCTCCGGCGCCGATCGAGAACCGCCTGGCGGTGCACTCGCATATCGAACAGGTCTGTGTGGTGGGTGATGGCCTGCCGCAACCGCTGGCGCTGTGCGTGCTGTCCGAGGCCGGGCGCAAGGAGCCGCGCGAGCAGCTGGAAGGCAGCCTCAAGCGCCTGCTCGATGAGATCAACCAGCAGCTCGACAAACATGAGCGCCTGCACAGCTTGGTGCTGGTGCCGGAAGTCTGGGCGGTCGAAAACGGCTTTCTTACCCCGACCCTGAAAATCAAGCGGGCCATTGTCGAAGGCGCTTACAGCCCGCACTTCGATGCCTGGGGCAGTCGTTCCGGTGAGGTGTTCTGGCAGGATTAGGCTCAGGCGAGGATTGGCTGGGCTGCACGGAGTAGCCTGGCTGCTCCGTACGGCCGGTCTTGTGCGGTTAATTGGGCAATTCTTTGACCGGGGCCATGGTTCGGCAATCCGGTGATTGATGCGCTGCCCCGGCTTGGGCACCCTTGCGCCTTCTGCAAACTCCAGGAAGGAGGTTAGGGCGTGAGGGATGCCAATCAAGCGCATATTTCCCTGAGCATTCAGGGCGTCGCCAGCGATCTACAGGTGCTGGCGTTCGAGGGCCACGAGGCGCTCAACCAGCCGTATCGGTTCAGCATTGAACTGGTCAGTCAGGACCCGCAGCTGGATCTGCAAGCGCTGCTCAACCAGTCAGCCTTTCTCGCCTTTGGTCCCGATGGCGGCGGTGTGCACGGCCTGGTTCATGCCATCGAACAGGGCGATTCCGGCAAGCGTCTGACCCGCTACAGCATCAGTCTGCAACCGCAGCTTGCCTACCTGCAGCACCGCATCAATCAGCGCATCTTCCAGCAGCTGAGTGTGCCGCAGATCATCGCGCAATTGCTCGAGGAACATGGCATCCAGCGCGGTGCCTACCAGTTTCAGCTCGGCAGCGACTATCCGGTGCGTGACTACTGCACCCAGTACGACGAGTCCGACCTGCACTTCATTCAACGCCTGTGCGAGGAGGAGGGCATCAGCTTTCACTTCCAGCACAGCGCAAAGGCCCATGTGCTGGTGTTCGGCGACGACCAGACGGTGTTCCGCAAGCTGCCGCCGCTCAACTACCAGCAGGACAGCGGCATGGCCGCCGAGCATGCGGTGGTACGCGCCTTCAACATGCGCCTAGCCACGCGCAGCACCCAGGCCAGCTTCCGTGACTACGACTTCAAGAAACCGCGCCTGACCCTGCAAGCCACGCAGAGCAGCGCGTTCCAGCCGAGCCTGGAGGTTTACGACTTCCCTGGCCGCTTCACCGATCGCGAGCGTGGCAAACACTTGGCCAAACGCGCCCTGGAGCGCCTGCGCAGCGACTACAACCAGGCCGAAGGCAAAAGCGATGCACGCCTGGCCTGCGGCCACTTCCTCAGCCTGCAGCAACATCCCAACCCGCAGTTGAACGACCTGTGGCTGCTGCGCGAAGTGTGGCACGAAGGCAAACAGCCCCAGGTGCTGGAAGAATCGGTAACCAGCTTCCTCGGCGGCTTGCTCCCCTCTCCCCTTGGGAGAGGGGCCGGGGGTGAGGGTCTCCCAAGCAACTCCGACCACTCCGACTTCCACCAAGGCTACCGCAACCGCTTCAGCGCCACGCCATGGACCGAGCCCTTCCGCCCGCCGCTGCAGCACTACAAGCCCAAAGTCCTCGGCAGCCAGACGGCCGTGGTCACCGGCCCCAAAGGCGAAGAAATTCACTGCGACCAATATGGTCGGGTCAAAGTGCAGTTCCACTGGGATCGCGAGGGGCAGGGGGACGACAAGACCAGCTGCTGGCTGCGTGTGGCCAGCAACTGGGCCGGCGACCGCTATGGCGGCATCGCCATCCCGCGGGTCGGCATGGAAGTGCTGGTGACCTTCCTTGAAGGCGATCCCGACCAACCCCTGGTCACCGGCTGCCTGTACCACAAGGAACACGTCGTCCCTTACGACCTGCCGGCCAACAAAACCCGCACGGTATTCAAGACCCTCAGCTCTCCCGGTGGCGGCGGCTACAACGAACTGCGCATCGAAGACCGCAAAGGCCAGGAACAGATCTACCTGCACGCGCAGAAAGACTGGGACGAAAACGTCGAAAACGACCAGAAGATCCGCATCGGCCACGAACGCCACGACACGGTCGAGGCCAACAGCTACACCGAGCTGCAAGCCGAAGAACACCGCACCACCCACGCCGATCGCAAGATCGAGGCACGCAGCAATGACCACCTCATCGTGGCCAGCACTCAGCACATCAAACTTGGTACGGCCCAGTTCACCGAGGTCGGTAACGAAATCCACTACCACGCCGGCAGCAAGGTAGTCATCGACGCCGGCATGGAACTCACCGCCAAGGGCGGCGGCAGCTGGCTCAAGCTCGATCCGGGTGGTGTGACCCTGAGTGGGGCGACCGTGAAGATGAATTCTGGAGGCGGTCCAGGATCCGGTAGCGGAAATACCAGCATGCTGCCAGTGATTCCGCTGCCTGCGGCAGCCGACAAGGCCGGCCAGCTGCTCAAGCAGGCGCTCTCGCAACCCGCCCCGGACGTCATTCACAAGCTGAGCCTGCTGATCAGCCCGCTGCCGGGACACCGGGGCTACAAAGACGAGCCCTATATCCTATATGCCGATGGCCGGCAGATTCAGGAAGGACTGACCGGCAAGGACGGTCTGCTGGTCTTCGATCACCTACCGGGGACGCGCCAGTACTCGGTCGAGCTGGTCAACGGCCACCGCTTCGACGTCGATGTCAGCGAAGAGGCGGAAGAAACCGACGCACCACTGGAAGAAAATCTCGCCCGCCGCGGCTACCGCGACTATCAGGCCCAAGTCGAACAACTGGAGCCGCTGCAATCGGCAGAAGACTATCGCCTGGCCTCTTGGAACCCCACGGGTGAAACAAAGGCGTGAGTACACGCAAGGAAGCAACATGACCACGGACTACAGCTCTCAGGCCCTTAAGCTCAATATCAAGCAGTACAAGGACGGCAACACGACCATGGACTGGTTCGCGCGCAAGGCACTCTATCCGCCACGCGCCGGCATCGAGATCACACCACTGATCAACGGCGAGGCCGCCTTCGGCGCGGTACATGACGCCATTCAGTCCGCACAGAAAAGTGTCGAAATCATCTGCTGGGGCTTCGACCCGGCCATGCGTTTCAAACCCGGCGCCGATCGCATTGGCGAACTGCTGGATCTGCGCGGGCGCTTTGGCGTCAAGAGTCGGGTTCTGATCTGGAAGAACCCGCTGGCCAACATCATGGAAAACACCGTGATCGGTGATGGCCTGATGGGTTCGGGGGGGACTGCCGCTGGCTCGGGGGTGACATCCGGAAGGCCGGCCAAACAGCCGGAGGAAATAACCCGGCTGCAGATGCAACACCAGCACAACCAGGCCACCATCGATCGCCTCCAGGCAACGCTGGAAAGCTCTCGGCAACGCCGCCAACGGGGTGAGTTGTCCAGTTACGACTCTGCCATGGAGCGCGATATCCAAGGGCGCATCGCCCAGCTGGAGGGAGAAAATCGGGCCATCGACAAGCGTATCGAAGAAGTCACCGAAGCCACTACGGGTTATGGCGGCATGTCAGGATCCGGCGGCCCCAAGCTCGACCCGCAGGATCAGGAATTCACCCGCAACTGGTTCCGCCGTGTGCACAAAGGCTGGATGCAGAACGTCGAATTCCGCACCCGCGACTTCAGCTTCGTCAAAGGCCTGATGCCGATCTTCGGCGGCTCCACCTTCCGCCTGGAGTCGGATCGCTTCAGCATCCTCACCCGACTGCTATCAGGTGAGGCTCCGGACCTCAACTACAAGCAGATCCTGGCCCTGACTTTCTTCGCCAGCCACCACCAGAAGATGGTGCTGGTGGACTACGAAGACCCGGCCAACGCTGTCGGCTTCGTCATGGGTCACAACATGCACCGCAACTACTGGGATACCAATGCTCACCTGTTCGATGATCGTGCCGCCCAACGCACTCCCGGCTTCGGCCCCTGGCAGGACATTTCCACAAAAGTTCGCGGGCCACTGCTGCATGACCTGAACGACAACTTCAGCAGTGCCTGGGACAGGGAGACCTTCTGGATCAAGCGCTGGTTCAGCGAGGGGCTGAAGGAGCAGCGCAAAGCCATTCGCCCGGATGTGTTCGCACCGCAAGGTGCCAACATGGCGCAGATTATCCGTACCCAGCCGCAAGAGAATGACGAGACTTCGATTCTCGAGGCCTATCACAAGGCCATCGGTAACGCGCGCAATTACATCTACATGGAAAACCAGTATTTCCGCTATCCAGAGTTCGCCCAGCAGCTGCGCACTCTGGCAGCCGCTTACAAGGAGCGCGGGCGCAAGGATGATCTCTACCTGTTCGTAACCACCAACAATCCCAATGGCGGTTTCTACTCCAGTTCCACCTACAGCATGATGCAGGAGCTCGGCCAGGAGCAGCTGATGCCCCAAGCCCAGCGCGACCTGGCCGAAAAACTGATACGCAAACGCCGGCGCCTGGCTGCCCTCAAGGCCGACACCAGCGGCCGCTCCAATGCACAGGCGCGTATTCCTCAGTTGGAGCGCGAGATCGCCGAGCTGGAGGCCATGGGCGTCACTCCCGAAGTGGAGGAGCGCCTGGGTGGATTGAAAGAAACCGACATTCCGGAGCTAGCCAAACTGAAAGAGGGCGAAGACGAGGATGCCAAACCCTATGAGCTTGAGGAGCTTCCGGGGCTGAAAGTGGTCATCGGCACCCTTACCGCCTGCTCACCGGAACCGGGAAGCCAACTGCCGTCAGGCCAGCAGGCCCGTTTCCGCGATATTTATATCCACTCCAAGCTGCTGGTGGTGGACGACGTATTCAGCCTGGTCAGCTCCGCCAATATCAATGCCCGCAGCATGCACAGTGATTCGGAGCTTGGTGTGTGCTCGCCTGATCCCAAGCTGGCCAGGCATTTTCGTGAGGAGCTGTGGACTCTTCACGCTGGCGAAACATTCGATGGAGCCAATGGTGTTTGTAGCGCCAAGCCGAACTTCGAAAGATGGAACAAAGTAATGAATAAGAACTGGAAGAACAAAGCGAGCAACCAACCGCTGATCGCTCATTTAACCCGCTTCTGGGATGTGGAGACGCCTTATGCGACGGCGGCTGACTAAAACGCTAACCACTTTTTTCTCCATTCTTTTTGCCATATATGGAGTACCGGCCATGGCCTACCCAACATTTACCTGCGCCTACGAAAAGGACTACAACCCGCCGCTGGATGCAGAGGCCGATACCTGGTTTCAGGAAGCCAGAAGCCTTGAAAAGGACCTCCGCGACTGGCCTCGCGTCGTCGAACTCTATGAGAAGGCTATCGCCAAAAATCACTGGAAGGCTATGCACAACCTGGCTCGTCTATACCGCACGGGCTGGCCGGGCAGGCCAGGGGTGGAGAAAGACACCCAGAAGATGCTCGACCTCTATGAGCGCATGGTCGAACTCAAAGTGCCGCTGGGTTACTACAACTGGGCGGTCGCTGCCGAACGCGGTAAAGGCATGCTGCGCGACGATCGGATGGCCAGTTCCTACATGTTTCAGGCAGCGCAGCTGGGCAGCCCGCAAGCCCAGGTCGCACTGGGTAATTACTTCGCCTTTTCTCTGCCGCAGGAGAAACAGGACGATCTGATGGCGGAACAGTATTTCCAATGTGCGGGCGCCCAAGACGTGCCAGAGGCAATCATCGAAGCCGCGCAATTCTATGAGATCAGCAAGCATAACCAACCGAGAGCCCTTTTCTATTACCAGCGGGCAGCTTCGCTTGGGAGCACAGTAGGGTTCATGGAGCTTTATGAGGTCTTTAGTCCGAAATCGGGACCTGCTTTTACTCGAGGCTACAAATCCGATAAGCAGCTCGCCGACTTCTACAAGGCGCTCATGTATCAAGTTGATGAAAACCCGGATTTGCGCTTCCCCAATCTAGCCAAGGAACATCCTCTTCCTCCTCATCCAGAGCAGGGCCTAGATGCCGAGCATCCGGATCGCCGCTTCGCGCTTTGACCCGTTTGGGGATGCTGGGAGGTCTTATGCAACTACCGCCGATTAAAGCCCTGGTGCGAGGCCTTTTCTTTCTTTTGCTGTGTCTGGGTGGAGTGCCTGCCATGGCTTATCCGGCATTTACCTGTACCCACGAAAAAGACCATAACCCTCCGCTGGATGCAGAGGCCGATATCTGGTTTCAGGAAGCCAGAAGCCTTGAAAAAGAGCTGCGCGACTGGCCTCGCGTCGTCGAGCTCTATGAAAAGGCCATCGCCAAGGGGCACTGGAAGGCCATGCACAACCTGGCTCGCCTCTACCGCACCGGCTGGCCAGGACGTCCTGGGGTGGAGAAAGACCCCCAGAAAATGCTCGACCTTTACGAGCAAATGGTCGAACTCAAGGTGCCGCTGGGTTACTACAACTGGGCGGTCGCTGCCGAACGCGGCAAAGGCATGCTGCGCGACGATCGCATGGCCAGTTCCTATATGTTCCAGGCGGCGCAGCTGGGCAGCCCTCAAGCCCAGGTTGCCCTTGGCAACTTTTTCGCCTTCGCATTACCTAGCGAGAAACAAGACGATGTAATGGCCGAGGCCTACTTTGGCTGCGCCGGCGCCCAAGATAATCCTGAGGCGCTTCTAGAAGTGGCGGGGTTCTATGACACGGCCAAGAGGAACTATCCACGCGCGTTGTTCTACTACCAGCGTGCAGCGTCATTTGGTGACACCTCCGCAATCAGCACACTGAGCAGCGTGTTCAACCCAGACAGTTCACCAGGCTTCACGCTTGGCTACAAAGCCAGCAATCAACTGCATGACGTCTACGAAAAACTCTATGCGCAAGTACGCGATAACCCGGAGCTGCGCTTCCCCGATCTGGCCGAGGAACATCCGCTTCCCCCTCATCCAGAGCAGGGCCTCGATGCCGAGCATCCGGATCGCCGCTTCGCGCTTTGAACTGTATCTGGGCTACAGCTTGCTAGCAGAGCAATGAAGCAGAGCTTCAGCACTACGCAAAAAAAAGCCCGGCCAAAAGGCCGGGCAAAGCATTTCTCCGCAGGAGCGAAGGGGATTAGGCAATCTCTGCCAAAGCGTGAATCTGTTGCTGCGCGGCCACTTCGCCGATCACCAGGATCGCCGGGCTCTTGAGCTGAAAGTCGTGGGCATCCTGTTGCATGTTGGCCAGGCTACTGCGGCACTCGCGCTGGTGGGGCAGCGAGGCGTTTTCGATCATTGCCACCGGCATGTCGGCTCGCATGCCACCGGCCAGCAGGCTTTCGCGGATTTCCGGCAGTTTGGCCACGCCCATGTACACCACCAGGGTGGTGCCGCTCTGCGCCAGGGCCGGCCAGTTGAGGCTGCTGTCGTCCTGGGTGTGGGCGGTGACCAGGGTTACGCCGCGGGCCACGCCGCGCAGGGTCAGGGGGATGCCGCAGTTGGTGGCGCCGGCCAGGCCGGCGGTGATGCCGTTGACCATTTCCACTTCGATGCCGTGCTCGGCCAGCCAGTCGGCTTCCTCGCTACCACGGCCGAAGATGCACGGGTCGCCGCCCTTTAGGCGCACCACGCACTTGCCCTGGCGCGCATAGCGCAGCATCAGGCGGTGGATGAACGCCTGCGGGGTGGAGCGGCAGCCGCCGCGCTTGCCCACCGGGACGATGCGCGCGTTGGGGCAATGTTCGAGTACAGCCGGGTTGACCAGATCGTCGATCATCACGATCTCGGCCTGATTAAGGGCTTTTACCGCCTTGAGGGTCAGCAGTTCCGGATCACCAGGACCGGCGCCTACCAGCCAGACTTTTGCGCTCATGGTCATCTCCTCAGGCAGTTGCTACCGCTGGCACAACCTGGGTCGCCAGCAGTCGTTTGATTTCCGGTACGCAGGAGCCGCAGCTGGTGCCGCATTTCAGCTCCTGTTTGAGGCCGTTCAGGTCGAGGCCGCGGGCGATGCCGGCGCACACGGCGTCCTGACTTACGTTCAGGCAGTTGCACAGAATCTTGCTGGCTTTCATGCCGCTGCTGCCGGGGGGCGTGGACAGTGGGGCGAGCAGCCAGCGGCGCAGGTCGGCGTCGGCCTTGCCGTCGCTCCACAGGCCTTTGAGCCAGTCGCGGGCGGCGGTTTCACCGGCCAGGCGGACGCTGACGATGCGCCCGTCTTCGATGCGTACACGCTTGCCGACGCTGCGCTGCGGGTCGTCATAGGCCAGCACCGGACCAGCATCGACCGTCAGCAGGGTGTCGATCTGCGCCAGCAGTTCTGCAGGCGGGGCCATGCTGCAGGCCGCCTTGATCAGCAGCGCCGGGCGTTCGCGGCCGGTAGGCGTCAGGCTGGCGTAGGCGAAGCCCTCGAACAGCGGGCGCAGTGCTTCGAAGCGGCGTTGTACGTCGCCTTCGACCAGGGCGAAGAACTGCCAGGGTAGCTCGGCCTTGCTCACTTCGACACCGCTGAGCTTCAGCTCCGGCTGCTTGGACAGCGGATCGAAAGCCGGCTGGGTCAGCACGTTGGTGCCCAGGCCCTTGAGGAAGCGATTACCCCAGTGCATCGGCAGGTAGGCCTGACCGGGGCGCACGTTGTCGTCGGCCTGTACCGGCAGGGTCAGCTCGCCACGGCGGCTGCGCAGGGTGATCAGTTCGCCATCCTGCAGGCTGCGCCGGCGCAGTTCATCCGGGTGCAGGCTGAGCACGGCTTCTGCAGCGTGGCCGAACAGCCGCGCAGCGGTGCCGGTACGGCTCATGCCGTGCCACTGGTCGCGCAGGCGGCCGGTGTTGAGCAGCAGCGGATAGCGCGTATCGCGTTTCTCCTTGCCCGCGCAGTACGGGTCGGCAAGGAACTGCGCGCGCCCGCTGGCGGTAGGAAAGTGGCCATTCTCGTACAAGCGCGCGGTGCCTTGCTGGGCGCCGGCCGGGAAGGGCCATTGCTGTGGACCTTGGTTATCCAGGATTGCGTAGCTCAGACCGGACAGGTCGAGGTCGCGATTGCTGGTCAGGTGTTTGTATTCCTCGAACAGCGATTCGCTACTGAGGAAAGTGAACAGGCTGGGCAGGCCGGGGCGGAGCAGTTGTTCCAGACGACGGGCGAAATCACAGGTGATCGCCCAATCCGGCCGCGCCTCTGCGGGCGCTGGCACGGCGCGGCGCACATGGGTAATGCGCCGCTCGGAGTTGGTCACGCTGCCTTCTTTTTCGCCCCAGCTGGCGGCTGGGAGCAGAAGGTCGGCGTAGTGGCAGGTTTCGGTGGTGAAGAAGGCTTCCTGCACCACCACGAAGGGGCAGGCGGCCAGGGCCTCATGGATTTTCTGCTGGTCCGGCAGCGATTGCGCCGGGTTGGTGCAGGCGATCCACAGGGCCTTGATCTTGCCGACGCGCACCGCCTCGAACAGCTCGACGGCGGTCAGGCCAGGGCTGTCCGGTAGGCTGTCGACGCCCCAGTAGCGGGCGACCTCGGCACGGTGCTCGGGGTTGCCGGCTTCGCGGTGACCCGGCAGCAGGTTGCTCAGGCTGCCTGTCTCGCGGCCGCCCATGGCATTCGGTTGGCCGGTGAGGGAGAACGGGCCGGCGCCGACCTTGCCGATCTGCCCGGTGGCCAGGTGCAGGTTGATCAGCGCGCTGTTTTTGGCGCTGCCTGCGCTGGACTGGTTGAGGCCCATGCACCACAGCGAGAGGAACGCGGGGGATTTGCCGATCAGTTCGGCGGCGCGCAGCAGGTCGGCCTGGAGAATCCCGCAGATATCCGCCACGGCAGTGGGGGTAAATTCGCGCACCAGGCTCTTCAGAGCTTCGAAGCCTTCGGTGTTGGCGGTGATGTAGGCGTGGTCGATCCAGCCCTCCCACATGAGGATATGCAGGATGCCGTGGAACAGCGCCACATCGGTGCCTGGCAGGATCGCCAGATGCAGGTCGGCCAGGTCGCAGGTGTCGGTGCGCCGCGGGTCGACGACGATGATCTTCATTTCCGGCCGCGCAGCCTTGGCCGCTTCCAGGCGGCGGAAGAGGATCGGGTGGGCGTAGGCCATGTTGCTGCCGGCGATCAGCAGGCAGTCGGCCTGCTCGATGTCTTCGTAGTTGCACGGCGGGCCATCGGCACCCAGGCTGCGTTTGTAGCCGACCACGGCCGAGCTCATGCACAGGCGCGAGTTGCTGTCGATGTTGTTGGTGCCGACCAGGGCACGGGCCAGCTTGTTGAAGGCGTAGTAGTCCTCGGTCAGCAGCTGGCCTGAAATATAGAAGGCAACACTGTCCGGGCCGTGCTCGCGAATGGTCTCGGCGAATACATTGGCAGCGTGATCGAGGGCGCTGTCCCAGTCCGTGCGCGAGCGGGCCAGGCCCTTGCCCAGGCGCAACTCGGGGTAGAGCGCACGGGCGTCGAGGTCGCCGGTCAGGTGCAGGGTCGAGCCCTTGCTGCACAGCTTGCCAAAGTTGGCGGGGTGATCCGGGTCGCCCTGGACGCCGAGAATCTTCTCGCCGTCATGCTCGATCAGCACGCCACAGCCGACGCCGCAGTAGCAGCAGGTGGCGGCGGTGTGCTGGGTGGCCGGGGCCACGACGGGTTGCAGGCTGAGTTCAGGCACGGGCGATATCCTTGGCTGCGCTGGCGGTCGCCGCATCGATACTGGCCTGGCCGAACATCAGGTGATCGCGCACCTGGCTGATATCGGCGGCGCCGCAGATCTGCTGGAAGTACCAGCTGCCGTCCAGGGTGTCGCCGTACAGGCAGCCACCGACCAGCACGTCGTCCTTGATCACCAGCTTCTTGTACACGCTGCCGATAGGGTCGGTGAGGGTGATGGTCTCGGTGCCGTCGCCGCCCATGAAGTCGCCGGCGGAGAACAGGTCGATGCCCGTCACCTTGAGCTTGGTCGAGGTCACCGAGCCCTGATAGCGCGCGGTGCCGAGCATGGCCAGGTGATTGGCGCAGACCTTGGCCTGTTCGAACAGCGGGGCGACCAGGCCGTAGGCGATGCCGCGATGGTTGGCACATTCGCCGACCGCATAGATGCGCGGGTCGTAGGTTTGCAGGCAGTCGTCGACCAGGATGCCGCGGTTGCACGGGATGCCGCTTTTCTCGGCCAGTTCGCTGTTGGGGCGGATGCCGGCGGCCATCACCACCAGATCGGCGGGAATCACGTCACCGCTCTTGAACTGCACGGCGCAGACGCGGCCGTTGCCGTAGTCCTGCAGCTCCTCGGTCTGCTCGCTCAGGCGGAAGTGGATGCCACGGGCCTCCAGGGCCTGTTGCAACAGCTTGCCGGCGGTCTTGTCCAGTTGCCGCTCCAGCAGCCACTCGGAGAGGTGCACCACGGTCACGTCCATGCCGCGCTGGCGCAGGCCGTTGGCCGCTTCCAGGCCGAGCAGGCCGCCACCGATGACCACCGCGTGGCTGTGGGTGCGCGCGGTTTCCATCATCTTCTCGGTGTCGGCGATGTCGCGGTAGGCGATCACACCTTCCAGGCGGTTGCCAGGCACGGGCAGGATGAAGGGGTTGGAGCCGGTGGCCAGGATCAGGCGGTCGTATTCGGCGGTGCTGCCGTCGTCGGCGGTGACCACGCGCTTCTTGCGGTCGATGCTGACCACCTTGCGGCCCAAACGCAGCTCGATGTTGTGGTCGAGGTACCAGTCGAGGTCATTTAGGACGATTTCATCGAAGCGCTGTTCGCCAGCCAGGACTGGGGAGAGCAGGATGCGGTTGTAGTTCGGGTGCGGCTCGGCCCCGAACACGGTGATGTCGTAGAGGTCGGGAGCGAGCTTGAGCAGCTCCTCCAACGTCCGCACGCCGGCCATACCGTTGCCAACCATTACCAGCTTGAGTTTTTTCATGCCGGTCATCTCCTGCGCTTAATCACGGAAAAATCGTCGGGAGCCATTTTTAGCGTCGCTCCGCGACGACTCGAAGGGTGGCTGCCTGGGAAGGCAGCGCAAAAAGCAAAAAAGGCGTCCCGCTAGTTGCCTAGCGAGGACGCCTTTGTCCTTGTCCCGAGCTGTCGGGAAGCAGCGCCTTCTACGTTGAAGGCAGTGCTTTTATGTATTGTCGATCTCTCTAAAGCAGACAGCGTGCCAACTCTGTAGATGTTTGATTTATAGGGGCTTTCAGCGGTTTTATGGGGGTTTGGGGCGCGCCTGGCGCACCCGTATAAAGCAAGTTGCGCTGTTGTGGTGCAGCGTTGCTTGGGCAGGAGCGAGTTCTGCTCGCGAATGGGCGTCTCGCCCGAGTCGTTCGCGAGCAGAGCTCGCTCCTACAACAGCACAATCAGGTGTAGGGCGGGTGAAACCCGCGTCAAAGGCTTGCGGGTTTCACCCGCCCTACAGGAGCACGACCAGCAGCACTAGGTTGGTCAGCAGCGAGACCAGCGCCACCGTGCGCCAGACTTTCAGTGGCTCGCGCTCCAGCAGTGGGCGGGGACGCAAGGCCAGTGCTTGGCGCTCTCCCTGTTCCAGTGCGAGCAGCCACTCTTCAGCGGTTTCGAAACGCTCGGCGGGGCTGACTGCCACCGCACGCAGCAAACAGTCATCGAGCCAGGCCGGCATGTCCGGGCGGTAGCGGCTGGGCGCGGTTGGCTTGCCGAAACGCGGGTGTTGGAAGGCCTCGATCTCACCGTAGGGGTAGTGCCCGGTGAGCAGGTAATAGAGGGTCACGCCGGCGGCGTAGATATCCTGCTGGGCGCTGGGTTTGCCGCCGCTGAATGCCTCCGGGGCGATATAGCTGGGCGTGCCGGGCAGGGCGTGGGCTTCGTCGCGCGATAGGCCGGGGCAGTAGGCCAGGCCGAAGTCCAGCACGCGCAGTTCGCCGTCGTCGCACCACAGCAGGTTTTCCGGCTTGATGTCGCGGTGCAGCAGGTTACGCCGGTGCAGCATGCCGAGGGCCTTGAGCAGGCGTGGCGCCAGCTCCAGCCACTCCGGCAAGCCCAAGGGGCCGGATAGGCGCAGGTGCTCGGCCAGGGTCTGGCCCTGGTGTTCACGCTGCACGTAATACAGATGCTGGCGCTGCGGTAGCGGGTGGGCTTCGGCGAAGTGACGCCCGGCCACGCGGCGCAGGAACCATTCCTCGAGGAGCAGGGCGGGGCCGGCCTGTTCTTCGTCATGGCGGCTGGCCGGCAGGGTTTTCAGCAGCCAGCGCCGGGCCTGGTTGTCACGCACGCGGTAGACCAGCGACTGGCGCGATTCAGCGAGCAGGCGCTCGACCTGCCAGCCCTCGAAGTTCTGCCCGTCGCGCAGGCGTGGCGGCAGCGGCCAGTGCTTGAGCTGGGCCAGGGTGTCGGCCAGGTCGTTGTCCGGCAGGTTCTGCACCTGCACCAGCACGGCGCTGGCGTTGTCCTGGCTGCCGGCCAGGTGGGCGGCGCTGACCAGGGCGCGGCAGGCCGCGGCCGGATCACTCTCGTCCTTGAGCATGCTGTGGATGCCGTGGTCGCCGAGGGTCGACCAGACGCCGTCGCTGACCAGCAGGAAGCGTTCGCCTTCGCGCAGCTCGCCTTCCAGGTAATCCACCACCAGGTGCTGATCCAGGCCCATGGCGCGCTTGAGCACGTGCTGCATGCCCGGCTGCTCCCAGACATGGTCTTCGCTGAGGCGCTCGAACTCGCCATCCAGGCAGCGATAGGCCCGGCAGTCGCCGACATGCGCCAGGGTGAAGCGGCGCCCACGCAGGATCAGGGCGGTGAGGGTGGTCAGCAGTGGCTGGCCGCCGCCGTTGGCCTGTAGCCAGCGGTTGTGGGCAACCAGCAGGCGATCCAGCGACTGCGCCACGGCCCAGGTTTCCGGAGTGGCGTAGTAGTCGAGGGCCAGGGCCTGCAAGGTGGCGCGGGCCGCCAGGCCGCCATCGGCGCATTGGCTGACACCATCAGCGAGGGCGAACAGGAAACCCTTGCTTGCCGCCAGGGCCGGTGCCGGAGTGACCACGCGGATGGCGTCCTGGTTCTCGGCGCGGGGGCCGGTGGCAGTGGCTTCACCGAAGCTGAGTTGCAGGGCCATGCGGATTCTCTTGTGCAAAGGGCGCCTTGAGGCGCCCGGAGATTCAAGTCGGTTGAGACAAAGGCCGGGCCGCCGAGACACCCAGGAGTGTTGCCACTCCGCCTTTCCTGACCAGTGCGGGGCGCCTCATGCAAGCCCTGCCTTTGTCGCAACCGTCCTGTGCAAATGCCGGGCGCACTGGGCGCCCGGCATCCGGCAATCAGACCCGCGCCGCGGTAACCGCTGCGCTGCCCCAGGTGGTGCGCCAGCGCAGCTTGACGCCGTACAGGCCGACCCAGGCCAGGATGCCCAGGCTGGCGAACAGCCACAGGCCGAGCTGATAGGAGCCGGTCGCCTGCTTGATCGCGCCGAGCCCGGCGGTCAGGCAGAAGCCGCCGATGCCGCCGGCCATGCCGATCAGCCCGGTCATCACGCCGATTTCCTTGCGAAAGCGCTGCGGCACCAGCTGGAACACCGCGCCGTTACCGGCACCCAGGCTGAGCATGGCGACCACGAAGAGGGCCAGGGCGGCCAGCGAGCTGGGCAGATTGAAGCCGACGGCGGCGATGCAGATCGAGGCACAGGTGTACATCACCAGCAGCGAGCGGATGCCGCCGATGCGGTCGGCCAGGGCGCCGCCAAGTGGGCGCATCAGGCTGCCGGCGAACACGCAGGCGGCGGTGTAGTAGCCAGCCTTGACCGGGTCGAAGCCGTACTGGTCATGGAAGTAGCCGGGCAGGGTGCTGGCCAGGCCGAGGAAGCCGCCGAAGGTCACGCTGTAGAAAAACATGAACCACCAGCTGTCACGGTCACCCAGGGCCTTGAGGTAGTCGGCCATGGACTTCACTGGCGGACGTTCCGGGGCGTTGCGTGCGACCGTGGCGAAGATGACCAGCACCAGCACCAGCGGGATCAGCGCCAGGCCGAACACGTTGCTCCAGCCGAACATGGCAGCCAGGCCGGGGGCGAACAGGGCGGCGAGCACGGTGCCGGAGTTGCCAGCGCCGGCGATGCCCATGGCCTTGCCCTGGTGCTGCGGCGGGTACCACTGCGAAGCCAGCGGCAATGCGACGGCGAAGGAGGCGCCGGCAAAACCGAGGAACAGACCCAGCAGCAGCGCTTGCTCGTAACTATGCACGCCGTGCAGCCAGGCTACCGTGAGGGCGGCTATGACGATCACCTGGCCGATCAGGCCGGCGGTCTTCGGTGAGGTACGGTCGGCCAGCAGACCCATCAGGAAGCGCAGCACGGCACCGGCCAGAATCGGCGTGGCGACCATCATGGCGCGTTGCTGGGTGGTCAGGCCCAGGTCGGTGGCAATCTGCACGCCCATTGGGCCGAGCACGTACCAGACCATAAAGCTCAGGTCGAAATAGAGGAAGGCGGCAAACAGCGTCGGTGCGTGGCCGGCTTTCCAGAAACTTGTATTCATCCAACACCTCGTCAGCAAAAGAGAGTCCCGGCCGGCTGCAGGTCGCCGTGATCGTGGGCACGTCGCCTGCAGTCGCCGGGGGAGCCGGGCGCTTGTGGCACCCAACCCTGCGGCCGAAGCCACAGCCAGATTGAGTACCTATTTACGATCTCCTGGCCGTCGGCCATACCGCGTTAAAAGCAGCCTCGAAATGCTCATTTACAGCTCGTAAACTGCGCTTTCTCGGTTGCTTTTGCCTTGTCTGGCTCTAGTCCAGAAAATCGTAAACAGGTTCTGAGAGAGTTACCGGTCGACGTCCGGATCGCGGCCCGTCGACCCACCCCAGGCATTGGGGCTGAAACGCAAAAAGCGCCGCACCACCTGATCGCTAGTTAGCGGGGGTAGTGCGACGCCTTTGTCGTATCGGGGCAACCGCCGTTGGATGCCTATGATGATGCTTAAGCAAGAAGCGGGCCAGGGTCTTGAGGCTACTCATCGGTGTTGCGGTGCTAACTGAGAGGTGAGAGGTGGCTCAATGTGGTGCGCTCGCAGGGTTGTCTGCACCTGATTGAGGCGATTGGCTCTGAAGGCGTCTTTGGTCGTGCGATGAAATGCTGGATGAGCGTTGCAGGCATGGCATGGCGAGACGATGTTGTTCTTTCGCCAGTGGCTTTGTCGTGGTGCCAGCGATGTTGCAGACGGACAGGGCATAAAGAGCCGGTGTTGTTCTTGATGGAGAGGCTGCCATGCAGTGTCTTCACCAGGACTGCACAATGGTGCTGACCATTGAGAAAGAAATGAGGGGTTCTACCCCATTTCGCTTAGCCATGTTTCTTGGTTCGGGTGGTGGCAGGCTCCGCCCGTGCACACCAAAAGAATCATGGTTGCCTGAGCTGAATCGTTTGTCTGGTTGCAGGTATACTCGCGCGCTCACGAGCGGGGCCCGACGCGACTGGCTCCCAGAAGACTCAGCGCGCTTTTGCCGGACTGCTTACCCATTCTTGAATATGCCATGGAGTCGTATGCGGGCTAGTAGAGGCGTACTGCACCCCCTCGACATGGGAGGTTTACGCGCCCTGCCACGCAGAGAGTTGGTGCTCCTGCTGTTGCTTGGGCTAGCGTTTTTTTCGATATACAACGCCAATCAGCGCTCTATAGCCGCCGGGGATACCTATTCGGCACGCTATCTGCCGCTGTCCATACTGAAACATCACCGTCTGACGCTTGATCCTGTCGCGGAGCTCGTGGCGCAAGGTAGGCCTGTCCCGACCGGAGATGGTCAGTCGTATGCGGCGTTTTGGATGATCAAAACCCCAAAGGGTAATCTTGTCTCGCTGTACCCCATCGTCACGCCGTTGGTGGTCGCCCCCCTATACCTGCCGGCGGTGGCTTACCTTGACGCCGAGGGCTGGGCCCCACACCGGGTGGATCATGTCGCCCGGATCATGGAAAAACTCTGTGCGTCTCTGATGGCAACGTTGTCGGCGATGTTGCTGTATCTGTTGTTGCGCCGTCGCGGTCCGCCCTTTGTTGCGACTCTGTTGACAGTTGCATACGCATTGGGCACCACGACATGGACGATCAGCAGTCAGGCCTTATGGCTACATGGTCTGGGCGGGCTGCTGGTTGTCGCGCTGCTTTATCTCCTCACCGGACCGAGTTCGCCTGTCCGAGTTATCTGGGCAGGTTTGCTCTGCGCACTGTTGGCCTGCAACCGTCAGCCAGATGCGATTCTCGCGGCCGGATTCGGTCTCCTTGCAATTCGCTGGTCCGGCGTTCGTTTCCCGTTGTTTGTTCTTTCGGCTGCAGTGCCGGTCGGACTTTTGCTGGCCTACAACCTGATGGTAGTGGGGCACTTGATGGGCGGCTATGGGCTAATGCCCTCTTTGGACGCGAGGGTTTCGCAGTTCGGCGACGATACGCTCTTCGGTGTGTGGGCCCTGTTGTTCAGCCCTGTCAGCGGGCTGTTTGTCTTCTCGCCTTTCTTGCTCTTCGTAATTCTGGGAATTGCGGTGATCATCAGGGAACCGCGCTGGCGTGGCCTTACCTTGGTGCTCGGTCTGGCTTGGTTGGCGCAGGTTTTCTTCTATGGCGCGACCCACTGGGTGCAGGGGCTCAGCTGGGGCCCCCGTTATCTGACGGACGCACTACCGATTCTGATGTGGATGCTAGTGCCGGTGGTCGAGCGTCTGCGCATTGCCGGACGACTCCTGTTCATCGCCCTTTGCATGCTCGCAGTAGCCATTCATGCCGTGGGGGCTTTTTTCTACACCGGGCAGTCGCTGGGGGCCGCCGTGGCGGCCAAGGGAGGGGCTCCCGAGCGTGAGGTGTGGAAAGAGTTGTTGTGGAACATCGACAACGCGCCTTTTATTGCGGAGTTACGAAACGGCTGGGTTCCCCCCGATTTCGACGAGCTCAAAGGGAGCATCGATCAGATTGAGGGGCGTGACCTACCCGAAGGGTCGCACGTGCAGGTGGATGGTTGGGCCCTTATGGACGGACATACACCCGCGGATGTCGTATTGCTGGTGGATGGACATTCCGTCGCGGGTACCGAAGTGTTCTTCGAGCGCGTCGATGTGGTTCGGACGCTCGGCGAGCGGGAACACAGTGGCTGGCAGGTGCTGTTCCCAACCGGCGCGCTGGGCGCCGGGAGGCATGAATTAGCGGTCCTTGTGCGTGCTCATCGTCGTGCCCAGCAACGTCTGCTGGGCGTTCGTCAGTTCACTATCGAGAGTGTTGACGACAGGCTGTCGCGGGCAGCGCAAGACGCTTCGAGGGTTCTGATGGAAAGCCAGGAGTCAGCAGGTTACTGGCTCAGTGAGTTCTCCAGCACGACGCAGTTTGCCCTGCAGGGGCGTGAGTTGAATCTGTTCATCAATGCCGCGCTGATCGAGGTCATGCAACCGGTGGCGCAGCGTGCCGGACTCGTCGCCCAGGTGGAGCGGGCCCGCCAGTTCTTGTCGGAGCAGATCGAGGGCAACGGTCTGGTGCGCTATCACGGTCGTCCCGACCTGCCGACCATGGGAGTCATGGGCTGCGTGATCACGCCTGACGCCGATGACACGGCGCTGGCATGGCGGATCGCCCCTGGCGGCCAGCCTGCACTGTTGTCCCGTGCCTTGGCCACCCTCAAGCAATACCGTACGCCGGATGGGCTCTACCAGACCTGGCTGGCGCCAAAGAGCGCTTTCCAGTGCATTGATCCGGGCAGCAATCCGAACCCCCCCGATATCGGAATCCAGCTGCATGTGTACCTGCTGCTGGCGGAGGTTGATCCACCGGCGGCTCGTGCGCTGTGTTCGGCTTTGCAAAAGCGCGCGGAGGACGAGTCTCTCTGGGTCTACTACCGCCTTGCGCCCCCCATCATCCTTCTGCGGCTCAATAGCGTGAGCGCGGCCGGCTGTCCGTTGCAGCTGCCTGCCGCGCGCCTGCGGACGACTGTTGCAGGCCAAGAAGCATGGGGCGAGATGCTGGCTCATCTCGCACAGCTCGAAGTGACAGACAGGTATGGTTTGAGTCGTCTGCACGACCTGGAGCGTCTGCTTGACCAGCTGGCTGCTGGCGAATTTGCAGCATTCAAGCGCCATCCACCGTTGCTTTATCACAATGATCTGAGTGCGAGCGTGAGCCGATACTACTGGTCTGAGGCCTTTGGTTATGCCCTGTGGCTCAGGCTTTACCACGAGCGTGAGCGGCTGTTGGCTGTGCATCCGGTTGCCGCTATCGAGGCTGTCAGGCTATGACTGACAGTGCAGCGACATCCGCGCGCTACCCCGCCATGCTACAGATGCTGCGCCTGCTATCCGCCATTCGTTTCGATGAAGTGTTGGTGTTGCAGGGTACTCCCTTGATGGGAGCGATACTGGCACTGACTTCCCTGAGTTTCGTCGAGGTCGCAACGGGGGCGTTATTCGGCATGGGTAGCCTCTGCCTGGTTGCCCATGTATTTGTGATCAACGACTGGGCGGGTATCGATGGTGACCTTCTTGATCCGCAGCGGTCGGAACGAACCTTCGCCAGACTGGGGGTAAGTCGAAGCTCCGTTGGTGGATTGGCTGTCGTGCTGATGGGCGCAGCGCTGATTATCTTCGCGGTGCTGGGCATAGTCCCGTTCCTCCTTTCTCTCGCCATCCTCGGGCTGAGCACGTTGTATTCCATGCCAGGCATACACCTGAAAGGGCGGCCGGTTCTCGGGACCGCCCTTCATCTGGTTGGAGGTACACTGCATTTTCTGCTTGGTTACGCGACCTTCGCTCCAATCGACCCCGGCAGCATTCTGGTGGGCTGCTTCTTTGGGTTGATCTTTGCGGCCGGCCATCTCATGCACGAGACCCGGGGTTATGAAGGCGACAAGAGCAATGGAATCCGGACCAATGCGGTGTATTTCGGGAAGATTCGCAGTTTCGTTGCGGCCACAATCCTGTTCACCGCAGCTTATGGCCTGCTGACCGCGCTGGCTTTGTACAATCAGCTGCCGCCCCTGCTGGCTTTTGTGATCGTGCTTTACCCTGTGCACCTCTATGCCGCGCTTAAGGCCTTGCGAGCCGGCCTGAGTGTTGAAAGCCTGCTCACCTATCAAAACGCTTATCGAGCTCTTTACGCCATTATCGGTGCCGCACTGATCATGACGGCGGCGTTGAAACTTTGCGGGCTTGCTGGCTCGTAGTCGATCCACTCTCTTGCTGTTCAGTGAATCCATGCATATTGATTCTCCAGGTTTTGTCGTCATAGCCCCGTGTTTCGAGGAGGCCGAGGCTGCCGCGCACCTGTTCGAGGCGCTATACGCGAGATTCGGTCGACAGGTTTACGTGGTACTGGTGGACGATGGTTCGGTGCGCCAGCCTGTTCTTCTGGAGACCATGGAGGCCGCCTGTCTTAGCGGGGTGATCCTACGGTTACGCCGCAACTTGGGGCACCAGCGCGCAATTGCCCTAGGCCTCAGCTACGCGGCAGAGCACTTGCCGGGAGCACGGGTCGTGGTCATGGACGCCGACGGCGAAGACCGTCCCGAGTCGATACCCGCCTTGCTTGAAGTCCTCGATCAGCCCGAGGTGGACGTGGTCGTCGCTGAGCGCAAGGCGCGTGTGGAGACCCTGGGTTTCAAGATCTTCTATTTCTTCTACAAGTGGCTTTTCACAATCCTGACCGGGCGTCAGATTAGCTTTGGCAACTTCATGGCGCTCAATCCGGCTGCGGTTCGGCGGCTTGCGGCAATGCACGAGCTCTGGATCCATGTGGCCAGCTGCGTCTTGGGTTCACGGCTGCGCATACGCACCTGTGCGCTGGATCGAGGTCCGCGCTACGCCGGACAGAGCAGGATGAACTTCGTCAGTCTGGTACTGCATGGTTTTCGCGGCGTCATGGTTTTCGCCGAGGATGTGCTGGTGCGGGTCGGAATTGCCTCGGCACTGATTGCCCTTCTTGCATTGGTCGCAGGTCTGGCGACCGTGGTCCTTAAAGTGTCTGGTTTCGCGACACCCGGCTGGTTCTCCGTTGCGCTTGGCATACTCGCCGTGATGTTTCTGCAGACGGGTTCCCTGGCGCTGATCAGCCTCATGCTCACCGGCGTGAGCAAGTCCACCGCGCTGTTGCACATACCCTATGTGCAGTTGATCGATGAGGTGGAGCATTGTCCCGTGACTTCAACTGTAGGGGGCGATGTTCGATGAGTGTGGCGCCACGAGCGGCGGAGATGGTGCGCTTTGTGATTAATGGCCTGGTGGCCGCGTGCGTTCACTATGCGGCCCTCAGCTTCAATATGCAGGTGCTTGAGATGTCGTCGGCCGGCCTGGCCAATTTCTTTGCCGCCTGGTTCGGTATCCTGGCCTCCTTCATCGGCAGTCGCTACTTCGTTTTCCGTCAGCACGATGGTGACCTGGCCGGGCAGGCGCTGCGATTCTTGACCTCGTACGCCGCCATTGCCTGCTTTCACGGTCTCTTTCTCCACATATGGACTGACCAGTTACGACTGGATTACCGCATTGGACTGCTGCTGGGGGCCGCTGCTCAGGCCGTTCTGAGTTACCTCGGAAACAGACTTCTGGTGTTCAGGCTGGCATGAAGATTCGACGATTCCTGGCTGCCAGCTTCGTTTTCCTGGTTGTCGTGAGCCTGATCTATTGGTGTCATGTCACCTTTTTTAGGGTGGACGTGGTCTTCTACAGCGCGCTTTTCGATGGCGTCTTGGCTGTGGCGATCATGGGCTTGAGTATCTGGCGCATCCGTACATTCGCCATCTTCGGTTCGTTCGAGAAGCTGCAGATGGTGATGATCTGGTTACTGAGCGCCTATTGCCTGGCGATTTCCGTACCGACAGTGATCGATCGCTCGCTGTCGTTCTATCTGCTGGAGAAACTGCAGCAGCGCGGGGGCGGTATCGAGCAGAAACACTTTGCTGAGGTCTTCACTCAGGAGTATCTCCAGGAGCACCGTCTGGTTGACGTCCGCCTGACCGAGCAATTGCAGTCGGGTACGATTCGCCTCGCCAACGGTTGCGTTCTACTCACCCCGAAAGGCGAATGGCTGGCGAGCTTCAGTCGTCACTTTCGTGCTCATTTACTGCCCAGGCAGCGCCGGTTGCTCGATACCTACAGCGATGACCTGGTCGATCCATTCCGGCACAGCCGCACTCAAGTGGACTACCGGTGTCGCTAGTCCAGCCAGTTGACCTCGGGAAACAGGCTGCGAAACGCTTCCGGCATTTTCGCCACCTTGCCCAGGCGATAGTCAAAGAACACGAAGCCTGATTTGGCCAGGGCGATCAGCGTGGCATCGGCCGGGCGCGTGATGCGGAAGATGATGTCGCCGCCATAACGGTTGAAATCCATCACCCCGACTTCGAACAGCAGCTGGTCGCGGGCATGGGATTCGGCGCGGTACATGGTGGCCAGGTCGGTGACGATGATGCCGTCCGCCTCGGCAGCTTCGCGGATGCCGAAATCGAACAAAAAGCGCGCCCGCGCCTCGGAAATCATCGAGATCATCGAGTCGTTGCCCAGGTGATTGCTGGCATTGATGTCGGTGCTGCGCACGGTCATATGGGTGCTGTAGCAGAACTGTTGCTGGGAAAAATCGAGCGTGAGACGGGCCATGACTGCTGCCTGGTCGTGGGGAAGGCGCACAGTCTAACTGCGTCGCGCCGGTGCGGAAGCATTGCTGCGGTGAATGGACAGCGGCTAGGCTGCGGACAGACGGATGGAGTGGACATGGACTGGAACGTAACGCTGCAGGCCGGCCTGTGGGGCTTGCTGGCCGCCAGTAGCCTGCTGGTTGGCGCGCTGCTTGGGGTTTTTTTGCGCCTGCCGGGCAAGGTGGTGGCCTCGATCATGGCCTATGGCAGCGGCGTGCTGATCGCCGCGCTGTGCTTCGAGCAGATTCCCGAGGCGCTGCGCTTGGGTGGCCATACACCAACCATGCTCGGCCTGCTGTGTGGCGGCCTGGTTTTTGTGCTGGCCAACGAGTGGCTGGACTGGCTGGAGCGCCGCCATCGGCAAACGGTAGGGCGACGTACCTCCATGCTTGGCCTGCTGATCGCGGCGGGGGCTTTTCTTGACGGTATCCCGGAGTCGCTGGGGCTCGGCCTGGGTTTGCTTGGTGGCGGTTCGGTAAGCCTGGTGCTGCTGGTCGCAATTTTCTTGGCCAACCTGCCTGAAAGCCTGGCCAGCGCAGTGGGGTTGCGTGCCGAAGGTCACAGCAAGGCTTATGTGTTCGGCCTGTGGGGCAGCATCGTGCTGTTTTCCGGGCTGGCAGCGATGGCCGGCCCCGGTTTGTTTGCCAATGTGGCGCCGATGTGGCTGGCGTTTGCCCTGAGCTTTTCTGCTGGCGCGGTGCTTTGCATGCTGGTTGATACCCTGATACCTGAGGCTTTTGCCAGCACCCATGCGCTGACCGGGCTGATTACTCTGGCCGGGTTCATGACCGCGCTGGCGTTGAGCGCGTAGAGCCTGTTTACGATCTTCTGAATTAGAGCCAGGCAAGGTAAAAGTTGCCGAAAAAGCGCAGTTTACGAAGTGTAAATGAGTATTTTGAGGCCACTTTTAACGCCGTATGGCCGCGAGTCAGGAGATCGTAAACAGGCTCTCAGGTCTGACGAGGCGGAAGGCCTGGGGTACAATGCGCGGCGTTTTTGACCTGCCTGTGAGCCCGCCATGTCCTGCCAGACCCCGATTATCGTTGCCCTCGACTTTCCTTCCCGTGACGCCGCGCTGGCGCTGGCCGAACAGCTCGACCCCGCGCTGTGCCGGGTCAAGGTGGGCAAAGAGCTGTTCACCCGCAGCGGCCCGGCAGTGGTGGAAACCCTGCAGGCCAAGGGTTTCGAGGTATTCCTCGACCTGAAATTCCACGATATTCCCAACACTACGGCCATGGCGGTCAAGGCCGCTGCCGAGCTGGGTGTGTGGATGGTCAACGTGCACTGCTCTGGCGGCCTGCGCATGATGGCGGCCTGTCGCAACGAGCTGGACAAGCTGAGTGGCGCCAAGCCGCTGCTGATCGGCGTCACGGTGCTGACCAGCATGGAGCAGGACGACCTGGCTGGCATCGGCCTGGACATCGCCCCGCAGCAACAGGTGCTGCGCTTGGCTGATCTGGCAGCCCAGGCGGGCATGGACGGCCTGGTTTGCTCGGCTCAGGAAGCACCGGCCCTCAAGGCCGCACAACCGGCTCTGCAACTGGTGACTCCGGGGATTCGTCCGGCAGGCAGCGCGGCGGATGACCAGCGCCGTATCCTCACCCCGGCCGATGCCATCAAGGCCGGTTCGGATTACCTGGTGATCGGCCGTCCGATCAGCCAAGCCGGCTCACCAGGCAAGGCGCTGGCCGAGATCGTCGCCGAACTCGGCTGATCCCAGGTTCAATCCATTCTGATGATGGAAGTCTCCGGGCTTTCATCACTTGGATGGATAGTCTTTTACACGGCACCTTGATAGTGCTGCTCGTGACCCGGGTGGCTGGCTAGACTGCGCTCATTCCCAACTCCCTGCGAGGATGCAGCAATGAGCATGAATTTTTCCGGCAAAGTAGCCTTGGTCACCGGCGGCGCTGCCGGTATCGGTCGTGCCACCGCCCTGGCCTTTGCCGGTGAGGGGCTGCAGGTAGTGGTTTCCGATGTCGATGTGGCCGGCGGTGAAGGCACCGTTGCGCTGATCCGCGAAGCCGGTGGCGATGCCCTGTTCGTGCGCTGCGACGTGACCCGCGATGCCGAGGTCAAGGTGTTGATGGAACGCACTCTGGCCGCTTATGGCCGCCTGGACTATGCCTTCAACAACGCCGGCATCGAGATCGAGAAAGGCCGCCTGTCCGAGGGCAGCGAAGACGAGTTCGACGCCATCATGGGCGTCAACGTCAAGGGCGTGTGGCTGTGCATGAAGCACCAGTTGCCGCTGATGCTGGCCCAGGGGGGCGGCGCCATCGTTAACACGGCCTCGGTGGCCGGCGTACTGGCGGCGCCGAAAATGAGCATCTACGCCGCCTCCAAGCACGCGGTAATCGGTCTGACCAAATCTGCGGCGGTCGAGTACGCGAAAAAGAAAATTCGCGTCAACGCTGTCTGCCCTGCGGTGATCGATACCGACATGTTCCGCCGTGCCGCCGAGGCCGACCCGAAGAAGGCCGAGTTCGTCGCCGCCATGCACCCGGTCGGCCGTATCGGCAAGGTCGAGGAAATCGCCGCTGCCGTGCTCTACCTGTGCAGTGACGCTGCGGGCTTCACCACTGGCCATTCACTGGTGGTGGATGGCGGCGCAACCGTCATCTGAGTCTCTCGAAAAGGCGCCGGTGAGGCGCCTTTTTTATTTCCGGCATGATCGATGCTGATCAAGCGGTCACTCATCCCCGGTTACAACACTGCAACAGTCTTGGCGCGCAAAGCCAGTTACAACAGCGATGAGTGTCGACAAGAATCGGCGCCCCCGTTTGGAGAACAATAAGAATGACTGCTTCGCCTTTGCTGACCGCGTTTCTTCCCATCGCCCTGGGCATCATCATGCTAGGCCTGGGCCTTTCCCTGACCCTGGCTGACTTTGCCCGGGTCGCCAAGTTTCCCAAGCCGGTGCTGATCGGTCTGGGTTGCCAGGTCATTCTGTTGCCGTTGCTGTGCTTCTTCATCGCCAAGGGCTTTGGCCTGGCGCCTGCCCTGGCAGTGGGCCTGATGTTGCTGGCGGCCTCGCCCGGCGGTACTTCGGCCAACCTCTACAGCCATCTGGCGCATGGTGATGTGGCATTGAACATCACCCTGACGGCGGTCAACTCGGTGATTGCCGTGCTGACCATGCCCTTTATCGTCAACCTGTCGCTGCAGTACTTCATGACGGCTGATCAGGCCCTGCCGTTGCAGTTCGGCAAGGTGGTGCAGGTGTTCGCCATTGTGCTGGGGCCTGTGGTTATCGGTATGTTCCTGCGCAGCCGCTTCCCCAGCTTTGCCGCGCGAATGGACAAGCCGGTAAAGATTGGTTCAGCCCTGTTTCTGGTGTTAGTGGTGGTGCTGGCATTCGTCAAGGACTGGCAGACCGTGGTTGATTACGCTCCGGTGGTAGGTCTGGCGGCGCTGGCCTTCAACCTGGTCAGCCTGGGTGTCGGCTACTTTGTGCCGCGTCTGCTCAAGCTGCCGCTGCGTCAGGCTGTGGCCATTGGCATGGAGATCGGTATCCACAACGGCACCCTGGCGATTGCCCTGGCGCTCAGCCCGATGCTGCTGAACAACTCGACCATGGCCATTCCGGCGGCGATCTACAGTTTCATCATGTTCTTCACTGCCGCAGCCTTCGGCTGGTGGGTGAATTTCGCCCATGGCAAGCAGCTGGCCGAGGAAGAGCAGAAAGCCGAAGCGCTCTGAAGCGTATCAGTGTGAAAAAGCCCGGGCATACCCGGGCTTTTTTGTCGCATGAACGCAAGCGGCGGCATGGCTATCGCAGATCCGCCATGACGTGCCTGTTAAGCCTTGCGCCAGTTGAGGATCAGCAGGGTCAAGGCCCCGGCGACCAGGCCCCAGAAAGCCGAGCCAATGCCCAGCAGGGTCATGCCCGATGCGGTGACCATAAAGGTGACCAGCGCCGCGTCACGCTCGCCCGGTGCGCTCATGGCCTGGGCCAGACCGTTGCCGATCGAGCCGAGCAGGGCGAGGGCGGCCACCGACAGCACCAGCGCGCTGGGTAGGGCGGCGAACAGCGCGGCCAGGGTGGCGGCGAAAGTGCCGCAGATGGCGTAGAAGATTCCACACCACACCGCGGCGGTGTAACGCTTGCTCTTGTCCTCGTGGGCATGCGGGCCGGTGCAGATGGCTGCGCTGATGGCCGCCAGGTTGACCCCGTGGGAACCAAATGGCGCCAGCAGCAGTGAGGCGATACCGGTGGTGGTGATCAGTGGCGAAGCCGGCACCTGGTAGCCATCGGCACGCAGCACGGCCATGCCCGGCATGTTTTGCGAGGTCATCGCCACCACGAACAGTGGGATACCGATGCTGATGGTGGCGGCCAGGGAGAATGCTGGCGGGGTCCACACCGGTACCGCTACCTGCAGGTGAAAGTTGCTGAAGTCGAGCAGGCCGAGGATGCCGGCCAGTGCGCTGCCGACCAGCAGAGCGGTTAGCACGGCATAGCGCGGCGCCAGGCGCTTGGCGAGCAGGTAGCTGAAGAACATGGCCAGCACCAAGGCGGTGTGGTGCTGGGCGGCGACGAAGATTTCGCTGCCGATCTTGAACAGAATACCGGCCAGCAGGGCGGCAGCCAGGGAGGCCGGCAGGCGGCGTACCAGCCGCTCGAAGCTACCGGTCAGGCCGCAGATGATCACCAGCAGGGCGCAGGTGATATAGGCACCAATGGCCTCGCCATAGGACACCCCGCCCAGGCTGCTGATCAGTAGCGCGGCGCCAGGCGTCGACCAGGCCACGGTGATCGGTGTGCGGTAGCGCAGTGACAGGCCGATGCTGCAGAGCGCCATGCCGATCGACAGAGCCCAGATCCATGAGGAAATCTGTGCGGCGCTCAGACCGGCCGACTGGCCAGCCTGGAACATCAGCACCAGTGAGCTGGTATAACCGGTGAGCATGGCGACGAAGCCGGCGACCACGGCCGAGGTCGAGGTGTCGGCCAGCGGTCGCAAGGGTCTGGAAGTGTCCATGATCTCTGCGCTGTTACTCATTACAGGCTGCCTTTGAAGTCGATCAGAATAGGGTAGAGCGAGGCGACCAGCAGCAGCGCCATGCCGATGTTGAAGGCGCGCAGCACATGAGGAGCCTCCAGCCAGCGGCGCAGGAAGCTGCCGGCCACGGTCCAGAGTCCGACGCTGGGGCAGTTGACCAGGGCAAACAGCGCGGCGATCAACAGTACATTGAGCAGAAAGCCCTCATGCGGGGTGTAGGTGGTGATGGCGCCAATGGCCATGATCCAGGCTTTGGGGTTGACCCACTGGAAGGCGGCGGCCTGCAGGAAGGTAAACGGCTTGCTGTTGCCGCTGGCGGCATCCGGGGCGCCGGAGCCGGCGATCTTCCAGGCCAGGTACAGCAGGTAAGCCGCGCCAGCGTAGCGCAGCGCGCGGTACAGCGGCGGGAACTGATCGAACAGCTGGCCAAGCCCGAGGCCCACGGCGATCACCAGCACCATGAAGCCCAGGCTGATACCGAGCATATGCGGCACGCTGCGGCGCACACCGAAATTCACGCCGGAGGCGAGCAGCATCATGTTGTTCGGCCCAGGGGTCACCGAGGTGACGAAGGCAAAAGCGATAAAGGCGAGTAACAGTTCGGTGGTCATGGCAGCACTCCAGGCTTGCTGGCAGCCTATGCCCTGATAGGCTGTGCGTCGCGGTACAGCAGTGCGTGCTTTGAGCGATACAGTTTTCGCCAGAGTTGAAATTGCACGGTACTGTTTCATTTATTGCAGACACAGGAAGTCGTATGGATCAGAACAATCCCTATGCCGCGCCGCAGGTGGCGCTGGTCGACACACAGGCCGCTCGACAGTTGCCGGGTTGGACGGCCGGGCATTTGCAGTTGCTGGGCTGGCTAAGCCTGGTTTCCTTGTTGGGCACCATTGCCTTGTTGGTGCTGACCCTCTTGGCGGGGGAGGACAGCGCATCGCCCATGACTCGCGTTACCCAGGGCCTGGGGTTTGCGGTGGTGCTGCTCGGATGCTATCTGCTGCTGCGCTTTCGCCGTTTTGCCGAACAGCGCTTTGCCGCTACCGGATTGGCCCTGCCGGTGTGGCTGGTGGTAGCGCTCAGCCTGCTGCTGGAAAGCCTCGATCTGTTCTGGGGGGATACGGTATTTGCCGCCCTGGGCTGGCAGATGGCGGCCTATCTGGCTGGCGTGGTGCTGATCGGCGTGTTTACCGTGTGGCTAGGCATTTGTCTGCTGAAAACCCCGGATGTCTACCCGGTCTACCGGGTCATGGCCTGGCTGGAGATTGCCGGTGGGGTGATGTTCATTTCGGTTGTGCTGGCGTTGGTTGCAGTGCTGCCACTGCTGGGTGCTTCGCTGTGCATGATGCTGGTGTTTTTCCGGGCTGCCGAGGAGCTGCAGGAAACACCAGCAGTACAGTGATCAGTCTTCGCCGACCATCACCTGGCGCGTGTTGCCGAGCCGCTGGTTGACCGCCAGCCAGCTGCTCACCGCTTCTGCGCCGGCTTCTGCCAGCATGCGTTCGAGCAACTTCACCTGTTCGCGGCGCAGTGCCTGTTCCAGCTTGGCGCCGTCGTCGGTTAGCGCCAGCAGGCGTTTGCGCTTGTCGTCCGGCGCCGCCAGGCTCTCCACCAGGTCCATTTCCAGCAATTGGCGCAGCGGAATATTCAACGCCTGCTTGCTGACGCCCAGGTAACCAAGCAACTGTTTCATGCTCAGCCCCGGATAACGGGCAATGAAGAACAGAATGCGGTGATGCACCCGCGACAGGCCACGGCGGGCAAGCATTTCGTCCGGTTTGGCGGTGAAGGCCTGGTAGCCGAAGAAGAAGGCTTCCATGGCGGCCTGCTGGCTGGTCGGCTTTTTCAGGTCAAGCATATTGACGTATCTGTCCGAGTCGGCGTAGTTTCGGTCAATCAGTTTGACCCAATTTGTCCTGCCTTTGCTACCGGTGATTTGTCATGGCCTTCTCCGAACGTGTTGCCCGCCTGAAAAGCTCTCTGATCCGCGAAATCCTTGCTGCGGCGCAGCGTCCGGAGGTGATGTCCTTCGCTGGTGGCCTGCCGGCCGAGGCCATGCTGCCCAAGGTCGAGTGGAACGATATGCCGACCAGCATGGGCCAGTACGGCATGAGCGAAGGCGAGCCGGAATTGCGTGAGCGGATTGCCGCCGAAGCCCGCCTGCTCGGTGTGCCGTGCGAGGCCAGCCAGGTGCTGATCGTCTGCGGCTCGCAGCAGACCCTCGACCTGGCCAGCAAGCTGTTCATCGATCCGGGCACCGAAATCCTGGTGGAAGCGCCGACCTACCTGGCCGCGCTGCAGTCCTTCCAGCTATTCGGCGCCGATTGCATCACCGTGCCTCAGGAAGCCGACGGCCCCGAGCTGGACGCCCTGCGCGAGCGTCTACAAAATCACAAGCCGGCTTTCGCCTACCTGATTCCGACCTTCCAGAATCCGTCTGCAGTGCGCTACAGCGAGGCCAAGCGCGATGCAGTGGCGGCCTTGCTCGACGAGTTCAACGTCACCCTGATCGAAGACGAGCCGTACCGCGAGCTGGTGTTCGATGCCGGCAGCGCCACGCCGATCGTCAGCCGCCTCAAGCGCACCAGCTGGATCTATACCGGCACCGTCTCCAAGACCCTGCTGCCGGGCCTGCGCGTGGGCTATCTGATTGCCACTCCGGATCTGTTTCCGCACCTGCTGCGCCTGAAGCAATCGGCCGACCTGCACACCAATCGCATCGGCCAGTGGCAGGCTTTGCAGTGGCTGGGGAGCGACAAATACCGCGCGCACCTGGCCGAACTGCGCGACTTCTACCGGGTACGTCGTGATGCCATGCAGGTGGCGCTGGAGGAGCATTTCGGTGACCTGGCAACCTGGGAAGTTCCCCAGGGTGGTCTGTTCTTCTGGCTGACCTTGAAGGACAAGCTGGATACCCGCACGCTGCTGCAGCCGGCGATGGCGCAGAACGTCGCCTTCATGCCGGGCGAACCGTTCTTTGTCGAGCCGGATGCCAATCCCGGACACCTGCGCCTAAACTTCAGCCACGTCGAGCCCGAGCGCCTGGGCGAAGGCCTGCGTCGCCTGGCGGCGGTGGTGCGCGAAGCGCAAGGGAGTAAATAGCATGCTCAAGGTTTACGGCGATTACCGTTCTGGCAACTGCTACAAGGTCAAACTGATGCTGCACCTGCTCGGTCGCGAGTGCGAGTGGCTGCCAATCGACATCCTCAAGGGTGAAACGCAGACTGCCGAGTTTTTGGCCAAGAACCCCAACGGCAAGATCCCGGTGTTGGAACTGGATGACGGCACCTATCTGTGGGAGTCGAATGCCATCCTCAATTTCCTCGCCGATGGCAGCGAGTTCATCCCCAGCGAGCCGCGCCTGCGCACGCAGATGCTGCAATGGCAGTTCTTCGAGCAGTACAGCCATGAGCCCTACGTGGCGGTGGCGCGCTTCATCCACTTGTACCAGGGGCGCCCGGCCGAGCGCGAGGAAGAACTCAAGGTGTGCATGGTGCGCGGCTACAAGGCGCTCAAGGTGATGGAGCAGCAGCTCAGCCGCACGCCGTACCTGGTTGGCGAGCAGTACACCATCGCCGACATCGCCCTGTACGCCTATACCCATGTGGCCCACGAGGGGGGCTTCGACCTCGGCGCCTACCCGGCAGTGCAGGCCTGGCTGGCACGTGTGGCCAGCCATCCCAAGCATGTGGGCATGCTCGGCTGAAGCGCTCAGGGGCAGGGCATTGCGCCTTGCCCCGCATGCTTACTGTGCGGCGAAACGCTCGTTCAGGTAGGCGATGATGGCCTTGGACTCGTACAGCCAGCGGCTCTCGCCCGACTCCTCGATGCGCAGGCAAGGCACCTTGATCTTGCCGCCATGTTCCAGCAGAGCCTGGCGGTGCACCTCGTCATTCTTCGCGTCGCGCAGAGTCACCGGCACATTGAGGCGGTGCAGGGTGCGGCGGGTCTTCACGCAGAACGGGCAGGCATGGAACTGGTACAGCGCCAGGCCGGCGGCTTCGCGCTCGACCTGGGCCTGAGCGTCTGCGCTGCGCTTGAGCTTGCGTGGCCGCGTGATGAAATCGATGAAGATGATGATCTGGCCGAGGCCGATCCGCAGTGCCTTGATAAGCATCGCCGGTCATTCCTGTAGGAGTGTCTGAAAGGGGCGGCAGAGTACCCGACTTGCTCGCCCTTGGCTGTACGGATATCGCTTAGCAATCCATAAAAAACCGGCCCTGCAGGCCGGTTTTTGCTTGCAGCAACAATCAGCCTATCAGGCTGAGGAACTCGCTGCGGGTGGCTGCGTTCTCGCGGAACTCGCCGAGCATCACCGAGGTAACCATCGACGAATTCTGCTTCTCCACGCCGCGCATCATCATGCACATGTGCTGGGCTTCGATGACCACCGCCACGCCGAGGGCGCCGGTGACCTGCTCGATGGCTTCGGCAATCTGCCGGCTGAGGTTTTCCTGGATCTGCAGGCGCCGTGCGTACATGTCGACGATGCGCGCCACCTTGGACAGGCCGAGCACCTTGCCGTTGGGGATGTAGGCCACATGCGCCTTGCCGATGAACGGCAGCAGGTGATGCTCGCACAGCGAATACAGCTCGATGTTCTTCACCAGCACCATTTCACTGTTGTCGGAGCTGAACAGCGCACCGTTGGTGACTTCTTCGAGGGTCTGCTGATAGCCCTTGCACAGGTACTGCATGGCTTTGGCGGCACGCTTGGGGGTGTCGAGCAGGCCTTCGCGGGACACGTCTTCGCCGAGCTGACCGAGAATGGCGGTGTATTGCTGTTCCATGGACATGGGAATTCCACTCAAATTTGCAGCCGCGCAGGTTAGGCGGCGCGCTCGTCGCTGGCAAGTGCCACTCGCCTTGGCGATTTCCACCCTGTTGTTGGCGGATATGCGGGCTGCTGCAAGCGAAGATGGCGATTAGTCTAGAGCAATAACTCTAAAAATAAGGCGCCACCATGATCGATACGCTCAACCGTCTATCCCTTGGACAGCTGCTGGCCCGCTATCGTCAGCTACCTGCTGCGACAATGCTGGTGGGGCGCTGGCGTGCCGAGTTCGTCGGGCCCTGGTGGTTGCGCCTCAGCGCCGCCCCCAGTATTGCCCTGAGTGGCATGCCAGGCTGGTATGGCAAGCGCTTCCTCGATTCGGCTGCTGCAGTGAATCTGCAGCGCCGTGGCGATCAGTGGCACGAACTGCTGCCGATGACCTGCAGTGAGCAGCCTTCCTGGCTTGATGGCCAGCCCTGCGCTGCGCTTGGTTACGGTGCGGTGACTCGTCGGCCCTGGCGCTGGGTGCGCGATGAGTTGCGTCAGCTGGATGAACAGCACTGCCTGTGCCTGACTTTCGTCGATCTGCCGGGTCTGCGCCGGCTGGGTTTTCCCTTTCTGCTGGTACGCGAAGCATGAGCGAGGCCTTCGATGTGCTGATCATCGGCTCGGGCTTCGGCGGCAGCGTCAGTGCCTTGCGCCTGGCCGAGAAGGGCTACCGGGTGGCTGTGCTGGAGCAGGGCCGCGAGCACAGTGCTGCGGATCTTCACCGCGCCGGGCAGTCGATGCGTCATCTGCTCTGGGCGCCTGCGCTGGGTCTGCGCGGCCCGCTGGCGCAGAAGGTCTATCGCAACGTCGGCGTTGTCCATGGTGTCGGTGTGGGCGGTGGCAGCCTGGTGTATGCCGCCGTACTGCTGGAGCCGCAGGCAGCCTTCTATCGTGATCCGGCCTGGGCTGGGCTAGACCGCGACTGGCAGGCGTGTCTGGCGCCGCATTACCGGCGAGCCCGGCAGATGCTCGGCGTGGCGGATAACCCGTTTCAGGGCCAGCAGGATCACTGGCTGGCGCAGACCGCCGCAGTCATGGGCGCCAGCGAGAGTTACGGGCCGGTACCGCAGGGGATCTACTTCGGCCCGCAGGATGCCGCAGTCGATCCTTATTTCGCCGGGCAGGGCCCACAAAGGCAAGGCTGTAACCGTTGTGGCAGCTGTATCAGTGGCTGCCCGCAGGGCGCGAAGAACAGTCTGGACCTGAATTACCTCTATCTGGCGCGCAAGCTGGGTGTGCAGGTGTTCAGCGATACCCGTGTCAGCCATATCAGCCGTCAGGGGCAAGGCTACCGGGTGCACTTGCGCAGCCGCACCTTGCCGGTGTCCAGTCTCGATGCTGCGCAGGTCATTGTGGCGGCCGGCGTGCTTGGCAGCCTGGAGGTTCTGTTCGCCAGTCGCGACCGCTACCGCACCCTGGCGCAGCTGCCGGCGGCACTGGGCGAGCATGTACGTACCAACAGCGAGGCGATAGTTGCGATCCGCGGGCAGAGCGGGGTGGATGTCAGTCAGGGCACCACCATCTCCAGCCACTTCCACGCCGATGCGCAGACCCACATCACCCAGAACCGTTTCCCGCCGAGCTACAACTTCATGCGTCTGTACATGGGGCCGCTGGTGGATGAGGCACGCCCGCTGCGGCGTGCCGGCAAGGTGCTGGGCGAATTGCTGCGCCGTCCGCGGCATTGGCTGGGGCACTGGCGTACCGCGGACTGGTACCGGCGCATCTCGGTGCTGACCGTGATGCAGCAGGCCGACAACCAGCTGGCGTTTGCCTACCGCCGGCGCTGCTGGCGACTGGGAGGTTTTGCCCTGGATTCGCGGTTGTCCGTTGGCGAGGCCTTACCCACCTATCTGCCCCAGGCCAACCGTGCCGCCCGCGCGTTTGCCGAGGTCAGTGGCGGGGAGGCGCTGAATGTGTTGCCTGAGAGCCTGGGCAATCGTGCAGTCACTGCCCATCTGCTGGGCGGAGCAGTGATGGCGGCTGGTCCCGATCAGGGCGTGGTGGATGCCCGGCATCAGGTGTTTGGTTACCCGGGGCTTTACGTGATCGACGGCAGCAGCATCGCCGCCAATGTTGGGGTCAATCCGAGCCTGACCATCGCCGCCCTGGCCGAGCGAGCCATCAGCTTGTGGCCGTCGCGGTAAAACCGCTGAGCGTACTCAGTACTCGTCGCGCCCATCCATCATGGTGCGCTTGAGCAGTACATAAACCGCCCCGGTCCCGCCATGCCTGGGCAGGCAGGAAGTGAAGCCCAACACTTGCGGGTGTTGACGCAGCCAGGTGTTGACGTGGCTCTTGATCAGCGGCCGCTTGCCATCCTTGCGTGCGGCCTTGCCATGAGTCACCCGGGCGCAGCGGACTTCCATCCGCGAGGCTTCGGCGAAGAAGTCCCAGAGAATTTCGCGGGCTTTTTCCACGCTCATGCCATGCAGGTCGAGACTGCCCTCGAAAGGCACCTGGCCGGCCTTGAGCTTGCGCAACTGGCTGTCCTGGACGCCATCACGGGCCCAGTACAGTTCGTCTTCTGCACCGACGTCGATGACGAACTGGTCGGACAGGCCATCGACCGTGATGCTGTCGGTCTTAAGCGTGGCCGCCTGGCGCAAGGTGGTCAGGCGCTGGCGATCGGTCTTGGCTTTGCCGGTATCGGCGCGGTCATGCTTGATCTGCCTGACGCCACGCACGGCAGATTGGAACAGGGAGAAATCGTCGTCTTGCATAGGGTCTGTTTCCGTTTTGTTCACGGCGCAAAGTAGCCCGTTTTTACACGGGACTAGGCCGCCCCGCTCCCGGCGGGCTTGCGGCATTCACCACATCCTTGTGGATCGCGCGAGACGCGAGGTTTGGTCGTCGAAATGAGCCGTCGAGTAACGACGCACCGCGCAATAACGGGTCTGTCCCTGCGGGTTGCGCGCAAAATCGCGCCATGCATCGTTGCGGGACTTGCCAAGGGAATGATCATTGCCTGCGCCCCGCGCCAAGCCTGGCGCAATCTGGCGCAGCAACGCGGTTCGCGAACGAAACGGCAACAGACCCTGGCGCTCCACACAGGAGGCCAGTTTACCGGGATCAGCCGCGCTTTTTCAGCAGGCGTGGCGACAGGCTCAGTTCACTGCTGTAGCGCTGGCGCAGGTGACGGCGGCAACGGCGCCAAAAAAACACGCCGAGCCACAGCAATAACAGACCGCCGAGCAGCAAGGTAAGGGCGGCGCCGATACTGTCATTCAGTGGGCCTAGGGCGGTAGGGCGGCCGAGCAGGGCGGCAGTCCCGGCCAGGGTCAGCAACACACCCAGGCAGGTCAGCAGGGCTGCCAAGACTGCTCCCAGGCGCCAGCGCAAACCGCCGGGGCCGCTTGGGCGCAGGCGGCGCGCATCAAAACCATCTGACAACTTCATGCCGATTTCCTTGTTGGTTATCGGCGCTATGACTCATCGAGAGCGCCAGGGTTCCACTCGTCAATGGGGGCTGCGACGCCGTTCAGATCAACGCGCGGGCCTGGGGCACCACAATCGCGTAATTGTCGGCCAGTGCCGCCAGTTCCATACGGTGCAGTTGGCGGGCGCCAATCAGCTCGCCGGCATAGGGCAGGTCACGGGTGGCGCAGGCGCTGTCGACCAGGGTACAACGGTAACCGTAGTCCTTGGCTGCGCGCACGGTGGTGCTGACGCTGGAGTGGGTCATGAAACCGCAGACGATCAGGTCGAGATGGCCGAGTTGCTGCAGGCGCTCATGCAGCTCGGTGCTGGCGAAGGCATTGGGCAGGCGCTTCTCGATGACCGGCTCGCCGTTTTCCGGCTCCAGGCCGGCGAGGAAGTGACCACGCGGACCTTGGGGGTCGAGCAAGCCGCCGGGGATGCCAAGGTGGCGCACATGCACGACCGGGGTGCCGAGGCGGCGCGCAGCCTGCAGCAGAGTGGTGATTTCCGCCGCAGCGGCGTCCACGTCGGGCAGCTGCAAGGCGCCGCTGCGATACTCTTCCTGCGCGTCGATGATCAGCAGAGTGGCCTTGCTCAGAGTGGCTGGTGCATAACCACGACCAGTCAACTGGAACAGGGTTTTGGGATCGGACATGACGCAGGCTCCTGATGTGGCTGTGCCTCTATTCTCTGCTTGCCAGAGCCATCTGTGAACCTTTTGCAGTGCATCGAGCCGATTCGTCGGGGCAATTCGGCTGCACTTGCGGCTAAAATCGCCCACCCGTTCTGGAGGTCTGTCCCGTGTCCCAATCCCGCCTGCGCACCTTGCGCGACCACATTCGCTGGGCTGTCAGCCGTTTTCATGGTGAGCAGCTGTTTTTCGGCCATGGCACCGACAATGCCTGGGATGAGGCGCGCCAGCTGGTGCTCGGCGCCTTGCACCTGCCGTGGGAAGTCGCCGATGCCTACCTGGATTGTCGTCTTGAAGAAGATGAGCAGGAGTACCTGCTGGCATTGCTCAAGCGACGCATCGAAGAGCGTGTACCGACTGCTTATCTGCTGGGCGAGGCCTGGTTCTGTGGTCTGCCGTTTATTGTCGATGAGCGCGTACTGGTGCCACGTTCGCCGATTGCCGAACTGATCGGCCAGCACTTTGCGCCCTGGCTGCCGGCCGAGCCGGCGCGCATTCTCGACCTGTGCACCGGCTCTGGCTGTATCGGCATTGCTTGTGCCTTTGCTTTTCCCGAGGCCGAAGTGGTGCTGGCCGATCTGTCCTTCGAGGCGCTCGAAGTGGCCAACCAGAACATCGAGCGGCATGAGCTGGAGGAGCGCGTCTACACCGTGCAGGGCGATGGTTTCGCCGGGTTGCCGGGCCAGCGTTTCGACCTGATCGTGTCCAACCCGCCTTATGTCGATGCCGAGGATTTTGCCGACATGCCAGCCGAGTACCAGCACGAACCCGAGCTGGGCCTGGCGTGCGGTGACGATGGCCTGGACCTGGTGCGGCGTATGCTGGCCGAGGCGGCTGATCATCTGAGCGAGCAGGGCCTGCTGATCGTCGAGGTGGGCAACAGCCAGGTGCATGTCGAGGCGCTGTACCCGGAGGTCGATTTCACCTGGCTGGAGTTTGAGCAGGGTGGCCACGGCGTGTTCCTGCTGGCGGCCAAGCAGTGTCGCGAGCATCAGGCCCTGTTCCGCTCGCGGCTGAAGGGCTGAAGGGCTTAACCGGTGTAGCCCGGGTGAAATCCGGGAAAACGGTCCCCTCGAAACAGGCTCCGGATTGCATCCGGGCTACCGGCTCGGTGCTTTCGTAGGAGCGAACTCTGCTCGCCAAGCTTTTGTTCTGCCGATTTCGTGAGCAGAGCTCGCTCCAACATCATTAACGGTCGCTTCAGCGGGTGGCGATCCAGATCAGCAAGCCGGCCTGGAACAGCGTCAGCGCCACCAGGCAGGCGATGGTAAAACGCAGGCTGTTGTCGTCGCGCTTGAATAGATCGATTCTGTGCTCCAGCTTGCGGATCTTGATTTCCTGCTCATGCAGGCTCTGGTCGGCCTGCTGCAGCATGGCGCCGGCCTCGAGCGGCTCAACTTGCTGCACGCGTTCGCGGTTCCATTCGCCAATCAGGGCGCTGACACTTTGCGCCCCGTAGGTGGCTTTCAGCTGCAGCAGGTCCTGGTACTCGACCTCGAAACCCAGGGCCCGCAGGAAGTGATCGCGGAGCAGGCGGGCGTCGTCGCTAAGGATGTTGGTGACCGCCAGGGCACCGCCCTCGACCCGATAGTTGGGCCAGCGCTGGCGGGCCCAAAGAATGCCCTGAGCCATCAGGAAACGACCAATACCGCGATTGACCGGCTCGATCTGCAGACCCTTGTCGGCGCCGAAACGCACTTCACGACGGCGATGATCGGCCCATATGTCCAGCACATTCTGTTCGCTGCGCACGCGCTTCCCGGGCAGGTCGATGCTCAGGCGCAGCAGGCTCTGTTCCGGGCTGTGGCGTTCGGCGCGGCCGAGCTGCACAAAGCGCAGCGGACGCGCGCCGGTATGCCGGTCGGTCGGCAACGGCGCCAGGCGCAGCAGGCGAAACTGCTCGGCCTGCAGCTCCTGCCAGGGATGTGGCTGGGGCGTGGCGGGCGTTTCATCGGCGGGTTGCTGAGTGTCGGTATCGGTCATCACGGGCGTCCTTGGCCAGGCGGGTGGGGCACTGGTAAGCGAATTATCGACTGTTTTTGCGCATTCTGGAGTGTGGCAGTGGTGCTTCGCAGGTGAACTGACTGGGTGCCACGGGTATACTGGCGCCCCCTCGTTCAGGTCCACGCGGAGCTTTCTGCATGTCCGGCAATACCTACGGCAAGCTGTTCACCGTCACCACTGCAGGCGAAAGCCATGGCCCTGCGCTGGTCGCCATTGTCGACGGTTGCCCGCCTGGCATCGAGCTGTCCCTGGAAGACCTGCAGCGCGACCTGGATCGGCGCAAACCGGGCACCAGTCGTCACACCACCCAGCGCCAGGAAGACGATGAAGTCGAAATCCTCGCTGGCGTATTTGAAGGCAAGACCACCGGTTGTGCCATCGGCCTGCTGATCCGCAATACCGACCAGAAGTCCAAGGACTACTCGGCGATCAAGGATCTGTTCCGCCCGGCCCACGCCGACTACACCTACCACCACAAGTACGGCATCCGTGACTACCGTGGCGGCGGCCGTAGCTCGGCGCGGGAAACCGCCATGCGCGTGGCCGCTGGCGCCATTGCCAAGAAGGTGCTGGCCGGTTTCGGCATCCAGGTGCGTGGCTACATGAGCCAGCTGGGCCCCATCGAAATTCCTTTCAAGACCTGGGATAGCGTCGAGCAGAACGCCTTCTTCAGCCCCGACCCGGACAAGGTGCCGGAGCTTGAGGCCTACATGGACCAGCTGCGCCGCGACCAGGATTCGGTCGGGGCGAAGATCACCGTGGTCGCCGAAGGCGTGATGCCGGGCCTCGGTGAGCCGATCTTCGATCGTCTGGACGCCGAACTGGCCCATGCCCTGATGAGCATCAACGCGGTCAAGGGCGTGGAAATCGGCGCCGGCTTCGCCTCGGTGGCCCAGCGTGGCACCGAGCACCGTGATGAGCTGACCCCCGAAGGTTTCCTGTCGAACAATGCCGGCGGCATCCTCGGCGGCATTTCCTCCGGTCAGCCGATCGTGGCCCACCTGGCGCTCAAACCGACCTCCAGTATCACCACTCCCGGCCGTTCCATCGATGTCGACGGCAATCTGGTGGACGTGATCACCAAGGGTCGTCACGACCCTTGCGTGGGCATCCGTGCCACGCCGATCGCCGAGGCGATGATGGCCATCGTCCTGCTCGATCATCTGCTGCGTCACCGCGGGCAGAATGCCGGGGTCAGCGTCGGCACGCCGGTGCTCGGTCAGCTGTGACCGACACGCCGCTGCCGTACTGGCGGCTGTCCGGCTTCTACCTGTTCTACTTCGCCCTGTTGGGTGCCACGGCACCTTTCCTGGCGCTGTACTTCGACTTCCTCGGGTTCAGCCCGGCGCGCATCGGCGAGCTGGTCGCCATTCCCATGCTGATGCGCTGCGTGGCGCCCAACCTGTGGGGCTGGCTGGGCGATCGCAGTGGCGAGCGTCTGCGCATCGTGCGCTTCGGCGCGGTCTGCACCTTACTCAGCCTGAGCCTGATCTTTGTCGACCAGAGCTATGCCTGGCTGGCCCTGGTCATGGCCCTGCATGCGTTCTTCTGGCACGCGGTGTTGCCGCAGTTCGAGGTGATTACCCTGGCGCACCTGCGTGAACAGACGGCGCGTTACTCGCAGATCCGCCTGTGGGGCTCGATTGGCTTCATCCTGACGGTGGTCGGGTTGGGCTGGCTGCTCCAGCATTACAGCCTGGCGCTCTATCCCTGGGCCTTGCTGCTGATCATCGCCGGTATTGCCTTGAGCAGCTTCTGGGTACCTAACGCCACGCCGCAGGCAAAAAACAGCGCGGGCGGCGAGGGCGGCTTTCTTGCCCAGCTGCGCCGGCCGGGTGTGCTGGCCTTCTACCTGTGTGTGGGGCTTATGCAGATGTCGCATGGGCCGTATTACACCTTCCTCAGTATTCACCTGGAGGCAATGGGTTACAGCCGCGCGGTGATCGGTTTGCTGTGGGCGCTGGGCGTGGTGGCGGAGATCGTGCTGTTCCTGTTCATGACCCGCATTCTCGCGCGCTTCTCCCTGCGCCAGGTGCTGGCGGCCAGTTTTGCCCTGGCGGCGCTGCGCTGGTTGCTGCTGGGCAACCTGGCCGATCACCTGGTCGTACTGCTGTTCGCCCAGCTGATGCACGCGGCCACCTTCGGTAGCTTCCATGCCGCCGCCATTCATTTCGTTCAGCGCAGCTTTGGTGCCCACCAACAGGGCCAGGGCCAGGCGCTGTACGCCGCCATGGCCGGTATTGGTGGAGCGCTGGGCGCGCTGTATGCCGGCTATAGCTGGAACAGCCTGGGGCCGAGCTGGACCTTTGCCATTGCCAGTTTGGTCGCGCTGGCTGCGACCCTTATCATTGCCACCCGATTGCGCGAGGAGCAGGCATGAAACGCGAACAACTCGCCGAACAGATCATCGAAGCCGGACGTTTTCTCTATGGTCGCGGCTGGTCGCCGGCTACCAGCAGCAACTATTCCGCGCGCCTGAGCGCTGAGCAGGCGCTGCTGACCGTCTCCGGCAAACACAAGGGCCAGCTCGGTCTTGACGACGTTCTGGCCACCGACCTTGACGGCAATAGCCTGGAGCCGGGCAAGAAGCCGTCGGCGGAAACCTTGCTGCATACCCAGTTGTACCGCTGGAAAGGTGATATCGGCGCGGTGCTGCATACCCATTCGGTGAATGCCACGGTGCTGTCGCGGCTGTGTTTGAGCGATTCGCTGGTGTTTGCCGACTACGAACTGCAGAAGGCCTTCAGCGGCATCAGCACCCATGACTGTCAGGTCGAGGTGCCGATCTTCGACAACGATCAGGACATCGCACGCCTGGCTTCACGGGTGCAGGTCTGGCTCGATGAGCATGCGGATTGTGTTGGCTACCTGATCCGCGGCCACGGCCTGTACACCTGGGGTGCGCAGATGAGCGATGCCCTGCGCCAGATCGAGGCTTTCGAGTTCCTCTTTGAATGCGAACTGAAGGTGCGCGCTCTGCAACGTTGAAGCGCAACAAGTGGTTTGCCCGAGAATATGAGATGAGAGGCCAATGCGGCCGGAGAGATCGACCATGAGCAGCCTGACCGTCTACCACCAGTCCAGCCCGGACGTGCCGAACAAGGTGCTGACCCACCTGGAAGACATTGCCAGCACCCTGGGCGCAGTCGGCGTGCGCTTTGAGCGTTGGCAGGCTGGCGCGAAGATCCAGCCGGGCGCCAGCCAGGACGAGGTGATTGCCGCCTATCGCCCGCAGATCGACCAACTGATGCGTGAGCAGGGCTATGTCACCGTCGACGTGGTCAGCCTGAACAAGGACCACCCGCAGAAGGACGAGCTGCGCGCCAAGTTTCTCGACGAGCATCGCCATGGCGAGGACGAGGTGCGCTTCTTCGTCGCCGGCCGCGGCCTGTTCAGCCTGCATATCGATGACTACGTCTACGCCGTGCTGTGCGAAAAGAACGACCTGATCTCGGTGCCGGCCGGCACCCGCCACTGGTTCGACATGGGCGAGTTCCCGCACTTCGTGGCCATTCGCCTGTTCAACAATCCCGAGGGCTGGGTGGCCAATTTCACCGGCGACGACATCGCCAGCCGTTTCCCGCGCCTGGAAGACTGATGTTTTGCCCCCTCGCCCATTGAGATAGGGGCCGGGGGTGAGGGAGTCAGGCTAACCAAAACCCCTCACCCCAGCCCTCTCCCGGAGGGAGAGGGGGTAGCCCGCAATCTGGAGTTCCGCTATGCCGATCAAAGCCATCCTCACCGATATCGAAGGCACCACCAGTTCGGTGAGCTTCGTCTTCGACGTGCTGTTTCCCTATGCCGCGCGGCATCTGCCGGATTTCGTGCTGAATCACGCCGACGAGCCGTTGCTGGTCGAACAGCTGGACGCAGTGCGGGCGCAAAGCGGCGAGTCCGATGCCGACCTGATCCGGGTGATCGAGATCCTCCTTGGCTGGATCGCCGAAGACCGTAAGGCCACGCCGCTCAAGGCGCTGCAAGGCATGATCTGGGCCGAAGGCTATCAGGCCGGGCAGCTCAAGGGGCATGTCTATCCGGATGCGGTGGAGGCGCTCAAACGTTGGCAGGCCGAGGGCTATGCGCTGTATGTCTACTCGTCCGGCTCGATCCAGGCGCAGCAGCTGATTTTCGGTTGCTCCGAGGCGGGCGATCTGACCCCGTTGTTCAGCGGTTATTTCGATACCACCAGCGGGCCCAAGCGCGAGGCGGACTCATACCGGTGCATTGCCGACAGCATTGGCTTGCCGGCCGACGAGATTCTGTTTCTCTCCGATATCGTCGAAGAGCTCGACGCTGCGCAGCAAGCCGGTCTGCAGACCATCGGCCTGGCCCGCGAAGGTGGCGAGCTGCGCGGCCATGAAACCGTAGCCAGCTTTGCGGTGATCGACCTCGACCGTTTCTAGTCGTAGCCCGGATGCAATCCGGGGGTTGAGTAGCCTGCTTTCCCGGATTGCATCCGGGCTACGGGACAATCAGTCCGAATGAACAAGGCCGCCCGAGGGCGGCCTTGCTGTTTCAGTGCGCTTGCGGCGCGTCGTTGCGCTGGTGGCGGTACACACTGACTGCTTCATACACGGCCTTGCGCAGGCGGTTGATGCCGCCAATCGGCCGGTGTTCGGGCAGGGCGTGCCAGGGGTTGAAGGACAGGTTGTCGCAGAGCAGGTTCTGCTCGCGGCTATCGAAGTCCTGGGCCGGTACTTTGATGGTCGCTACCGTCTCGAAGGGTGAAATGGCCTCGCTCCATTCCACGCTGGGGTCTTCGATCGGCATGTAGTACTCGGGATTCTGTCGTTGTACCTGCAGGGCGAAGCAGGCCGGCATACGATCCAGTGACAGTTGTTGGTACAGGGCGCTGCGCAGGAAGTTGGGCAGGTCGGCGTTCTGCTCGGGCAGCTCGTAAGACGGGCAGCTGGCCGGGTCGGGAATGACCCGGTACTTGATGTTGTGTGGGCCGAGCTTGAACGGCGCGATGGAGTTGTAGGTGGTCGCCACCGGGCTTTCCGGCGCCGGGCTGAGGGTCTTCAGGGCGATGATCAGGTGGCGGATTTCCCAGCTGCGCGGGTCCCAGCTGGGGAAGAAGGCCAGGACCTTCTGGCCGGCGGCCTGGGCGGCGAAGTTCTGCTTGTACTCGGCTACGTCGCGTACGAAGAAGGTTGGATGGTTGAACATCACGAAGTCTTGGTTGCCGGCCGTGGCCGGACTGCTGAGCAATGTGTTGCCGGGCACATCGAGTAGCTTGATGGCCATGCCGCGCGCATCGCGGGCGCGGTCGAACTGTGGGTAGGCGTTGCCGTTGGACAGGCGCATCCAGGCTTGCCAGGTCTTGCCCGGCTCGCTGAGCACGCCCTGGCGCAGCGCTACGTCCAGGTTTGGCAGCACGGTGACTTCGGCTTTCACGCAGCCATGGGCCTTGGCGTGGGCATCGCGCAGCACACGGGTGTTGTCGCGGTGCTGTTCGACCACGCTGATGGCGTCTTCGATGATGCCCTGGGTCAGGGCCGCCTCATCGGCGGGGATCTGCTCCTCGGTCGACACCGGTCCGGAGAACTTCCAGGCGTAGTAGGCGCTGCCCAGTCCCCAGCCTAGGCCGCCGACGATCAGGGTCACGAGCAGCAGTTTGCCGAGCAGGCGGCCGAGCCAGAGCCAGAAACGCTTGAGCATGGTGGATATCCTTGTCAGATCTGGCAGCTGGGGCCAGGGGTCCAGGCTTTGGTTTCGACAGGTTTGAGCTGGCCTTCCAGCACTGTGTCACCCATGACCTTGAGGTATTCGATCAATGCCCAGCGCTCTTCTGGGGCCAGTGCGCGCCCGATTACCCCGTCGACCCGGCAGCCGTCACGGAATTCGTGGCCGTGGTTGCCGTTGCCAGTGATGTGCGTATCGAACAGGAAACCGCCCTCGAATTTATCCGTGAGGAAACCGGCGCGTTTGGGGTCGTACTCGAAGTTGCCGACCCAGAACTGCTTGTCACGCTCGACTACCGGAGACAGCAGCTGGAATAGGTTGGGTACCGAGCCGTTGTGCAGGAATGGTGGGGTAGCCCAGATACCGTGTAGCGGACGTGCCTTGTAGCCACGTTTTTCCTGTACGCCGATGGCCAGACCGTAGCCGTCCATGCGCCAGCGCTCACGGGGCTGGATACCGGCATCCTGATAGGCTCGGTTTTCCACGTAGGCAGTCACATAGGCCAGGCCCTTGGCGCTGGAGATACTGGCGAAATCGACCTCATCAAGGCTGGTGCCGAACAGTTTGACGTCCAGTTTTGCCAGTTCTGCCTTCTTCCAACCCAGTTTGCTGATGTCGAAGCGGTGATCGGCGATATTGTCGGCGGTGGTCGGGTCGGTGCCGATGATTCGCGTCGGTACGATACGCATGCGCCATTCTGGATCGCGGGCGGGTGCCAGGCGTTCGTCGCGCGGCTTGGGGTCGGGTGCGTGGCAGTAGGCGCAGTTCTCGCTGAACAGCGCACGGCCCTGGCTGGCCAGCTCGATATCGACCTTGCCCAGTACAGCCTCTGGCCAGGTCGGCGGCTTCAGCTGTTTGAGGGTTTCTTCCAGGGTGTAGAGATCTCGCAGGCGCACGCTGGAGGGGTAGCGTTCGGCTTCGCTTAGCTGGCCGCCGTCCTCGTCGAACAGATGCAGGACGGCGCCAACCCCAAGTGCCTCACCAATATTGCGTGCCATCGGCTGCATGGCCGAGCCGTTCCACTGCACCCAATCGAATTTCCAGATATCCCATACCTGCGGATAGCTGACCGGCGCATTGGCCACTCGGTAGTTGCTTTCGTCGATGGCATCGCCGAACACGCTGTTGGCAATGCGGCCGAAAGCATCGGTACGACCAAAGCCTTCCTCGGTGGGGTAGAGGCCGCGGTGCCAATCGTTCATCGCCGTGCCGAGCAGGCGGTCGAGCACCTCCTTGAAGTCCGTACGCAGCTGTTTATGACCCTGCTCGTAGTTGTCGCCCAGCACCGTCTTGGCGAAGCGCTTGAACTTGATCGGGTTGTAATAGGTGAACGCCATACTCATACCCAACGCCTGACCGAAGCTGCCGCCCTTCAGGGTTGGTACGGTAGAGGCCAGGGAGTGCAGGGCGGCACCGCCATCGATACGGATGGCCTGGCCCTGGTAGCGCAGTTCACCGGTGTGACAGGCGGAACAGGTGATATCGAGAAATTGCGCACCACTTTCCACGTCCTGGTGACGGGCAAAACCCACTGGCAAATTGCCAGGGTTGAATGTGCTGGCTTGCTGTTGCGGATCGGTAAGGAAGCCGAAGCGAGCCAGGTAGTCAGGGGCGGCGAACTTGTCGGTGGAGAAGGGCAGTTCCAACGCAGTGAACCAGTCATAGCGCAGGCCTTTGACCTGGGTACCTTGCGGTGTGTAGTAGTAGGTCTGGCGCGCTTTCTCATCCCATTGATCCAGGTAGTGCACCTGGCTGGGTTTGCTGAACAGTGGCAGATTGGGGTTGGCGATGTAGTAGAGCACCACGGCGCCGGCGATCAGAGCGAGTAGTACAACCAGGTACAAAGCACGGCGCAGGATTCGCATACTTCAACATCCGTGTGGCGATTTTGTTATGGGGTACGTTTATGCCAATCCGTTGGCTGGATGGCAAGTAGCCATTCCAAACTTGTCAGTAAGATGCCTGCGCTCAACGAGAAATGCGCTAAAAACAGCCAAGTTGGCTGGTGAACTCTACAAGGAGCAAGACATGCACGATTTCAACGCCAGTCAGCCGCCGCTGCTGGCCAGGCTACTCGGCTATGCCGGTTTGCTGCCGTTCATTTCCGGGGCATTGGGGGTATGGCTTATTCCCCTGGGGTGGCGCCCCTGGGTGCTGCAGGCCTTGCTTGATTATGCCGCGGTGATCCTGGCCTTCATGGGCGCCATTCACTGGGGCCTGGCCATGCGGGCGGGCGCGGAGGAAAACGCGGCGCGTCTGCAACTGGGGCTGTCGGTGATCCCGCCACTGCTGGGCTGGTTGGCGATTGCCAGTCATTTGCCGCATAGCCTGGCATTGCCGCTGTTGTTGCTGTGCTTTGTTGTGCTCTACCTGGCGGACTTGCGAGCGGTGAACCTGGGGCTTGCTCCGCGCTGGTATCCGGCCTTGCGCGGGCCGCTGACCCTGATCGTCTGTGTCAGCCTGCTGCTGGCCTGGGCCGGTGTGCTGGTGAGCTGACGCCTTGGGCTCAGCAGCCCAGGCTATCCGCCTGGCGATAGAGCCCCAGCAGTTTGCGCGTGATGGTCTGCTGAATATCATCGCGCTCAAAGGTCGACAGGCGCGTAAGCCGTTGTACCTGCAGGCGATGCAGGTGGATATAAGGCATTTGCTGGTCGAACTCGCGCAGGTCGCCTTTCATCATGATCGGCAGGAACACGTCGCCGATCTTCTTCTGGTTGCTGATGATCTGCGCCAGCGCCTGTTTGAACGGCATGGTCTTGGGCGCAGGACCGCCATCCTTCATTTGCGTGGTCAAGAGCAGTCCCGGCTTGCCCAGCACCACGCCTGGCAGCACGCAGAGCCCGGTCTGCCGCACGGCGGCGACTTCGATGCCGTGCAAGGTGTCGTGGAAAGCATAGGGGTTGGGCAGCACCACCATCTTGCGCCCCATATCACTGGGGAAATGCAGGTCGTAGTTGGTGTAGAGCTGGCGCACCGACTCGGAATAGACGCACAGACGGTTCTCGAACAGCTTGATGAAACGCTCGGCCAGCTCACGCCGGGCCATGCTGTCCATGTCCCAGATTAGATCCTGGTTCTGCGGTCGACTCAGGTCGACTTCTTGATGTTCCATGCTGCTCATTCAGCCCTCATACACGAAATTGCCCCAGCAACCGTCTCAGTTGCCCTGCCAGCCACTTCAGATGCCGTTGCTGCGCTGGATCAGGACTCGCTCGTGAGCCAGTAGATGGCTTGGATGGCATGTAGTTGGTGCTGTTAAGCACATGCCATTGTTGCAGAGTGGCACTGGCAATCGCAGCATTCAAGCCCGTGACGCTAACTAGAGCCTAGGCGCTCTGCAGTAGGCAGTGTGCGACACCCGAAGACTGAGGCATTGCTGTTATTTGTGCTAATGCCATGCGTATTGGCTCATCAGTCTCTTTAGGTTTACTAACGGGTTGGTTAGCTCTTGCTCAGAGCGGCGATAAACCCGTGCCTCTGGTAGGATGCCGTGCTTTTTTCGCCTGAGTCGTCAGGCATTCAACATTGTTGTGGTATGCCAAAACTGGTGTGCCGAGAGGTTTCTCATGGATTTATGGACTGCCTTCCAGGCTCTGATTCTGGGCGTCGTTGAAGGCCTGACTGAGTTTCTGCCGATTTCCAGCACCGGTCACCAGATCATAGTCGCCGACCTGATCGATTTTGGTGGTGATCGTTTCCTGGCCTTCAATATCATCATCCAGCTCGGTGCCATCCTGGCTGTGGTCTGGGAGTACCGGCGCAAAATCCTCGAAGTCACGTTCAATGTGCCGCGCCAGCGCCAGGCCCAGCGATTTACCCTGAACCTGATCATCGCGGTGCTGCCTGCGGTCGTGCTCGGTGTGCTGTTTGCCGACCAGATTCACGATTACCTGTTCAATGCGATTACCGTGGCCATGGCGCTGGTGGTCGGTGGCGTGATCATGCTGTGGGCGGAAAGGCGCAAGCATGAGGTGACCGTCGAGGAAGTCGACGACATGACCTGGAAAGATGCGCTGAAAATCGGCTGCGCCCAGTGCCTGGCGATGATTCCCGGCACCTCACGCTCGGCCTCGACCATCATCGGCGGTCTGCTGTTTGGTCTGTCGCGGCGCGCGGCCACCGAGTTTTCCTTTTTCCTGGCGATGCCGACCATGGTCGGGGCCGCGCTGTACTCCGGCTACAAGTACCGTGATCTGTTCCAGCCGGGTGATCTGCCAGTCTTCGCTATCGGTTTCGTCACGTCGTTCATCTTTGCCATGATCGCCGTGCGGGCACTGCTCAAGTTCATTGCCAACCACAGCTATGCCGTATTTGCCTGGTATCGCATTGGCTTCGGTCTGTTGATCCTCGCCACCTGGCAGCTGGGGCTGATCGACTGGGCAACGATTGAGGCGCACTGAGACCATGCTGTCGACTGAACAGCGCGGCAGTCTGAAGAGCTGGAATGATGCCAAAGGCTTTGGTTTCATCCAGCCAGAGCAGGGCGGCGAGCAGCTGTTCGTGCATATCTCTGCCTTGCGTGGCGAGCGCCGCCCGCAGCCGGGCGAGGTGGTGCTCTACGTGGCGGGGCGTGATGCTCAGGGGCGTTTGCGCGCCGAGCACATGCGCCATGAAGGGCTCAGCCTGGATCGCCCGGCGATTCGGCGCAAACCCAACGCGGCAAACCCTGTACCTAAGCCTCGCGGCAAACAACGCGAGTCTCGCCAGAAGTCGGGAGGTATTCGCCAGCTATCTCTCAAGCTCGCCGTTCTGGGGTTGCTGTGCAGCTTGCCTGCGGTGGGAGCCTGGCAACTCTGGCGCAGCGACGGCGCAGTCTGGGCGATGGGTATCTATCCACTACTGAGCCTGCTTAGCTTCGCCCAGTACTGGCATGACAAAAGCAGCGCGCAGGCCGGTCGCTGGCGTACGCCTGAGAGTCACCTGCAGATCGTCGCCTTGCTCGGCGGTTGGCCTGGGGCTTTGATTGCCCAACAAGTATTTCGCCATAAAACCCGCAAACTGGCGTTTCTTCTGCCGTTCTGGTTGATCGTATTGCTGCATCAGGGATTCTGGTTCGACTGGCTGCTGTTCGATGGTCGCCTGTTTGCCGAGCACCTGTTGCGCTGGTTGCCGACCTTGTTGCGCTGACCGTCGCTCTTGATTTGCACTGAGCGTAAGCTGGGCCGGTTATTCCTAACCCACTCAGGAGATACCCATGTCACTTTCCATGTATCAGGCTTCGATTCCGGTTTTCGTGCGCATGCTGGACAACCTGTCAGTGATTCTCGATAAGGCCGTTGCTTACGCCGAAGCCAAGAAAATCGACCCGGTTGTACTGGTCAATGCGCGTTTGGCTCCAGACATGCACCCTCTGGTGCGCCAGTTGCAGATCGCCACCGACTCGGTCAAGGGCTGCGCCGCGCGCCTGGCGGGGGTGGACATTCCCAGCTACGCCGATACCGAGAGCAACTTTGCCGAGTTGCAGGCACGTTTGGGCAAGACCCGCGATTTTCTCCTGAGCTTCAGTGCCGAGCAGATCGACGGCAGCGAGGCCAAGGCCATTACCCTGAATTTTCCGGGCATGGAGCTGAAGTTCACAGGGCAGGACTACCTGCTCAACTTCGTCATGCCGAACTTCTATTTCCACCTGACCACGGCCTACGCGATCCTGCGCCATAACGGCCTGGATATCGGCAAGATGGACTTCCTCGGTCGGGCGTAACTAACGCGCAGTCATAAAAAAGCCCCGCATCAGCGGGGCTTTTTCATTGCGTCAGGCTCGGTCAGACAATCACGCCCTGGCTGCGCAGGTAGTCATCATAAGTGCCGCTGAAGTCGGTGATGCCGTTAGGCGACAGCTCGATGATGCGGGTGGCCAGGGAGCCAACGAACTCGCGGTCGTGGCTGACGAAGATCAGCGTGCCCGGATAGTTCTCCAGCGCCAGGTTAAGCGCCTCGATCGATTCCATGTCCAGGTGGTTGGTCGGTTCGTCCATCACCAGCACGTTCGGCTTCTGCACGATCAGCTTGCCGAACAGCATGCGGCCTTGCTCACCCCCGGAGATGACCTTTACCGACTTGAGGATCTCGTCGTTGGAAAACAGCATGCGACCGAGGGTGCCGCGCACCATCTGCTCGCCCTGGGTCCACTGGCTCATCCAGTCGAACAGGGTGACGTCGTCTTCGAAGTCATGGGCGTGGTCCTGGGCGTAGTAGCCGATTTCTGCGCTATCGGTCCATTTCACCGAGCCAGCATCCGGGGTTAGTTCGCCAACCAGGGTACGCAGCAGGGTGGTTTTGCCGATGCCGTTGGGGCCAATGATGGCCACGCGCTCGCCGGCTTCTACCTGGAAGCTGAAGTTCTTGAACAGGGTCTTTCCGTCGAAGCCCTTGGCCATTTTGTCGACCATCACGGCCTGGCGGTGCAGCTTCTTGTTCTGCTCAAAGCGAATAAACGGGCTGACGCGGCTGGACGGCTTGACCTCGGCCAGCTGGATCTTGTCGATCTGCTTGGCGCGGCTGGTGGCCTGCTTGGCTTTCGAGGCGTTGGCCGAGAAGCGGCTGACGAAGCTCTGCAGCTCGCTGATCTGCGCCTTCTTCTTGGCGTTGTCCGACAGCAGCTGCTCGCGCGACTGGGTCGCAGCGATCATGTACTCGTCGTAGTTGCCCGGGAACAGGCGCAGCTCGCCGTAGTCCAGGTCGGCCATGTGGGTACAGACCGAATTGAGGAAGTGACGATCGTGGGAAATGATGATCATGGTGCTGTTGCGCTGCACCAGGATGTTTTCCAGCCAGCGGATAGTGTTGATGTCCAGGTGGTTGGTCGGTTCGTCCAGCAGCAGCACTTCCGGATCGGAGAACAGCGCCTGGGCCAGCAGCACACGCAGTTTCCAGCCGGGCGCCACTTCGCTCATCGGGCCGAAATGCTGCTCCAGTGGAATACCCAGGCCAAGCAGCAATTCGCCGGCGCGGGACTCAGCGGTATAACCGTCCATCTCGGCGAACTCACCCTCCAGCTCGCCGACCTTCATGCCGTCTTCTTCGCTCATTTCCGCCAGGGAATAGATGCGGTCGCGCTCGGCTTTAACCTTCCACAGCTCTTCGTGACCCATGATCACGGTGTCGATCACGCTGAACTGCTCGTAGGCGAACTGGTCCTGACGCAACTTACCCAGGCGCACATTCGGCTCCAGCATCACCTGGCCGCCCGAGGACTCCAGATCACCACCGAGAATCTTCATAAAGGTCGACTTGCCGCAGCCGTTTGCCCCGATCAAGCCGTAGCGGTTGCCGCCACCGAACTTGACGGAAACGTTCTCGAACAGCGGCTTGGCGCCGAACTGCATGGTGATATTAGCGGTGGAGATCAAAGGGCTTACCTATCAATGACTTAGGGGTGTCTGGGAGCGCCTGATACCGATTTGATACCAATATCCAGCTTTTCCAGCTCACTCCAATCGGAGCTTGAGTTAATCCAGCGGGCGTACGTAGACAGCAGCATCTGCACGCTATGGCCGAGCTGCTGGGATATGAAAGCGGGGTTCATGCCAGACATTAAGCGTATTGTCGCATAGGTATGACGACAGATGTACGGTGGCCGATAGCGAACACCGAGCGCTTTGAGCACCGGTTGCCACTGATGGTGCAGGTCGGAGGTCTGCTTTGCGTACTAGTTGATTGGGAAGGCCGGAATGAATAGGGCGTTTCGGTCACCCTTCCTGCCCCAGATTTGCGGCGCTCGGCTTAGGCTTTGGCAAACGCTAGGGCATGCATGGCTCTTTCATTCAGCAGGACGAAGTGGTCGCCAGCGGTTTTAGTGCGCTCTTCAATGACGCCTAGTGCGATTATGCGGCAGCGTGAGCAACGCATTTGGTCATGTCGACAGCGTCCCAGCGCAACGCCAGCGCTTCGGATGGCCGCATCCCGTTGAAAAACGCAAACTCGCAAAACGCCGCGCATATAGTGCCCTGTCAGTGCTCGTGCTGGTACAGCCACTTAATTCAGGGTGAATGGATCGATTTCCTTGCGTGAGTGCTTCGGTAGCTCAAGTGATTCTGTCGAATTGCGTTCAATTACTCCGGCTGCCACTGCTGCCTTTAATATCGTGGATATTTTGACTAGAGGATTTTTTTAGGCCTGAGAATGCCTATTTGGTCCCAGCGGTGATGCGGCGGAACAATGAAAATGGATTCTAACGCCGCGCTCACCGGAGAATTAGAAGTGCAGAAAGTAATTTTCCGGTGAGTAACTTGTTAGGCATTATTTTTCAATCCCTTGTCAATCCAGTCTAATGCATGTTTAGCGGGGCCGCGGATACCCTTGGAAGGGTTATCAGGTCTATCTTGTTGTGCGCGTGGATTTTGCTCTAATAGTCTTAGTATTTCTCGTGCTTTCTCTAATGTCTGTTTTGAAGGATATACTCCTACTCCATCCCTGATACAGCTTATTAATATTAGATGCAGCGCACTTGTTAGAGTCCAAATTGTATTTAGTCGGAAGCCACCTAAATCCTTTTGATTAGCAACCTCGCCCAAAAAAGAAACTAGGTCTATTAACAGAGGAACTGGTCGCTTTTCACGAATCGTTACGGCCGCCACATAAAGCTCCTCTGGCGTAGATTGAAGCGACAAATATTTACGCAGGGTATCTATTTCAGACAGATTTTTGGCCTCAGATTTAATTGCTTGGCGTGCAGTGACAAGTTCTCTCAAAGGTGCATTCGGATCGAAGCTATTGAGTATGTCTTCAAATAGTCGACGGTCGTTTTCTACCTCTTCTTTTAATTCAGTAATCTTCTCACGATCTTTCTTGATTTCTTCTTTAAGGCTTTCCAGTTGGAGCTCAAAATCTCCATACTTAATGACTTTTATCCGCTTCCTGAATTCGGGGTTTGAGAATAGATAGAGTAGGGCGGCTAAAAGTAAAATTTCCCATAGCGAAGTGTTTTCTAATATTTTTGTCAGAATTTCCATATGGATCACCTATTGGAATAGCCTAACGATTAAGCTAAGGGGCCGGCTTCGCCGGTCCCAGCGAACGGAGTGAGCGCTTTGAGCGCATTGTTAGGCGTGCTAGCCGGGTTTCGTTCAAACTATTTCTTTGCATTTTCAGGCCAGTTTTTAGCAAGGGCAGACCAGTCTCTTGATGTTTTAAAACCTGCATCTAAAAAAGCATTTCCGAGCACACCGACCAACGCGATTGGCCTGGTATTTTTTGTTGCATCCCACTCAATGTCTGAGCAGTGAAAGCATATCTCCATGCTGCTTGATAGCTTGCCGGATTTATAAAATTCGATTCGATGATGTGGAACGAACATGCAGCTAGATACCATGTTCACATCTTTCTCTTCTATGGATATTAGGGCTGAGAGAAACTTTCTCTGTTGATCTGCGCTGATTTTCTGAGTTTTATATACGTAGGTTGGCGCTTTTTCAATGTCGATGCTGCTGGGATTGTTGTTGTCAAAAAAGTCAAGTTTGTATGAGTGCTCAACGAATACAATTGAGTCTGAGCTTTCTACTTCTTGCGCAAGCAGGGTGACGTACTCTTGCTCTGCGCTCATAGGCTGTTGTTTAGCTGTACAAGCAGTAATTATCAATGAGGCTAGAATGATGAATAGTTTTTTCATGACTGCCTAACGTTTGGTTAAGGGGCCGGCTTTAGCCGGTCCCAAGTGAGCGAAGCGAACGGCTTGAACCATTTGTTAGCTGCTTACGACTAACTTTCAGGTAATTCACCTGTTTCAATAAGGTGAACGAATTGCTCTTCACTCAGAAAGACCACTCCTTGTTTTCGAGCTTTTTCTATTTTTGCTGGGCCTGCGTTATAACCGCCGCATAGAAAATTTAGATTGCGTGTTACTGAGTCGCGCACAGTAAGCCCCGTAGTTTCTGCCAGCGTGACCAGCCTCTCTTTGTCGTTGCTTTTGAAGCCAGTAAAGCAAATATCTAGCAGGTGATGTGATTTAGGCGCTGGCTTTGGTTGAGGGCTGTTTGAGGCGTGATATGAAACTCTAGCCTCTGCCGAAGATTGGTCTGGAAATTTTTCTAGGATTCTGTCTTTGCGGAAAGTTCGCAAGCCGTTCGAGCCCAGGCAGATACCTTGTAAATAATCTTCTGTCTCTGAAATGTCAGTTACAGTTCGGACAGAAATATTCCCTTTTGCATCTCGATAGATGAATGTGACTTCTTGAGGGTTCACTCCATTCTCCATAAGTAGCTAACGTTTGGTTAAGGGGCTGCGGAACGCAGTCCCGAGCTCGCGAAGCGAGTGACTTGAACCAGTTGTTAGGATGCCATTACTGCGTAGCGGGCCCGACGTCCATACCGTTGTATTAGTCAAAGCCATTGGTGGCCTCGATGTTTTGATAAAAAGATGAAATATCACTCTCTGAAAGAGGATGCTCAATTTCTGAACCTATGCCGCGCAAAACGATACGTTTTCCGTAACGGCATAGCCCAAGAGATAGATCATTGATTGTTTGAAGCGAGATGCACCATTGAGGAAGCAATGTTGCCATAGGCTTGTGAGAAGACCAGCCTTCTCGAAAGTTATTTATCCAGCCTTGAAGAAACTGAGTTTGCTGTTTGTTGAGAACGGCAGATTTTGGTTGTTTGAGTATCGAGCCATCTGGGTTTTTATGAATTAGCACGGCAGCGGACTTGATTTCGATCGGCCCTATAGTAGTTCCGCAAGCACCTAACGATAGAAATACGAAAAGCCCCATGCAGACTTTGGAGAAGAACTGAGATTTCATGGTGGCTCCTAACGTTTGGCTAAGGGGCCGGCTTCGCCGGTCCCGAGTGAGCGGAGCGAACGACTTGAGCCACTTGTTAGGCTCGGTTAACTCGTAACATCACCAGCATCTTTCATGCTCTTGTTTAACATTAGTCACGGGCGTTCTGATAGCGGAATTTTCAGCATCAAGAGAGAGGCGGGTAATATTTAGCGTGCAAAATCCATTGCTCATATTGTAAGCAAGCTCATACTCCCCTTGAGGCTCAGGCGTGAATGTTGCTGTTATACGGCAGCTAGAAGTGGCTATTCCACCAGTCACTACTCTTGCAGGGGTTAACGCTTGTGCTTCTATAGTGAGTGGTACTCTAGCTCTAAATTTTCGTTCAATTTTTGTGTGGTCAGGAATTGAACTGGAGTCAATCATCTCTAGGTTGCTGAGTTCTATGTCTCCTTTAGTATTCCAGTTTTCAGAACCTATGATCTGGCCCAAACTGCGCATGTCTTTACAATGGCCGTTCATGTGGACTGCACTAAATAGCCCATAGCCTGTCCCCTGTGCTATTAAGCGAACCTTCGCGGAAGGACCAGGCACTGGTTCTGTTGCTAAGTAAGGTTGTGCGCAGCCAGCTACTAACAATGAAACTATGAGGCATACAATTCTTGGAGCAACTTTCTTAATTTCCATAAGAGCCTAACGTTTGGTTAAGGGGCCGGCTTTAGCCGGTCCCGAGTGAGCGAAGCGA
>CAZFKQ010000015.1:0-97644 GCA_964518735.1 uncultured Pseudomonas sp.
ATTCGTTGGCCGAGCCCATGGCGAATTCATCCATGTTCAGCTTGCCCAGGGTCACGGCGCCGGCGGAGGCGAGTTTCTCGACCACGGTGGCGTTGTAGGGAGCCTTGAAGCCGCTGAGAATCTTCGAGCCGCAGCTGGTGAGGATGTCCTGGGTGCAGAACAGGTCCTTGTGGGCGATTGGCGCACCGAGCAGGGCGCCGTTCTCGCCAGCGGCGCGACGGGCGTCGGCGGCCTTGGCCTGGCTCAGGGCCAGCTCTTCGGTGACGCTGATAAAGCTGTTGAGCTGCGGGTCGAGCTGCTGGATGCGCGTCAGTAGGGCGCGGGTCAGCTCTTCGGAAGAGAACTGCTTGCCGGCGAGGCCTTGGGCGATCTCGGCGAGGGTCAGTTGATGCATGGGAAACCCTTTCCTTTTATTCAATGACTTTCGGCACGAGGTACAGGCCGTTCTCGACGGCCGGGGCGATGGCCTGGTAGGCCTCGCGCTGGTTCTGCTCGGTGACCTGGTCGGCGCGTAGGCGCTGGGTGGCTTCCAGCGGATGGGCCAATGGCTCGATGCCGTCGGTATCGACGGCCTGCATGGCGTCGATCAGGCCGAGAATGTTGTTGAGGGTCTCGGTGGTTCGTGGAACTTCGGCCTCATTCAGGCCCAGGCGGGCGAGATGGGCGATCTTTTCCACGTCGGAGCGTTCAAGCGCCATCGGGAGTCTCCAGGGGCAGGCCGGGTGGCCGGGCGAAATACGGGCGGGGAACGGATACCGCATGTTGCGGTCGAAAGCCGCGAATTGTGGGCCGTAAAGCCCGGAAAAGCAGGCAATTTAGCACATCACGCGCCTTGCCCAAAAGGCTGGTCATTGATAGAGTTTGCCGCACTTTTTTACCCAGCGTTTTCTCCACGCTCTGCCTAGGGTTCTCCCCAATGTTCAAGAAACTGCGTGGCATGTTTTCCAGCGATCTGTCGATCGACCTGGGCACTGCCAATACCCTGATTTATGTCCGTGATCGCGGCATTGTGCTGAACGAGCCGTCCGTGGTTGCCATTCGGACCAGTGGCAATAACCAGAAGAGCGTGGTTGCCGTCGGTACCGAGGCCAAGCGCATGCTGGGTCGTACCCCAGGCAACATTGCTGCCATTCGTCCGATGAAGGACGGCGTGATCGCCGACTTCAGCGTCTGCGAAAAGATGCTGCAGTACTTCATCAACAAGGTTCATGAAAACAGCTTCCTGCAGCCCTCGCCGCGCGTACTGATCTGCGTGCCGTGCAAATCGACCCAGGTCGAGCGCCGCGCCATCCGCGAATCGGCTCTGGGCGCCGGTGCCCGCGAAGTGTTTCTGATCGAAGAGCCAATGGCCGCTGCCATCGGTGCCGGCCTGCCGGTTGAAGAAGCACGTGGTTCCATGGTTGTCGATATTGGTGGTGGTACTACCGAAATCGCTCTGATCTCGCTGAATGGCGTGGTCTATGCCGAATCCGTGCGCGTCGGTGGCGATCGTTTCGACGAAGCCATCATCACCTACGTGCGCCGCAACTACGGCTCGCTGATCGGTGAGTCCACCGCTGAGCGGATCAAGCAGGAAATCGGCACTGCCTACGCCGGTGGCGAAGTGCGCGAAGTCGATGTGCGTGGTCGTAACCTGGCTGAAGGCGTACCGCGCAGCTTCACCCTCAATTCCAACGAGGTGCTGGAAGCGCTGCAGGAATCCCTGGCGACCATCGTCCAGGCGGTCAAGAGCGCCCTGGAACAGTCGCCGCCGGAACTGGCTTCCGATATCGCCGAGCGCGGCCTGGTGCTGACCGGTGGCGGTGCGCTGCTGCGTGACCTGGACAAGTTGCTGTCGCAGGAGACCGGCCTGCCGGTGATCGTTGCCGAAGACCCGCTGACCTGTGTGGCGCGTGGCGGCGGCAAGGCGCTGGAAATGATGGATCGTCACTCCATGGATCTGCTCTCTTCGGAGTGATTCTGACGAAATAAGCCAAAGCCGGAAGCCTGTTCTTCCGGCTTTCGGTTTTGTGCAGCGTGGGTGTGTATACCGTCTCTGTCCTGTCGCCCTGGCTGGGGCGCTAGACTGAACGACAGCTTATGGCTGTGCGGCATGATCGACGCGATGTTGGTCATCAACAGGTTCTAGGGGATTCGCCATCAAACCGCTATTTGCCAAAGGTCCATCGCTGGGCGTACGACTGCTTGTGCTGGTCGTGCTGTCGGCTGTGCTGATGGTGGTGGATGCGCGTTTCACCGTGCTCAAGCCGTTGCGTACGCAGATGGGCTTGCTGGTCGAGCCGGTGTTCTGGGTTGGTCGTCTGCCTGTGACGCTGTGGAATGTGGCAACCCAGGAACTCAGTAGCCGCAACGAAATGGCTGCCGAAAACGAAAAGCTCAAGGCGGAGATGCTTCTGCTGCAGCGTCGCGTGCAGAAACTCGCCGCATTGACCGAGCAGAATGTGCGCCTGCGCGAGTTGCTCAACTCTTCCGCGCTGGTGGAAGAAAAAGTCATTGCCACCGAGCTGATCGGCATCGACCCCAACCCCTTCACCCACCGCATCCTGATCGACAAGGGTGAGAAGGATGGCGTGTTCCTCGGTCAGCCGGTGCTCGATGCCCGTGGCCTGATGGGCCAAGTGGTTGAGGTCATGCCTTACGCGGCGCGGGTCTTGCTGCTCACCGATACCAGCCACAGCATTCCGGTACAGGTCAATCGCAACGGCCTGCGCGCCATTGCGACGGGTACCGGTAACCCTGAACGCCTGGAACTGCGCCATGTTGCTGACACCGCCGACATCAAGGTGGGGGATCTGTTGGTCAGCTCCGGCATGGGGCAACGGTTTCCGGCCGGTTATCCGGTGGCGATGGTCAGCGAAGTGATTCATGACTCCGGCCAGCCATTCGCCATTGTCCGGGCCGTGCCCACGGCGGCCTTGAACCGCAGTCGTCATATGTTGCTGGTCGACACTGATCAGCGCTCGGCCGAAGAGCGTGCCACGGCGGCTGCCGAGGCGCAGCGGGCGGTAGATGAACAGGCTGTGCCGGTTGAAGCTGACTCTGCCGCTGCTCCTGTTGCTCCTGCTGCGCAAACGACGCCCGCAACACCGGTCGAGGCTGCGCCTGCTGCCACGCCAGCAACCCCTGCCCAGGAGCCCCGCTGATGGTGGTCACACGTTCTGCCCACACGTGGGTGATTTGGGCCAGCCTGGCACTTGCTCTGTTGCTCAGTGTTGCCCCCATGCCGGACTTCATGGCCATTGGTCGTCCGCTGTGGCTGGCGCTGTTTCTGTCTTACTGGGCGTTGACCGTGCCACACCGCCTGGGCATGGTCTCGGCCTGGGTCTTCGGCTTGCTGGCGGATGTGCTGAACGGCTCGCTGCTTGGGCTCAATGCCCTGATTCTGACCCTGATCGTGTTTCTTGTGCTGTCCCTGCAGCGGCGCTTGCGCATGTTCCCCATGTGGCAGCAAAGCCTGGTGCTGCTGGTGGTGTTCGGTTTGGCCCAGCTGGTGCATCTGTGGCTGAATGCCCTGACCGGCAATCGCCAGCCTACCCTCGAATTTGTCTTCCCGGCGCTGGTCAGCGCCTTGCTCTGGCCTTGGGTGTTCGCCATCCTGCGCGGGCTGCAACAGCGCTTCGGCGTTTACTGAATCGGCGGCGGCCGTCGGGTCGACGCTGTTCATTCCTCGACAGGGAGATGTCTGCATGGCCACCCTCTATCTGGCCTCGGGTTCCCCGCGCCGGCGTGAACTGTTGGCGCAGATCGGTGTGCCCTTCGTCACGTTAAGCGCCTCTATCGATGAAACGGCATTGCCTGGCGAGGCCGCACCTGGCTATGTAGAGCGGCTGGCGCTAGATAAAGCGCGGGCCGGGCTGGCCAGTCTGAGTGATTGCAGCGATGCTGTGGTGCTGGGGGCAGATACCGCCGTGGTGCTCGACGGACAGATTCTCGGTAAACCGCAGGATCGCGCCGAGGCACTTGGCATGCTGGCAGCCCTGTCCGGGCGTGAGCATCAGGTGCTGACTGCCGTGGCGCTGGTCAGCCGTGCACGCAGTACCGTGCAGGTGGTGAGCAGTCGTGTCAGTTTTCGTGCCCTGCAGCCGGGTGAGGCCGAAGCCTACTGGGCCACCGGGGAACCCTGCGACAAGGCAGGCAGTTATGGTATTCAGGGCCTGGCGGCAGTGTTCGTCAGCCAGTTACAGGGCAGTTACTCGGCGGTGGTCGGTTTGCCCTTGTGCGAGACCGCACAGCTACTCAACGAATTCGCAATTTCGTGCTGGCAGCCATTGCCGGTCAACAGTTAAGAAGCCGCCGGTTCGGCATGTGGCCCATGGCCGGCAGCTTCATCGCGCAGAGTGGGATGCATGAGCGAAGAAATCCTGATCAACATCACGCCGATGGAGTCGCGCGTGGCGGTGGTGGAAAACGGTGTGCTGCAGGAAGTGCATGTCGAGCGTACCCAGCGTCGCGGCATTGTCGGCAATATCTATAAGGGCAAGGTGGTGCGTGTGCTGCCAGGCATGCAGGCGGCCTTTATCGACATAGGTCTGGATCGCGCCGCATTCATTCATGCGGCCGAGATCTCCACCCGTGAAGGCAGTGCGGTGGAAAGCATCAGCGCCCTGGTGCATGAGGGGCAGAGCCTTGTGGTGCAGGTGACCAAGGATCCGATCGGCAGCAAGGGCGCACGCCTGACTACTCATCTATCGATCCCTTCGCGTTACCTGGTGTATATGCCGCGCACGGCCCATGTCGGCATCTCCCTGAAAATCGAAGAAGAGGCTGAGCGCGAGCGCCTCAAGCAGGTGGTCACCGACTGCGTGGCGGCTGAAGGCATCGAAGAAGCCGGGGGCTTTATCCTCAGGACGGCAGCCGAGGGCGCCAGCGCTGACGAGATCCTTGCCGATATCCGCTATCTGCGCCGCCTGTGGGAGCAGGTTGCCGGGCAGATGCAGAGTGCCAAGACCCCCTCGGTCATCTATGAAGACCTGTCCCTGGCTCTGCGCACCCTGCGCGATCTGGTTAATCCGAAGATCGAGAAAATCCGCATCGACTCGCGCGAAACCTTCCAGAAGATTACCCAGTTCGTTGACGAGCTGATGCCGGAGATCTCCGATCGCCTCGAGCACTATCCGGGCGAGCGACCGATCTTTGACCTGTATGGCGTCGAGGACGAAATCCAGCGTGCCCTGGAGCGCAAGGTGCCGCTCAAATCAGGTGGTTACCTGGTGGTCGACCCTGCTGAGGCGATGACCACCATCGACGTCAACACCGGCGCCTTCGTTGGCCATCGCACCCTTGAAGAAACCATCTTCAAGACCAACCTCGAAGCGGCCACCGCGATTGCCCGCCAGCTGCGCCTGCGCAATATCGGCGGGATCATCATCATCGACTTCATCGACATGGAAGACGAAGAGCACCAGCGCCAGGTGCTGCGCACCCTGGAAAAGCAGCTGGAGCGCGATCACGCCAAGACCAACATCATCGGTATCACCGAGCTGGGCTTGGTGCAGATGACCCGCAAGCGTACCCGCGAGAGTCTCGAACAGGTGCTTTGCGAGTCCTGCAGCAGCTGCCAGGGTCGCGGCAAGCTGAAGACCCCGGAAACCATCTGCTACGAAATCTTCCGCGAGATTCTCCGCGAGGCGCGGGCTTACCAGGCCGAAGGCTACCGGGTGCTGGCCAACCAGAAAGTGGTCGATTGCCTGCTCGACGAGGAGTCGGGCAATGTCGCCGATCTCGAAGCCTTTATCGGGCGCACCATCAAATTTCAGGTCGAGAGCATGTATTCGCAGGAGCAATACGATGTGGTGCTGCTCTGAGATGACCGCAACCCGACTGGATAGCCTGGCATGACGTGGCTGGCGCGCCTGCTGGTCTCCCTGTTACGCACGGTCCTGGGCCTGTTCGCCCTGGGCCTGGTGCTGGCGGCGTTGTACGCCAGCCTGGGTCGCGAACTGGTGCCGCTGGTAGCCGAGTACCGCGATGAGGTGCAGAGCAAGGCTCAGGCTGCGCTCGGCATGCCGCTGCGCATTGGTAGCCTGGAGGGCCGCTGGAATGGCCTTTCGCCGTTGTTGCTGGTGCATGATGTGCAGCTGGGCAGCGGTGCCAGCAGCATTCGTCTGGATCAGGTGCGGGTGGTGCCCGATGTGCTGGAGAGTCTGCTGACTCGGCAGCTGCATATTGCCAACCTGGAACTGGATGGTCTGCAACTCAGCCTGCGCGAGGATGAGCAGGGCGCCTGGCATGTCGAAGGCTTGCCAGTGCGTGCCACTGGTCAGCAGAAGAGCGATCCGCAGCAGGTATTGCAGGCGTTGCGACGCATCAGCATGCTGTCGTTGCTGGACAGCCAGCTGACGCTCGAACCCTTCGAGCAACCGCCCCTGAGTTTCACCTATGCCAACCTGACCTTGCGCAGCGGCGTGCAGCGCCAACGCATCGATGCCCGTCTGCTGTTGCCCGATGGTCAGCCACTGGCCCTGCGTCTGCGCACTCGTTTGCAGCCCTCGGACTGGCCAGCCAGCCAGGCCGAGCTGTACCTCAGTCTGCCGCAGAGCGACTGGGCGCGCTGGTTGCCGAAAAACCTGACGCAGGCCTGGCGCCTGGAAAAATTGCAGGCCGGTGGTGAGGTTTGGCTGGACTGGCGTGACGGTCAGGTTCAGCGTGCCGTGGCCCAACTGCATGCGCCAGAGCTGGCGGGGGGGTATGCCCAGCGCAAGGCGGTGAAGGTACAGGACCTGGCCTTGACGGCATTCTTTACCCGCACAGCTGCAGGCTTCGACCTGCTGCTTGACTCCCTGGCCCTGAGCCTGGGCGAAACTCGCTGGGGCTCGGTTCAGCTGGCGCTGCAGCAGCAAAGCGCCGCCGCAGGGCGCGAGGAGCAATGGACACTGAGCGCCGACCGTCTCGATCTGGCGCCACTCGGCCCGGTGGTGAGTGCCCTGGCACCGCTGCCCGAGCAGGCGGCCGAGGCGCTGCATGCCTTGCAGCCGCAGGGCGTGCTGAGCAATATCCAGCTGAGTTATCGCCCGCAGCGCACGGATGCCGATCGTCTGCAGTATTCGTTGAACCTGACGCAGGTCGGCATCAGCCCCTGGCATGGCATCCCGGCGGTAGAGAATGCCAGCGGCAGTGTCAGTGGCAATCTCACCGACGGCGACGGGCGGCTGGCCAGCGAGAACCTTGGCTTGCACTTCGACCAGCTGTTTCCAGACATGTGGCGCTACCGTACGGCAGGCGCCCAGTTGCTCTGGCACTACGATAGCGGTGGTCTGACCCTGCGCAGCCCCTACCTGCAGGTGGTTGGCGAAGAGGGTGACGTCGCCGGTGACTTCCTCGTGCGTTTGCGCAAGGACCCGGCCGAAGAAGACTACATGGATCTGCGCGTGGGCATTCGCAATGGCGATGCGCAGTTCACCGGCAAGTACCTGCCGACCCGTTCCCCGGGCATGAGCCCCAAGCTCAGCGAGTGGCTGAACACCGCTATTCGTGCCGGCAAGGTCGATGAAGGCTATTTCCAGTACCAGGGCTCGTTGCTCAAGGGCGCCGATGCCGCAGCGCGCAGCCTCAGCCTGTATTTCCGCGTGCAGGATGCCGAACTGGCCTTCCAGCCGGGCTGGCCGGTGCTGCGCGAGGCCAGGGGCGAGGTGCTGATCGAAGACAGCGGAGTGCGCGTGCGGGTGCCGGAGGGGCGCCTGCTGGATAGCCGGCTCACGGCGGTCAGCGTCGAGATTCCGCAGGTCGCGCCGGGGCGGGTAGCGCGGTTGGCTGTGCAGGGCCAGGTGCAGAGCAGCGTGGTGGATGCCCTGAAGATTCTCCAGGAAACCCCGCTCGGTACCGCAGACACTTTTGCCGGCTGGCGCGGTGAAGGGCCGCTGACCGGCAAGCTCAACCTCGACATTCCCCTGGCTCAGGGGCAGCCACCAAGGGTACAGGTGGATTTTGCTACCGAGGGCGCACGCCTGCTACTGAGTGAGCCGCCACTGGAACTGAGCCAGATCAAGGGCGCCTTTCGTTTCGATACAGCCACGGGTTTGAGTGCCCCGGACATCCGCGCCCAGGCGCTTGGCCATGCGCTGCGCGGCCGAGCGATTGCGGCGGGTGCGCGGGGCAAGGCGCGTACACGAATCGAGGCTAGCGGGCGGGTGCCCCTGCAAGTTCTGACGAGCTGGCTGGGCGTGACCCAGTCCCTGCCGCTGAGTGGCGAACTGCCCTATGCCCTGAGCTTGAACCTGGATGGCGCCGACAGTCAGTTGCGCGTCAGTTCCGACCTCAAGGGGCTGGCGGTCAATTTGCCTGCGCCCTTTGCCAAGGCAGCTGGCGATAGTCGCCAGGCCGTCTGGCGCATGACCCTGCAGGGCAATGAGCGACGCTACTGGCTGGATTACGCCGGCCAGGCCAGCCTGGCGTTTGCGGCGCCGCCGGGGCAGACGTTGCAGGGACGTGGCGAGCTGCGCCTGGGTGGCGCTGCGGCCAGCTTGCCCAGTGCTCAGGGTCTACGCGTTGCCGGCCGGCTCAGTGAGCTGGACTGGTCCGCCTGGCAAGCCTTGGGCAAGCAGTATGGCGGTGCGCCCGGCGCGACCGGCAATCTGCAGTTCCTGCGTGGTGCCGAATTGCAGATCGAGCGCTTCAACGGCTTTGGTACTCAAGTCGATAACCTCGCGGCCAAGCTGGCACGCAGCAGTCACGGTTGGCAGCTGGACCTGGCCAGTACCCTGCTGGAAGGGCGGATCAACCTGCCGGATGCCACCGGCGCGCCGATTGCTGTTGATCTGGCACGCCTGAGTTTTCCGCCCGCCGAGCCACCGAGTACCACCGAAGTAGACAAGCCGGATGCATTGGCGGCGGTCGACCCACGGCAGTTTCCAGCCCTGGATATCCGTATTGCCCGGGTATTGCAGGGTGAGCAGCTGTTCGGTGCCTGGTCGCTGAAAGTACGGTCAACGCCTCAGGGTGTGCGCTTCAATGATCTTTCGCTGCAGCTCAAGGGTCTGCAGCTTAACGGCGCCGCAGGTTGGGAGGGGGCGCCGGGCGCCAGCAGCAGTTGGTATAAAGGCCGGCTCGAAGGCGCCAACCTGGCCGATGTGCTGCTGGCCTGGAACTTCGCGCCGACGGTGACCAGCGAGCGCTTTCGCCTGGATGTCGATGGCCGTTGGCCCGGCTCACCAGCCTGGCTCAGCCTCAAGCGCTTCAACGGCAGCCTGGATGCCAGCTTGCGCAAGGGGCAGATGGTCGAGGTCAAGGGGTCGGCATCGGCGCTGCGGGTGTTCGGTCTGCTCAACTTCAATTCGATCAGTCGTCGCCTGCGTCTGGACTTCTCCGACTTGCTTGGCAAGGGCCTCAGCTACGACAAGCTCAAGGGCGTGCTGGTGGCCACCGAGGGGGTGTTCGTCACGCGCGAGCCGATCAAGATGGAGGGGCCGTCCAGCGGCCTGGAGCTCAACGGTACCCTGGATATGGCGCGCGATCAGATTGATGCCAAGCTGCTGGTGACTTTGCCGGTGACCAACAACCTGCCACTGGCGGCGCTGATCGTCGGTGCACCGGCGGTGGGCGGTGCGCTGTTCGTGGTCGACAAGCTGCTGGGTGATCGCGTGGCGCGTTTCGCCAGCGTGCAATACAGCGTCAAGGGGCCCTGGCAGAACCCGGCCATCACCTTCGACAAACCTTTTGAAAAACCCCGATGAAGTCCGCTGCCCGTACTTGGAGTAGCATGCAGTCATCACCCAGTCGGTAGTTTTCATGTCGCTCGCTGTGATTCAGATGGTCAGCCAGGACGATGTGCTGGCCAATCTTGCCGCCGCCCACCGCTTGCTGGAGCAGGCTGCGGCCGGCGGTGCGCGTCTTGCCGTGTTGCCGGAAAACTTCGCTGCCATGGGCCGGCGTGATCTGGCCACCCTCGGGCGTGCCGAGGCCGAAGGCAGCGGGCCGATCCTGCCCTGGCTGCGCCAGACTGCCCGCGACCTGCAACTGTGGATTGTCGCCGGCACCATTCCCCTGCCACCCGATGGCCAGCCGAGCGCCAAGGCGCATGCCTGTTCGTTGCTGATCGATGCCCAGGGCCAGCGTGCTGCACGTTACGACAAGCTGCACCTGTTTGATGTCGATGTGGCTGATGCCCGGGGTCGCTACCGGGAGTCGGATGATTATGCTTTCGGCAATCGGGTGGTGGTGGCCGATACCCCGGTTGGCCGGCTTGGCCTGACGGTCTGTTACGACCTGCGCTTTCCCGAGCTTTACAGTCTGCTGCGTGAGGCGGGTGCGGAGCTGATCAGCGCGCCAGCGGCCTTTACCGCAGTGACCGGCGCCGCGCACTGGCAAGTGCTGCTGCGCGCTCGCGCCATCGAGACCCAGTGCTATGTGCTGGCAGCCGGGCAGGGTGGTAGCCATCCGGGTGGCCGTGAGACCTTCGGCCATTCAGCCATCATCGATCCCTGGGGGCGGCTGCTGGCCGAGGAGTCGGTGGGTGAGGCGGTATTGCTGGCCACGCCTGATGCAGCCGAACAGGCACAAATTCGCCAGCGTATGCCGGTGGCCAGTCACCGACGATTTTTTGCCCCGGCCGTTCCAGGGGCGGCGCCTACGGAGAAGTTATGAACGAGACATTGCTATCGGTCAGCGAGCACCTGCTGACCCCCGGTGGCCTGAGCATCGAGCAGCTACCGAGCATCCTCGGCGAGCTGGCCGGCCCCGGCATCGATGCCGCCGACCTGTATTTCCAGAGCCAGATCTCCGAGAGCTGGGTGCTGGAAGACGGCATCGTCAAGGAAGGCAGTTTCAATCTTGATCAGGGTGTCGGCGTGCGCGCCCAGTCTGGCGAGAAAACCGGCTTTGCCTACAGCAATGCGATCACCGCCGATGCCCTGAGCCAGGCGGCGCGGGCCGCTCGTTCGATCTCGCGAGCTGGCCAGCAGGGTAGCGTGCAGGCCTTCAGCAGTCCGCAGGTGACCGCGCTGTATGCGCCGGGCAATCCGCTGGATGTACTGGGGCGAGCGGAGAAAGTCGAACTGCTCAAACGCATCGACCTGGCCACTCGCGCCCTCGATCCGCGTATCCAGCAGGTCACCGTCAGCCTTTCCGGGGTATGGGATCGCATCCTGGTCGCCGCCAGTGATGGCAGTCTGGGTGCGGATATCCGCCCATTGGTACGTTTCAACGTCAGCGTGATCGTTGAGCAGAACGGCCGCCGCGAGCGTGGCGGCCATGGTGGTGGCGGACGCACCGATTACCGCTACTTTCTCGAGGAAGATCGCGCCATGGGCTATGCCCGTGAGGCTTTGCGTCAGGCACTGGTCAACCTCGAAGCGCAGCCGGCACCAGCCGGTACGTTCCCGGTGGTGATGGGCGCCGGCTGGTCCGGAGTGTTGCTGCACGAGGCAGTCGGTCATGGCCTGGAAGGTGACTTCAATCGCAAGGGCAGCTCGGCCTACAGCGGCAAGGTGGGGCAGAAGGTTGCGTCGAGCCTGTGCACCATCGTTGACGATGGCACTCTGGCTGGTCGGCGCGGTTCGCTCAGCGTCGATGACGAAGGCACGCCAACCAGTTGCACTACGCTGATCGAGAACGGCGTGCTCAAGGGCTACATGCAGGACAAGCTGAATGCTCGTCTGATGGGCGCAGCGCGCACCGGCAACGGCCGCCGCGAATCTTACGCACACCTGCCGATGCCGCGCATGACCAATACCTACATGCTGGCCGGCGAGAGCGATCCGGAAGAAATCATTCGTTCGGTGAAGAAGGGCATCTACTGCGCCAACCTTGGTGGCGGCCAAGTGGACATCACCAGCGGCAAGTTCGTGTTCTCCACCAGTGAGGCCTACCTGATCGAAGACGGCAGGATCACTGCGCCAGTCAAGGGCGCCACGTTGATTGGCAACGGGCCGGAGGCGATGAGCAAGGTGTCGATGGTAGGCACCGATCTGGCGCTGGACAGCGGTGTCGGCACGTGCGGCAAGGACGGCCAGTCGGTGCCGGTGGGGGTTGGCCAGCCGACCCTGAAGATCGATGCGATTACGGTAGGCGGTACAGGGGCCTGACGGCAGTCACATGCCTCAAGCTGCAAGAACGCAGGTTGCTGCGCTTTTATCTTGCAGCCCGAGGCAGTTTTATTTAACGCAGTCCGCGCTGGACCTCGTCCAGTTCACGGATGTATTTGAAGACTTTACGGGCAGCTGCCGGCGGTTTGTTGTGCGCCGCTTCATGCTGAGCATGCCGGATCAGGCTGCGCAGTTGCTGGCGGTCGGCGTCCGGGAACTCGCTGACAAAGCTTTCCAGGGTGTTGTCGTCGCCTGTTATCAAGCGATCACGCCAACGCTCCAGGGTATGGAAACGCTCGTTGTATTCGCGGGTGGAGCTGTCGACCTGGTCGATCAGAGCGAGAATGCCGTCGATGTCCTGGTCACGCATAAGCTTGCCGATGAACTGCACGTGGCGTTTCTTGGCAGCATTGGCGGTGTGCTTCGGTGCTTCAGCCAGGGCCTTGCGCAAACCGTCGGTCAGCGGCAGCTTGGCCTGGATGTCGGGTTTTAGGGTGGTCAGGCGTTGGCCAAGCTCCTGCAGGGCATGCAGTTCGCGCTTGATCTGGGTTTTGCTCTTCTCGCCAGAGAAGTCTTCGTCGTATGAATCAGCCATGGGGGCGGTCCGAATGGAAACGCAGCCATGATAGCAGCAAGGGTAGCGGCAAGCCTCACACCGCAAGCGTCGTGCTTGCCGGGTGAGTTGCCAGTAGGCAGTTTCTGGAGTGGTTTATGAGTGCAACTGAAGTGGTGGGTCCGCAGGCATTGCCGGCGCTGCAGGCACAGGTTGAACAGATCATCGCCGAAGCCCGGCGCCAGGGCGCCAGCGCCTGTGAGGTGGCGGTGTCGATGGAGCAGGGCTTGTCGACCACGGTGCGTCAGCGTGAAGTCGAAACGGTCGAGTTCAATCGTGATCAGGGCTTTGGCATTACTTTGTATGTTGGTCAGCGCAAAGGCTCGGCCAGCACCTCTGCCAGTGGCGATGCGGCAATTCGCGAAACCGTGGCCGCCGCGCTGGCCATTGCCCAGCATGCCTCAGAGGATGAGTGCGCCGGCCTGGCCGATGCTGCGCTGATGGCCCGCGAGTTTCCCGAGCTCGACCTGTATCACCCCTGGGCCCTGGCCCCCGAGCGTGCCGTCGAGCTGGCCCTGACCTGCGAGGAAGCTGCATTCGCTGCAGATCCGCGGATCAGCAACGCCGATGGCACCACCCTCAATACCCACCTGGGCTGCCGGGTCTATGGCAACAGCCATGGTTTCGTCGGTGGTTATGCCAGCACCCGCCACAGCCTGAGCTGCGTGATGATTGCCGAAGGCGAAGGGCAGATGCAGCGCGACTACTGGTACGACGTCAATCGCCAGGGCGAGCTGTTGGCCGACCCGGTGCAGATCGGTCGGCATGCCGCTGCGCGCGCCGCTGCCCGCCTCGGCGCACGACCGGTGCCGACCTGCGAAGTACCGGTACTGTTCGCCGCTGAACTGGCCACCGGTCTGTTCGGCAGCTTCCTGGCGGCGATTTCCGGCGGCAACCTGTATCGCAAGTCGTCTTTCCTCGAAGGCACTCTGGGGCAGCAGCTGTTTCCGCACTGGCTGAGTCTCGATGAGCGCCCGCATATCCCGCGCGCCATGGGCAGTGCGGCGTTCGATGGCGATGGTTTGGCGACCTATGCCAAGCCCTTTGTGGCAGGCGGCGAGCTGGTTTCCTACATCCTTGGTACTTACTCCGGGCGCAAGCTGGGGCTGCCGAGCACGGCCAATTCCGGTGGCGTGCACAACCTGTTCGTCAGTCATGGCGATGAGGATCAGAAGGCCCTGCTGCGCCGCATGGGTCGTGGCCTGCTGGTGACCGAACTGATGGGACATGGCCTGAACATGGTGACCGGCGACTATTCGCGCGGCGCTGCCGGCTTCTGGGTGGAAAACGGCGAGATCCAGTTTCCGGTGCAGGAAGTGACCATCGCTGGCAATCTGCGCGACATGTTCCGCCAGATAGTTGCGGTGGGTAACGACCTGGAGCTGCGCGGCAATATTCGCACCGGCTCGGTGTTGATCGAGAAGATGATGGTGGCTGGTAGTTAAGACCTGCACTATGAAAAAAGGGGCTGTCCGGTTTGCCGGGCAGCCCCTTTTTACTGGGTGGGTCAGGCGAGTTATTCGCCTTCGTCGAACTTGTTGTTGATCAGTTCGATCAGGGCGTTGAGGGCCTCGTCATCCTGGTCGCCTTCGCTGTGCAGGTGCAGGCTGGTGCCTTTGCCAGCCGCCAGCATCATCACTGCCATGATGCTCTTGCCGTCGATCAGGCTGTCCGGACTACGGCCAACCCGCACCTGGCAGGGAAAGCGCGTCGCCACGCCGACGAACTTGGCCGCCGCGCGGGCATGCAGGCCAAGTTTGTTGATGATGGTGATTTCGCAGACGGGCATTGCGTGGGCAGTCCTTAACCCAGGTCGCGGTGGCGAACCTGGACATTCTTCAAAGTGGGTTTGAGGGCTTCGCCCAGGCGATTGGCCAGGTATACGGAACGATGGTGACCGCCGGTGCAGCCAATGGCGATGGTCACATAGGCACGGTTGCTGGCGGCGAAGCGTGGCAGCCATTTGTGCAGGTAGGCGTGGATGTCCTGGTACATCTCCTCGACATCCGCCTGGGCGGCCAGATATTCGGCTACTGGCTGATCCAGCCCGGACATTTCGCGTAGGTCGGGCTTCCAGTAGGGGTTGGGCAGGCAGCGCACATCGAACACCAGGTCAGCATCAACCGGCATGCCGCGCTTGAAGCCAAAGGACTCGATCAGGAAGGCGGTGCCCGGCTCGGGCTTGTTGAGCAGGCGCAGCTTGAGGGTGTCGCGCAGCTGATAAAGATTGAGGTGGGTGGTATCGATCTTCAGGTCGGCCAGATCGGTGATCGGGCTGAGCAGGGTCGCCTCGTCGCGAATGGCTTCGGCCAGAGAGCGGGTCTCATTGGTCAGTGGATGACGTCGACGGGTCTCGGAAAAACGCTTGAGCAGGGTCTCCTCATCCGCATCCAGATACAGGACATCACAAAGGATGTAGCGCGCACGGACTTCAGCCAGTAGCTCGGGGAAACGCTTGAGCTGGCTGGGCAGGTTGCGCGCATCGATGGAGACAGCCACCTGAGGATGCAGCAGTTCGGTTTCCAGCAGAGCGCGCTCGGCCAGTTCCGGCAACAGGCCGGCGGGCAGGTTGTCGATGCAGTAGAAACCGTTGTCCTCCAGTACATCGAGCGCGGTGCTCTTGCCCGAGCCGGAGCGACCGCTGACGATGATCAGGCGCATGACACTGTCCTACCCTGGCCTACTGGCCGTTCTGCACGTCGACAACGACCTGGTAAAGGCTTTCATTGCTCTGCGCCTGGCGCAGGCGCTCACGCACGTCTGCACGGTCGAGCATGCTGGCAATCTGCCGGAGCAGCTCCAGATGTTCGTCGGTAGCCGCTTCCGGTACCAGCAGGACGAACAACAAATCCACCGGGGCGCCGTCGATAGCGTCGAAATCCACAGCCGCATCCAGGCGCAGCACCGCACTGATCGGCGTGGCGCAGCCCGGCAGGCGGCAGTGGGGAATGGCGATGCCGTTGCCAAACCCGGTGGAACCGAGTTTTTCACGGGCAATCAGGCTTTCAAAAATGTCTTGGCCGTCGAGATCGGGCAATTCGCGCGCGACCAGGTTGGCAATCTGTTCAAGAACGCGCTTTTTGCTGCCGCCGGGCACGTTCACCAAGGAACGGCCGGCGGTCAGGATATTTTCAAGTCGGATCATGTGTGGGGGATATCAGCGGGCTGTCGCGCCTTGCAGGCGGCCGAGCTGCTTTTCCTTGTGTTTGATCAGTTGACGGTCAAGTTTGTCGGCGAGCAAATCGATCGCCGCATACATGTCTTCGTGTTCGGCGTTGGCTACAACTTCTCCGCCGGCGATGTGCAGGGTCGCTTCGATTTTCTGCTTGAGTTTCTCGACCTCCATGATCACCTGCACATTGGTGATCTTGTCGAAATGGCGCTCCAGTCGGCCGAGTTTCTCGCCGATGTAGTCGCGCAGGGCGTCGGTCACATCCAGTTGGTGTCCACTGATGTTGACTTGCATACCGCTTCTCCTTGTTGCCGTGTGTAAGAGACAGGCTAGCGGGCCTGCCACCGTAACACTTTGGCTTGAGAAGGCTTTTGCAGAACTGTCCTGTGCTTCCCCCTTCGGGGCAGGGCGCCTGGCGCGCATGCAGTTGTGCAAAAGCCTTCCCTCAGTGCCGCATCACATCAGTCGCTGGCGCGTGCCTTGGGCACTGCGCGTTACATCAACCGCTTGCGTTCGCTCGAAGGCGCTATCCCGAGGGATTCGCGGTATTTGGCGACGGTGCGACGGGCCACCTGAATGCCCTGTTCTTCCAGTAAACCAGCGATCTTGCTGTCACTCAACGGCTTTTTCGCGTTTTCCGCTGCGACCAGTTTTTTGATGATGGCGCGGATCGCCGTCGACGAGCATTCGCCGCCTTCCGAGGTGCTGACGTGGCTGGAGAAGAAGTATTTCAGCTCGTAAATGCCACGCGGGGTGTGCATGAATTTCTGTGTGGTGACGCGCGAAATGGTCGATTCGTGCATGCCCACCGCTTCGGCGATGTCATGCAGAACCAGTGGCTTCATCGCCTCGTCGCCGTATTCGAGGAAGCCACGCTGGTGCTCGACAATCTGCGTGGCAACCTTCATCAGTGTCTCGTTGCGACTCTGCAGGCTCTTGATGAACCAGCGCGCTTCCTGCAGCTGGTTGCGCATGAAAGTGTTGTCGGCGCTGGAGTCGGCGCGTTTGACGAACCCGGCGTACTGGGCGTTGACGCGCAGGCGCGGTACGGCTTCCTGGTTCAGCTCCACCAGCCAACGGTCGTTGTGCTTGCGCACCAATACGTCTGGGATCACATATTCCGGCTCGCTGGACTCGATCTGTGAGCCGGGGCGCGGATTGAGGCTCTGAATCAGTTCGATGACCTGGCGCAGCTCGTCTTCCTTGAGCTTCATGCGGCGCATCAGCTGGCTGTAATCGCGACTACCGAGCAGATCAAGGTGGTCGCTGGCCAGGCGCTGGGCCTCGCTCAGCCACGGGGTGCTGGGCGGCAGCTGGCGCAGTTGCAGCAGCAGGCATTCGCGCAGGTCGCGGGCGCCGACGCCGGCCGGGTCGAAGTTCTGGATGCGGTGCAGCACGGCTTCGACTTCGTCCAGCTCAACGTCCATTTCCGGGTCGAAGGCGTCGACAATTTCCTCGAGCGTCTCCTCCAGATAACCCTGATTGTTGATGCAGTCGATCAGGGTTACGGCGATCAGGCGGTCGGTATCCGACATCGGTGCCAGGTTTAGCTGCCACAGCAAGTGGGTCTGCAGGCTTTCGCCGGCCGAGGTGCGGGTGGTGAAGTCCCACTCGTCATCGTCGTTGCTTGGCAGGCTGCTGGCACTGGTCTGGTAGACGTCCTCCCAGGCCGTGTCGACGGGCAGCTCGTTGGGAATGCGCTCATTCCACTCGCCGTCTTCGATGGAGTCGGCAGGCGTGCTGTTGGTTTCCTGGTAGGTGTCCTGCTGCTGTTTGGACTGCGCGTTCTGCTCTTCGCCGTCGGCCAGCGGGTCGCTGTTATCGAAGTCTTCGCCTTCTTCCTGGCGTTCCAGCATGGGGTTGGATTCCAGCGCTTCCTGGATTTCCTGTTGCAGGTCCAGGGTGGAAAGCTGGAGGAGGCGAATGGCTTGTTGCAGCTGCGGTGTCATCGTCAGCTGCTGGCCCATCTTGAGGACTAGCGAAGGTTTCATGGCAGGAAGCTTTGCACCTTATTTGCCGGCGCGGGTGCGCCATTCACTACAGGGCGCCGGGGCGCCGCCAATAAGCAAATTATATGCCCGAAACTTGAGGGCTTGCCTAGGCTTGACAACGTCCTTGTAGTGAAACGGCTCTTTTCAGAGGCGGAATTCGTGCCCGAGGTAGACCTCTTTCACCAACTGGTTAGCCAGGATGCTTTCGGCATCACCTTCGGCAATCAGTTGACCATCATTAACAATGTAGGCGGTCTCACAGATGTCGAGGGTCTCGCGCACGTTGTGGTCGGTGATCAGTACGCCAATTCCTTTGGCTTTCAGATGGTGGATGATCTGCTTGATATCACCTACCGATATCGGATCCACGCCAGCGAAGGGCTCATCGAGCAGAATGAACTTGGGCTCGGTGGCCAGGGCGCGAGCAATTTCCACGCGGCGGCGCTCACCGCCAGACAGGCTCATGCCGAGGTTGTCGCGGATATGGCTGATGTGGAACTCCTGCAGCAGGGTTTCCAGCGCGGCGTGGCGGCCGGCGCGGTCCAGATCCTTGCGGGTTTCCAGGATGGCCATGATGTTGTCGGCTACTGACAGCTTACGGAAGATCGAGGCTTCCTGTGGCAGGTAGCCGATGCCGACGCGAGCGCGGCCATGCATGGGCTGGTGGCTGACGTCGAGATTGTCGATCAGCACGCGACCCTGGTCGGCCTGGACCAGGCCGACGATCATGTAGAAGCAGGTGGTCTTGCCGGCGCCGTTGGGGCCAAGCAGGCCGACGATCTGACCGCTGTCGATGGACAGGCTGACATCGCGTACGACCTGGCGGCCCTTGTAGCTCTTGGCCAAGTGCTGGGCTTTAAGGGTTGCCATTACTGCGCTTGCTCCGGTTGGCCGGTTTTCTTGCGCGGCTGAATGACCATGTCGATGCGTGGGCGTGGGGTGCTTAGGGCGGTGCCATTGGCGCGGCCGGCGTTGACGATCTGGCGCTGGGTGTCATAGACGATTTTCTCGCCTTCGAAGGTGTTGCCTTCCTGAATCACCTTGGCCTGATCGATCAGCACGATGCGCTCGTTGCTGGCGAAGTACTGGATGGTCAGGCCGTAGGCCTTGACGATCTGCTTGTCTGCCGAGGGCTTCTGCTCGTAGTAGGCGGGTTTGCCCACCGAGGTGAAGACTTCGACTTCACCATTGGCATCCTGGGTGATGGTGACCGTGTCACCGGTGATCTTCAGGGTGCCCTGGGTAATCACTACGCCGCCGCGGTATACGGCTACGCCTTGCTTGTCGTCCAGTTCAGCGCTGTCGGCTTGCACCCGGATTGGCTGCTCGCGGTCGCTGGGCAGGGCCCAGGCGCTTGCGCTTCCGAGCGCGGCACCGAGGCTGATGAACAATAAGGGGAGTGTTTTAACGAGCCTCATGCTGGCCTCTTACGTTGGACAGCAGGAGGATCCGGCCGTCATTCATGTACGCTTTCATTCCTTGCGCCGTGGTCACCCCGTTCGCGGCCTCGATTCTAACGGCTTGCTGGGTTTGCGCATATTCCTTGTCAGGAAATACGGTCATCCGGCTGCTGGTGATCACGGTTGGGCGGCCTTTGGCGTCGGTACGCGCGACGCGCACGGCGTCGATCAGTTCGACTTCCTTGCCTTCCGGTGCAACTTCGCCGCGCTCGCTCTGCACGTGCCAGGGGTAGGCGCTGCCGCGGTACAGTTGCAGATCTGGCTTGTTCAGTAGGGTAATGTCGCTGGCCTGCATATGTTCCAGCTTGTCGGCGGTCATCTCATAATGCAGTTGGCCGTCTTCCTGATATTGCAGGGTGCGGGCGTTGACTACATAAAAGTCGATGGCATTGTCCGTTGCGGCTGTCTGCGGCTTGTCCAGAAAGCTTTCCGGGCGAATGTTCCAATAGCCGACGGCTGCCAGGAGGGCGGCAATCAGGCTGAATATCAGGGGTTGTTTCAGTTTGCCGAGCATGCTTGATCCTAGAGGTAGGCGGCTTGGGCGGCGTCGAGGCTGCCTTGGGCGCGCATGATCAGTTCGCAGAATTCGCGGGCGGCGCCTTCGCCACCGCGTGCTGCAGTGACGCCATGGGCGTGCTGGCGGACGAAGCCATCGGCGCTGGCCACGGCCATGCCCAGGCCAACCCGGCGGATCACCGGCAGATCAGGCAGGTCATCGCCGAGGTAGGCAACTTGCTCATAGCTTAGTCCGAGCTCGCCGAGTAGCTCATCCAGCACGACAAGCTTGTCTTCGCGGCCCTGGTACAGGTGCTGGATGCCCAGGTTCTGGGCGCGGCGTTCGACCACAGGGGTCTTGCGGCCGCTGATGATGGCAGTGCGGACTCCGGAGTTGATCAGCATCTTGATGCCGTGACCGTCCAGGGTGTTGAAGGTCTTGAACTCGCTGCCATCGACAAGAAAGTACAACTTGCCATCGGTCAGTACGCCGTCGACATCGAAGACGGCCAGTTTAATTGCCTTGGCGCGTTGCAGCAGTTCGCTGTTCATTTACATCACTCCGGCGCGCAGCAGATCGTGCATGTTGAGGGCGCCAACCGGCTGGTCCTCGTCATCGACCACCACCAGCGCGTTGATCTTGTGGTCTTCCATGATTTTCAGGGCTTCGGCGGCGAGCATTTCGGCGCGGGCGGTCTTGCCGTGTACGGTCATCACGCTGTCGATGCTGGCATCGCGCACGTCGATGCCCTTGTCCAGGGTGCGGCGTAGATCGCCGTCGGTGAAGATCCCGGCCAGTTTGCCGTCGGCCTCAACCACCACGGTCATACCCAGGCCTTTGCGGGTCATCTCCAGCAGGGCGTCGCGCAGGCTGGTGCCGCGCTGCACCAGGGGCAGGCGGGCGCCGCTGTGCATGACGTTTTCCACCTTGAGCAGCAGGCGTCGGCCCAGTGCGCCGCCCGGGTGGGAGAAGGCGAAGTCTTCGGCGGTAAAGCCGCGGGCTTCCAGCAGGGCAATGGCCAGGGCATCGCCGAGCACCAGGGAAACGGTGGTGGATGACGTCGGCGCCAGATTCAGCGGGCAGGCCTCCTGGGCGACCTGGGCGTCCAGGTTGACTTCGGCGGCCTTGGCCAACGGCGATTCCGGGTTGCCGGTCATGCTGATCAGGGTGATGCCGAGGCGCTTGATCAGCGGCAGCAGGGTGACGATTTCCGCAGTGGAGCCGGAGTTGGACAAGGCAAGGACCACGTCGTCCTTGGTGATCATGCCCATGTCGCCGTGGCTGGCTTCGGCTGGGTGGACGAAGAAGGCCGGTGTGCCGGTACTGGCCAGGGTAGCGGCGATCTTGTTGCCGACATGCCCGGACTTGCCCATGCCGACCACTACGATACGGCCCTTGCAGGCCAGCATCAGCTCGCAGGCGCGGACGAAATCGCCGTTGACGCGGGCCAGCAGGGCCTCGATGGCCTCGAGTTCGAGGCGCATGGTGCGCTGGGCGGATTGGATCAGATCGCTGGACTGGCTCATGACGATTTCACGACGGTCGGCAGAAAAGTCGGCGATTATAGCGGGAAAGCCGCTTCGCCTCACCTATGGTGGATGTGGCCCGGTGAAGCGGTGCCTAAATTGCTTGAAAACATTACCTGGCCTTGGGTGCCTAAGGCGTGGATGGTATATTGCGCGCCCTGTTCGGCCTGTCTGTGCTATGGCGTGTCCCCGTTCGGGGATGCCGCGTCAATCCAGGGAAGGCTGTTTCACAAGGAGTTTGGATGAGCGCCGATAATGCCTACGCTGTCGAGTTGAAGGGTCTGACCTTCAAGCGCGGCGCACGCACCATCTTTGACAATGTCGATATCCGTATTCCGCGTGGCAAGGTCACGGGCATCATGGGGCCTTCCGGTTGCGGCAAGACCACCCTGCTGCGTCTGATTGCTGCCCAGCTCAAGCCGGACAACGGCGAGGTGTGGGTCAACGGCCAGAACCTGCCGACCCTGTCGCGCAGCGATCTGTTCGATATGCGCAAGCAGTTCGGTGTGCTGTTCCAGAGCGGTGCCTTGTTTACCGATCTCGACGTGTTCGAGAACGTCGCCTTTCCGTTGCGGGTGCATACCCAGCTGTCCGACGAGATGATTCGCGACATTGTGCTGATGAAGCTGCAGGCCGTGGGGTTGCGTGGCGCCATCGAGCTGATGCCGGATGAGTTGTCTGGCGGCATGAAGCGTCGTGTGGCACTGGCCCGGGCGATTGCACTGGATCCCCAGATTCTGATGTATGACGAACCGTTCGTCGGCCAGGACCCGATTGCCATGGGTGTGCTGGTGCGCTTGATCCGCTTGCTCAACGACGCCCTGGGTATCACCAGCATTGTGGTGTCCCATGACCTGGCCGAAACCGCCAGTATTGCCGACTACCTCTATGTGGTGGGCGATGGTCAGGTGTTGGGGCAGGGCACTCCGGATGAGCTGATGAACTCGGATAACCCGCGCATCCAGCAGTTCATGAAAGGGATTCCAGATGGACCGGTGCCGTTCCACTACCCAGCGCCAGATTATCTTGATGATTTGTTGGGGGCGCGTTGATGCGTAAGTCTTCGCCAGTCGAGCGCATCCGTCTGCTCGGTCGTTCCGGGGTCGACGTGGTACAGGCCCTGGGGCGCTCGTCCCTGTTTTTGTTCAGCTCGCTGTTCGGTCGCAGTGGCTTGAGCAATGGCGGTCAGTTGCTGATCCGCCAGCTGTATTTTGTCGGCGTGCTGTCGCTGCCGATCATCGTGGTGGCCGGTCTGTTCATTGGCATGGTGCTGGCGTTGCAGGGCTTCAATATTCTCAGCAGCTACGGTTCCGAGCAGGCGGTCGGGCAAATGGTTGCCCTGACCTTGCTGCGTGAACTGGGGCCGGTGGTGACTGGTTTGCTGTTTGCCGGTCGTGCCGGATCGGCGCTGACCGCCGAAATCGGCAACATGAAGTCCACTGAGCAATTGTCCAGCCTGGAAATGATTGGTGTCGATCCGCTCAAGTACATCATTGCCCCGCGCCTGTGGGCTGGCTTCATTTCCATGCCGCTGCTGGCCACCATCTTCAGTGTGGTTGGTATCTGGGGGGGGGCGATGGTTGCCGTCGACTGGCTGGGGGTCTACGAAGGCTCGTTCTGGTCGAACATGCAGAACAGCGTGCAGTTCACCGAAGATGTGCTCAATGGTGTGATCAAAAGCATCGTATTTGCATTCGTGGTGACCTGGATTGCCGTGTTCCAAGGTTATGACTGCGAGCCGACCTCGGAAGGCATCAGCAGCGCTACCACCAAAACCGTGGTCTATGCCTCCCTGGCCGTGCTCGGCCTCGACTTTATTCTGACTGCCCTGATGTTTGGAGATCTCTGATGCAAAGCCGCTCCCTGGAAATCGGCGTCGGCCTGTTCCTGCTGGCTGGATTGCTGGCCCTGCTGTTGCTGGCCCTGCGTGTCAGTGGCCTGTCGGCAGTAAGTTCGGGCGATACCTACAAGCTCTATGCGCACTTCGACAATATTGCCGGGCTGACCGTCCGGGCCAAGGTCACCCTGGCTGGCGTGACTATCGGTAAGGTCACTGCCATCGACCTGGATCGCGACAGCTACACCGGTCGAGTGACCATGGAGGTGGAAAAGCGCGTGAATAATCTGCCTACAGACTCTACTGCATCCATTCTTACCGCCGGCCTGCTGGGCGAAAAATACATCGGCATCAGTGTGGGCGGCGAAGAAGAGGTGCTTGAGGCCGACGGGGTGATCAATGACACGCAATCGGCGCTGGTGCTGGAAGACCTTATTGGTAAGTTCCTGATCAACTCGGTAAATAAAGAAAGCAAATGAGGATTCTGAGCATGCTGAAGACTCTGCGAGCCGGGCTGTTGGTGGCGTTGGCTGCCCTTCCTTTGCTGGCCCAGGCGGCGCCCACCGCCCATGACGTGGTGCAGCAGACCACCGACCAGCTGATTGGCGACCTGAAAGCCAACAAGGTGGCTTACAAGCAGGCCCCCCAGGATTTCTACGATGCGCTGAATCGCATTCTTGGTCCGGTGGTGGATAGCGAAGGTATTTCGCGCAGCATCATGACCGTCAAGTATTCGCGCAAGGCCAGTCCTGAGCAGCTCCAGCGCTTCGAGGACAACTTCAAGCGCAGCCTGATGCAGTTCTACGGCAATGCCCTGCTCGAATACGACAATCAGGATATTCGTGTACTGCCAGCCAAGGTCGAGGGCGCCGATCGCGCCAGCGTCGGCATGCAAGTCAGTGACAGCAAGGGCACTGTCTACCCGGTTTCCTACACCATGGTGCAGATCGACGGCCAGTGGATGCTGCGCAACGTGATCATCAATGGCATCAACATCGGCAAGCTGTTCCGTGACCAGTTTGCCGACAGCATGCAGCGCAATGGCAATGATCTGGACAAGACCATCGACGGTTGGGCCGATGTAGTGGCCAAGGCCAAGGACAGCGCCACCGGTCAGCAGGCAAACGGGCAATGAACGACGGTGCGATTCGCCAGGCTGCCAATGGCGAGCTGCAGCTCGTCGGTGTGCTCGACTATCGCACCGGTCCGGCCCTGCGTGAGGCGGGACGGCAACTGATCCAGGCCAGCACAAAGGCGAGCCTTGTGCTGGATTGTGCGGCGGTGCAGAAGTCCAGTAGCGTAGGTTTGTCCCTGCTGCTGGCGTTTATGCGTGATGCCAAGGCGGCAGGTAAGCAGTTGAGCGTCCGCGGGCTGCCTGCGGATATGCAGGAGATCGCCAGGGTTTCCGGTTTGCTCGAGGTGCTCGCGCCGCAAGCTTGAGCGGCTGCAGGGCCCTCCGTCAGTGATCCGGTATCCGGGCTTCGCAGGCGGGGGGCTTTTTTGTATCATGGCCGGCCCGCGAGCCTTGGCCCGCCAATGATTTCTATGCGCCGATCGAGGTTGAGCATGCAGGCCGTCGAAGTAAAAAGCCTCCTGGAAGCCAAAATGCCGAACACCCGTATCGAGGTGGAAGGCGAGGGCTGCAATTTCCAGCTGAATCTGATCAGCGATGAGCTGGCCGCCCTCAGCCCGGTCAAGCGCCAGCAACAAGTCTATGCCCACCTCAATGCCTGGATCGCCGATGGCAGTATCCACGCAGTGACCATGAAATTCTTCAGCCAGGCCGCCTGGGCCGAGCGCTCCTGAGCCTGCGGGCAGCGAGATAGCAATGGACAAACTGATTATTACTGGCGGTATCCGCCTTGATGGCGAAATCCGCATTTCCGGCGCAAAGAACGCGGCTCTGCCGATTCTCGCCGCTACTCTGCTGGCCGATACCCCGGTCACTGTGTGCAACCTGCCGCACCTGCACGACATCACCACCATGATCGAGCTGTTCGGTCGCATGGGGGTGCAGCCGGTGATCGACGAGAAGCTCAGCGTTGAAGTCGACGCCAGCAGCATCAAGACCCTGATCGCGCCCTATGAGCTGGTCAAGACCATGCGCGCCTCAATTCTGGTGCTTGGGCCGATGGTCGCCCGTTTCGGTGAGGCTGAAGTGGCGCTGCCCGGTGGTTGCGCCATTGGCTCGCGCCCGGTCGACCTGCACATCCGTGGCCTGGAAGCCATGGGCGCGAAGATCGACGTCGAAGGCGGCTACATCAAGGCCAAGGCGCCGGAAGGTGGCCTGCGTGGTGCACATTTCTTCTTCGATATCGTCAGCGTGACCGGTACCGAGAACATCATGATGGCCGCGGCCCTGGCCAAGGGCCGTACCGTGCTGGAAAACGCCGCGCGTGAGCCGGAAGTGGTCGACCTGGCCAACTTCATCAACGCCATGGGTGGCAAGGTCAGCGGTGCTGGTACCGACACCATCACCATCGACGGCGTCGAGCGTCTTGGTGGTGGCCGTTACAGCGTGATGCCTGACCGCATCGAAACCGGCACTTACCTGGTGGCCGCTGCCGCCACCGGTGGCCGAGTCAAGCTCAAGGATACCGATCCGACCATTCTTGAGGCTGTCCTGTCCAAGCTGCAGGAAGCGGGTGCCGAGATCACCACTGGCAAGGATTGGATCGAGCTGGACATGAAGGGCAAGCGGCCCAAGGCAGTCAACCTGCGTACCGCGCCATACCCGGCTTTCCCGACTGACATGCAGGCCCAGTTCATCTCCCTCAACGCGATTGCCGAGGGCACTGGCACCGTGATCGAGACGGTGTTCGAAAACCGTTTCATGCACGTCTACGAAATGAACCGCATGGGCGCGCAAATCCTGGTCGAAGGCAATACTGCTGTGGTCACCGGTGTGCCGGCCCTCAAGGGCGCCCCGGTAATGGCCACCGACCTGCGCGCGTCCGCCAGCCTGGTGATCGCCGCACTGGTCGCCGACGGCGAGACGCTGATCGATCGCATCTACCACATTGACCGTGGTTACGAGTGCATCGAGGAAAAACTGCAGCTGCTTGGCGCCAAGATCCGCCGCGTGCCGGGCTAGTCGCTGGTTGCTCCACCGCTGTGCTGACGGGCCCCGCTCGTCGGCGCCAGACGCTTCAACGCGCTTCTAAGGATTAGGTTTAGCAATGCTCACCATCGCGCTGTCCAAAGGCCGCATTCTCGATGACACCCTGCCGTTGCTGGCTGAAGCCGGCATCGTGCCCACCGAGAATCCGGAAAAGAGCCGCAAGCTGATCATCCCGACTACTCAGGATGATGTGCAGCTGCTGATCGTGCGGGCCACCGACGTGCCGACCTATGTCGAGCATGGCGCGGCCGACATTGGCGTGGCCGGCAAGGACGTGCTGCTCGAGTACGGCGGCGAGCTCTACGAGCCGCTGGACCTGCAGATTGCCAAGTGCAAACTGATGACCGCTGGCAAGGTTGGTGCACCGGAGCCGAAAGGCCGCCTGCGTGTGGCCACCAAGTTCGTCAACGTGGCCAAGCGTTACTACGCCGAGCAGGGTCGTCAGGTCGAAGTGATCAAGCTGTACGGCTCCATGGAGCTGGCGCCGCTGGTCGGTCTGGCTGACAAGATCATCGACGTGGTCGACACCGGCAACACTTTGCGTGCCAACGGCCTGGAAGCCCAGGAACTGATCGCTACCATCAGCTCGCGACTGATCGTCAACAAGGCCTCGATGAAGATGCAGCACAGCCGCATCCAGGCGCTGATCGATACCCTGCGCAGCGCCGTCGAGTCCCGACACCCCAGCTAATACCTTCAACGCGGCAATCCGCCGCGTCTGCCTATCCGTGTCATAGCCACTTTTCTCGGGCGTCCATGCGGTGGGCTTGGTAGCCTAGCGACGCCCGAGCATTTGCCAATCAAGAGGCCCGCTATGACCAGTCCCATCGCCATCCGCCGACTCAACGCCGCTGACCAGGACTTCGCGCGCCATCTGGATCATCTGCTGAGCTGGGAAAGTGTGTCGGACGACGCGGTCAATCAGCGCGTGCTGGACATCATCAAGTCTGTGCGTGAGCGCGGCGATGCGGCCCTGGTCGAATTCACCAAACAGTTCGATGGCCTGGATGTGGCCAGCATGGCCGACCTGATCCTGCCGCGCGAGCGCCTGGAACTGGCCCTGACCCGCATCACCGCCGAGCAGCGCAGCGCCCTGGAAAAGGCTGCCGAGCGCGTGCGCCTGTACCACGAGCGGCAGAAGCAGGATTCCTGGACCTACACCGAGGCTGACGGCACGGTGCTGGGCCAGAAAGTTACCCCGCTGGATCGCGCCGGCCTGTATGTGCCGGGTGGCAAGGCCTCGTACCCGTCCTCGGTGCTGATGAACGCCATCCCGGCCAAGGTCGCCGGCGTACCGGAAGTGGTGATGGTGGTGCCGACCCCGCGTGGTGAGATCAATGAGATCGTCCTCGCCGCTGCCTGCATCGCCGGCGTCGACCGGGTGTTCACCATCGGTGGCGCCCAGGCCGTGGCCGCGTTGGCCTATGGCACCGAGAGCGTGCCGCCGGTCGATAAGATCGTCGGCCCCGGCAACATCTACGTGGCCACCGCCAAGCGCCACGTGTTCGGCAAGGTCGGCATCGACATGATCGCCGGGCCGTCGGAGATCCTGGTGGTGTGTGACGGCCAGACCGATCCCGACTGGATCGCTATGGACCTGTTTTCCCAGGCCGAGCACGACGAAGACGCCCAGTCGATTCTGGTCAGCCCGGATGCCGCCTTCCTCGACCGCGTGGCGGCGAGCATCGCCAAGCTGCTGCCGACCCTGGAGCGCGAAACCATTGCGCGCACCTCGCTGGAAGGTCGTGGCGCACTGATCCAGGTGGCCGACATGGCCCAGGCCATCGAGGTGGCCAACCGCATTGCGCCGGAGCACCTGGAGCTGTCGGTAGAAAATCCCGAGCAGTACCTGCCGCTGATCCGTCACGCTGGGGCGATCTTCATGGGCCGTTACACCGCCGAAGCTTTGGGCGATTACTGCGCTGGGCCGAACCACGTGCTGCCGACCTCCGGCACTGCACGCTACTCCTCGCCGCTGGGCGTGTATGACTTCCAGAAGCGCTCGTCGATCATTCATTGTTCGGCCGAGGGCGCATCTGAGCTGGGCAAGGTGGCCAGTGTGCTGGCTCGCGGCGAGTCGCTGACTGCCCATGCGCGCAGCGCCGAGTACCGCATCAAGCCTTAAGCCGAACCCTGTAGGAGCCAGCTTGCTGGCGATGCTCTTGAGAGCGGATCCCCAGCAAGCTGGCTCCTACGAAAGCGAAAGCAAACCGAACGAATTCGAGGAGAGAAGGGCAGATGAGCAAATTCTGGAGCCCCTTCGTCAAAAACCTGGTGCCCTATGTGCCGGGTGAGCAGCCGAAACTGGCCAAGCTGGTCAAGCTCAACACCAACGAGAACCCCTATGGCCCGTCGCCCAAGGCGATTGCTGCCATGCAGGCCGAGCTGAATGACAGCCTGCGCCTTTACCCGGACCCCAACAGCGACCGTTTGAAGCAGGCGGTGGCCGACTATTACGGGGTGAACACCGCCCAGGTATTCGTCGGCAATGGCTCCGACGAAGTGCTGGCGCATGCCTTCCACGGCCTGTTCCAGAACGGCCGGCCGCTGCTGTTTCCGGACGTCACCTACAGCTTCTACCCGGTGTACTGCGGCCTGTACGGTATTCCTTTCGAGGCTTTGCCACTGGACGAGCAGTTCCAGATCCGCGTGGAAGACTACGCGCGCCCCAATGGTGGCATCATCTTCCCCAACCCGAATGCGCCGACTGGTTGCGCCCTGGGCCTGGCGGCTATCGAGCGCCTGCTCTTGGCCAATCCGGATACCGTAGTGCTGGTCGATGAAGCCTATATCGACTTTGGCGGCGAGACGGCGATCAGCCTGGTGGGCAAATACCCCAACCTGCTGGTCAGCCAGACCCTGTCTAAGTCGCGCTCGCTGGCCGGTCTGCGGGTCGGTCTGGCCGTCGGCCACCCGGACCTGATCGAGGCGCTAGAGCGGATCAAGAACAGCTTCAACTCCTACCCGCTGGACCGTATGGCGATTGCCGGTGCGGCGGCGGCGTTCGAAGACCGGGCCTACTTCCAGCAGACCTGCCAGGCGGTGATCGACAGTCGCGAACAACTGGTGGCAGCCATGACTGGCCTGGGTTTCGAGGTGTTGCCATCGGCGGCCAACTTCGTCTTTACCCGTCATCCTCAGCACGATGCTGCGCAACTGGCGGCAGCCCTGCGTGAGCACGGGGTCATCGTGCGGCACTTCAAGCAGCAGCGTATTGCTCAGTTCCTGCGCATCACCATCGGTGCGCCGGAGCAGAATCAGGCGCTGCTGGATGCGCTACGGCAAATCCTCTGAATGAAAAACGGCGCCCATGGGCGCCGTTTTTCATTGCCTTTGCTTCACGGTGTTTGTTGCTGCATGTCCTGCAGACGCTTTTCGCCTTGGGCATTGGCCTGTTCAACCTGCTGCTTGAGCTGTTCCATCTGCTGCTGCAGCTGCTTGGCCTGTTCGGCCTGCAGGCTGGTCTGGGTTGCCGTGGCAGCGCCGTCGCAGCCGCTCAGGGTGAGGATCAGCAGGGAGGAGGCAAAAGCTATGCGCATGACGGGCTCCGGCAAGGGTGGGGCTCTACCATAGCTTGCCTCAGGCATCGCGGCCAGTCAGCGCTCCGGGCTGTCTGGCGCAGTCAGCCGTAGCGCTTCTTCGCCTCGATGGCCAGGCCGCTGCCGATACTGCCGAAGGTGTTACCTTCGGTGGCGTGGGCGTTCGGCAGCAGGGCGCAGATACTCTGGCGCAGGGCCGGGATGCCGCTGGAACCGCCGGTAAAGAACACCGTGTCTATCTCTCCGGCCTTCACGCCGGCCTGCTTGAGCAGTTCGGCGACGCTGGCGGTAACGCGCTCCAGCAGGCCGTCGATGGCCTGGTCGAACAGGGCGCGGTCGAGCACGGCCTCCAGGCCGCTTTCGATCCGTCGCAGGTCAATGCGGTGCTGGTCGTGCTCGGTCAGGGCGATCTTGCTTTCCTCCACCTGCATGGCCAGCCAATGCCCGGCACGTTGCTCGATCAGCTTGAACAGGCGGTCGATGCCGGTCGGATCGACGATGTCGTAGCGCATGTTCTGCAAGGCCAGTTGCGACTTCTGCGCGTACACCGCGTTGATCGTGTGCCAGGTGGCCAGGTTGAGGTGGTAGCTGGTTGGCATGAAGGCGGCGCTCTTCATCCGGCTGCCGTAGCCGAACAGCGGCATCACGCCTTCCAGGCTGAGTTGTTTATCGAAGTCGGTGCCGCCGATGTGCACGCCGCCGGTGGCGAGGATGTCGCTCTGCCGGTCGGCCTGGTTGCGGCGCTCGGGTGACAGCCGGATCAGCGAGAAGTCCGAGGTACCGCCGCCGATATCGACGATCAGCACGCGCTCCTCGCGAGTGATAGTACGCTCGTAGTCGAAGGCGGCGGCGATCGGCTCGAACTGGAAGGACACGTCCTTGAAGCCGAGTTTGTTGGCTACCGCCACCAGAGTATTGGCAGCTTCCTGGTCGGCGACGGGGTCGTCGTCGACGAAGAATACCGGGCGGCCCAGCACCACCTGTTCGAACTCGCGACCAGCAAAGGCTTCGGCGCGCTTCTTCAGCTCACCGATAAAAAAGCCCAGCAGGTCACGAAACGGCAGGGCGCTGCCCAGCACAGTGGTTTCGCTTTTCAGCAGCTTGGAGCCCAGCAGGCTTTTCAACGAACGCATCAGGCGGCCTTCGTAGCCATCCAGGTATTCGTGAAGAGCCAGGCGCCCATACACCGGGCGGCGCTCCTCGGTGTTGAAGAACACCACCGAGGGCAGGGTGATCTTGCCGTCTTCCAGTTCCAGCAGCGGCTCGACGCCATGGCGCCACCAGCCGACGGTGGAGTTGGAAGTGCCGAAGTCGATGCCCAGGGCGGAGGCGGGAAGATCAAGACTCATGCTGCAACGGTTCCGGGAAAAAACGGCCGCGCAGTTTATGCGAGAGTGGCGCTTCATGCGCGGGGAATCTGTGTCCGCGTGTCGGGCGGGAGGTAATGGCCAAGTGCTACAGTAAGGCTAGCCAGGGAGCTAGGCGCCGATCAGGGCAACAGACTTCGTCGCCATCCTTGCCGTATAGGACAACTCATGGCCATCTCTCGTACCTCTGCCTTGCCGCTCCGTGGTTGTGTTGCCGCACTTGCCTTGTTGCCCTGCCTGCTGTGGGCTGAATGCATCAACATGGTTACTGGTGCGGGAGGTCATACGTTCTGGCGGCAGGTGCAGCTTGGAGCGCAAATGGCGGCGCAGCAGCACAAGCTAGAAGTGTATTTTCGCGGACCACAGAACGAGCGAGACTCACAGCAGCAACTGCAGATCATTGATAAGGTGCTCGCCAGGCCCTGTGCTGCGTTGATCGTGGCGCCCAGTGGCCGCGATTTGCTGCCGCGCCTGGCAGCCCTGAAGAAGCAGGGTATGACCTTAGTGTTTATTGATCGCGACCTCGGCAGTCCTGATGTGTCGGGGGTGGTGGCCACAGACAATTTCCAGGCCGGCCTGCTGGCGGGTCAGCAGATGGCCCGTCTACTCAAGGGGCAAGGACGTGTGGCCCTGCTGCGTCCCAGCTCCAGTGCCCAGTCGGTAACCGATCGGGCGCGTGGCTTTATCCAGGGGGCTGGCGCCGGAGGTTTGCAGGTGGTTCTCGAGCGTTATCTGGTCGCCAGCGAAAGTGCGGAGCAAGCCAGTCTGGCTCGTGATCTGCGCGATCTGGATGGCGTTTTCTCGACCAGTGAGGCGGTCAGTCTGATGGCTTTGGGGGTGCTGCGTCGGGCGAAACTGGCCGGCACGCAGGTGCATATCGGTTTTGATGCCAATCCACAGCTGGTCGATGCGCTGCGTAATGGGCACATGGCGGGGTTGCTGGTTCAGCAGCCGTATCAGATGGGCTTCCAGAGCGTGGAATTGGCGGTGCGCTATCTGGATGGTGAACTAACCGCCCCAAGCAATGTTGCGTTGGCCGCCATATTTGTTGAGCGCCACAATCTTGCGGAGGAGCGCATCCAGCATCTGCTGTCGCCCTGAGTGGGCTAAGCCTGCAAGCGCTGAGCCATCGACTAGGCTGAGCTGAACAAGAAGGAGGGCGTAGATGCGCGCATGGCTGATGGCCTGCTTGCTGGCAGGCATATTGCTGCCGAGCCTCGGTTCGGCCGAATTACTGCTGCTGACCGAGGAGGCGCCGCCGACCAGTTTTCGTCGCGACGGCAAGCTCGATGGCTACTCGGTGGAAGTGGTGCGCATGCTGGTGCGGCGCACCGGGCATGCCGTGCACATGGAGCTGCTGCCCTGGACTCGGGCCTACCATCTGGCCAAGACCGAACCTGATACTGCCTTGTTCTCCATGGTTCGTACCGAGGAACGAGAGCTACTGTTCCAGTGGGTAGGGCCGATTCTGCAGGGCTCCACGCGGTTCTATTCGTTGAAATCCAGCAACCTGCGCATCGATACCCTGGAGGATGCCGCCAATAGTGGCACCCTGGCGCTGCCCAAGCAGTGGTACACCTTCGAGACGCTGGAGCGCATGGGCTTCAGCAATCTTTATGCGGTGCCAAGCTCCAGGCAGATGGTGACAATGCTCAAGCATGGCCGGGTCAAGCTGATTGCCACCGAGGATGTGACCTTGCGTGAGGAGCTGGCTGCTGCCGGCCTCACGCCGGATGATGTGCAAAGCCATCTGGCTTTTATGAAGTCGGATTATTACATCGCCTTCTCCCCGCGCACCGACGCTGCCGTGGTGGCCGAATGGCAGCGTCAGCTTGACGGTATGCGGCGCGACGGTAGTCTGGGGCAAATCCTCAAACGCTGGCTGCCCGCTGCTGTCCAGCCCTGATCGCGGAAACCCTGCCCATGTCGTCATCCCCTCGCGGGGCCTTGCCTCTGGGCGAGCGCGCCTTGCTGTTCGCGCAACTGGCGGCCATGGAAAGGGCTGGTTTGCCGGCAGACAAGGCCCTGGCCACTCTGCAACTGCAGCCCGATACGCAAAAGCGGGTCGCGGCCATGTCCCGGTTGCTGGCTCAAGGGCTGGACCTGGCCCGTTCCGGGCAAAAGTCCGGGGTGTTCACGCCCTTGGACGCCACTCTGCTGCAGGCTGCGCAGAGCGCTGGCAGCCCGGCGCGAGTGTATGAGCGTCTGGCTGAGCGCTGCGCAAACAAGGCCGCGCAAGCCAAGGCCCTGCAATCGCGTCTGTTGCTGCCCGCAGCTGTGCTGGTGCTGGCGCTGTTGATCCAGCCCTTGCCAAGCCTGGTAGCGGGCCACTTGAGTCTGTTTGGTTACCTGTGGGGCGTACTCAAGCCGTTGCTGATCCTGTCTGCCTTGCTCCTGATCGTGCGCCAGGGGTTGCAGCGCCTGGAACGCCCGGCCGCATTGCGGGCCAGTGCCGCCGATGCCTGGCTGCTGCGTATACCGCTGCTTGGTCAGGCTCATGCGCGGCGCAACACGCGGGATTTCTTCGAGAGCCTGGGGTTGATGCTGGAGGCGGGGCTGCCGATGTTCGAGGCCCTGCCCAAGGCTGCTGCGACCCTGAGCAACAGCCAGTTGCGACAGGACTTTATCGGCCTGCAGCAACGCGTGCAGGCGGGTGCGCCGCTGGCTCAGGCCATCCTGGCGCTGGAGTTCCCCGGCAAACCACAGCTGGCCAGTCTGATTCGCACGGGTGAGGCCAGTGGTACCTTGCCGGCGACCTTGCTGGCCTATGCCAGTCATGAGTCGCTGGCACTAGCTGAGTTCCAGGAGCAGCTGGCGACCTGGTTGCCACGCCTGGTGTATGTCGCCGTGGCCTTGTGGATGGCATACGGCTTGCTGACGGGCGGCGGCATCGTTCCGCACTTGCCTGCGGAGCTGGGCTGAGTGGCGTGCAGGTGCGAGCAGATTGAGGTTGCAGCGGGGTGCCATCCGTCACTGAAAGCTGGGTGCAAGGTAGATCGGTGTATATGTAGTTTTACTACATGGCTGGTTTTGTAGTTTTGCTACATAATTGGCCGCCCAGAGCAGACCATGACGACAGTGCATCCCATGCAAAGAGCCTCGCACCATGACCTTCGCGCGCAGTTTCGTGCGCTTCTCGCCTCGAATGCCTGCTATCACACGGCATCCGTATTCGATCCCATGTCCGCACGGATCGCCGCCGATCTCGGTTTTGAGGTGGGTATCCTGGGTGGTTCTGTAGCGTCACTACAAGTTTTGGCGGCGCCGGACTTTGCCCTGATCAGTCTCAGCGAGTTCGTCGAGCAGGCCACCCGTATCGGCCGGGTCGCCCGCCTGCCGGTGATCGCCGATGCCGACCATGGTTACGGCAACGCGCTCAATGTGATGCGCACAGTGGTGGAGCTGGAGCGCGCCGGCATCGCTGCGCTGACCCTGGAAGACACCCTGCTGCCGGCCCAGTTCGGGCGCAAATCCACCGACCTGATCGGTGTTGATGAGGGCGTCGGCAAGATTCGTGCGGCGCTGGAAGCGCGGGTTGATCCCGATCTGGCCATCATCGCCCGCACCCATGCCGGTGTGCTTGATGCCGACGAGGTGATTCGTCGCACTCTGGCCTACCAGGCTGCAGGTGCCGATGCCATCTGTATGGTCGGCATTCGCGATTTCAGCCATCTGGAGCAGATCGCGCAGAACCTTAGCGTGCCGCTGATGCTGGTCAGCTACGGCAACCCGCTGCTGCGCGACGATGCGCGCCTGGCCAGCCTCGGCGTGCGTGTCGTGGTTGACGGCCATGCGGCCTACTTCGCAGCGATCAAGGCCACCTACGACTGCTTGCGTGAGCAGCGCGGCATTGCCGCCAGCGACCTGAATGCCACCGAGCTGACGCACAAATACACTCAGCCCGAGGACTACTTTGTCTGGGCGCGCGAGTACATGGACGTGCAGGAGTAGACGAACAGCGCTGGTAAAAAGTCGTGCACGTGCCCATAACTGTGTCAGTGGCAACGTAACCTGGGAGGTAGCCATGGCTGGTGGCTGGAGCACTGACGGTGCGGTGCAGGAACAAATCGACAGCAGTATCGAGGATGCCATCCAGCGGGCGCGCAGCCAGCTGCCACGTGGTGCCAGCCTGAGCCATTGTGAGGAATGCAACGCTTCCATTCCTGAAGCACGCCGCCAGGCTGTGCCCGGGGTTCGCCTGTGCGTGGCGTGCCAGGCGCTGCATGACCAGCAGCAGGCGCAGTTCAGTGGCTACAACCGCCGTGGCAGCAAGGACAGCCAGTTGCGCTGAGAGCCTATGCAGATTCAGCGCATAAAAAAGGGAGGCCCATGGCCTCCCTTTTCAGTTGCGCGCAACTATCAGTCGAACATGCCAAAGGTCATGTAGCTGAACCAGGAGCGGTCGGTGCTGCTGTCTTGTGCTTCTTCCTGCTCGTCTTCAGCGTCGTCTTCGTCCTGATACTCCGGCTGCAGTTCGTCCGGGATCTGCTCTTCAGCATCTTCGTACTGGCGGATCACGTCCTGGCTGGCGCGGGTTTCGCCCGGCGGCAGCGGAGTGTCGGTCTCGATCAGGCCGAGCGTGGCCTTGGCCAGCCAGGAGCGGTTGTCGGCTTCCTCTTCGCGTGGCACGAACTTGCCATCCACCAGGCTCGGGTGATCCGGGTAGTTCAGTTTCAGGGTTTCCAGGCTGGTGGCAGCCAGGTCGTCCATTTCCAGGCGCTGGTAGGCTTCGGTCATCACCGCCAGGCCGTCACCGACCGCTGGGGTTTCCTGGAAGTTTTCCACCACGTAGCGGCCGCGGTTGGCCGCGGCGACATAGGCCTGGCGGGTCAGGTAGTAGTGGGCAGCGTGGATCTCGTAGGCGGCCAGCAGGTTGCGCAGGTAGATCATGCGCGCCTTGGCATCCGGGGCGTAGCGGCTATTGGGGTAGCGGCTGGTGAGCTGGGCAAACTCGTTGAACGAGTCGCGCGCGGCGCCCGGGTCACGCTTGGTCATGTCCAGTGGCAGGAAGCGCGCGAGCAGGCCGCGATCCTGGTCGAAGGAGGCCAGGCCTTTCAGGTAATAGGCGTAGTCGACGTTGGCATGCTGCGGGTGCAGGCGGATGAAGCGCTCGGCAGCCGACTTGGCGGCTTCCGGTTCGGCATTCTTGTAGTAGGCGTAGATCAGTTCGAGCTGCGCCTGCTCGGCGTAGCGGCCGAACGGGTAGCGCGACTCCAGCGCTTTCAGCTTGGCCACGGCACGGGTATAGCTGTTGCTGCTCAGGTCATCCTGAGCCTGTTGGTACAGTTCGCTTTCGCTCAGGTTTTCATCCACTTCCGGTGTGTTGGAAGAGCACGCGGCGGTGATGGCGAGCATGGCGATCAGCAGCAGGTGTTTCACTTGCATGGCGGCTTGCGTCCCTGTGACGGCCGGCTGTCTTGGCCTGGACCGTCCTGTTATGATGAGCGCCCCGGTTCAGCCGGGACAAAGACGCCGTATTTAACCACAGCGTGCAGCCGAAACCAAAAGCTGCACCTCCCTCCGCAGTAGCCCATGTCCGAAGACGCCGTTCAGCTCATCCAACTCACCGCCGAAGTGCCGTCCGCACTGGGTGGTCAACGCCTCGACCAGGTCGCCGCCCAGCTGTTCGACGAGTACTCGCGCTCGCGCCTGTCGACCTGGATCAAGGACGGCCGCCTGACCGTTGACGGTGCCGTCGTGCGTCCGCGCGATATCGTGCATGGCGGCGCCATACTGGCCCTGGATGCCGAGCAGGAGGCCCAGGGCGAGTGGGTCGCCCAGGACATCGCGCTGAATATCGTCTACGAGGACGAGCACCTGCTGGTGATCGATAAGCCGGCCGGCCTGGTGGTGCACCCGGCAGCGGGGCACGCCGATGGCACCCTGCTCAATGCGTTGCTGCACCATGTGCCGGACATCGTCAACGTGCCACGTGCCGGCATCGTCCACCGCCTGGACAAGGACACCACCGGCCTGATGGTGGTGGCCAAGACCCTGCAGGCGCAGACTCGATTGGTCGACCAGATGCAGAAGCGTACGATCAGTCGCATCTATGAATGCATCTGCATTGGGGTGATCACCTCCGGCGGCAAGATCGACGCGCCGATCGGTCGCAGTTCGGCCAACCGCCAGCGCATGGCGGTGATCGATGGCGGCAAGCCTGCGGTTACCCACTATCGCGTACTCGAGCGTTTCCGTTCGCACACTCATGTGCGGGTCAAGCTGGAAACCGGACGTACTCACCAGATTCGCGTGCACATGACCCATGTGGGCTACCCACTGGTCGGTGATCCGCTCTATGCCGGGCGCTTCCGTATTCCGCCGGCCGCCAGCCCGACCCTGGTGCAGACGCTCAAGGAGTTTCCGCGTCAGGCCCTGCATGCGCGTTTCCTCGAGCTGACCCATCCGATCACCGGGCAGCGCATGAAGTGGCAATCGGCACTGCCCGATGACCTGGTGTGGATGCTCAGTCTGCTGCGCCAGGACAATGAATCCTTCGTCTGATGAGCGCTGAGTGGCTGCTTCCCGACTGGCCAGCGCCGGCCCATGTGCGGGCCTGCGTCACCACTCGTGCGGGAGGTATCAGTCAGGCGCCGTTCGACAGCCTCAACCTCGGCGACCATGTCGAGGATGATCCGCAGGCCGTTGCCGGCAATCGCCAGATTCTGACCACCGCCTTGCACTGTCAGCCGGCCTGGCTGCGCCAGGTGCATGGCGTACAGGTGGTCGAGGCCGATCCGGCTCAGGTGGTCGAGGCGGATGCCAGCTGGAGTGCCACGCCCGGTATTGCCAGTGCCGTATTGACTGCCGACTGCTTGCCTGCGCTGTTCTGTGATCGTGCCGGTACCCGCGTGGCCGCTGCCCATGCCGGTTGGCGGGGGCTGGCTGGCGGGGTGCTCGAGGCCACCCTGGATGCCCTGGCTTTGCCGGCACAGGAGGTACTGGTCTGGCTCGGCCCGGCTATCGGTCCGCAGGCCTTCGAGGTCGGCGCGGAAGTGCGCGAGGCCTTCCTCGCTGGTCATGCCGAGGCTGCCCAGGCCTTTGTTCCCAGCGTCCACGCCGGCAAGTTCATGGCCGATATTTACCAGTTGGCGCGCATCCGCCTTGCGGCGCGCGGCGTCACGGCCGTTTACGGTGATGGTTTCTGCACCGTCAGCGATACCCGCTTCTATTCCTACCGCCGCGCCGCCCGCACCGGGCGCTTCGCTTCGCTGATCTGGCTCACCCACTGACTTGCATCAACGTCGCTCCGCTTGAATCGCGGAAAACTGTCCTCATCTAGTCTTCATCTCGGCGGGTTTTCGTTTCAGGGGTTGTTCATCGCTCCGGCCCGCCTCACAAAGGAAGGACCAATACCCATGCGAATCGACCGTTTGACCAGCAAGCTGCAGCTTGCCCTCTCCGATGCCCAGTCCGTGGCGGTGGGCCTCGATCACCCGGCCATCGAGCCGCTGCACCTTATGCAGGCGCTGCTCGACCAGCAGGGCGGTTCGATCAAGCCGCTGCTGATGCAGGTCGGCTTCGATGTGAACAGCCTGCGTCAGGCGCTGAGCAAAGAGCTCGATCAGCTGCCGAAAATTCAGAACCCGACCGGCGACGTCAATCTGTCTCAGGATCTGGCGCGCCTGCTCAATCAGGCTGACCGTCTGTCGCAGCAGAAGGGCGACCAGTTCATTTCCAGTGAGGTGGTATTGCTCGCCGCCATGGACGAGAGCACCAAGCTGGGCAAGCTGCTCCTCGGCCAGGGCGTGAGCAAGAAGGCTCTGGAAAATGCGGTGAGCAACCTGCGCGGCGGCGATGCGGTAAATGACCCCAACGTCGAAGAGTCGCGCCAGGCTCTGGACAAGTACACCGTCGACCTGACCAAGCGTGCGGAAGAAGGCAAGCTCGACCCGGTGATCGGTCGTGATGACGAAATCCGTCGCACCATCCAGGTCCTGCAGCGCCGCACCAAGAACAACCCGGTGCTGATTGGCGAGCCCGGCGTGGGCAAGACCGCCATCGCCGAGGGCCTGGCCCAGCGCATCGTCAATGGCGAGGTGCCGGACGGGCTGAAGGATAAGCGTCTGCTGTCCCTAGACATGGGCGCGCTGATCGCTGGCGCCAAGTTCCGCGGCGAGTTCGAGGAGCGCCTGAAAGCAGTGCTCAACGAGCTGAGCAAGCAGGAAGGGCGGATCATTCTGTTCATTGATGAGCTGCACACCATGGTTGGCGCCGGCAAGGCTGAAGGCGCCATGGATGCCGGCAACATGCTCAAGCCGTCGCTGGCCCGTGGCGAGCTGCACTGCGTCGGTGCCACCACGCTCAACGAGTACCGTCAGTACATCGAGAAGGATGCGGCCCTGGAACGGCGCTTCCAGAAGGTGCTGGTGGATGAGCCGAGCGAGGAAGACACCATCGCCATCCTCCGCGGCCTCAAGGAGCGCTACGAGGTGCACCACAAGGTGGCCATCACCGACGGCGCGATCATCGCTGCGGCCAAACTGTCGCATCGCTACATCACCGATCGCCAGCTGCCGGACAAGGCCATCGATTTGATCGACGAGGCGGCCAGCCGTATCCGCATGGAGATCGACTCCAAACCGGAAGTGCTCGATCGCCTGGAGCGGCGCCTGATTCAGCTCAAGGTCGAAGGACAGGCGCTGAAAAAGGAAGACGACGAGGCAGCGATCAAACGCCTGGAAAAACTCAACGAAGATATTGCTCGTCTGGAGCGTGAATACGCTGATCTGGAGGAAATCTGGAAGTCGGAAAAGGCCGAGGTGCAAGGCTCGGCACAGATCCAGCAGAAGATCGAACAGTCGCGCCAAGAGCTGGAGGCGGCGCGGCGCAAAGGCGACCTCAATCGCATGGCTGAGCTGCAGTACGGCATCATTCCGGATCTGGAGCGCAGCCTGCAGATGGTCGACCAGCACGGCAAGACCGAGAACCAGCTGCTGCGCAGCAAGGTCACCGAGGAAGAAATTGCCGAGGTGGTGTCCAAGTGGACCGGCATCCCGGTGAGCAAAATGCTCGAGGGTGAGCGAGACAAACTGCTGAAGATGGAAGGCCTGCTGCATCAGCGCGTGATCGGCCAGAACGAGGCAGTGGTGGCCGTGGCCAACGCCGTGCGCCGCTCGCGTGCTGGTCTGGCTGATCCGAACCGGCCGAGTGGCTCGTTCCTCTTTCTCGGTCCGACCGGTGTGGGTAAGACCGAGCTGTGCAAGGCGCTGGCCGAATTCCTCTTCGACACCGAGGAGGCGCTGGTGCGCATCGACATGTCCGAGTTCATGGAGAAGCACTCGGTGGCTCGCCTGATCGGTGCGCCACCCGGCTATGTCGGCTACGAAGAGGGCGGTTACCTGACCGAGGCTGTGCGCCGCAAGCCTTACTCGGTGGTGCTGATGGATGAGGTGGAGAAGGCCCACCCGGATGTGTTCAACGTGCTGCTGCAGGTACTGGAGGATGGTCGCCTGACAGATAGCCACGGGCGCACCGTGGACTTCAAGAACACCGTGATCGTGATGACCTCTAACCTCGGTTCGGCGCAGATCCAGGAACTGGTCGGCGACCGCGAGGCGCAGCGTGCGGCGGTGATGGATGCGGTGAGCAGCCACTTCCGCCCGGAGTTCATCAACCGTATCGACGAGGTGGTGGTATTCGAGCCGCTGGGTCGCGAGCAGATCGCCGGCATTGCCGAGATTCAGCTGCAGCGCCTGCGCGGCCGTCTGGCCGAGCGCGAGTTGCGGCTGGAGCTGACGACCGAGGCCCTGGATAAGCTGATTGCCATCGGCTATGACCCGGTCTACGGCGCGCGGCCGCTGAAACGGGCGATCCAGCGCTGGATCGAGAACCCGCTGGCGCAACTGATTCTGGCGGGTACTTTCAGTCCGGGCGCGGTGGTCAAGGCGCGTGTCGAGGGCGAGGAAATCGTCTTTACCTGAGTCATGTTCGCGTCATGAAAAAGCCCCGCACTGCGGGGCTTTTTCATGGGCTTGTTCAGATGTGCTCTAGCACGACCGCCAGTGCTTCAGCCTGATCATCGGCCAGGTCGAAGATATGGAAGCCACTCCAGCCGTGCTGGCCATTGGCACCTGGGCGACTCCACAGGCAGTCGGCGCCCAGGCGTATCTCATGGAGATTACCAAGAGGTTCACCGAGCACCAGGCGGCATTCCCACACGGAGTCAGCCTCCAGGGGCGTGTCGCTGACCAGCATGAAGCCGTCAGCGGAAAGATCGACGACGCGGCCCAGGCGCGTGCCTGAATGGAAGTCGAATACTTCCAGGCTCAGTTCGGTGGTGTGGCGGCTGTGCTGGCGACGATCGTCCATTCAGGCTCCTTGGCCGACTTCATTGGCGCGTCCGGTGAAGCGCTGTAGAACGCGATAGATGGCATGCAGGGCGCGATCGACCAGCGGTGAATCGCGCTCGGGCGGGACGATGCGTGCCTGCCCCAGTTCCATTTCGTTGGCCAGTTGCCGGATTGGCTTGATCGCCACACGCTGGCCGCTGTGATCGACAAACATGTAGTTGTGCGTGGTCGGACTGAACCAGGACAGTTTCAGCGTGCGGATTTCATCGCCCTGGACGAACTCGAACCAGGTGCCGAATTCCAGATTTTGCAGTTCCTTGATCAGTGCCTGGGCCCTGGCGGAAACTTTTTCGTTCTTTTGTATGGGGGCGGCCAGGGCGGCGTCTTCGCCCAGCATCGCGCCCAGCGGGCTTTCCTTGAGTGATGCCTTGAGCTTGGCGGCCAGTTGCGGCTGTTTGGCTTGCACGGCGTGCTGGCAGGCGACAATGTCCTGCAGCAGGCGGCGTATGCCGTCTTCGTGGTAACCACCGAGCAGTTCCAGGCCTTTGCGCAGTTCGTCGAGCAGGCTGACACGTATGGTTTGCAGGTGTGTGCGGCCGGCATCATCGAGAACGGTGCCACTCCAGGCCAGCTGCTCGGCAACTTCGCAGGCGCGTTGCCATTCGCTGCTGCGCTCATTGTGGCGCAGCAGGACAAAGACCAGTACGTCGGTCCAGGTCAGTTCGAGGAAGTTGCGAATGATGGACGGCAGCTCGCGTCCCTTGAGTGCCTGATTGATGGCGTCGACCGCCAGTTGGCGGGCGCCGAGCAATTTGTCGCGACCCTTGGCGGCCTCCACGGCGCGTCGCTCACGCAACTCGACCTTGTGCTGCAGGGTGATGACGAACTCGTTGAATTCCTCAAGCAGGCTGTCGAACAGCAGCAGGTCGCCGGCAAAGCCATGGATGACCCGTTCCACGACCCAGTGCATCTTCGCCAGCAGGCCGCGTTCATCGCCTTCGCCGCCATACAGCACGCCGGCCTGGGCCATGCTGTTGAGCAGGCGTCGGGCCGGGTGGTGGTGCTGGGTGAACAGTGCCTTGTCCTGCAGCGCTACCTTGAGATAGGGCGTATGCAGGTGGGAGAGGGCAGTCTTGCAGGCGTCAGGCAGGTTGTCGTCGTCGAGGATGAAGTCGAACAGCATGCCGACCAGGTCGATAACGTCGGCTTCCTGATCCGAGAGCTTCTGCTGGCCCGGAAGGTTGCTGTAGGCCTCCAGCTGATCCTGCAGGTCGGCTTTGAGGCCTTCCACGGCTTGGGGGCGATGCAGGCGCTGGCTGATGTCATGGGCCGACTGCTGTTGCAGGCGATTAAGCGCATTCAGGAGCTCGCTGGCGCTGTAGGTGCTGGTTGCAGTACGCGGCGCAAAGCTGGCAATGCTGCGGGTGCCGCCAAGCAGGGGGGCATCTACATTGCGCTCCCGATGCTCGCTGAGCAGGGCGGCCAGGCCACCGAACAGCTGGCCTGGGTCCTGTGGCGGCGGACTGTTAAGGTCAGCAGGGGCTGCGACATGCTGCCCGTCTGCAGCGGAGGGGGCTGCTTGGGGGGGCGTGGCCAGTTGTGGCGAGCTCGAATACTGCGTTCCATAGTGTGACGGTTGGGTACCAGCCGGGTTACCCGTGGTCTCGCGAGACGAAGTCGGTGTGGGTTGCTGTTGGCTGGCAGGGGTGGCCGTTGGGCTGGACGTGTTGCGTTGTGCGTTGTATTTCAGATTGGGCAGGATGCCGGCATCGATCAGGCGCTGGTTGAGGGCTTCGTAGAGCGGATCAAGGCTGTGCATCACATGCTGATCGAAGAGCGTATACAGGATGATCTTGATCCGCAGCGGGAAGGGGTGCGCGGTGAGCGCTTCGTGAAAGGCTCGGGCAATGGCTGGCGGGCCAAATGGATTGCTGTCCTCACCGAGTTTCTGACCATTGTTGAGTAGGGCCAGTCGCTGCTCCAACGCGAACAGTGGACGGGCGCAACGTGCCTTGACCCGACTGACCATGTTGATGATCTGCAGGCTTTCTTCGTAGTCCTCGTTTTGCACCAGGGACAGTTGTTCGGCATCCAGTTCGCTGGGCGCTGCTACCGCTTTAAGCTTGCCGTCGAGGAAGTCGGAGAAGTTCTGCGCGATCTGCTGGTGGTAGCTGCGCTCGATCTGCGGCCGCAGTCTGCGGATTTCACGCATGTTGTCGAAGAACAGGGTTTGCAGGCGATTGTTCTCGGCTTTCTCGGCGCACTCGAAGAGGGTGTCGTCCACCTGGCCAAACACGCCAGCCAGGTGCTCGGCCAGGCGGTTCATCACCAGCTTGCGACAGTCCTGTACCAGTTCGCTGAAGCGAGGTTGAATCCCGCGGCTTGCCAGCCCTGAAATAGAGCGTGGTGGAGTTGGCGGGGTATCCGGGGTACTCATGACATATCCTGTACGGGCCTTGCTGGCGCGCGCATCCTGCTGTGAAGTGCATCAAGCTATAGACATATAGTAGCTTGGAGTTCAATCGCAAGGCTTTGTAAAGAAAGTGATTTCAAGGGTTGACAGGAGCGTACGGAAACGTAAAATGGCGCGCCTCAGCTACGGGAAGCGGCGCAAGCCAAAGCCAGTAGCTGAGCTAGAAGGTTACAAGTTCCGCGATAGCTCAGTTGGTAGAGCAAGTGACTGTTAATCACTGGGTCCCTGGTTCGAGTCCAGGTCGTGGAGCCAACTTTCTTATCGGGGTATAGCGCAGTCCGGTAGCGCGCTTGCTTTGGGAGCAAGATGTCGGGAGTTCGAATCCCCCTACCCCGACCATTTTTGGGTCGTTAGCTCAGTTGGTAGAGCAGTTGGCTTTTAACCAATTGGTCGTAGGTTCGAATCCCACACGACCCACCATATATTCTCGGGTTTGGTCCGAGAAACAACAAACCCGCCTAGTGCGGGTTTTTTGTTGCCTGAATCTTTATGCAGCTGCAGATTGCTGCGCTCTGGCGCAATGCCGTGCAGCACCGCGGCTGGCGGTGAGCACGGCTTTTCTGGTGGCGGTCAGTGCAGCTTGAGGCGTGGCTCGGTGCTGCGGCCAATGCGGCCGCTGAGCATCAACAGCAGGGTGCGGATGCTGCCGTAGAGTGCCATCTGGTGCATGCGGTAGAGCGAGATATAGAACATCCGCGCGAGCCAGCCTTCCAGTTTGACGCTGCCCATCAGGTTACCCATCAGATTGCCGACTGCAGAAAAGCGTGACAGCGAGATCAGTGAGCCGTAGTCCTGGTAGCGGAACGCGGGCAACGGCTTGCCTTCCAGGCGCAGTTTGAGTGACTTGGCCAGTAGCGAGGCCTGCTGGTGGGCGGCTTGGGCTCGTGGCGGAATGGTGCGCTCGCTGCCATCGCCAAGCGGGCAGGCGGCGCAATCGCCGAAGGCGAAGATATTGTCGTCCAGGCTGGTTTGCAGGCTCGGGCGTACCACCAACTGATTGATGCGATTGCTTTCCAGTCCATCCAGCTCCTTGAGAAAGCCCGGTGCACGAATACCGGCGGCCCATACCTTCAGGCTTGCCGGCACTTCCATACCGCTTGCGGTGAGCAGGGCCTGTTCGGTGACCTGGCTGACGGCAGTGCCGGTGAGGACGGTGACACCGAGTTTTTCCAGGGTCTGGTGCACGGGCTGGCTGATACGAACCGGCAGTGCCGGTAATACCCGAGGGCCCGCTTCGATCAGCGTGATGCGCATGTTCTGCGGCTGGATGTTATTCAGACCGTAGGCTGCCAGCTCATGGGCTGCATGGTGCAGTTCGGCGGCCAGTTCGACCCCGGTGGCGCCAGCGCCGACTATCGCTACGCTGATCTGCCCGTCGTCGGTCTTGCCGGCATGGGCGCGCAGGTAATGATTGAGCAGCTTGCTGTGGAAGCGTTCGGCCTGTTCGCGTGTATCGAGGAAGATGCAATGCTCGGCTGCGCCTGGCGTGCCGAAGTCATTGGTGGTGCTGCCGACGGCGAGTACCAGGCTGTCATAACTCAGTTCACGGGCCGGCAGTAGCTCGTCGCCGTTCTCGTCGAGGGTGGCGGCCAGGCAGATGCACTGGCGCACACGATCCAGTCCGCTCATGCGCCCGAGCTGAAATTGGAAGTGGTTCCATTTGGCCTGTGCCACATAGTTCAGCTCGTCCTCGGAAGAGTTCAACGAGCCGGATGCAACTTCGTGCAGCAGCGGTTTCCAGATGTGGGTGAGATTGGCGTCGACCAGGGTAATGCTGGCTTGGCCGCGCTTGCCCAGGCTTCTACCCAGGCGGGTAGCAAGCTCCAGGCCGCCGGCGCCGCCGCCGACGATCACGATGCGATGTGTCATGGGGATAACTCATAAGGTTTGCGGAATCCGTAGAGGAGTCCGACCGGGCGAGCGCCAAGCAGCTCATAGCACCAGTCGACTCAGAAGGCGGCTCAGTACACCCAGAACAATGACCGCGAGCAGAATAACCAGTAGCAGGCGCCAGACCCGGAAGGGTTGGCGTTCGACCTGATGTTGCGGCGCGTTCAGGTATTGATCGACACGCTGCTGGTCTTCGGGGCTCAAGCGGCTGGACATGGTGTGCCTCGCAAGAAAGTTGACTCATTCTAGCCCTGTGCTCGCCAGGGGCTCAACGCGCAGCACGTCATCCAGGCGAATAATGCCGCTTTGCAACACGCGCGCAGTGATCCCGCCGTGGCCACGCATGGCCTGGAAGGTGCCGGGGCCAAGGCGCTCCTCCAGTTTGGCGCAGGGTTGGCACCAGCCTGTGGTCTGCAAGATCGCCTGGCCGATACGGAAGCAGCGATTCTTCAGGCTGAACAGATTGATGCCGCTGATGGCGATATTGCGTCTTAGGTCCGCAGGCAGGATCAGCCGGTCTTCGGTGCGTGCCAGCAAAGCGTTGATCACGGCCAGGTGCTCCCACTGGATCAGAGTGACCTGGCGCTGATTACGTGGCCCGGGGCGGGCATGGTCACCGGTCAGGCCGGCCTCGCGACGTGCTTCCACGGCCTGCAGTTCGAGCATTTCAGCGCGAGATTCCGGGCGTACGCCAATCCAGCGTACCCGGCCCTGCTGCGGCACTGCGGCCAGCAGTTCGTGTAACGGGCTCACAGGCTGATACCCACGTCGAACAGCACGGTACGGCCAAGGTTATTGCGCAGAAATTCCGGTGCATCGGCATGGGCGAACAGCACGCGGGTATAGGTCGGGCCGACCAGGGCGAGGGAGCGCCAGCCCTGGCGCAGGTACTCGCCGGGCGGTGGGAAGTGGCTGTTGAAGTCCGGCAGGTCGCGTTTCAGGTTGATGTAGGCGAGCAGGTCCAGCTCGCCCAAGTCGATACCGCGCTCAAGATAGTTATGCGCTTTCTTGCGCAGCGTCGGTGCCAGGCGTGTCTGCAGTTCGCTGGCGGCGATACGTCGGGGGCGCGGCTCGCGGCGCAGCAGTTGGCTGAGCGAGAGCGCGCTGCGGCGACGCTCCAGTTCGGCGCGCCACTCATCGTTGAGGCGTCGGCCATGGTCGAGAACGAAGAACACCTCGAAGTTGGCGTCACGGAACTGCACGTCCGGCGGCTCCTGCGGCGCGCTGCTGAATTCGTCCTGGCGAAAGGGTACGTTAAGGCCCAGCAGCAGGCGCTGGCAGACCCAGCGCTCGCGTTCCCACTTGCGTGCATTGGATAGGAAGTCGTTGGCCTGTTCGGCCTGCCGGGTGAGCAGGCGCAGGTAGTCGGAGTCGTCCATGGCCGCAGCATAACCGCAAAATCGGCTTGCGACAGCTGGCCGCGCTGATGGGGTGCAGGTGCCGGTGTAGACTCGTCAGATGTCAGTGAGGTGCTTTTATGTCGATTCGCTCCATCACTCCGGCCGACCATGCTGATCTTGTGGCGCTATGGCAGCGCACGCCGGGCATCTGCCTGCGTCCCGAGGATGCCTTGCAACCGTTTTCGACCTATCTGGAACGCAATCCTGGGTTGAGCTTGCTCGCCGAGAGAGATGGCCAGTTGGCGGCCTGCCTGTTGGTGGGACATGACGGGCGTCGTGGCTATCTGCATCATCTGGTGGTCGATCTGCCCTGGCGTGGTTGTGGTCTGGCGCAGGCGCTGCTGGATGAGGCGCTGCGTCGCCTGAGTGGGCAGGGGATCAGCAAGACCCATGTGTTTGTTCTGCGTGATGCGCCGCAGGCCCTGTCGTTCTGGTTGGCGCAGGAAGGGTGGTCGCTGCGCGAAGATATCGAAGTTTTTTCCCTAAGCACTACGGCATAAAGGGCGCAACGCTCCAATCGCCTACTGTCTAAGTTCTCAGCTTTTGTTGGCGCCCAGTGCGGCAGCCACCGGCATTAATCACCCTAGGTACGTACTATGAAAAACAGCTGGTTAATCTTGTTGGGCTTGTTCTCTTCGCTGGCTATGGCTGTCGAGCCTGGTGAGCGTTTGGCGCCCTGGACGCTGCTAGATCAGTACGAGCAGCCTTACAGTCTGGATGATCGCTTGCAGGTCTTGCTGGTCGCGCGCGACATGGAAGGTGCCGAGCTGGTGAAGGCGGCGCTGCAGGGAAAGCCTAAGGGCTATCTGGAACAGCGGCATGCGTTGTTCCTGGCCGACATCAGTGGTATGCCGGGGCCGATTGCCAGTCTGTTTGCCGTGCCGGCAATGCGTGATTACAGCTACCGGGTGCTGCTGGATCGTCAGGCGCGGGTGGCGCCGCGTTATCCGGCGGCACCGGCGACGGTGCTCTGGCTCGATCTGCGTGAAGGACGTTTGCTGGCGCAGCGCAGCTTTACTGATGCATCGGCTCTGGCTGCAGCGCTGGAGCAGTCCGGACTGTGATCGGTGCCGAGCTGCTATCGGCGACCAGCCTGTGGCTGGGCTGGTTGTGTTATTTGCCAGCCTTGCTCTGGGCGATCTGGCGCGCACCCTGGGTTGAGCTATTCAGCGATCAGCGTCGTCAGCATTTACTGTTTGGCACGGTACTGGCGCTGTTTCTGCTCTGGCTGGTGCGGCGGGACTTTGCCTCCGGCCTGTCCTACCACTTTATCGGGATGACGGTGGTGACCCTGTTGCTGGGCTGGCCCCTCGCAGTACTGGGCGGCTTGGTAGCGCAGCTAGGCCTGCTGGCGGTGGGGCGCCAGGATCTGCAGGCGTTGGGGTTCAATGCCGTGTTGCTGGTGCTGATCCCGGTGCTAGTAAGCGAACAATGCGCCCAGCTGGTGGAGCGCCGGCAGCCGCGCAACCTGTTTGTCTACATCTTCTTCTGTGGTTTCTTCCCGGCCGCCCTGGCGGTTTTGCTCTCGCTGCTGGCAGGCCTGGGCGTGTTGTGGCTCGATGGACTGTATGTCATGCCGCCCTGGCTGGAGGACTTTCTCGGCTATCTGTGGCTGATCATGTTTCCCGAGGCGTTTATCAACGGCATGCTGGTCACCGGGTTGGTGGTGTTCTATCCGGACTGGCTGGAGACCTTCAATCGCACGCGCTATCTGTCGGCGCCGTGGAAGGATGATCCTCCGTCCCGTTGATGCCGTGATGTTCAGCGGGTTGATGCGCGTTAGGTGACTGATCCAGATCAACTGGGCCTCAGGCTGTGGCTGCACACTGGGCAAAAGCACAGGAGCAAAGCACATGGGCGCGCATGAGTGGGCACGGGTAGAGGTTGAACGCAGTTTGCAGCAGGCGCATGCGCTGGGTATCGACCCCGTATTGGCATTGCGCGCATTGCTGAGCGCGGTGGTGCAGAGCAATCAGCAGCTTCGCGCACCTAGTGATCTGGCCGCCGAGTTGCTGTTTCTGGCTGACAACCTTGATGACCAGCGCGACTACGCCTTCATGCGTCCCTGAGGGGGGGTAGTCGCGCTGCCGTTTTTCTTGGGGGCTCGCTGCCGAAGTGGTTATCCCAGGCAACCCAAATTGGGCTTAGTGCTCGCGCGGCGGAAGCTCGCCGGAAAACAACTCGTCTTCGATGGTATCGCCAGGGATCACATGGCTTTCCGAGGCCCAGGCGCCCAGATCGATCAGCTTGCAGCGCTCGCTGCAGAAAGGCCGGCTCGGGCTTTGCGGGCCCCATTCGACGGGGGCGCCGCAGGTTGGGCATTCAACAGTACTGCTCAAGGTTTTCCTCCACGCAGGGTCAGGTAAAAGTGGTGCAGACGCTCGACCTCGTTGCGCAGCCAGGCCTGGTCGCGGTCGTTGTGCAGCACATCGTGAGCATGCCGCAAGCGTTCATCACGCTTGGCCTGTACATTGAGGATGGCTTGTATCTGCTCTGCTGAGGCCTGGTCGCGGGCCATGGTGCGCTGCAGTTGCAGTTGTTCGGGCACATCCACTACCAGTACGCGCTGGGTCATACGGTACTGGCCGGACTCGACCAGTAGCGGTGAAACCAGAATGGCATAGGGGGATTCTGCGCGCGCCAGGTAGCTGCGGATCTCCTCGCCGATCAACGGATGCAGCAGGCTTTCCAGCCAGCGCCGTTGTTGTTCGTCCTGGAAAATCAGCTGACGCAGTGCGCCACGATCAAGCTGACCGTCAGGCTGCAGGACGTGCGGGCCAAAATGCTCAGCTATGCGAGCCAGCGCCGGACGGCCTGGCTCGACCACCCAGCGTGCGGCATGGTCGGCATCGACCAGATGCACGCCGAGTCGGGTGAAATGCTCGGCGGCGGCACTCTTGCCGCTACCGATGCCGCCTGTGAGTCCAAGAATCCAGGGTGTGCTCATTTAAAACCGGGCAAATTGCAAATAGGCTCCAGTTATTTGATCACCCCAGAGCAGCGCAATCCAGCCGGCAATCGCCAGATAGGGGCCAAAGGGGATGGGCGTGCTGGTTTCTTGATTGCGCAAGCGCAGCATGATCACACCCAGCACGGCGCCCACCAGCGATGACAGCAGAATGGTCAGCGGCAGGATTTGCCAGCCGCCCCAGGCGCCAAGCATGGCCAGCAGCTTGAAGTCGCCATAGCCCATGCCTTCCTTGCCGGTCACCAGCTTGAACAGCCAGTACACCGACCACAGGCTCAGGTAGCCGGCAATCGCGCCCCACAGGGCATCGCCGAGGCTGGCGAACAAGCCGTGATAGTTGAGGATCAGCCCCAGCCAGAGCAGCGGCAGCACCAGCGTATCGGGCAGCAGTTGGTGGTCCGTATCGATCAGGCTCATGGCCAGCAGGCCCCAGCTCAATACCAGCATGGCGCCGGCCTGCCAGCCGAAGCCGAAGTGCCAGGCTACATAGGCAGAGAGCAGGCCGCAGGTGAGCTCCACCAGCGGGTAGCGCTTACTGATAGGCGCCTTGCAGCTGGAGCATTTGCCGCGTAGCGCCAGCCAGCTCAGAACCGGGATGTTTTCCCAAGGCTTGATCTGGTGTCCGCAATGCGGGCAGCTGGAGTGCGGGAGGACCAGATTGAAGGTCTCGCCAGCGGGCTCTTCGGGCAGTTCGAGGATTTCCCGTGCCTGCATGCGCCATTCGCGCTGCATCATTTTTGGCAGGCGGTAGACCACCACATTGAGAAAGCTGCCGATCAGCAGGCCGAGCAGCAGTGCGGGTAAAACAAAGGCCGGCAAATTGCCGGCCAGGAGTTCAGCTGGCATTAATCAACCTACAACAGAGCCGAGGGTGAATATGGGTAGGTACATGGCGATGATCAGGCCACCTACCAATACACCTAAAACCGCCATGATCATGGGCTCCATTAGTGTGGTTAGGTTGTCTACAGCGTTGTCGACCTCTGCCTCGTAAAACGAAGCAACCTTGTCGAGCATTTCATCCAGTGCTCCTGACTCTTCGCCGATTGCGGTCATTTGAATCGCCATGCTTGGAAAGACGTCAACTGTACGCATAGCAAAGTTTAGTTGTATCCCAGAAGAGACATCCTGTTTTATCTTTTGCACTGCGTTACGGAAAACTACGTTGCCAGTGGCGCCGGCAACGGAGTCTAGCGCTTCAACTAGAGGCACCCCTGCTGAAAATGTAGTTGCCAGTGTGCGTGCATAACGTGCAACCACTGCCTTGTACATGATGTCGCCGACGATTGGCATTTTGAGCAGTGTGCGGTCCAGTGTGTCGCGAAACTTTTCTGAGCGTTTGTAGGTGTTTTGAAATAAAAATACGGCAGCGAACAGAAACCCTAGCACTGCGAACCACCACACCTGAATCCAGCGTGAAAGGTCTACAACCATTTGTGTGAAGCCGGGTAGTTCTGCTCCAAAGCCAGAAAATACATCTTCAAATTGCGGAACCACTTTGATCAACAGAATGGCTGTGACAATAACCGCAACGATGACAACTGCGATCGGATAGGTCATTGCTTTTTTAATTTTGGCTTTGAGTGCTTCGGTCTTTTCTTTGTAGGTTGCTACTCGGTCTAGCAGTGATTCCAAGGAGCCTGACTGTTCGCCAGCATCTACTAAATTGCAATACAGGTCGTCAAAGTACAGTGGCCTCTTGCGCAATGAAGAGGCAAAGCTATTGCCTGCGGCTACATCCTGCTTCACTTCGTCAACTAGCTTGCGCATGTTGGGGTTGTCGAAGCCTTCGCCGATTATATCGAACGATTGTAACAGCGGTACGCCAGCTTTCATCATCGTCGCCATTTGTCGTGTGAACAGGGCGATATCCATCGGCTTAATTTTTTTGCCGGCGCTGAGAAATGACAAGCCTTCCTTGCGTACTTTGATCGGATTGATGCCCTGCTTGCGTAACTGGGCCTTTATCAATGCAGGGGATTGACCGTTGAGCTTGCCTTTAATTTTTGCGCCTTTTTTATCTGTACCTTCCCAGACATAGGAGCTGGTTTTGAGCGCTTTCTCAGCCATGGTTAGTCCTTGGTCACGCGGTTGACTTCCTCAAGGCTGGTCACGCCCTGAATAGCTTTCAGTAAGCCGGAAGTTCGTAAGTCGTTGAAGCCGTCTTTTCGCATCTGCACGGCAATATCGATGGAGTTGCCTTCTTCCATGATAATCCGTTGCAGGTTGGGCGTGTTTTTAACTACTTCATAAATACCAACACGTCCCTTGTAACCCCCTTTGCAGTTTTCACAGCCTATAGGGCCATAAAGCTTGAAGGTGCCAATCTTGTTTTCTGGGAAGCCTTCCTTGAGAAGTGCTTCGCGGGGTATGTCAACTTCTTTCTTGCAGCTATTGCAAAGCTTGCGGGCTAGGCGCTGGGCAATGATCAGGTTAACTGAGGTTGCAATGTTGAAAGAGGGGACGCCCATGTTGCGCAGGCGGGTCAGAGTTTCTGCCGCGCTGTTGGTATGCAGTGTAGACATAACCATGTGCCCAGTTTGGGCGGCTTTGATAGCAATTGAGGCTGTATCGAGGTCGCGAATCTCTCCGACCATTATGATGTCTGGGTCCTGCCGCAGAAAAGCGCGTAAGGCCTGGGTGAAGTCCATACCCTGTTTCGGGTTTACGTTGACTTGGTTGATGCCTTCCAAGTTAATTTCCACTGGGTCTTCGGCGGTGGAAATGTTCACGTCTACTGTGTTGAGTATGTTCAGGCCGGTATACAGTGAAACAGTCTTGCCTGATCCGGTTGGGCCAGTCACTAGAATCATGCCCTGTGGTTGCTTCAGAGCGCTCATGTAGAGGTCTTTCTGCTCTTCCTCGTAGCCAAGTGCATCAATACCCATTTGAGCGCTGCTGGGGTCGAGAATCCGCATTACAATTTTCTCTCCCCACAAGGTGGGGAGGGTGTTGACCCGAAAGTCGATGGCCTTGGTTTTGGATATTTTCATCTTGATCCGGCCATCCTGAGGCTTGCGCCTTTCGGAAATATCTAAACCGGCCATGACCTTCAGGCGCGCGGATAGTCGGGGGGCTAGTTGAATAGGGGGGCGTGCCACTTCGTGTAGGATGCCGTCGGTACGGAAGCGTACTCTGTACGCTTTTTCATAGGGTTCAAAGTGCAGATCTGACGATCCTCCTTTGATTGCATCCAGCAGCATTTTGTTGACAAAGCGTACAACAGGAGCATCGTCAGCGTCGCCACCTGTGCTGTTATCATCGGCATCCTCATCAACTGCCTGGACGTCAAGTCCATCTAGATCTACGTCGCCCAAGTCCTCCATGCCGCTATTGCCGGAGTCAAAGAGTTTTTCGATGGCTTCGCCGAGCTTGTCATCATCGACAAGCAAGGATTCAGTGCTTAGTCCTGTACTGAACTGTACATCGGTTACGGCTTGGTGGTTGGTTGGATCTGATATCGCTATAAACAGCTTGTTGCCGCGCTTATGCAGCGGAAGGACTCGATGCTGACGGCAGAGTTTCTCGCTGACTAAGTCGCGTGGCTGGTTTTCTTTATCCAGGCAGCTGAGGTCAAAATAAGGTAGGCCGAACTGATCCGCCGCTACCTCGGTAATGCTACGGCTACTGGCAATTTTATGTTGGACCAGATAGGTGACAAGCGGTATTTGGTTACGCTGTGCTTGTGCTTGTGCCTGGCTAGCAGTCTTGCTATCGAGCAACTCTGCTGCTACCAGTTGGCGGGCTAGACCTGTGAGGGGGGGGGTTTCACTCATAAAATGTGTGCTGCGCAGTAGGGGGGCTCTCGCACTTATAGCCCAAATTCAAGAAAGGCCCAAGCAGCAGCTTCGCGGGTGACGAAATGTGTCACATCTTGTCAAAGATGCGGTCTTCTTCGGTGGCTGCTGGGGATGTAATGGCTTCTAGGTGTTGTTTCTCGTATTGGCATGCAATGTGCATTTTCAAGCGCAGGTCGTTGACCTTAACCACACAGGAGCATTTCCATGAAGTCCCTCAAGAAGCAAAAAGGCTTTACCCTGATCGAGCTGATGATCGTGGTTGCAATCATTGGTATTCTGGCTGCCATCGCCATTCCGCAGTTCAATGAGTATCGTGCCAAGGCGAACGACTCGTCTGCCAAGGCGGACACCAAGAACATGATCACCGTCATCTCTGCAGCAATGATCTGATTTTCCAGGAGAATTTTTATGAATAAGCAACTTATTGCCGCTTTGATGGCTGCTGGGCTGGGTGTTGCATCGAGCATGGCTTTCGCTGCTCCTGCTGCATTTCAGAACAACCAAGAAGTAACCGGCGGTGTCGGTAATGATTGTGCTCTTCTTGCTGAAGACGTGACCCTTGGCGTTTCCAAGAACGTGCATGGTGCTTATAACTGCGACGAAACAGAGAACCTTGTTCAGGTTGCTGCCTGTCATGAAGGTGGCAGCCGTCAGGTTGGTGTTGCCTGTGTTGACCTAGATCCGCTCGTTGTAGGTGATCAGCTGCCACCGGGTTGCGCTCAAGCAGGTGGTAACTCTACTATTCCGGATTACAAGGCTTTCTTCACCTCTAGTGAAGGTGGCGTGATGCAGGAATACCAGTTGGGTGCTCGTTGTGATGCGGGTACTATTGTTGGTATTGACGGTTTTGACTGATCGGTTTGCGCTGATTTGATTGATACTGCTGAAGAAATCGCTTGGCTTAGCCAAGCGATTTCTTTTTGTTTGTGCTGTATGCCTTTGAAATTCGTTATATCGAGTGCAGTGAGCGGATTTTAGTAAGTTTAATGAGTGTGTGGTGGATGAGGATGTTTAGCACAGCAAATTATCACTGGGTTTCTCGCGCATGACATTCTTCTCTGGTTGCTTCTTCGGGCTGCGTCTAGCGCTGAGGGCCCGTTTTTTACCTGTTTCGTTGTGGCTGCTTGGCCTGATTTTATTAGCGGCAGCGTTGGCCGCCCAGTTTAGTGGACGCCAGCCCGCCAGTGTTGCTTTGGATGTGGGTATTTCTACGATCCGTCTTGTTTTGCCTTTCGTTGTTGTTTTACTTGTTCAGGAAATCATTTCCCGCGAATTCGAGCGGCGTTATTTTTTGAATACCTTGAGTTTTCCGTTCACGCGTGCACAGTTCCTATTGCAGCGTTTCTGTGCAGTTACCCTTCTTAGTCAAATGCTTTTGTTGGTGTCGGCTGCTGCTTTGGCGCTATCCGTTTGGCTGATTTCTGCAGGCTACGAGCAAGGCACTGCTGTAGCGTTGGGTAAGCATTATTGGCTAACCATCCTGTTCATCGCTGTAGAGCTCTGTGTTCTAGCGGCTTTAGCTACGCTTCTGGCAGTCACAGCCTCGACACCAAGCTTTGTGCTCATAGGTACCTTCGGTTTTCTACTGGTCGCTCGTTCTTTTGCTTCTATTATCGAGTTATTGGCTCGTAATCAATATGTGGTTCACGATGCGGAGCGCTATAGTGCAGGGATTGGCATGCTCGGTTACCTGTTGCCTGATCTGGGGGCTTTGGATGTGCGGATGATCGCGCTTTATGGGCGCATGGAGTTTCTTCCGTCGGACTGGCTCTGGTTGGTGCTTTCTAGTGCATGCTACGCAGCAGGTCTGCTGGCATTGGCAGTATGGGCGCTCAATCGAAAGCGTTTTGCCTGAATATGTCACGTCGTCATATCCCCCTATTGTTAGCCTTGCTGGGTTTCACTCTATTTGCAGGTGTTGCTTTCTGGCGTGCCCAATTACCAATCAAGCCAAGCCTTGAGGCGGGTTTGGATCGGGTTGTAATAAGTGCTCCCATCTTGGTTGTGCTCTACGGCGGTGATCGCTTCCTTGCTGCAGATTTGGAAGTTGTGCGCCTAGCTGCTACCGGTCTCGATGATAGGGGGGTAGACACGGGATACTTGGTTCGCGCTCAGCAAGAGGTTGCCCGGCTCAATCCCTGTCATGAAGACAATTACTATCTGGCTAATGGTCTGCTTACCTGGGGTGGGGCAGTTGCGGAGGGTAATCGGGTGCTTGAGGCGGCGGTGGAGTGTCGTTTTTGGGACTATGTCCCCCCGTTTTTTTATGGCGTCAATTTGAGCTTTTTTCAGCGTGATAACGCGAAGGCCGCTCGCGTGCTGGAGTTTGGCGCTGAGCGCTCCCCAGAGAATGCCGCCGCTTTGCGTAAGCTCGCGATTATGCTGCAGGCTGAGCAGTTTTCCGACGAGCGTCTGGTGTTGGGGTATTTGACTCAGCAGCGCGATTCGACCAGTGATCCAAAGCTCAGAGGGATGCTTAATAAGCGAGTGATCCGTATTCAGGGGCTTTTAGATTTGCGTTTGGCGCAGCGGCGGTATGAAAAAGTACGCGGCCCTTTGCAAAGCCTTCAACAGTTGCTCGATAGTGGTGAGTTGGCGAAAATTCCCGATGATCCGCTGCGTATTGGCTATGAAATCAAAAACGGCCGTATCGAATTGAAGAAACTTAAAATCGCTGGGATGGAGGGCTAGCCTTGGGCGTGGCGCTGGAGTTTTTGCAAGTCAGCCAGACCTTTCGCGCCAAGGGCAAGGAAGTCCGTGCTCTGCGGGATGTGAGCTTTGCCTTGGATGAGGGTGAGGTTTTTGGTTTTGTTGGGCCGAATGGTGCGGGCAAGTCCACAACCATAAAGGTGATGCTGGACATCATTAATGACTATCAGGGGCGAGTGCTTATTTACGGAGTTGATGCCTGTCGCGCCGAATCCCGCACAGATATTGCCTACGTACCGGAGTCTCCAGCGCTATATGAGCAGTTCACTCCGCTGGAGATCCTGCGAATGGGTCTTTCCATGCACGGTATCAAGCGCAAGGATGCTGATGCTTGGTGTATGCAATGGTTGGAGCGCTTTTCTGTTGCTGCGGCCGCCAAGCGCCGCATTCGTGAGTTGTCCAAGGGTACGGTGCAGCGTGTGGCGCTTGCTCATGCCATGGTCGTTCAGCCCAAGTTGCTGATTCTCGATGAGCCGCTTTCTGGTCTCGATCCGGTGGGGCGCAAGGATGTGGTGGATATCCTCAATGAGTACAAGAGCCAAGGCGGTGCGATCTTTTTCACTTCCCATGTGCTGCACGATGTCGAGCGTATTGCCGACCGTTTTGGCTTTATCAACAAGGGGGAGTTGTTGACGGTGCGCTCCCCGCGTGAATTGGCGGCTGAGCGTGCAGATACCTTGCTGGTGCGTTTCAACGCTGCGGAAGGCTTTGCGCCGGAAGCCAAACGTCTGCGTGAGGGGGAGTTCGAGTGTGAGCTGATGCAGGCGGAACTGCCTGCTTTTGTCACACGGCTCAATCAGGCTGCTGGGCATATCCTCACGATCAAGCCGGCTGTCTCGCTGGAAACCGTATTCTTCAAGATTCTCGGTGATGCCGCGCGCAAGGATGCGCCGGTAGTCTGAATCAGTTGTATGTCGCTTTGCCGGATGTTTTTCGGCAAAATGGCGCCCGCAAGCCGGTGTAGCTCAGTCGGTAGAGCAGCGCACTCGTAACGCGAAGGTCGCAGGTTCGATTCCTGTCTCCGGCACCAGATGCAAAAAAGCCCGCCTATTGGCGGGCTTTTTCATGGCTGGAGTTTTTACAGGCTCAAGCGCATCGACAGGTCGATGGCTTTGATGTCCTTGGTCAGGCTGCCGATGGAGATGTAGTCCACGCCGGTTTCGGCGATGGTGCGCAGGGTGCTTTCGTTGATACCGCCGGAGGCTTCCAGCTTGGCGCGGCCAGCAGTGATGTTCACGGCGGTGCGCATATCGGCCAGGCTGAGCTCGTCGAGCATGATGATGTCGGCACCGGCATCCAGAGCCTGCTGCAGTTCGGTCAGGCTCTCCACTTCAACTTCCACCGGTTTGCCGGGTGCAATCTGGTGGGCAGCGGCAATGGCCTGAGCGATGCCGCCACAGGCGGCAATATGGTTTTCCTTGATCAGGAAGGCGTCATAGAGGCCGATGCGGTGGTTATGGCAGCCGCCGCAAGTGACGGCATATTTTTGCGCCAGGCGCAGGCCGGGTAGGGTCTTGCGGGTGTCGAGCAATTTGACCTGGGTGTCTTTGATCAGGTCGGCAAAATGTTGGCAGCGTGTGGCGACAGCGGACAGGCTTTGCAGAAAGTTCAGTGCACTGCGCTCGCCGCTGAGCAGGGCGCGGGCCGGGCCTTCCAGATGAAAGAGTGGCTGGTTGGCGTCTGCTCGCTGGCCATCTGTTACTTGCCAGTGCACGGCGACCCGCGGGTCGAGTTGGCGGAACACTTCGTCAACCCAGGCCGTTCCAGCAATAACTGCGCGCTCGCGGGTGATAATAGTGGCGTGGGCCAGGCGCTCCGCTGGGATCAGCTGGGCGGTGATGTCGCCACTGCCGATATCTTCACGCAGTGCTGCGCGGACATTGGCTTGGATTTCGGCGCCGAGGTCGGCAAGGATGAGGTTGGGCATGGCGGCCTCCGCAGTCTGGTGGCGCGATTATAGGGATAGCCGACAGCTGGTGCAGGAGGTATGCAGGAGAAACCTGCTCTTTCTGCTAGATAGATAGGGTGCGTTGGTCGCTCGTGGATGACCGTCCGTTGGTTCATCTTGCTGGCGCTGTGATGCAGGTCATGTCTGCGCTAAAGGGTATTTGGTCATCCTGTATGTGTCCCTATAATAAGGTTGGCCATAAACTTTGGCGCCAAGTATTTGACGTCATGGATGGCGCCCTGTTGATCGTTGGCAGATTGCTCTGAATCGGCAACCTGCGGGAGACATGCAATGCAGACCGACGCGAAAGTGGTGCACCTGAACAAGGCTGCCCCTGAGCACTCGCCAACTTCGCAGGCAGGAAGGCTTCCCGTGGCCCTAACTCAGGTACGCGACAAGGCAGCACAGCAACTCAAGCTGGCGCTGCAGGCACTGTTCGATAATGCCGATGATACGTTGTTCGAGATGGCTGACCGCGCCGCCAGCAACGCCGAACAGAACGCTTTCTTCGAGGCTATGCGCGATTTACGTCTGAAGCGTAAATCTATCGAGCGTGGCTTCCTGCAGAAGGTCTTTGAAAGCTTTGCCACCCTCAATCAATACGAGATCGGCAAGGCGCCGCAGTTGGGTGCGGTGTCTTTCGAGAGCCTTTCTCTGGTCCAGGATGATGTGCTGGAAGAGTCGGTGGCGCTGGATGCCATGGTCGCGCGCGTCATCAGTCGTGATGGCACAGCCCTGACGCACCTGACCACGCGGCTGAATACGTTGATCAGCCAAAAATTGGAAGACAAGAGCAACCCTCTCGGGCCGCGCGCGCTGTGCGAGCAATTCATGGCGCTCTGTGCGGGGCTGGGTGTGGAAATTCGCATCAAGCTGATCGTGCTCAAGCTCTTCGAAAAATACGTACTGGCCGATCTTGACCAACTGTATGCCGCTGCCAACCAGCAATTGGTCGAGCAGGGTGTATTGCCCGAGCTCAAGTCGGCGCCACCGGTCCGCCGTTCGACGCCCGGACGAACTGCGCCTGGCAATCGTGCGGCCCGCGAAGCTTCGGCAGCTGGTGAAGGCGGTGCTGCCGCCTTTGCTGATGAAAGCGTGCAGGAGGTATTTGGTGCCCTGCAGGAGTTGCTCGCTGAGGTGCGTGGCAGTGCTGCTCTGCCGCGGCGTGAGGCACCGGCTGATGCAGTGCCGATCTCCAGTAATGATCTGATGCGTTTGCTGTCGCACATGCAGCAGCGCTTGCCGGCTGGCAGTGGTGGCGGGCAGGACACCGATGACTTCGATCTGCGTAACCAGCTCGAGCAATTGCTGACACGTGCCAGTGCCAAAAGTGGCAAGGCGCGCGTGGTCGGCGAGATTGATGAGGATGTGATCAACCTGGTCTCGATGCTGTTCGAGTTCATTCTTGATGATCGCACCCTGCCAGACTCGTTGAAGGCGCTGATTGGGCGTCTGCAGATTCCCATGCTCAAGGTTGCTGTACTGGATAAAACCTTCTTCAGTCGTGGCAGCCATCCGGCGCGTCGTCTGCTCAATGAGATCGCTTCCGCAGCTCTGGGTTGGAGCACGCAGGATGATGCGCAGCGGGATACCTTGTTCCAGCGCATCGAGCAGGTGGTTCAGCGGTTGCTCAATGACTTCACCGACGATCCGAGCATTTTTTCCGATCTGCTCGCCGAGTTCCTGGCTTTTACCGGTGATGAGCGCCGGCGTAGTGATCTGCTGGAGCAGCGTACGCGGGATGCCGAGGAAGGCCGCGCCCGGGCCGAACTTGCTCGCCAGCAGGTTGAGCAGGCGCTGAACGAGCGGCTGCTGGGCAAGACTCTGCCGGAAGTCGTGGTGCGTCTGCTGCAAGAGGGCTGGAGCAAGGTGCTGCAGCTGACGTGTCTGAAGCATGGTAGCGAGTCGGCCGAATGGCAGGCAGCGCTGGTGGTCATGGATGATCTGGTCTGGAGTGTCGAGCCGCATGAGGAACAGGAAGATCGGTTGCGTCTGCTGGAGCTGGTGCCGAACCTGTTGAAAGCGCTGCGCGAGGGGCTGGCTGGGGCGGCTATCGATCCGTTTGTTACCAGCGAGTTCTTCAGCCAGCTGGAGTCCGTGCATGTGCAGGCGTTTCAGCGCTTCAAGCGTGTCGCGCCTGAGCCGGAGCCGGCGCAGTTGCTTGCGCCAGCAGATGATTTGTCGGCCGAGCCTGGCGTAGAAGTGGTACCTGTACTTGAACTGCCGGCTGTCGAGCCCGAATTGCCAGCGCCGGCCATGGTCGAGGTGGTCGAGGAAATCGTGCTGCTGGCGCCAGGTGAGGTGCGTGAACGCGAGCCTGAATCCAGTTTGCCGGATGATGACGAGGCTTTGCTGCAGGTTGATGGGTTGCGCGTGGGTAGCTGGGTGGAAATCCAGGAAGATGAGGAGCACAAGCTGCGCTGCAAGCTGGCAGCGATCATCAAGCCGACGGGCAAGTACATCTTCGTTAACCGCACCGGCATGAAGGTGCTGGAGAAAACCCGCATGGGCTTGGCGGTTGAATTTCGTCGTGCGGCGATTCGCATGCTTGACGATGCCTTGCTGTTCGACCGGGCGCTGGAATCGGTGATCGGTAATCTGCGCAAGCTCAAGAGCACCTGAGTTCTGTGGTGCTCCCGCAGCGCCCGGCCTTTGCCGGGCGTTGTCGTTTTCAGGGCACGGCTATCTGCTACAGTGGCCAAACTGTTCAAGGAGCCCTTATGCAGTTGGACCCTATCAGCGGTTGGTATGCCGATGCGCAGCGCTGCCCTTCGCCGAATTGCAATGCGCGCCCGCAGGGCGAGATTTCTCTGCTGGTGATCCACAACATCAGCCTGCCACCCGGCCAGTTTGGTACCGGTAAGGTGCAGCAGTTCTTTCAGAATCAGCTGCCGGTGGACGAACATCCGTATTTCGCTGGGATAGCGCACCTTCAGGTTTCGGCGCATTTCCTCATCGAGCGTGACGGTGCGGTTACCCAGTTTGTCTCCTGTAATGAGCGCGCCTGGCATGCGGGTGTTTCCAGCTTCGCTGGGCGTGAAAACTGTAACGATTATTCCCTGGGTATCGAACTGGAAGGCACCGATGATCAGCCATTCAGTGATGCCCAGTACGTGGCGTTGGCTACTTTGTCCCGTCAGTTACTGCAGGCTTATCCCGCGCTCACTATCGAGCGTATTTGCGGGCACAGCGACATCGCCCCAGGGCGCAAGACCGATCCCGGTCCTAATTTTGATTGGCCTCGCCTGCGCGCGGCCCTGCTCAATCAAGGAGAGCGCTAGATGAACTTTCTGGTACTGCTGCTGATGCTCTGGGTGGAGAAGTTCTCTGCCGGGCGTCGGCGTATCCAGCAGGATGGCTTGTGGCTGCAGCAGTTGGCCAAGGTCGAACTCAGTCATCAAGGGGCTCCCTGGATTGCTCTGGCTCTGCTGGTGGTGCTGCCGCTGCTGGTGCTCGGTGGCTTGCTGCTGATTCTTGAGTCCGTAGCCTATGGCTGGCTGGCGCTGCCCGTGCATCTGCTGGTGTTGGTCTACAGCCTGGGGCGTGGCGATGTGCTGGCTGCTCTGGGGCCGTTCCGAGATGCCTGGCGACGGGGTGATGATCAAGCGGCGCTGCATGTGGCCGAACGCGATCTGGGTCTGGAAGCCGATAGCGAAGCCGAACTGCTGGTGCGTGTTCAGGGCTATGAGCTGTGGCAGGCCTATCAGGGGTTCTTTGCGGTGATCTTCTGGTATGCGTTGCTTGGTCCGTTGGTGCCGCTTGTTTATCGGCTACTGGCGTTGACGACCGAGCACGCGACCCAGGCTGATCTGGCTGAGCGGGCCGGGCAACTGCGACATGCTCTGGATTGGTTGCCGGTGCGGGTGCTGGCCGCCAGTTTTGCTCTGGTTGGCAACTTTGCCGCCGTCAGTCGTGCGGTCTTGCATGACCTGCTGAGCTGGGAACTGGCTGCGCAGCAACTCCTGGTCAATGCCGGGCGTGCCGCCGGCGAGTTGCCGGAACCTCAGGCGGGTGAGCCAGGCGTCAACAGCCTGGATGAGCTATGGCAGCTGCTGGTGCGTGCCGCGATGCTCTGGTACGCCGCGTTTGCTGTATGGATTCTGCTGCTCTAGTGCCCTAAGGCCAAAGCCAGGCGGCGCCGCGCACCCCGCTGGAGTCGCCGTGGCGAGCTGGCAGCAGGCGGGTGTTGACCTGGTCGGAGAACACATGGCGTACCAGCAATGGCGGCACCTGCTGATATAGCGCCGGAATGTTCGACAGGCCACCGCCAAGCACGATCACCTGTGGGTCGAGGATGTTGATCACCGAGGCCAGACTGCGTGCCAGCTGCTCGCAATAGTGCTGCAGCGCTTGTTGAGCGGCGGGCTCGCCCGCCTGTGCAGCCCTGGCCAGTTGCTCGGTCGTCAGGCCCAGTGCGCTGCGAGCAGCCCAGCCCGGGCCACTGAGAAAGGTTTCGATGCAGTCATCCAGGCCGCAATAGCAGCGTCTTGCCGGGCCATCAGCTGGGCAACGCCAGGGCAGCGCGTTATGCCCCCATTCACCCGCAATGGCGTTTGGTCCGCCGAGCAGGCGACCATGAATGACGATGCCGCCGCCAACACCGGTGCCAAGAATCACGCCGAATACACTGTCGGCTCCTGCCCCGGCCCCATCGCTGGCTTCCGACAGGGCAAAGCAGTCGGCATCGTTGGCCAGGCGTATTGGTCGCTGTAGCAGTTGCTCCAGATCGCCTTGCAGGTCCTGACCAATCAGGCACACCGAGTTGGCATTCTTGATACGTCCGTGGTCCGGGGAGCGTGTGCCGGGTATGCCGATGCCGACGCTGCCGCTGCTGCCCAGTTCATGCTCGGCTTGGCGGACCAGCTGCGCGATGGTTTGCAGGGTGGCGACATAGTCACCTTGAGGGGTTGGCAGGCGGCGGCGTAACCGCTCGTCGGAGCCTTGCAGGGCGATGATTTCAGTCTTGGTGCCACCCAGATCAATGCCGAAGCGAAACTGTGCGCGCATTCTTAACCTTAAGTTACAGAGGTTGAGGTCGATATCCGGTATACAGCATGCCTAGGGGCGTGCGCTTGCTTGAGTGCTACCCCCGGCTAGAACTGTTCCCGATCCTTTGTGTGCTGACTGCCACGCATGCAAGCGATTCTTTCCATGAACCATGAACAGCTTCTACGATTCAGTAGTATCAGTACCTTGCCGTTTCATCTGCCGGTCTGCTCCCGTCTGGCACACAACAATAATGGCAACAGGAGACATTGAGTGAATAGCGTGTTGTATCCCGCCATTGCGCTGATGAACCGTATGAGCTTCGGCATGAAGTTCAGCCTGATCAGTGTGCTTTTTTTCCTGCCGATGTCGGTGACCAACTTCTATCTGGTGCGCGACTCCTACCACGAGTTCGTCGATACCCGGTCGGAATTGCAGAGCCTCGAATTGCTCAAGCAGAGCCTGAAGATGCGCCAGGAACTGGAGCGTCTGAACGATCTGCTGGAGATCAATGCGGTGCTCGGTCAGTCCGGTGAATCGGAAAAACTGGTCGCGCAGATTCGTCAGCTGGAAACCAGCATCAACAGCACCCTGGAAGCCCTGCAGCCGAGCAGCAGTGATGCGCAGAAGGTCGAGGAGTTCAACGCTCAGCGCGACAGCATCAAAGCTGCACTCGACGCGGTTAAGCAAGAGTCCTCACAGCGCAGCAAGGCCGGCCTGGTAGTCAAGGCGCTGGATAATGCCGAGGTATTCATCAAGTTCGTCGCCAGCCAGTCCGGGCTCAGCCAGGATAGCGAGCTGACCGTCAGGCAGATGGCTGAGCTGCTGACCAGTGTCACTCCACCGGTGACCAAAGCCCTGAGTAAGGGGCGTGCACTGGGTTCCTATTCTCTCGGTCAGGGCATTCTCGGTTCTTCTGACAGCACCAAGCTCGACGAGCTGTTGCTGGAGCTGGAAAAACTGCATGCCGAATATGGTTTCAAGATCCAGAACGCCCTGCAGGGTAATGCCCAGGCGCAGAAGAACCTGTCCAGCCTGGCCGAAGCCAGTCGCAATGCCTTGACGGAGGCGGGCACCCAGTTGGAAGACAGCATCCTCATGGCGGATACCCTGGATGCGCCGTGGCAAGGCTTCTTCGACCAGATGAGTGCCGGCATCGACAAGACCTATGTGCTCAACGATGCGGTGCTGGCTTTCCTCGATCAGGATCTGAGCCAGCGCCTGGAAGCCAAGCGCGTACAGATGGTGCTGCTAGTGGCTGCCCTGGTACTGGTGTTCCTGCTGATCGGCTACCTGTATGGCGGCTTCTACGTGTCGACCCGGACCACGCTCAAGGGCTTCGGTAAAACCCTGGGCCAGGTCGCTGCCGGCGACATGACGGTCAAGGTCAACGTCAAAAGCCAGGACGAGTTGGGCGAGCTGGGCCAGGTATTCAATGGCACCGTGGCGAAGATTCGCGACCTGATTGAGTTGGTTGGCCAGACTGTTACCGAAGTCGAGCGTCAGGCCGATCGTGTCGAGCTGGTCTCAGGTGAGAGCAGCCAGGCGGTAAACGCCCAGCGCGGACAGATCGAGCAGGTGGCCACGGCGATGAACCAGATGTCTGCCACCGCCCAAGAGGTGGCGCGCAGCGCTGCCGCCGCGGTGGACAGCGCGCAGAGTGTGAATAATGAAACCGTCAGCGGCCGCGCCATGGTCGAGTCGCAGGTGGGCAGCATCCAGCGCCTAGCCAGCGAGATTGATCAGTCGGTCAGTGTGATCAACCAGCTGGCGGCTGACAGCGCGTCGATCAGCCGAGTGCTGGAAGTGATCAAGGGCATCGCTGGGCAGACCAACTTGCTCGCGCTCAACGCCGCCATCGAGGCAGCGCGTGCCGGTGAGCAAGGCCGTGGTTTTGCCGTGGTGGCGGACGAGGTGCGCAACCTGGCCAAGCGCACCCACCAGTCCACTGAAGAAATCGAGCAGATGATCGGCCGCCTGCAAAATGGTGTGGGTGCCACGGTCACGGCAATGAACGGCAGCCATCAGATGGTGGAAAACACCGTCAGCCAGTCGGCCAGTGTGCAGCAGGCGCTGGAGAACATCCTTGGCGCGGTGGGCATGATCGTTGATCAAAACCAGCAGATTGCTGCCGCTGCCGAACAGCAGACTGCAGTGGCCCACGATATCGACATGAACATCGTCGAGATTAACCAGGCTGGCGAGCGCACGGCTGAAGGCGCAGTGCAGACCGAGCAGGCCAGTCGTCAGTTGTCCGACCAGGTCAGTCGTCTGAAGGAGCTGATCAGCGCGTTCCGCGTCTGATCCGCGGCGTTAATCGACAAGGCCCGCCTATTGGCGGGCCTTGTCGCATCTGGAGGGCCCTGTTTGGGGAGCGTTGCGTAGCCCGGGAGCAATCCGGGGTGGTGGCTCGGTGTGAGTAACCCTCCCGGATTGCTCCCGGGCTACGAAGCTGATGCCCAGCCGAATAGCTCGGCGGCGTTGCGGCTACTGGCCGTGGCCAGTTCTTCCGCGCTGATGCCCCGCAGCTCGGCCAGGGCACTGCAGATATCCGGGAGGAACTCCGGGCTGTTGCGCTGGTTGGGGTGCATGGCCGGCGCCATATCGGGTGAGTCGGTTTCCAGCACGATGGCGTCCAACGGCAGGCGCGCCACGACCTGGCGCAGACGTAGCGCCTGTGGCCAGGTTGGCGCGCCGCCAAGGCCGAGCTTGAAACCCAGTTTGAGGTATTCGCGGGCCTCCTCGTAACTGCCGGCGAACGCATGGATGATGCCGCCACGCTTGAGGCGGTAGCGCTTGAGTGTGGCAATGGTCTGCGCGTGGGCGCGGCGCACGTGCAGGAGGGCCGGCAGTGCGAATTCGGCGGCCAGCTTCAGCTGTTCTTCGAACAGCACTTGCTGGTGCTGGCGGTCGAGTTGCTCCAGGAAGTAGTCCAGGCCGAACTCGCCGACAGCACAGAGCTGCGGATGGCCGGCCAGGCGCTCGAGCCAGTCGCGCAGCTCGCCCAAGTGTTCAGGCGCATGCTGCTGCAGATAAACCGGGTGTAGGCCGAAGGCGGCGTACAGGCCTCGGTCGCCTTGCACCAGCTGCCACAGGCGCTGCCAGTTGGCTTGGTGCACGCCGAGTATCACCATTTGCTCCACGCCCAGGGCGCGACTGCGCGCCAGTAGCTCGTTGCGGTCGGCATCGAAGTCGGGAAAGTCGAGGTGGGTGTGGGTGTCGATCAGGTGCATGGGGCGTCGCCGGAACCAGTGCCGTCAGCATAGCGCCGGGAAGTGTGGATGCCCACGGCGACAGCCTGGGCGAGTTTGTTTATCCGCGATCTGCGCGTAAGCCTTGAGACATATCCCTCTCCCCAACCCTCTCCCGTAAACGGGAGAGGGGGAAAAAGCGCTTCCCACCTGTCTCTACAAGTCGCTATAGCGCTGCACAAAAAGTCGCAAACAGGCTCTTAGAACAGGAAATAACGCTGCGCCAGCGGCAACACTTCGGCCGGTTCGCACCAGAGCAGCTGGCCGTCGGCCTTGACCTGGTAGTTCTGCGGATCGACTTCGATGCTGGGCAGGTAGTCGTTGTGGATTAGGTCGCTCTTTTGCACGGTGCGGCAGCCTTTGACCACGCCGATTTGCTTCTGCAAACCCAGTTGCTCTGGAACTCCCGCGTCGAAGGCGGCCTGGCTGATAAAGGTCAGGCTGGTGGCGTGCAGCATGCCGGCGTAGCTGCCGAACATCGGCCGGTAGTGCACCGGCTGCGGGGTCGGGATCGAGGCGTTGGCGTCGCCCATCAGGCTGGCGGCGATGGCGCCGCCCTTGAGGATCAGTGTCGGCTTCACGCCGAAGAACGCCGGGCGCCACAGCACCAGATCGGCGAACTTGCCCACTTCAATGGAGCCGACTTCGTGGCTGATGCCGTGGGTGATCGCCGGGTTGATGGTGTACTTGGCGATGTAGCGCTTGACCCGGAAGTTGTCATTACCTGCCCCGTCTTCGGCCAGCGGCCCGCGCTGCTGCTTCATCTTGTCGGCAGTCTGCCAGGTACGGGTGATCACCTCGCCGACGCGGCCCATGGCCTGGCTGTCGGAGCTGATCATGGAGAACGCGCCGAGATCATGCAGGATGTCTTCGGCGGCGATGGTTTCGCGGCGGATGCGGCTCTCGGCGAAGGCCACATCCTCGGCAATGCTCGGGTCGAGGTGGTGGCAGACCATCAGCATGTCCAGGTGTTCGTCGATGGTGTTCTTGGTGAATGGCCGGGTCGGGTTGGTCGAGCTGGGCAGCACATTCGGGAACCCACACGCCTTGATGATGTCCGGCGCATGGCCGCCGCCAGCGCCCTCGGTGTGGTAGGTGTGGATGGTGCGGCCCTTGAAGGCGCCCAGCGTGGTTTCGACGAAGCCGGATTCGTTAAGCGTGTCGGTGTGGATCGCTACCTGCACATCGTACTGGTCGGCCACGCTCAGGCAGTTGTCGATGGCGGCCGGGGTGGTGCCCCAGTCCTCGTGCAGTTTCAGTCCGATGGCACCGGCCTTGACCTGTTCGATCAGCGGTTCCGGCAGCGATACGTTGCCCTTGCCGGTGAAACCGATGTTCATCGGGAAGGCGTCGGCGGCCTTGAGCAGCATCGCCATGTGCCACGGCCCCGGGGTCACGGTGGTGGCGTAGGTGCCGGTGGCCGGCCCGGTGCCGCCGCCGATCATGGTGGTGGTGCCGCTCATCAGGGCTTCTTCGATCTGCTGCGGGCAGATGAAGTGGATATGGGTATCGACGCCGCCGGCGGTGAGGATCATGCCTTCGCCGGCAATCACTTCGGTGGCGCCGCCAATGGCGATAGTTACACCCGGCTGGATGTCGGGGTTGCCGGCTTTGCCAATGGCGGCGATGCGCCCGCCCTTGAGGCCGACGTCGGCCTTGACGATGCCCCAGTGGTCGATGATCAGCGCGTTGGTGATCACCGTGTCGACCACGTCGGCGGCGCACAACTGGCTCTGGCCCATGCCGTCGCGGATGACCTTGCCGCCGCCGAATTTCACTTCGTCGCCGTATACGGTGAAGTCTTTCTCCACCTCGATCCACAGGTTGGTGTCGGCCAGGCGCACCTTGTCGCCGACGGTGGGGCCGAACATGTCGGCGTAGGCTTGGCGGGAAATCTTCATCACAGCGCTCCCATGATGCGACCGGCAAAACCGAAGACGCGGCGCTCGCCCGCCAGTTCGACCAGCTCGACCTCGCGTGACTGACCCGGCTCGAAGCGCACCGCGGTGCCAGCGGCGATATTCAGGCGCATGCCTCGGGTGGCGGCACGGTCAAATGCCAGTGCGTCGTTGGTTTCGAAGAAGTGGAAGTGCGAACCAACCTGGATCGGTCGGTCGCCGCTATTGGCCACAGTCACGCGCAGGGTGCGGCGGCCGGCGTTGAGTTCGATCTCGCCAGGTTGGATCTGGTATTCGCCGGGGATCATGGCGCGCTCCTTTCGGGGGTAAGGATCAGTTGCATAAAGGTCAGATCCAGCCAGCGACCGAACTTGCGGCCCACTTGCGGCATCTGCCCGGTGATGGCGAAGCCGAAACGCTGGTGCAGGCGAATCGAGGCCGCGTTGCCGCTCTCGATGGCGGCGACCATCACATGTTTGCCGCCGGCCCGGGCGCGTTCGATCAGGGCGCCGAGCAGCAGTACGCCGAGGCCGCGGCCGCGCTGTTCGGCGCTCACGTACAGCGAGTTCTCCACGGTGTTGCAGAAACCGTCGAAGGGCCGCCAGTCGCCATAGGCGGCATAGCCGAGCACGTTGTCGTCGGCATCCACCGCGACCAGCACCGGGTAGCCCTGCTGGCGGCGTGCGGCCAGCCAGGCCTGGCGGTTGGCCAGGTCGACGGTGGCGTCCATCCAGATCGCCGTGGTGTTGAGCACCGCGTCATTGAAGATGGCACGGATGGCTTCCAGGTCGCTGTCGCGGGCATCGCGAATCGAAATACTCATGGGATCGGCTGGTGCACGGTGACCAGCTTGGTGCCATCCGGGAAGGTGGCCTCGACCTGGATTTCCGGGATCATTTCCGGGATGCCTTCCATCACCTGCTCGCGGTTGAGCAGGGTGGTGCCGTAGTGCATCAGCTCGGCCACGGTCTGGCCGTCGCGGGCGCCTTCGAGCAGGGCGGCGCTGATATAGGCCATGGCTTCCGGGTAGTTGAGCTTGACCCCACGGGCCAGCCTGCGCTCGGCCACCAGGCCTGCGGTGAAGATCAGCAGTTTGTCTTTCTCGCGTGGACTCAGATCCATCGTGTTGCTCCAGTCATGCGGGCAGATGCGTGGCATCGCCGGAATTCGTATTAATGTTCGTAGGGTGGATGTCGCTTTTTACCTCCACCGTTCGCGGGTGGAAACCGCTGCGCGGCTTACCATCCTCCGTATCAAGATCCATCAACCCGTAGCCCGGATGTGATCCGGGATGCCGGGATGCTGCTCCCGGATTGCCTCCGGGTTACGTACTCCAGATTCGTGGCGGCACGGCGGCGCGCCCGAGCAAGGCAGGGCGCAGCAGGCGCCAGAGTTCGATCAGCCAGGCGCGCGCATGCAGCGCTTCGCTGGCCAGGCAGCGAGCAACGAGCAGGCCCGGCAGCTGACTGAGGTCGCCGCGCACCGGGCCGGGGATAGTGCGGCAGCGCTCCAGTAGATCGGCGTCGATTTCACCAGTGATCAACAGAGTGGCAAACACCGGTTGCCCGGCCAAGCCGATCGGCGAGTCGAGCAGGCCGTCGTCACCTACGATGCGCTGGCGCTCGTGCCAAAGCAGTTGGCCGTCGCGGCGGATATCCAGATGCGCCTGGAAATGGCCGGCATCGAAGCGCTCGCCGGCGGCCGGGCGGCCGAGGGCAACCATGTCCCAGTAGCACAGGTGCGCATCGCCTTCGAGGTTGATACGGGTAGTCAGCTCGGCCTGGGCACCGGCGTAGACGATGGTTTCCTGCGGCAGCCATTCCAGGGTGGCGCCGGCGGCAACCTGCAGTTCCAGCTGTTGGTAGGCCGGCCCGCTGGCGCGGTACCACTTGGCGGCGCCGGGGCTGGTCAGTTGCGCCCAGGCGTGTTCGCCGAGGCTGGCGCTGATGTGCAGGCGATCGCCACCGGCAATCCCGCCCGGCGGGTGGACGATAATGTGCTGGCAGACTTCGGGGCCTTCGGCGTACAGGTGCTTCTGCACCCGCAGCGGGCCGAGGTGACGGCGCTGTACGGGCCGCGTTGCGTCGCCTTGGCGCGCATAGCCTAGTTCCAGCTCGGCATGCCAGCTGGGGGTGAACAGGGCGTTAGGGGCAGGTGCATTCATAGGAGCTTTTCGTAGGGTGGATGGCGCCTTATCCATCCACCTGTGGTCAGCGCAATGCTGGATGGATATGGCGCCATCCACCCTACAGTGAGTCTCAAATCGCCACCAGTCCGCGCACGCCATCGGCTTCCATGGTCTCGCCACGGCCCTGCTGGACGATCTCGCCGCGGCTCATCACCAGGTACTGGTCGGCCAGCTCGGCGGCGAAATCATAGAACTGCTCGACCAGCAGGATGGCCATATCGCCCCGTTCGGCGAGCTTCTTGATCACCGCGCCGATCTCCTTGATCACCGAGGGCTGGATGCCTTCGGTGGGCTCGTCGAGGATCAGCAGGCGTGGCTTGCTCGCCAGTGCGCGGCCGATGGCCAGCTGTTGCTGCTGGCCGCCGGAGAGGTCGCCGCCGCGGCGCTGCTTCATCTCGCGCAGCACCGGGAACAGCTCGTAGATGAACTCGGGTACGGTCTTGGCTTCGCTGGCGCCGAAGCGGGACAGGCCCATCAGCAGGTTCTCCTCGACCGTGAGCCTCGGAAAGATTTCTCGGCCCTGCGGCACGTAGGCGATGCCGGCGTGCACGCGCTGGTGCGGTTTGAACGCGGTGATCGGCTGGCCTTCCCATTGCACGGCGCCTTCTTTGGCCGGAATCAGGCCCATCAGGCATTTCAGCAGGGTGGTTTTACCCACACCGTTGCGCCCGAGCAGGCAGGTGACTTCGCCGACCTTCACGTCGAACGACAGGCCCCGCAGGATATGGCTACCGCCGTAATACTGATGAAGTTGTTGGACTTGCAGCATGCTTGTGTCCTTGTAGGGTGGATCACGTTGTATCGATCCACCGTGCGATGCCTGTGGTGGATGAGAAAAGCGTCATCCACCCTACGAATGCCTTATCGACCGAGATAAACCTCGATTACCCGCTCATCGTTCTGCACTTGCTCCAGCGAACCTTCGGCCAGCACGCTGCCCTGGTGCAGCACGGTGACGTGGTCGGCGATGGAGCCGACGAAGCCCATGTCGTGCTCGACCACCATCAGCGAGTGCTTGCGTGCCAGGGACTTGAACAGCTCGGCGGTGAACTCGGTTTCGGCGTCGGTCATGCCGGCTACCGGCTCATCGAGCAGCAGCAGTTGCGGGTCCTGGACCAGCAGCATGCCGATTTCGAGGAACTGCTTCTGGCCATGCGAGAGCAACCCGGCCGGGCGCTGCCGGGAGCTGTCCAGACGGATGGTGGCAAGCACTTCGTCGATGCGCTCTTTCTGGGCGCCAGTGAGTTTTGCGCGCAGGCTGGCCCATACCGACTTGTTGGTTTTCAGCGCCAGTTCGAGGTTCTCGAACACGCTGAGGGCCTCGAACACCGTGGGCTTCTGGAACTTGCGGCCGATGCCGGACTGGGCGATCTCGACTTCGCTCATCTGGGTCAGATCGAGGGTTTCGCCAAAGTAGGCGTTACCGTTGTCCGGGCGGGTCTTGCCGGTAATCACGTCCATCATGGTGGTCTTGCCGGCGCCGTTAGGGCCGATGATGCAGCGCAGTTCGCCGACGCCGATGTACAGGTTGAGGTCGGTCAGCGCCTTGAATCCATCGAAGCTGACGTTGATGCCTTCCAGGGTGAGGATGGTGCCGTGGCGCACATCCAGGCCCTTGGCCGCGGCACTGCCGAGACCGACGGCCTCGCGGCTGGTGCCGGCATCCTGGTTAGGGTTGAACGCGGGTTCGAGCATGAATTCGGGTACTGGAGTGGCGCGCATCATTGCTCTCCCTTCTTGCGGAGCAAGCCGATCACGCCTTTCGGCAGGAACAGCGTGACGACGATGAACAGGAAGCCCAGGGCGAACAGCCAGTACTCGGGGAAGGCCACGGTGAACCAGCTCTTCATACCGTTGACCAGGCCGGCACCGAGCAGCGGACCGATCAGCGTGCCGCGCCCGCCTAGGGCGACCCACACGGCGGCCTCGATGGAGTTGGTCGGCGACATCTCGCTGGGGTTGATGATGCCTACCTGTGGCACGTACAGCGCGCCAGCCAAGCCGCACAGCACGGCGGAGAGCACCCAGATGAACAGCTTGTAGCCACGCGGGTCGTAGCCGCAGAACATCAGGCGGTTCTCCGCATCACGCAGGGCGGTGAGCACCCGGCCGAACTTGCTGCGCGCCAGCTTGAAGCCCAGCAGCAGGCTACCGACCAGCAGCGCCACGGTGCAGAGGAACAGCACGGCGCGGGTACTCGGTGCGGTGATATCGAAGCCGAGCATGCTGCGAAAGTTGGTGAAGCCGTTGTTGCCGCCGAAACCGGTTTCGTTGCGGAAGAACAGCAGCATGCCGGCGAAGGTCAGGGCCTGGGTCATGATCGAGAAATACACGCCCTTGATCCGCGAGCGGAAGGCGAAGAAGCCGAACACCAGGGCCAGCAGACCCGGCGCCAGCACCACCAGGCACAGCGCCCAGAGGAAGCTGGAAGTGCCGTACCAGTACCACGGCAGCTCGGTCCAGGAGAGGAACACCATGAACGCGGGCAGGCCGTCACCGGCGCTTTCACGCATCAGGTACATACCCATGGCGTAGCCGCCGAGGGCGAAGAACAGGCCGTGACCGAGCGAGAGCAGGCCGGCATAGCCCCAGACCAGGTCCAGGGCCAGGGCGACCACGCAGTAGCAGAGGATCTTGCCGACCAGGGTCAGGGTGTAGGCCGAGACGTGCAGGGCGTGCTCGGCCGGCAGCAGGTGCAGCAGTGGCATGGCTAGCAGCAAGAGCAGGATCAGGCCGCCAATGATCAGCGAGGTCTTAGGCCCGAGGGCGGTGCTGGCGCGGGCCAGCAGCGTTTGGTTGATTGGCATAGTCATCAGTCGATCACCCGTCCTTTCAGTGCAAAAAGACCTTGGGGTCGTTTCTGGATAAACAGAATGATCAGCGCGAGAATGAGGATTTTGCCGAGCACGGCACCGATCTGCGGTTCGAGGATCTTGTTCGCCACGCCCAGGCCGAAGGCGGCCAGCACGCTGCCGGCCAGCTGGCCGACGCCGCCGAGTACCACCACCAGGAACGAGTCGATGATGTAGCTCTGGCCCAGATCCGGGCCGACGTTGCCGATCTGTGACAAGGCCACGCCACCGAGGCCGGCGATGCCCGAGCCGAGGCCGAAGGCGAGCATGTCTACCCGGCCGGTGGGCACGCCGCAGCAGGCGGCCATGTTGCGGTTCTGCGTGACGGCACGCACGTTGAGGCCGAGGCGGGTCTTGTTCAGCAGCAGCCAGGTCAGCAGCACGACGAACAGGGCGAAGCCGATGATGACGATACGACTGTAGGGTAGTACCAGGTTGGGCAGCACCTGGATGCCGCCGGACAGCCACTCGGGGTTGGCCACCTCGACGTTCTGCGCACCGAAGATCACCCGCACCAGCTGGATCAGGATCAGGCTGATGCCCCAGGTGGCCAGCAGGGTTTCCAGTGGGCGACCGTAGAGGTGACGGATTACCGTGCGCTCCAGGGCCATGCCGATAGCGGCGGTGACGAAGAAGGCGATCGGCAGGGCGGCCAGCGGGTAGAGGGCCAGGTAGCCGGGGGCGAGTTTCTGGAAGGCGATCTGCACCATGTAGGTGGTGTAGGCACCGAGCATCAGCATCTCGCCGTGGGCCATGTTGATCACACCCAGCAGGCCGAAGGTGATGGCCAGGCCGAGGGCGGCGAGCAGCAGGATCGAACCGAGGCTCAGGCCGCTGAAAGCCTGGCCGAGCAGTTCGCCACCGAGCAGGCGGCGCTTGACCTGAGCCAGGCTGGTTTCGGCGGCGGTGCGCACGCCAGCGTCGCTCTCCACACCTTCGGCCAGTAGCGCTTCCAGGCGGGTGCGGGCCAGTGGCTCGCCGGTTTCACCGAGCAGACGTACGGCGCTCAGGCGGATGGCCGGGTCCGGGTCGACCAGTTGCAGATTGGCCAGCGCCAGGGCCAGGGCATCGCGCACGCTGGCGTCTTGCTCGCTGGCAACGCGGGCATTGAGTAACTCAAGCTGTGCCGGTTTGGCGTTCTTCTGCAGTTGCTGGGCGGCGGCCAGGCGCACGGCCGGCTCGCTGGCGAGCAACTGATGGCTGGCCTGGGCGGTGGCCAGCAGGCCACGCAGGCGGTTGTTCAGGCGCAGCTTCTTCGGCGTACCGTCGGGGCGGGCAGGCCCTTCGAGGGTTTGCCAGCTGCCATTCTGTTCTAGGTAGGGGGTCTTGCTGCTGTCGCTGCCGACGCGGCCCTGTTGCAGGGCGTCGAGCAGGGGCAGGCGGGCAGGGTCAGGCTGGGCGGACCAGCTTTCCAGCAGCTTGGCTTGCAGCGCGGGATTGGCCGCGACGAAGTCGCTGGCGTCACCGGCATGGGCTGTCAGTGGCAAGAGCAGAGCCAGTGACAGGAGGATTCGGTAAAGGGCAGTGGGCATGTTGTAACAGTCCTTCGAATGGAGCCGTAGCCCGGATGCAATCCGGGACGGCCTTCCCCGGATTGCATCCGGGCTACGAGCGCCCTCTCCCCCGGCCCCTCTCCCGTGAACGGGAGCGGGGAGGCAAGCGGCTCCGCACGGCTGAAGAGTTTCAGCCCGCGCTAAACAGTCCCCCTTCCCACTTTCTTTATACGGAGTGGGGGAGAGGGCTAGGGAGAGGGGCTTTGCTTAGTTGGACTTCACCGCGTAGTCCGGCTTCTTGTCGTTGCCGGGGATGTACGGGCTCCACGGCTGGGCGCGCAGCGGGCCTTCGGTTTGCCAGACGATGGAGAACTGCCCGTCTTCCTGGACTTCGCCGATCATCACCGGCTTGTGCAGGTGGTGGTTGGTCTTGTCCATGGTCAGGGTGTAGCCGCTCGGCGCGGCGAAGGTCTGACCGGCCAGTGCCTCACGCACCTTGTCGACGTCGGTGGTGCCGGCTTTCTCGACCGCCTGGGCCCACATGTTGATGCCGACGTAGGTGGCTTCCATTGGGTCGTTGGTCACGGCCTTGTCGGCGCCCGGCAGGTTCTTGGCCTTGGCGTAGGCCTTCCACTTGTTGACGAACTCGGTGTTGACCGGGTTCTCCACCGACTGGAAGTAGTTCCAGGCAGCCAGCTGGCCTACCAGCGGCTTGGTGTCGATGCCGCGCAGTTCTTCTTCGCCGACCGAGAAGGCGACTACCGGGATGTCGGTAGCTTCGATGCCCTGGTTGGCCAGTTCCTTGTAGAACGGCACGTTGGAGTCGCCGTTGACGGTGGAGATCACCGCAGTCTTGCCGCCGGCGGAGAACTTCTTGATGTTGGCGACGATGGTTTGATAGTCGCTATGACCGAAGGGGGTGTAGACCTCTTCGATGTCCTTGTCGGCCACACCTTTGCTGTGCAGGAAGCTGCGCAGGATCTTGTTGGTGGTGCGCGGGTAGACGTAGTCGGTGCCGAGCAGGAAGTAGCGCTTGGCCGCGCCACCGTCTTCGCTCATCAGGTATTCGACGGCCGGGATGGCCTGCTGGTTTGGCGCGGCGCCGGTGTAGAAGACGTTCGGCGACATTTCTTCGCCTTCGTATTGCACCGGGTAGAAGAGCAGGCCATTGAGTTCTTCGAACACCGGCAGCACGGATTTGCGCGACACCGAGGTCCAGCAGCCGAAGACCACGTCGACCTTGTCCTGGGTCAGCAGCTGACGGCCTTTCTCGGCGAACAGCGGCCAGTTGGAGGCCGGGTCGACCACCACGGCTTCCAGTTGTTTGCCATTGACCCCGCCTTTGGCGTTGATCTCGTCAATGGTCATCAGTGCCATGTCTTTCAGCGAGGTTTCCGAGATGGCCATGGTGCCGGACAACGAGTGGAGGATGCCGACCTTGATGGTCTCGGCAGCCTGCAGGCTGTAAGGGAAAAGACCGCTGAGCAGCAAGGCACTGGCGGCGAGGGTGGATTTCAACAGAGGACGGCGTTTCATCTTGTTAGGGCTCCATGCGCAACTGTGGGGACCGAAAGGGTCGCCAGTTCTTTGGCAGCATCCGTGCCAAACTGCGCAAAGCCTTGTCCCGTATGGGTTTTGGCAAATACGGGGTGGTCTCTGTAATCGCTGTGTGCGCGAAGTCGGTGCGCTAATGTGTGTGCCGACGCATGTTTATCGCCAAGTGCACTGATTTAGAGCAAAGGCTCGTTGGCGCGGCCTGCACTGTCCACGCAGGTGCGCCATATGGCACCGCTGAAGCATGCAAGTTACTCGGTGGCAGAAGCCGGAGTGGCGTGATTTCAGGGCAGTAAGTAGCCCCGTACACCCGTGAAAATGATCTGTGCCGCCAGGGCGCAGACGAACAGCCCCATCAGGCGGCTGAGGATCTGCAGGCCCTTCTCGCCGAGAACGCGTTCGAAACCATGCGAGAGGAACAGCACGAAGCCGACGGTGATGCTGGCCAGGGCGATGCTGAGCACGGCCAGTAGCTTGTCGTCCCAGTGTGGTTGGCTGACGCCCATCACCAGCAGTGCACCGATAGTGCCCGGGCCGACCGTGAGTGGAATGGTCAGCGGGACGATGGTGACGTCCTGGTTGAGGTTGTCGGTCTGCACTGCCGACTTGCCCTGAGCCATACCCAGGGCCGAGATGAACAGCACGGAGCCGGCGCCGATGCGGAAGGCGTCGGCGGTGATGCCGAACAGATCGAAGATGGTCTGGCCGAACAGGTACAGCAATACGCTGGCGACCAAGGTGCCGAAGGCCACTTTCCAGGCCAGTTTCTTGCGTTCTTTAACCGTGTAGCCGGGTGTCAGACCGATAAAGCAGGAGAGCACGAAGAATGGGCTGTAGAGCACCAGCATCTTCAAATACAGACTGAACAGCTCGGGCAGCATGGGGCGGGCTCATCGGCAAAGGAGAAATATTGCGCAAGCATAGCGGTCGAAGTCTGGCCGCGTCAGCCTGTACTCAGGACGGCAGGACTGCGGCCTGATGGCGGCGCTGTTTTTCCTGCACCCAGTGGGTGATCAGTTCGCGTAGTTGCGACATCTCCACCGGCTTGGCCATGTGCCCATCCATGCCGACCTGACGTGCGCGCTCCTTGTGTTCGGCAAGGATGTGCGCAGTGAGTGCGACCACAGGGGTGTGCTCGCGTTGTTCGCGGGCCTCCCAGGCGCGCAGCTGTTCGGTGGCGGAGAAACCATCGAGTACCGGCATTTCGCAGTCCATCAGCACCAGGTCGTATTGCTGCGCCTGCATGGCGCGCAGGGCCTCTTCGCCATTGCTGGCGGTATCCGGCTGCAGGTTGAGCTTGTTCAGCATGCCGCGGATGACCTTGGTCGAAATGCTGTTGTCCTCGGCCACCAGAATGCGGAAGTCGCTCGGTGCCAGCAGATTGCTGGCTTCGCTGCTCGATAACGGTGGCAGTGCCTGGCTCTTGTTGCTGCGCTGGGATAGCTCGTCAGCGAGGGTGGTCTTCAGGGTGTAGCCGGCTACCGGCTTGGCCAGGATGCGTTTGATTCCGGCGTTGCGCGCGATGATCTTGCTTGGCGCGTTGCTGATCCCGGTGAGCATGATCAGCAGAATGTCGTGGTTTAGGTTGGGGTCTTCCTTGATCTTGGCTGCCAGTTGCATGCCGCTCATGCCGGGCATTTCCTGGTCGAGCAGGACCACGTCGAAGTACTCGTGCAGATGTGCCTTGGTGCGCAACAGGGCCAGTGCTTCCTTGCCGGAAGCAACCGCGCTGACCTGCAGGCCCCAGGCACTGCATTGCTGCTGGAGTACCTTGCGACAGGTTTCGTTGTCGTCCACCACCAGCAGGCGTGCACCTTGCAGTGGGCCATCGAGATCGGCGGTGGGCTGCTCGAGGCGCTCGGCATCCAGTGGCAGGGTCAGCCACAGGGTGCTGCCCTGAGTGTCGCCGCTCTGAATACCAAACTCGCCATCCATCAGGCGCACCAGCTGGCGCGCAATGATCAGACCCAGGCGCCCGCCCAGTTTGCTGGCACTGAGGAAGTCGGTGCTATGCAGTTGGGTGTTGAGCAGGGCATCACGTTCGCTGGCTTCCAGCGGACGACCGCTGTCCTGCACGGCGATGCGTAGGCGCGGGGCCTTGCCTTCGTTGTCGAGGGCCACCACCAGCAGGATTTCGCCTTCGTCGGTCTGGCGGAAGGCGTTATCCAGCAGGCTCAGCAGGGTCTGGCGCAGGCGTGTCGGGTCGCCGCTGATCACGCGCGGCACCTGCGGCTGCATAAAGCTGATCAGCTCGACGCGCTGCTGCTCGGCCTTGGCGCGGAAGATATCCAGGCAGTCATCGATCAGGGCGTTGAGGTCGAACTGCACGTCGTCCAGCTCGATCTGCCCGGACTCCAGCTTGGAGATGTCGAGAATCTCGTTGATCAGCGTCAGCAGTTCGTTGCCGGCGCTGTGGATGGTCTGCACATAGTCGCGTTGCTTGGCCGAGAGCGGGGTGCCGAGCAGCAGTTCGGTCATGCCCAGCACGCCATTCATCGGCGTGCGGATTTCATGGCTGATCTTGGCCAGGAATTCGGCTTTGGCCTTCAGTTCGGCACTCAGTGCTGCCTCGCTGGTCCGGCGTTTCAGGGTGTCATTCTGGATCTGCCGCTGGCGCTCGGACAGAGCGATGCTAAGGATCAGACCGCAGAGCATGGCAACGCTAAAGAGGCTGAGCACCAGCCAGCCCGGATTGAGCTGGTCGAAGCCGAACAGCACCGGAATCAGTACGGCGAAGCCCAGGTTGAAGACCAGCAGTCCCGCTACGATCAGGCGTGCCGGTTGGTAGCCGGCGCGCCAATGCATGAAGGCGATCAGTGGGATGGTTACCGCCGTCATGATCACCAAACCATAGACCAGCCAGCTGTGCCAGAACAGGCCGGTGAAGGCGATCATGGCCGCCGCCAGGCTGATCAACAGGAACTCGGCGCGCAATACATGCCGCAAGGCACTGTGCTCGGCCAGGGTGCCGTGGAAGAAGCGCAGGGTGAAGCCGAGGGCGCAGAGGCCGGCGGCCAGCGCTGAAAGGTCGGCGATCAGCGACTGGTTATAGCTTTGATCGGGTAGCCAAACGGCCAGCAAGCCGATATTGCAGGTGGCGCACAGGGCCAGAGCGATATGCATGCCGGCCAGCCACAGGTTGCTGGCGGTGGGCGAGTAGGCCATGCGCAGCAGGTTGAACAGGGCCAGCAGGAACAGGCCACCCAGCAGGGCGCCGAACAGATAGGCAGGTTTTTCCTGGGTTACCAGTTCAGCCTCGTTGATCACCTTGAACCACATCATCAGGGCGTGGTTGGAGGTCATGCGGATATAGGCTTCGCGCGGTTGGCCATCGTTGGGCTGGCTGAACAGGTAGGCGCGCGAGGGCAGCGGACGGCTGTTCTGCGACAGCGCCTCGCCGGTTTGCAGGTGCTGCTCCAGCTGGCCGTTATTGAGCAGGTAGTAGTCCAGATTCTGTACGCGCGGGGCGAACAGCCAGAGCCAGTGCGGTGCTTGGTAGGCTGGGGTCTTGATATGCAGCCAGATGGCGTGGCGGGAGGCCGGGAAGGTGATCGCGCGTTTATCGAGGGGTTGGAAGCGGGCGGATTGGGTGCGAATGTCGTCGAAGCTGAGGGCGGCGCTCTTGTCGAGCAGGATGGACCAGTTTTCCGGGCTTGCCGTTTGGGCGGAGGCTTCGCCTTCCGCTTGTGCCGTGGGCAGGCAGAGCAGAGTCAGCAGCAGGCTGACGATAAATCCGGTGGCGATCCTGAGCCGTCGCACGGGCGAAATCCCTTCGATGGAGAATCGCCAGATTATAGCCATGGCAAATACACAAAAGGCAGCTGTTAGGCTGCCTTTTGTGCGGGCTTTACCGGATATTTACCCGGTTTTGCTCAAACTTCGCCGCGTTCGCGGGCGATGGCACGGTAGCCAATGTCTTTACGGTAGAAGCAGCCGTTCCAGCTGATCTTCTCGGCCAGGCGATAGGCCTGCTGCTGGGCTTCAGAAACCGTACGACCGATGGCGGTGGCGCAGAGTACGCGACCGCCAGCGGTGATCACCTGGCCAGCTGCGTTCAGCGCGGTGCCGGCATGGAACACCTTGCCATCCAGTTGCGCGGCCTCGCTCAGGCCTTCGATCACGTCGCCCTTGGCGTAGTCGGCCGGGTAACCGCCGGCAGCCAGGACTACGCCAACCGTCGGGCGCGGGTCCCAGGTCGCTTCGACCTTGTCCAGCGCCTTGGCCAGGGCGGCCTCGACCAGCAGCACCAGGGAGCTTTCCAGGCGGACCATGATCGGCTGGGTTTCCGGATCGCCGAAACGGCAGTTGAACTCGATGACTTTCGGCTTGCCGGCCTTGTCGATCATCAGACCGGCATAGAGGAAGCCGGTGTAGACGTTGCCCTCGGCGGCCATGCCGCGCACGGTCGGATAGATCACTTCGTCCATCACGCGCTGGTGCACCTCGGCGGTGACCACCGGAGCCGGCGAGTAGGCGCCCATGCCGCCGGTGTTCGGGCCGGTGTCGGCGTCGCCAACGCGCTTGTGGTCCTGGCTGGTGGCCATCGGCAGTACGTTCTCGCCGTCGACCATGACGATGAAGGAAGCTTCTTCGCCGTCGAGGAATTCTTCGATGACTACGCGCGAGCCCGCTTCGCCGAAGGCATTGCCAGCGAGCATGTCGCGCACGGCGTCTTCGGCTTCCTGCAGAGTCATGGCGACGATCACGCCTTTACCGGCGGCCAGGCCGTCGGCCTTGATCACGATCGGGGCGCCTTTCTCGCGCAGGTAGGCCAGGGCCGGCTCGACTTCGGTGAAGTTCTGGTAGTCGGCGGTGGGGATGTTGTGGCGTGCGAGGAAGTCCTTGGTGAAGGCCTTGGAGCCTTCCAGCTGGGCGGCGGCAGCGGTGGGGCCGAAGATGTCCAGCTTGCGGGTGCGGAACAGGTCGACCACACCTTTCACCAGCGGTGCTTCCGGGCCGACGATGGTCAGTTGCACGTTCTTCTCGGCAAAATCAGCCAACTGCTCGATGGCCAACACGTCGATGGCGACGTTTTCGCACTTGGCTTCGGTTGCGGTGCCAGCATTGCCTGGGGCGACGAAGACTTTTTCGACGCGCTTGTCCTGTGCCACTTTCCAGGCCAGGGCGTGTTCACGACCGCCGCTGCCGATGATCAATACGTTCATGTTGCTCTCCCAGTGGAGGCGGGCTTTGAGCCCGTTTGGTGGATAAGCAAAGCGTTATCCACCCTACGAAAATCTTGCTTCTAACAATCCATCGGGCCGTGATGGAGCGCCTAGCAGATGGGCGCTTCAGCGCGGCCGTGCCACGGTTAGTGACGGAAATGACGCATGCCGGTGAACACCATGGCGATGTTGGCTTCGTCGGCGGCGGCAATCACTTCCGCATCGCGCATCGAGCCACCTGGCTGGATCACTGCGGTAATGCCGTTGGCCGCTGCGTTGTCCAGGCCATCGCGGAATGGGAAGAAGGCGTCGGAGGCCATCACCGAACCAGCAACCTGCAGGCCGGCGTGCTCGGCCTTGATCGCGGCGATGCGGGCGGAGTTGACGCGGCTCATCTGGCCGGCGCCGACGCCGATGGTCTGGCGGCCCTTGGCGTAGACGATGGCGTTGGATTTGACGAACTTGGCCACTTTCCAGGCGAAGATCAGGTCATGGATTTCCTGCTCGCTCGGCGCGCGCTTGGTGACGATCTTCAGGTCTTCGGCCTTGATCATGCCGATGTCGCGGCTCTGTACCAGCAGGCCGCCGTTGACGCGCTTGAAGTCCCAGCCGGCGCTGCGCTCGGCCGGCCATTCACCACACTCGAGCAGACGCACGTTGGTTTTGGCGGCGACTACGGCGCGGGCTTCGGCGCTGATTTTCGGGGCGATGATCACTTCGACGAACTGACGCTCGACGATGGCCTGGGCGGTGGCACCATCCAGCTCGCGGTTGAAGGCAATGATGCCGCCGAAGGCCGACTCGGTGTCGGTGGCGTAGGCCAGTTCGTAGGCCTGGCGGATGCCGCCTTCGCTGTCCAGGGCCACGGCGACGCCGCACGGGTTGGCGTGCTTGACGATGACGCAGGCCGGCTTGACGAAGCTCTTCACGCACTCCAGCGCGGCGTCGGTATCGGCGACGTTGTTGAATGACAGTTCCTTGCCCTGCAGCTGCACGGCGGTGGCGACGCTGGCTTCGCCCTTCTGCGCTTCCACGTAGAACGCCGCGCTCTGGTGCGGGTTCTCGCCATAGCGCATTTCCTGGGCCTTGATGAACTGGCTGTTGAAGGTGCGCGGGAAGGCACCGCGGTCTTCGGTGGAGAGGGTGTCGCGGCTCTGGTCGATGGTACCCAGGTAGTTGGCGATCATGCCGTCGTAGGCGGCGGTGTGCTCGAAGGCCTTCAGGGCCAGGTCGAAGCGCTGGGCGTAGCTCAGGCCGCCGGCTTTCAGGCTTTCGACGATGCCGGCGTAGTCGTTGGCGTTGACCACGATGGCCACGTCTTTGTGGTTCTTCGCCGCGCTGCGAACCATGGTCGGGCCGCCGATGTCGATGTTCTCGATGGCGTCGGCCAGGTCACAGCCCGGCTTTGCCACGGTGGCGGCGAAGGGGTAGAGGTTGACCGCGACCAGGTCGATCGGCTTGATGCCGTGCTGCTCCATCACCGCGCCGTCGAGGGCGCGACGGCCGAGGATGCCGCCGTGGATCTTCGGGTGCAGGGTCTTGACGCGACCGTCCATCATCTCCGGGAAGCCGGTGTAGTCGGCGACTTCCACGGCGGCGACGCCGTTGTCCTTGAGCAGCTTGTAGGTGCCGCCGGTGGAGAGGATTTCCACGCCGAGGCTAACCAATTCGCGGGCGAATTCGAGGATGCCGGTCTTGTCGGAAACGCTGATCAGGGCGCGGCGAACGGGGAGGCGGGTGGTCTGGTCGGTCATTGCAGAGTCCATCAGAGCTGGGAAATCAGTAAAAAAGGGCGGCCCTCTTAATGTTTCGGGTCGCCCTTTTCCATGTGTTCGTTGCTTACAGCAGATCGTATTGCTTGAGCTTCTTGCGCAGGGTGCCGCGGTTCAGGCCGAGCAGCTCGGAGGCCTTGGTCTGGTTGCCCTTGACGTAGTTCATCACGGTTTCCAGCAGCGGTGCCTCGACCTCGTTGAGAACCAGGTTGTAGACGTCGGTGACGTCAGCGCCTTCCAAGTGAGCAAAATAGTTGTGCAGCGCTTTCTCGACACTGCCGCGCAGGGTCTGGCCCTCTTCGCTCGGCGTGGTCAGGTGCTGCTTCAGGTTGGTGTTGTCGCTCACGGGTACTGCCCCATCAAAAACTGATTGATCAAAAAAAGGCTCGGTCATCCTCGTCATGCGGCCACCTCGTTGTCCTTGTTATGGCGTTCGGCAAAAAACTGGCGAACGTGGGTGTACTGCGCGTCCGTACTGTCCAGACGATTGAAGTCGGTGCGGAACTCCCGGGCACCCGGCAGGGTGGCCAGGTACCAGCCGACATGCTTGCGGGCAATGCGCACGCCCATTACATCGCCATAGAAGGCATGCAGGGCGCTCAGGTGTTCCAGCAGAATCCGTTCGATTTCATACAGCGTTGGCGCCGCCAGCTCCTTGCCGGTCGCCAGGTAATGGGCGATTTCGCGGAAGATCCACGGCCGCCCCTGCGCCGCACGACCGATCAGCAGGGCGTCGGCGCCAGTGGCGGCGAGCACGGCCTGGGCCTTGTGCGGCGAATCGATGTCGCCATTGGCAAACACCGGAATCGTTACCGCCTGCTTGATCGCGGCGATGGTGTCGTACTCAGCTTCGCCGGTGTACAGGTCGGCGCGAGTCCGGCCATGCACGGCCAATGCGCTGATACCGGCCTGTTCGGCGATTTTCGCCACGGTCAGGCCGTTCTTGTTCGAGCGATCCCAGCCGGTGCGGATCTTCAGGGTCACTGGCACATCGACCGCCTTGACCACGGCGTCGAGGATCGCGCTGACCAGCGCTTCATCCTTCATCAGCGCCGAACCGGCGGCCTTGTTGCAGACCTTCTTGGCCGGACAGCCCATGTTGATGTCGATGATCTGCGCGCCCATCTCCACGTTGCGCCGGGCCGCCTCGGCGAGCATCTCGGGATCGCCGCCGGCGATCTGCACCGAGCGTGGCTCCGGGTCGCCGCTGTGAATCATGCGCAGGCTCGATTTGCGGGTGTTCCACAGGCGCACGTCGCTGCTGACCATTTCCGACACCACCAGTCCTGCGCCCAGGCGCCGACACAGCTGCCGAAACGGCTGATCGGTGACACCCGCCATGGGGGCGAGAATCAGCTGATTGGGCAGTGTGTAAGGGCCGATGCGTACCACCGACATGGAGGTCATCCCTGCTGTTTTTGAAGCCACCCAGGCAAAGGCTAAGCCCGCCTGAACTGGAAAACGGCTTCATGGGAGTGCGAAAAAGGGAGGGCATGATACCCGCTCTCGGTGACCGGATAAAGGCTGTTTTGAACAAATTATGAGCAGTTGTCGGGTTATCGCCGCAGGGTATTTCTACCCCTGCAAGTGCCGGAAATCCGGCGCTTGCAGGCTTATTCCGGGGAGTTGAAGCTGAGGCTGTAGTTCACGGCCTTGGCGCCTGGGTCGAGGATCTCCAGGGATACGTGAATCGGCGTCTGCGGCGGCATTTCTGCCTGGCCGGCGAGTTCTCCGCCAAGGTATTCGCCCGGCTTGAAGCGACGACTGGCCAGCAGTTGGCCATTGAGGTCGGCGAAGCGCAGCTCCAGCAGCGGGAAGGGTTGGGCGAAGGGGGCGCGGTTGTAGATGATCGCGTCGACCACCAGTGAGTCGCGGAACTCCGGGTGGCTGCGTACCACCAGGTTGCTGCTCTTGATCTGTTCGATATCAACCTTGGAAGGCAGTACGCAGCCGATTTCTGGGCACAGCTGCTCGAACCAGGGGCGGTACTGATCCTGGCGGGCCAGTTCTTCGAAGTGATAGGTCACGTACTGGGTGGTCAGTGCACCGGCAGCCAGCAGGTTCAGCAGCCCCCAGCCGAGCCAGCGACCCCAGGGTTTGCGGGCTTGCTGCCAGTCGAGTTGCAGTGGTTCATCTTCCAGGTGCAGCAGGCTGTCATTGCGCAGTGCCGGTTCACTGCGCTCGGGCTTGCCAGGCAGGCTAGCTGGAGCGGCGTAGTCGGCATCGGCAACTTCTTCGATGGGTTCTGCGTCGCTGTCATCGATAGCATCGAGCTCGTCACGCCGGGCATGTAAGCCGGGCTCCTGACGCTCTTCCGGAGTGGCGGCAGGTGGCGAGGGTTGGACTGGCGGCGCCTCTGCTTCGGCGATCGGGCGCGGGGCAGGTTGCGGCTTGACTGGTTTATCGTCACGCAACAAGGACTCGGCCCAGTCCTCATCGAGCGGATTGCGAGCCTCAGTGGGTGCTTTGAGCAGCTCGGTACTGTTGCCTGCTGCCGGTTTCAGGGCGACGAAGGCCTGAGACAGCTGCATTTCCTGCTCTTCGAGCTTGGCCAGTTCCTCGTCGAGGTCGAGGCTGTCGAGGTCGAGATCATCGTGGATCCACAGGGTGTCGCTGGGTGTTTTGTCCGCGGCGGCCGGCTTTTGCGGGCTGGTTGCCGGTGGCGCGGCACGCTCGGGGAGAGGATTGCCGGGTGGCGGTGCGCTGCTTACGGTTGCTGGGCTCGGGCTCGGGCTCGGGCTCGGGCTCGGGCTCGGGCTCGGGCTCGCGGCTGGAGGGCGAGTGGGCGCGATGGCCGGCGACTCTGCCGGTTTGCTGGCGCGGGTCTGATCGACCAACAGTTGCTGGGCCGCATTGAACACGTGCATGCAGGCACCACAGCGCACCGCACCATGGGCCGCACCCAGCTGGATGCGGTTGATGCGGAAACTGGTGCGGCAATGGGGGCACTGGGTGACAAAACTGTCGGTCATGCGGCGATCCGTGCAAAACGAGGCGCTAGTTTACTCAAGCTCATGCAGGCGCTACTAGCGCTTGACCCCGCTGATGCGTACCCAGCCGTCCTTGAGGGCGGTCGGGTCGAGGATGAAGGCGTCCTGGTAGGCGGCGCGAACTTCGTCGGCCTGCTCGGCAAGAATGCCGGACAGGGCCAGGCGGCCGCCTGGTTTAACCAAGCTGCTGATCTGCGGAGCCAGGGATACCAGCGGTCCGGCGAGAATATTGGCCACCACGATGTCGGCCGGTTGTTGCGGCAGGTCGGCAGGCAGGTAAACCGGGAAGCGGGCCGGGTCGATGCCATTGCGCGAGGCGTTGTCGCGCGAGGCTTCCAGGGCCTGGAAGTCGATATCGGTACCGACCGCCTGGGGAGCGCCGAGCAGCAGGGCGGCAATGGCCAGGATGCCGGAGCCGCAACCGAAGTCGAGCACGTTGCAGTTGCTGAGATCCTGGCCGTCCAGCCATTCCAGGCACAACGCGGTGGTCGGGTGGGTACCGGTGCCGAAGGCCAGACCCGGATCGAGCAGCAGGTTGACTGCATCCGGTTCAGGGGCGGCGTGCCAGCTGGGGACGATCCACAGGCGCTGACCGAAGCGCATGGGCTGGAAGTTGTCCATCCAGCTGCGTTCCCAATCCTGGTCGGCAATGTGTTCGATCTGGTGTTCGGGCAAGGCAGCGCCAGTCAGCAGCTCCAGGTGGGCGACTAAATTGACTGGGTCGGTATCGGCCTCGAACAGGGCCAGCAGGTGGGTGTGCGACCACAGCGGGGTGGTGCCCAGGTCTGGCTCGAAGATCGGCTGGTCTTCGGCGTCCATAAAGGTCACGGAAACGGCGCCGACGCCGAGCAGGGCATCTTCATAGGTTTCCGCCTGATCCGGAGTAATGGCGAGACGGACTTGTAACCAGGGCATAGGGAAACCTCGTGAACGATGCAGCGCGATAGCGTAATTGGCCGCGCAGCTTACTTGAGGGGCGGTCCGGCTGCCACCGCAGGCGCCGGCCGGAAACGACAAGGGCCGCCCGTGGGCAGCCCTTGTCGATGCATTTAGTCACGACCTTGCGAGCTAGAGCGAGACTAGGCAAAAACAGCCGAGGAAGCGCAGTTTACTGCTGTAAATGAGCATTCCGAGGCTGTTTTTAACGCCGTATCGCCGACGCGCAGCAGGTCGTGGGCTTAGTGCTTATCCATGCCCAGTTTCTTTTCCAGGTAGTGGATATTCACGCAACCCTTGTTGAAGCCCTTGTCGAGCACCAGGTCGCGGTGCAGCGGGATATTGGTCTTGATCCCGTCGACCACGATCTCGTCCAGGGCATTGCGCATGCGCGCCATGGCTTCAGCGCGGTCCTTGCCGTAGGTGATCAGCTTGCCGATCAACGAGTCATAGTTCGGCGGTACGGTGTAGCCGCTGTACAGATGCGAGTCGACGCGCACGCCATTGCCGCCCGGAGCGTGGTAATGCTTGACCTTGCCAGGGCAGGGCATGAAGTTGTCCGGGTCTTCGGCGTTGATCCGGCACTCCAGGGCATGGCCGCGGATGACCACGTCGCTCTGCTTGATCGACAGCTTGTTGCCGGCGGCGATGCTGAGCATCTCCTTGACGATGTCGATGCCGGTGACCATCTCGGTGACCGGATGCTCGACCTGCACGCGGGTGTTCATCTCGATGAAGTAAAAGCGACCGTCTTCATAGAGGAACTCGAAGGTGCCAGCGCCGCGATAGCCGATCTCGATGCAGGCATCGACACAGCGTTTGAGAACTTCGGTGCGGGCCGCCTCGTCAATGCCTGGAGCTGGCGCTTCTTCCAGCACCTTCTGGTGGCGACGCTGCAGCGAGCAGTCGCGATCACCGAGGTGGATGGCGTTGCCTTGGCCGTCGGAGAGCACCTGTACTTCGACGTGGCGCGGATTGCCGAGGAACTTCTCCAGGTAGACCATCGGGTTACCGAACGCGGCACCGGCTTCGGTGCGGGTCAGTTTGGCCGACTTGATCAGGTCTTCTTCCTTGTGCACCACGCGCATGCCGCGACCACCGCCGCCGCCAGCGGCCTTGATTATCACCGGATAACCCACTTCGCGAGCGATACGCAGGGCGGTTTCCTCGTCTTCCGGCAGCGGGCCGTCGGAGCCGGGGACCACGGGGACGCCGGATTTGATCATGGCATCCTTGGCGCACACCTTGTCGCCCATCAGGCGAATGGTGTCGGCTTTCGGGCCGATAAAGGCGAAGCCTGATTTCTCCACCTGTTCGGCGAAGTCGGCGTTTTCCGCAAGGAAACCGTAGCCCGGGTGGATCGCGGTGGCGCCGGTGACTTCGGCGGCGCTGATGATCGCCGGGATGTTCAGGTACGACTGCGCGCCGGATGCCGGACCAATGCAGACGGACTCGTCCGCCAGGCCCAGGTGCATCAGCTCACGGTCGGCGGTGGAGTGCACGGCCACCGTCTTGATGCCCAGCTCCTTGCAGGCGCGCAGGATACGCAGGGCAATTTCGCCACGGTTGGCGATCAGGACTTTTTCCAGCTTCTGCATCACAGGCTCCCCGCGCATCAAACGATGGTGAACAGGGGTTGGTCGTATTCCACCGGCTGGTTGTTATCGACCAGGATGGATTCGATCACGCCGCTGGCTTCGGCCTCGATGTGGTTCATCATTTTCATCGCTTCGACGATGCACAGGATGTCGCCTTTCTTCACGCTCTGGCCGACTTCAACGAAGTTGCCGGAGGTTGGCGAGGCGGCGCGGTAGAACGTGCCGACCATCGGCGAGCGAGCCACGGTGCCGTTCAGTTTGGCGGCCGCCGGGGCGGCTTCGGTTGCTGCTGGCGCCGGTGCCGCAGCGGCCGCCGGGGCGGCGACGGGTGCAGGTGCCTGGGCGTACATCGGTTGTTGCATGAAGGCCGGCTGCTTGCTGTGACGGCTGATGCGCACGGACTCTTCGCCCTCGCGGATCTCCAGCTCGTCGATACCGGACTCTTCCAGCAGCTCGATCAGTTTTTTGACTTTACGGATATCCATAGCTTTGCAACTCCCAAGGTGAGGTCTTCAGGGGCGTTCTAATTGTTCCAGGGCAGCCTCCAGGGCCAGCCGATAACCGCTGGCGCCAAGGCCGCAGATCACTCCAACGGCTACGTCGGAAAAGTAGGAGTGATGGCGGAAGGCTTCACGTTTGTGCACGTTGGACAGGTGCACTTCGATGAATGGGATGCTCACTGCCAGCAACGCGTCACGTAATGCGACGCTGGTATGGGTGAAAGCAGCCGGATTTATCAGAATAAAGTCGACGCCTTCGCTTTTTGCCGCGTGAATACGCTCGATCAGCTCATATTCGGCGTTGCTCTGCAGGTACAGCAGATGGTGGCCGGCAGCGCGGGCGCGTTGCTCGAGATCCTGATTGATCTGCGCCAGGGTGGTAGCGCCATAAACGCCGGGCTCGCGAGTGCCCAGCAGATTGAGATTGGGGCCGTGCAGCACCAGAAGGGTGGCCATGAATTGATCCTTATTCTGTCCAATGGCCGGGACTATGCCGAAAGCGCTGCAGGCTGTCCAGTTGCCTGCAGTAGCCATCACGATGGCCGATTTTTGCGGCAGATAAATGACGTACTTACTATTGGCGGCTACCGGCGCGAGTCAGGCGTTCGGCGAAGTCGGCTGCGCTGATCTCTCCTACGACACGCAAATCGGCCCATTCGTCACCATTACCGGCGAAGAACAGAATCGCTGGCGGGCCGAACAATTGGTAACGGTCGAGCAGGGCGCGCTGGTCGGCGCGGCTTTCGGTAATGTCGAAGCGGATCAGGCGATAGGCGCCGAGCTGGCGGGTCACCTCGGGTGCTGTCAGTACTTCGCGCTCGATCACCTTGCAGCTGATGCACCAGTCGGCGTACCAGTCCAGCAACAGTGGTTGGCCGGCGTTTTTCGCCGCGGCCAGGGCTGTGTCCAGTTCGGCCGGGCTGCTGATGGTCTGCCAGCTGTTGCTGACCGGTGTCTGTATTTCTGCAGCGACGACGCCGGCACTGCCGAGCGGACGCAGGGGGTCGCTGTGACCCTGCAGGGCGCCAACCCAGGCGACGATTGCATACACCAGCAAGGGCAGGCCGAGCACCTGCGCGACCTTCTGGTGGTGAGTCTTTGGTGTCAGTTCCAGCACGCCCAGCCACAAGGCTATGCCGGCCGCCAGCAAGCCCCACAGAGCCAGGCTGACCTGGCCTGGGACTACGCGCTCCAGCAGCCAGATCGACACCGCCAACAGCAAGGCGCCGAAGGCATTGCGTACGCCGAGCATCCAGGCGCCGGATTTGGGCAGCAGGGCGCCACCGCCAACGGCGAACAGCACCAGTGGCGTGCCCATGCCAAGCCCCAGGGCCAGTAATTTCAGGCCGCCACCAAGGGCGTCGCCGCTGGCGCTGATATACAGCAGGGCGCCGGCCAGCGGCGCCGATACGCAGGGCGAGACCAGCAGGCTGGAAAGCACCCCGAGCGCGGCTGCGCTGAAGATGGTGCCGCCGTGCAGGCGTTGGCTCAGGCGCTGCAACGGGCCGTCGATCGCCTGTGGCAGGCGCAATTCAAGAAAGCCCAGGCTGGCGGCGGCGAACAGGGCAAAGAAGATCGCGAACGGGACCAGTACCCAGGGCGACTGCAGGCGTGCCTGCAGGTTGAGTTCGGCGCCGAACAGCCCCATCAGCGCGCCGAGGATGGCAAAGCTGAGCGCCATCGGCAGCACATAGGCCAGCGACAGCACCAGGCTGCGCATGCCGCCCGGCTGGCCCCGCAGCACAACGCCTGTGAGGATTGGCAGCATAGGCAGCACGCAGGGGGTGAAGGCCAGGCCCAGTCCACCAAGGAAGAACAGTGCCAGTTCCTTCCAGCTCCAGCCGGTCGCACTGGTCGGAGCCGGGGCGGCGGTGCTGGCGGACTCACTGCTGGCGCTGGTTGGTGCGTTACTGGCGGCTGTGCCGACTTCCAAGCGTGCGTTTTCAGGTGGGTAGCACAGGCCCTTGTCCGCGCAGCCCTGGTAGGTGACGTGGACGGTGAAAGGCAGGTCGATGGGGTTGTCCAGCGGCAGCTCGATATCGGTGATGCCGTAGTACACCTCGACATCGCCAAAATATTCATCGTGCTTGGGCTGCCCGGTGGGAATCACAGCCTCGCCCTTGGCCAGGTCGCTTGGTTCGATGCGGAACTTGAAGGCGTGGCGATAGAGGTAGTAACCCTCGGCGTTGACGAAGCGCAGTTTCACCGCGCTCGGCGAGCTCTCCACCAGGCTCAGGCTGAAGGCTTCGCCTACCGGCAGGAAGTCGGCGCTGTTGTTCAGCGGAGCGCCCAAGGGGGCGTCGGGCAACTTGTCGAACAGGCCGGCGCTTGCCGGCAGGCTGAACAGCAGGAACAGAATGAGGGGCAACAGACGGCGCATGGCGGGCTCGCACGACGGGCTAAGCGAGCATCATACCCAAGTCAGCGGGACGACCCCATAAGGCCGCATGCCGCAGGGTGTCAGCGGATATTGCCAGGTGACCGCCGGTCGCGCTCTGGCGTAGTCATCCGGATCGCGAATGAAACGGCAGCAGGCTTTAGCTTTTATCGATTGGGTTCCCTGCCTGGTCACCCTGAGGAGTGCACGGCAGACAGCACCTAACCGACGCGAAACGCCTGCACCGCCGTATTGAGTTGCCCGCCTAGTTGCAGCAGCTGTTCTCCCTGTTGGCGACCTTCGCCGATGCGCGCCAGGTTGTCGCCGCCGAGGCGGTGGATGCGTTCGCTGTGGCCCCGGATTTCGCTGGCGGCGCCGCCCTGCTGGGCGGTGGCTTCGGCGATGCGTTCAGCCATGCTGGCGATGGTGCGGATTGCACCGACCACTTCATCCAGTGCGCCATCGGCCTGGGCCGCTTGGCTGGCGGTAGCTTCGGCGTGTTCGACCTGGGCGCGCATGGCGGCCAGCGATTGCTGGGCGGCCTGTTGCAATCGCGCGATCAACTGCTGAATTTCCTCTGTGGCACCGCTGGTGCGCTGGGCCAGGGCACGGACTTCCTCGGCTACCACAGCGAAGCCACGGCCCATTTCACCGGCGCGGGCGGCCTCAATGGCGGCGTTGAGGGCTAGCAGGTTGGTCTGTTCGGCCACCCCGCGAATCACCGTAAGTACCTGGCCGATGGTGGCGGTTTCGCTGGCCAGTTGTTCGATGGATTGGGCATTGCCCTGCACCTTGCCGACCAGCGCATGCAGGCCGGTGAGGCTCTGTTCGATCACTCGCTGGCCCTGTTCTGCGGCGCGGCTGGCGGCACGACTGGCATCGGCGGCCTGGCTGGCGTCAGCGGCGACCTGGGCAATGGTGCCCTCCAGATCGCCGAGGGCATCGCGGATCTGTGCGGTATCGGCCAGCTGGCGTTCGGCACCGCCGTGCAGGCCCTGGCTGAGGTCGGCCAGGGTGCGGCTGCTGCCAGCGACCTGGGCGGCGTTGTGGTGAATGGTGCCGACCAGCTCGACCAGGTAGTGGCGCAGACGATTGAGCGAGTCCTCGATATCGCGCATTTCGCGGGTCTGTGAGTTGAGTGTGATATCGCTGGCGAAATCGCCGGCGGCCCAGGTGCCGAGCGCGGGTGCGAGGCGGCTGAGGACATTACTCAGGCGGCGCTGAATTCGATCAAGGGTCAGGGCGACCAGCAGGATCAGGCCGATCATCAGGCCCTGAATCAGCCGTACTTCGCCCTGGATGCGTCCATGTTCGGCGCGTACCGCAGGCTCCAGGGCAGCAAGCGCCTGTTGCAGGTCGTCGATCCTGGCGTTGCTGTCGAGTGCCAGCTGATTACGCTTGTCGATCAGTTCGCGGGTTCGCCCCAGCTCCGCCGGGTAGCGCTTGAGCAGACTGGCGAAGTCGCGTTTGAGGGCGATGCCCTGATCCTCGGCCTGTTCCTCTCCATCGCTGTCGGACAGACCGAGCAAGGCGCCGAAACTGCTGCTGTTGGCCTCAGCATTGGCGGTCACGCCGAGCAGAGGCAGGTTGTCGAGGGTATTGGCCTGCTGGCCAAGTGCGGCCAGTTCACGCTCGACATCGGCGATCAGTTCATTGCGCCCGCTGCTGACCAGTTTGCTACGGGCGTGGGTCAGGCGGCTGAGGTGCTGGGAGGCCTGGAACAGGGGGGCCTGGTAGCTGGCAGCAGTGCTATCGGTGCTGTTCCTGGCATATTTTTCCAGCTGTTCGAGGGCGCTGCTGATTTCGCGTTCGGCTTGCAGCAGCAGGCCTTGCGGGTCGCCGGCCAGCTTGCCGGCAGCGAGCAGGTCGTTGGCGGTGAACTGGCTGAGTTCGGCCAGGCTCGGACGCAGTTCTTCGGCCAGCTCGCCGGGCAGCTCATCAAGGCTCTGTTCCAGTTCGCCGATGGCCTGGCTGGCGGCGCTGTGGCGCAGGGCGTCACCGCTGCCCAGGTAGCTGCGGATGTTGTCGGCGACCTGATGCTGGAACTGCTGCGACAGATTGAGGTAGCGCTGCATCAGCAGGTAGGGGCGCTCCAGCGCCTGTTCCGACCACCAGAGCGTGGCGGCCAGTGCCAGGCAGGCGGTGACCAGCAGGGCGGTGGACAGATTGGTGAGCAACTTGAGGCGCATGACGGCAGCAACCGGGAGTCTGATTCGGTACTGTCGAGGTTATTGCGGTTTGATTGCGACTTTATGACAGCGTGACAGTCGTCACGCTTTGCCTGGTTCACGCCAGATGAATTTCCACCCGGTTACGCCCGCCATGCTTGGCCACATACAAAGCCTCGTCGGCCTGCTTGGACAGTTCTTTGCCGTCCAGATCGCCGCGCAGCTCGGCGATGCCGCAACTGAAGGTGCAGGACAGATCGTGTGGCTGCGCGGGGTAGACGATTTCGGAGAAGCGCTTGCGAATTTCCTCGAGCACCCTGGCAGCAGTAGCTGCGTCGGTGTCCGGCAGCACCACGGCGAATTCTTCGCCGCCGTAACGGCCGATGTGGTCGGTCTTGCGCAGGCGTTGCTTGAGGAACAGTGCCAGGCTCTTGATCACCCGGTCGCCCATGGGGTGGCCGAAGGTGTCGTTGACCTTCTTGAAATAGTCGATATCGATCATCGCAAAGGACAGCGGCTGGCCATCACGGCGGGCGCGGAAACGTGCATCTTCGAGCAGTTGCAGGGTGTGGGTGTGGTTGTACAGCCCGGTGAGACTGTCACGCACCATGCGTGATTTGAGGTTGCGCGCACGGCTGGCGCGGTTACGTACGGTGGCGATCAGGTGACGTGGCTTGATCGGCTTGGTCAGGAAGTCGTCGCCGCCTTCGCTCATGGCGTCGAGCTGCTTGTCCAGGTCGTCTTCGGCGGACAGGAAGATGATTGGCACGCTGACATAACGGTCGTTGTGGCGGATCACCTTGGCCAGCTCCGGGCCATTGCACTCGGGCATGTACATGTCGAGGATGATCAGGTCGGGCTGGAAGTCTGACAGCTCGGCCATCGCCTGAATTGGTTCGGTCAGGGTGCGGGTAACGATGCCGGCGCTGTTCAGTACGCGCTCGGTATGAGTCGCCTGGGCCCGCGAGTCATCGATGATCAGCACCTTGTACGGCTCGTACTGGGAGACGTGGGTGAGCACCTCGATGCGTTCAATCAGGCTGGAGGCATCCAGAGTGCCGGTGAAGAATTCCTGGCCACCTGCACGAACGGCGGCGAGGCGGGTCGGGGTGTCGGTTTCGCTGTGGCTGAAAAACAGCAGTGGCAACTTCTGCTCCAGGCCTTGCTGGGCTTCGCTGGCCAACTCCAGGCCGAGACTGGGGCCGGCGAAGTCAACTTCCATGAGGATGGCAGCCGGGTGGCGCTCGGCCATGGCTGCGCGGAAGGCGTTGGCGTTCGGCAGGGCTTGGGCGGTTAGACCGAAGAACTCCAGTTGCTGGGCCAGGCGCTCGGCACGCGCAAAGTCCTGCAGGGCCAAATACACCGGTTTGCGCAGCGGTGGCAGGAAGGTCTGTTCGAACTGGTCGCCATGGCGCAGGCCGGTGCGCGACAGGCGCTGCATCAATTGGTTGAGCTCGGTGATCAGCTGGCTGTTGAGGCGTCCCCGGTTGGCTTCCACGGCGCTCAGGCAGTTGCCGATACTGGCCGCCAGTTGCACATGCACGGCCTGTTCGAAACGTTCGGCGTAGCGCAGCAGGCCAAGATTGGCCTCGACCAGTTCGGCCATGTCGACGGCATTCCACTCGACCTGTTGCAGGCGTTGCCAAACTTCCAGGACCTGGCGGGCCTGGTGGATAACGCGTTTGGCAAAGTGCTGCTTGAGGCGGTCGCGGCTCGGGTCTTCTTGCTCAATCATGGCCTGCAGTTTCTCGGAGCCCTGGCTGGGCTGAATGATGGCCCCATGCTACCACTGGGGTTGAGTTGTGCCATTACCGTCGATCATCTGGCGTCAACCTTCCATCCTTTGGCGGTTTTGTCCGCTTTTAGTTCATGGCGGACACTACAGCGCTGCGTTTGCCTCTAGGCTTGACTTATAGTGCAGGGCCACCAATGCCGTGTCTGGGTAATGGTTGGTCATTCGAGAAAGACGATTTAAGGATATGGCCATGCTGGATTGGAAGAAACGCACAGAGGATCTGCGCGGCAGCGTTGACGACTCGGTTGATGATGTTCGCAGTTATTTCGGTGGCCTGTGGTTGAGCCGTACCCTGGGTAGTCTGTTGGCGATTTATCTGCTGGCGGCGCTGGGTGTCGGCTGGTACTGGAGCCAGGAACCTGAGCTTTTCCCGGTGCAGCAGCACGCCCAGGCCTCTGCCGAACAGGCCCAGCGCAAGCTGGTGGCGGGCTATACCACGGTGGAAACCCTCAAGCAGGTGGCGGGTACGCTGCTCAACAAACCTGGCGGTTATCTGTCCAACGATATCGCTCCGCCCGGCCTGTGGCTGGACAATATGCCGGCCTGGGAATACGGCGTGCTGGTGCAGGTGCGTGACCTGTCCCGTGCGCTGCGCAAGGATTTCGCCCGCTCGCAGTCGCAATCCACCGAAGACCCGGACCTGGCCAAGGCCGAGCCGCGCTTCAACTTCGACAACAAGAGTTGGGCGCTGCCAGCCTCCGAGGCTGAATACGCCGAAGGCATCAAGTCGCTGGACCGTTACCTGGTTCGTCTGGCCGATCCGAGCCAGCCCAATGCGCAGTTCTATGCCCGCGCCGACAACCTCAACAACTGGCTGGGTGATACTGCGACCCGCCTTGGCTCGCTGTCCCAGCGCCTGTCTGCCAGCGTCGGCCGGGTCCGCCTGAACACCGATATGTCCGACAAGACTCCGGCTGAAGGCGAAGCCGTGCCGCTTAGCGAGGAGGAGGTGAAGACCCCCTGGCTGCAGATCGACAACGTGTTCTACGAGGCTCGCGGTCAGGCCTGGGCGCTGTCGCACATCCTGCGTGCCATCGAGGTGGACTTCGCCGATGTGCTGGCGAAGAAGAACGCTACCGTCAGCGTGCGGCAGATCATTCGCGAACTGGAAGCCGCGCAGGAGCCGTTGTGGAGCCCGATGATCCTCAACGGCAGCGGCTATGGCGTGCTGGCCAACCACTCGCTGGTGATGGCCAACTACATCTCGCGGGCCAATGCGGCCATCATCGACCTGCGCACGCTGCTGACCCAAGGCTGAGGCGTGTCGATTTCCGCGCAGGAGGCGGCGCATCGCGCTGCCTCCGATGCTGAGCGCATCGCTTGGGTCGACGAGCAGGATCGCTTGCTCGGCAGCCTGCCGCGCGCCGAACTGCGTGAGCGTGGGCTGATCGGTCGTGGCACTTTCATTCTGCTGTTCAATACTGCCGGTGAGCTGTGTGTGCACCGTCGCACCCTGAGCAAGGCCATCTACCCCGGCTACTGGGATGTGGCGGCCGGTGGCA
>CAZFKQ010000016.1:0-82732 GCA_964518735.1 uncultured Pseudomonas sp.
GCGAGCCCCGAGAAACTGCTTAGGGCGCTAATGATAACCGAGCGGACAGGAAAAAGGCTTTCGCCAGTCTTTCAGCCGGGCAGAAATCCGTAGGAGCCAGCTTGCTGGCGATTCAGGCACACAGGGCGCAGCGCTGATCGCCAGCAAGGACTAGGCGCCCCCCAGGCTCCTACATATTCCGGCGAAAACGCCTCAGCGCCGTACCGGGCGCTTCTGCAACTTGCGCTGCAAGGTGCGCCGGTGCATGCCGAGGGCGCGGGCGGTGGCGGAGATATTGCCCTCGTGCTCGGCCAGTACACGCTGGATGTGTTCCCACTGCAGGCGGTCCACCGACATCGGGTTTTCCGGTACCAGGGTGTCCAGGTCGGCATGCTTGGACAGCAACGCTGTCAGTACGTCGTCGGCGTCGGCCGGCTTGCACAGGTAGTTGGTGGCACCGCGCTTGATCGCCTCCACGGCGGTAGCGATGCTGGAATAGCCGGTGAGGATCACCACACGCATTTCCGGGTCCAGCTCCAGCAGCTTGGGCAGCAGTACCAGGCCGGAGTCGCCCTCCATCTTCAGGTCGACCACGGCGTAGTCAGGCAGGTCTTCCTTGGCCAGGGTCAGGCCCTCCTCGGCCGAGTTGGCCACGCTGACGCGCAGGCCGCGACGGTCCATGGCCCGCGCCATGACGCGGGTGAAAGTGGCGTCGTCGTCTACCAGCAGCAGGTGCGGCTGCTCTTCGCCGTCGATCAGTTGCTCGTCACTCATGTTCATCTCCGGGGGCCAGTCTGGGCAGACGCAATTCCGTCAGCGTACCGCCATCTTCATGGTTGTAGAGTTTGACCGACCCGCCGGCCCGCGTCACGCTGGCCTGGCTAAGGAACAGGCCGAGGCCGAAACCCTTGCCCTTGGTGGTAAAGAAAGGTTTGCCGATCTGCTCGGCGATGGCCAGCGGCACACCGACACCGTGATCGCGGATGCTCAGCACGACCCACTGGTGATCCCAGTCGAGGCGGATATCCAGCTTGTCCGGACAGGCATCGGCGGCGTTATTGAGCAGGTTGAGCAGCGCCTGGGTCAGGTCGGCCGGTGGCGACAGGCGTGGCAGCGCGCCACGGCCCAAGGGCTGGAAGCGGTAGGTGGCTTCAGGACGCATCAGGTGCCAGCGGTTGAGGGTGGTCTCCAGCCACTGCACGGCGGTCTGCTCGAACACCGCCTGGCGGCGGTCGGCCTCGGCGGCGCGCACCAGGTGCTGCAGGGTTTCCTTGCACAACTTGACCTGTTCCTGCAGCAGGGCCAGGTCATCCTGCAGGGCCGGCTTGTCGCGGTACTCCTGGCGCAGTTCCTTGAGCAGCACACTCATGGTCGCCAGCGGCGTACCCAGCTCGTGCGCCGCACCGGCAGCCTGGGTGGCCACGGCAAGCAGCTGCTGGTCGCGCATGCCCTCCTCGCGCCGCAGCGCCTGCAGCTCATCCTGGCGGCGCAGGGCACCGGCCATCTTGACCACGAAGAAGGTGATAAAGGCTGCCGACAGGGCAAAGTTCATCCACATGCCGAACAGGTGCAGGCTGATGAGCATGGCCTCGTGCTGCACATTATTAAGGTGCAACGGGTGGTACCAGATCAGCAGCGCGGTGTAGCCGCTCAGGGCCAGGCCACTGAGCACCATGGAGTAGAACCACGGCAGGGTCGCCGCAGCAATGGTCAGCGGCACCAGGTAATAGGAGACGAAGGGGTTGGTCGAGCCGCCGGAGAAATACAGCAGCAGGCTGTGCACGACCAGGTCGCAGGCCAGCTGGGCGGCGTATTCCAGTTCAGTGACCGGCCACGGGCCGCGCAGGCGCAGGGCAGTAAGCAGGCACAGGCTAAGGGAAATACCGAGCACGATGCTCAGCGGCAACCAGGGCAGCGGCAGCAGGTCGGACAGGTAGGCGATGCCCACCGAGCCGGCCTGGGCGGCCAGCACCAGCATGCGGATCAGGGTCAGGCGCCAGAGATTCTGGCGGCTGGCAGAGAGCAGTTGAACGGGTGCGTACATGGTGGCTCCGGCGGACTGCGGCGAGTATAACCAGAGGCCTGTACCGGCCGCCTGCCTGCGGCAACTCGCCGCAGCCCGCCAGGCGAAAAAAATAGAGAACCGGAACTAACCCGAACAGTCAGATAGAACCGTCTACCACTAGGACAATTACCCGCAAGGAGTTCCCATGCACGCTCTAAATCGCCTCGCCGCTGCCGTCGTATTCGGTGTGATTTCCCTGACCAGCCTGTCGAGCCTGGCTGAGGAGGCCCGCTACAACCAGGTCGCCCTGCGCGCCGAAGTCGGCCAGGAGGTGGCCCACGACCGTATGTATGTGACCCTCTACAGCGAGGCGCAGGACAAGGACCCGGGCAAACTGGCCGCCGCCATGACCGCCACCCTGAACAAGGCAATCGAACAGGCGCGCCAGGTCAAGGGCGTCAAGGTCAGCCTGGGCAATCGCAACAGCTACCCGGTGTACGAGGATGAAGGCAAGAAGATCAGCGCCTGGCGCGAGCGCGCCGAAGTGCGCCTGGAAAGCGCTGATTTCGCCAGCCTGGCGCAGCTCAGTGCCGACCTGCTTGGCGAGTTGAAAATGGCCGAGATGAATTTCGCCGTGGCCGACGAAACCCGCCAGCAGAGCGAAGATGCGCTGATCAAGGAAGCCGTCGCCGCCTTCAAAGCCCGCGCTCAGCTGGCTACCGAAGCGGTGGGCGGCAAGGGCTACAAGCTGGTCAGCCTGAACCTCAACAGCGGCGGCTTCCAGCCGGTAATGCCGATGCGCGCCATGGCCATGGACAGCGGCAGTTTCAGCAAGAGCGCCGCAGCACCGCAGATCGAGGCGGGTAGCAGCAAGGTGAGCATGGCGGCAGACGGGATCATCGAAGTGCAGATGCCCTGAGCACCTGTTTAGTATCTCGATCACGCCCCTCTCCCACTTGTGGGAGAGGGGGCAAAAGCCCACCGTACCGGCCCTACACACTGCTATAGCGATACCAAAAAGTCAGAAGGATATTCTGCGATCTCTTGATCGTCGGCCCTGCCACGGCCTTGCCTGGCACTAGCTCAAAAGACCCCAAGCAGGCTCTCAATCTGTGCATGAACCGTTACCTGCGGTGACTCCGTGGGTAGCGGCCAGCCAGGGCAACCACCGCCCGATTTGTACAAATGCGACACCGACTTACAGCTTCCCCCCGTCTTCTACACTGATCTCGGCTTAACGTTGTTGCCCGGCATATGCCGTGCATAGTTTCGCGCAAGGTACCCACAAGGTACCCCTCACGATGACAACAACCACAAAACCTGAGGTCAACATGCGTAAAAACGCCGTCATCCAGACTCTTCTTGCCGCTGGGCTGATCGCCAGCGCGCCTTTCGCCAGCGCCGCCAGCAACCTGGTGTTCTGCTCCGAAGGCAGCCCCGCCGGTTTCGATCCCGGTCAGTACACCACCGGCACCGACTTCGATGCTGCCGCAGAAACCATGTTCAACCGCCTGACCCAGTTCGAACGTGGCGGCACCGCCGTAGTCCCCGGCCTGGCAGAAAAGTGGGACATCGCCGCAGACGGCCTCAGTTACACCTTTCACCTGCGTCCCGGCGTGAAGTTCCATAGCACTGAGTACTTCACCCCGAGCCGAACCTTCAACGCTGACGATGTGCTGTTCACCTTCCAGCGCATGCTCGACAAGGAGCATCCGTTCCGCAAAGCCTACCCCAGCGAATTCCCCTACTTCACCGACATGGGCATGGACACCAATATCGCCAAGCTGGAAAAGCTCGACGACATGACGGTCAAGTTCACCCTGAACAACGTCGACGCGGCGTTTATCCAGAACCTGGCGATGAGCTTTGCCTCGATCCAGTCCGCCGAGTACGCCGAGCAGTTGCTCAAGGCCGACAAGGCTGCCGACATCAACCAGAAGCCAATCGGCACCGGTCCGTTCGTGTTCAAGCGCTACCAGAAGGACGCGCAGATCCGCTTTACCGGCAATAAGGACTACTGGCTGCCGGAAGACGTGAAGATCGACAACCTGATCTTCGCCATCAACACCGACGCCTCGGTGCGCATGCAGAAGCTCAAGGCCGGCGAGTGCCAGATCACCCTGTTCCCGCGCCCAGCCGACCTTGAGTCGCTGAAGCAGGACCCGAACCTGGCCATGCCCGAGCAGGCCGGCTTCAACCTCGGCTACATCGCCTACAACGTCACCCACAAGCCGTTCGACCAGCTCGAAGTGCGCCAGGCGCTGGACATGGCAGTGAACAAGCAGGCGATCATCGACGCCGTCTACCAGGGTGCCGGCCAGCTGGCGGTGAACGGCATGCCGCCGACCCAGTGGTCCTACGACGAGACCGTCAAGGACCCGGCCTTCGACCCGGAGAAAGCCAAGGCCCTGCTCAAGGCCGCGGGGGTTGCCGAAGGCACCGAGATCACCCTGTGGGCCATGCCCGTGCAGCGCCCGTACAACCCCAATGCCAAGCTGATGGCTGAAATGCTCCAGGCCGACTGGGCCAAGGTCGGGATCAAGGCGAAGATCGTCAGCTACGAATGGGGCGAATACCTCAAGCGCTCCAAGGCCGGCGAACATGACGCCATGCTGATCGGCTGGAGTGGCGACAACGGTGACCCGGACAACTGGCTGGGCACCCTGTACGGCTGCGATGCAGTAGACGGCAACAACTTCTCCAAATGGTGCGACGCCGCCTATGACAAGCTGGTTCAGGCGGCCAAGCGCACCACCGATGTGGCCGAGCGCACCGCGCTGTACAAACAGGCCCAGCACATCCTCAAGGCCCAGGTGCCGATCACCCCGATCGCCCACTCCACCGTGTACCAGCCGATGCGCAAGAACGTGCAGGACTTCAAGATCAGTCCGTTCGCGCTCAACTCGTTCTACGGCGTAGGCATCGGCAAGTAAGCCGGTCACCGGGCGGCCTCGCGCCGCCCGGACTCATTCTGCAGCCAGGTAGCCCGGATGCAATCCGGGGCAGATCAGCCAGAAAACCCCCGGATTTCATCCGGGCTACCGGCTCAACCGATAATCGCCGCACCAAGGAAAACCGATGCGCCGAGATCTGCAGTCACTCGTGCTCTGCCGCCCCCTCTCCGCCAGCACCAACCAGCCCCGGGTGATGTGCCGCACAGTCAACGATAGTGTCCAGTACAGTGCAGCTACTACCGCCGATGCGACGGCGCAAGCGCTTCGCGCCCCGAGTCCGTTCCTACAGAACATGAGCCTGGCCATAATCCCTGCCCCACAAGGGCAACCCCTGATGATGCGGAGTACCCCAACGCAATGCTGTCCTTCATAGCCAGACGCCTGGGGCTGCTGATCCCCACCTTTTTTGGCGTCACCCTGCTGACCTTCGCGCTAATTCGCCTGATCCCCGGCGACCCGGTGGAAGTGATGATGGGCGAGCGCCGGGTTGACCCGCAGATGCACGCCGAAGCCATGCACCGCCTGGGCCTGGACAAGCCGCTGCCGGCGCAGTACCTGGACTACATCAGCCAGCTGGCCCAGGGTGATCTGGGCCAGTCGTTGCGCACCCGCGAAGGCGTGTGGGATGAGTTCCTCACCCTGTTCCCGGCCACCCTGGAGCTGTCTCTGGCCGCCCTGCTGTTCGCCGGCAGCCTCGGCCTGATCGCTGGAGTGATCGCCGCCCTCAAGCGTGGCTCGCTGTTCGACCATGGGGTGATGGGCATTTCTCTGGCCGGCTACTCGATGCCGATCTTCTGGTGGGGCCTGCTGCTGATCATGTTCTTCTCCGTGTACCTGGGCTGGACCCCGGTATCGGGGCGCATCGACCTGCTCTACGACATCGAGCCGGTCACCGGTTTTATGCTGATCGATACGCTCCTCAGCAAAGAACAAGGCGCCTTTGTCGACGCCCTCCGCCACCTGATCCTGCCTGCCATCGTGCTCGGCACCATTCCCCTGGCAGTGATCGCGCGGATGACCCGCTCGGCGATGCTCGAAGTCCTGCGCGAGGACTACGTGCGCACCGCTCGCGCCAAAGGCCTGAGCCCGGCGCGCGTGGTGTTCGTGCATGGCCTGCGCAATGCGCTGATCCCGGTGCTCACCGTATTCGGCCTGCAAGTCGGCGCCCTGCTCGCCGGCGCGGTGCTGACCGAAACCATCTTCTCCTGGCCGGGCATCGGCAAATGGCTGATCGAAGCCATCAGTGCCCGCGACTACCCGGTGGTGCAGAACGGCATCCTGCTGATCGCCTGCCTGGTGATCCTGGTCAACTTTGTCGTGGACATCCTCTATGGCCTGGTTAATCCACGCATTCGCCATCAGCGCTAAGGGGCTTAGCATGAACAAACATTCGATCAAATCCGTAGGGTGGATGACGTCTTTCTCATCCACCGGCTGGGTGACGAAATGGTGGATGGATGAAGCGCCATCCACCCTACCTTGCAGCCGCGATCGATACAGTGGAGGGGCGCGCCCGTGATGAGCACCTCGCCGCCACTCGACCAGGCCCTGCTTTATCCCTCACCACTCAAGGAGTTCTGGCAGGCCTTCGCCCACAACAAGGGCGCCGTCGCCGGTCTGCTGTTTATGCTGGTCATCGTGTTCTGCGCGCTCTTCGCCCCCTGGGTCGCGCCGCATGCTCCCAGCGAGCAGTTCCGCGACGCCCTGCTCACCCCGCCGGCCTGGCTGGAGGGTGGGCAACTGCGCTTCCTGCTCGGCACCGACGAGCTGGGCCGCGACCTGCTCTCACGGCTGATCCATGGCGCGCGCCTGTCGCTGCTGATTGGCCTGGCCTCGGTGCTGCTGTCGCTGATTCCCGGCATTCTCATGGGCCTGTTCGCCGGTTTCTTCCCGCGCCTGCTCGGTCCCTCGATCATGCGCCTGATGGACATCATGCTGGCCCTGCCCTCGCTGCTGCTGGCAGTGGCCATCGTCGCCATCCTCGGCCCTGGCCTGCTCAACACGGTGATTGCGATTGCCGTGGTCTCACTGCCGTCCTATGTGCGCCTGACCCGCGCCGCCGTCATGGGCGAACTGAACCGCGACTACGTCACCGCCGCCAAGCTGGCCGGTGCCGGGTTGTGGCGCCTGATGTTTATCACCGTGCTGCCCAACTGCATGGCGCCGCTGATCGTGCAGGCCACCCTGAGCTTCTCCTCGGCGATTCTCGATGCTGCGGCCCTGGGCTTTCTCGGCCTCGGCGTACAACCGCCGACGCCTGAGTGGGGCACCATGCTGGCCTCGGCGCGCGACTACATCGAACGCGCCTGGTGGGTGGTCTCCCTGCCGGGTCTGACCATCCTGCTCAGCGTGCTGGCCATCAACCTGATGGGCGACGGGCTGCGCGATGCGCTCGACCCGAAACTGAAGAATGCGCAGTAAGGAGCCTGCCATGACCAATCAAGTAGCCCGGATGGGCTTTCTCCCCTCTCCCATTTATGGGAGAGGGGCCGGGGGAGAGGGTGCATCGGCCCACTCCACCCTCTCCCCAGCCCTCTCCCATAAATGGGAGAGGGAGCAGTCCGCACGTATCGGGAGTCCCCTATGAGCCTGCTGGAAATCCGCAATCTGTCCGTGCGCTTCGGCGATACCAGCGCCGTGCCGGTGGTCGATGGCCTCAACCTGGCCGTTGACAAGGGCGAGGTGCTGGCCATCGTCGGCGAGTCCGGTTCCGGCAAGTCGGTAACCATGATGGCGCTGATGGGCCTGATCGACGCACCCGGCATCGTCCGCGCCGACAGCCTGCGCTTCGACGGCCACGACATGCTCACGCTCAAAGGCCGGCAGCGTCGCAGCGTGGTTGGCAAGGACCTGGCGATGGTCTTCCAGGACCCGATGACCGCGCTCAACCCCAGCTACACGGTCGGTTTCCAGATCGAGGAAGTGCTGCGCCAGCACCTCGGCCTCAAGGGCAAGGCCGCCCGCGCGCGAGCCCTGCAGCTGTTGGAGCGGGTGGAAATACCCGGTGCCGCCAGCCGCCTGGACGCCTACCCGCATCAGCTCTCGGGGGGCATGAGCCAGCGCGTGGCGATTGCCATGGCCATCGCCGCCGAACCCAAGCTGCTGATCGCCGATGAGCCAACCACGGCACTGGACGTGACCATCCAGGCGCAGATCATGGATCTGCTCCTCGATCTGCAGCGCGACGAAGGCATGGGCCTGGTGCTGATCACCCACGACCTGGCCGTGGTCGCCGAAACCGCCCAGCGCGTGTGCGTGATGTACGCCGGCCAGGCCGTGGAAGTCGGCAGCGTGCCGGCGCTGTTCGATGCCCCGACCCATCCCTATACCGAGGCCCTGCTCAAGGCGATTCCCGAGCACAGCCAGGGCGAACGGCGCCTGGCCACCCTGCCTGGCATCGTCCCCGGTCGCTACGACCGTCCGCGAGGTTGTCTGCTGTCGCCACGCTGCCCCTACGCCCAGCCACACTGCAGCGAACAACGCCCGGCACTGGAGCCGCACGCGCGCGGTGCGGTGCGCTGTTTTTACCCCCTCAATCTGACTGCGGAGGTGGCCTGATGAGCGCTGTCCTGACGGCTCGTGAACTCACCCGCCACTACGCAATCTCGCGCGGCCTGTTCAAACCCAATGCTCTGGTGCGCGCACTCAACGGCGTGTCCTTCGAATTGCAGGCCGGCCAGACCCTGGCAGTGGTCGGCGAGTCCGGCTGCGGCAAATCGACCCTGGCCCGCGCCCTGACGCTGATCGAGGACCCCAGCTCGGGTAGCCTGCAGATCGCCGGCCAGGAAGTCACCGGGGCCGATAAGGCGCAGCGCAAGCAACTGCGCCGCGACGTGCAGATGGTGTTCCAGAACCCCTACGCCTCGCTCAATCCACGACAGAAGATCGGCGACCAACTGGCCGAACCGCTGCTGATCAACACCCAGCTGTCGCGTGCTGAACGGCGCGAACGCGTGCAGGCGATGATGCAGCAGGTGGGCCTGCGCCCAGAGCATTACCAGCGCTATCCGCATATGTTCTCCGGCGGCCAGCGCCAGCGCATCGCCCTGGCCCGGGCGATGATGCTGACGCCCAAGGTGCTGGTGGCGGATGAGCCGACCTCGGCGCTGGACGTGTCGATCCAGGCCCAGGTACTCAACCTGTTCATGGACCTGCAGGAGCAGTTCAACACTGGCTACGTGTTTATCTCGCACAACCTCTCGGTGGTGCGCCATGTCGCCAATGACGTGCTGGTGATGTACCTCGGCCGTCCGGTGGAAATGGGCCCAGCCGGGCTGATTTATTCGAGGCCGCTGCACCCCTATACCAAGGCCCTGCTCTCAGCCACACCAACCCTGCACCCGGATCCGGCCAAACCGAAGATCAAGATTGCCGGCGAACTACCCAACCCGCTCGCACCACCGTCCGGCTGCGCCTTCCACCAGCGCTGTCCACACGCCAATGAGCGCTGCCAGCAGGAAGTGCCGCCATTACGCCTGCTTGATGCACGGCAGGTGGCCTGTCACCACGCGGAAGTCATCAACAGCTGAGCCACCGGGCAGAGTGGTCGATTGGCCGCCCGACCCGACGTCAGGCTAGTGACTACGCTCGACCGGCATGGCCTTGCCACCCTGGATACGGGTCAGAAAAACTCTATCGGAGCCCTGATGATCGGTCGGTGAGAACTCGACCTTGAAGCCACCGACGTCCGTACGGAGGAACTCCAGGGCGTTGATCAGGTTCTCCCGTGTCGGCTCGTTGCCGACCAGGCGCAGGGCCTCGACGAACACGGCTGCGCCGACATAGCCCTCCAGCGAGGTGTAGCCAAGAGCGGCGGGGGCAATGTCCGCGCGATAATCCCTGATCAGGGCCTTTGAGGCATCGTGCGGTGAGGGCATGACCTGGCTGATAAACACCCCATCAGCATCGGCGCCCGCTGCGGCGATGAAGTCCTCGGTACCGATAAATGACACGGTGAAAAAGCGTGCCTTGATCCCCAACGCCTTGGCTTGCTTGATGGACGCAGCCAGCTGCTTGTAGGTCCCGACAAAGAAAATAGCGTCAGGCTCAGCCCGGCGCAGGGACTCGACAGCCGCGGCAACCTCCAGGGAGTTACGCTGAATCCGCGCCTCGGCCTGGATCTGCATGCTGCGCTTATGCAGAGCGCCCATCAGCCCGCTTTTGACCGTCTCCCCGAAGGAGTCGTCCTGCATCAGCAGCGCGACACTCTTGACCCCAAGATCACCGCTCATGCGCTCGACCATTTCCTCGGTTTCGTCGAAGTAGGACCCGCGCACATTGAATACCCATCGGTGTACCGGCGTACGCAACACTTCCGCCCCGGTAAAGGGAAACAGGTAGGGCACCTCGGCCTGCAAGGCGATGGGCATGGCCGCTCTTGAGGTGGGGGTGCCGACATAACCGAGCAGTGCAAAGACATCGCCTGACTCGATCAACTCACGGGTCATGGCCGCTGTCCTCGCCGGCTCGTAGCCATCGTCCCGGCTAACCAGAACAATGCGCCGGCCATTGATACCGCCAGTCGCATTGACCCTAGTGAAATAAGCCTGTGCGCCGGCTTTCATGCCTACACCCAGACCAGCCGCAGGGCCGCTCTGAGCATTGACCATGCCCACCCGCACCTCCTGCGCACTGATACCGGGCTCGGCCTGAACGACAACCACAGGCCAAACCCCACAAACCAGGGTGCTCAACAAGCAGAACAGCATGCGGAACGTCATCGAAACTCCATTACCGATTGCGTATGAACTCTTACTGCCGGTGCATGGCACCGCTGTCCATTCCTTTATTGAAGCAGTTCAGGGGGCGCTGAAATTAGCTCATACGCAAACCTGGCCAATATTGCGCCGGCCATGTAACCCTCTGACACAAGCAATACCACAGTAACTGTGCGGATAAAATCCATACACTCGTCAGCAACGCCGCCCGGCCCGGAGAAAAACGAAATAGTCGTTGCAAGCGTGCCCATATGCGCACCATCAGATTGCCTGAGGAAACGTCAATATGGCCATGAGCCCTTACCCAGAGAGGCCCTTGCGCACTATCACGCGGATCGATAACGACCATCGGCCGCATCAAGTTCTCTAGCAAATTCTAATCCGTAACATGGGCTCCGTAGCCACTTTCCAGCCCGAAAACGGAGCCCTAAAATGAAAAAGCAAATTCTCGCCGCCCTGTTCCTTTCTAGCCTCAGCATCAGCGCCTTCAGCTTCGCTGCCGATGGTGCTGACCGCGCTGGCAACAACCGCATCGCTGCCGATGGTGCCGACCGCACCGGCATCAACCACATCGCCGCAGATGGCGCTGACCGTACCGGCAACAACCGCATCGCTGCCGATGGTGCCGACCGTACCGGCAACAACCGCATCGCTGCCGATGGTGCCGACCGCACCGGCATCAACCACATCGCCGCAGATGGCGCTGACCGTACCGGCAACAACCGCATCGCTGCAGATGGTGCCGACCGCACCGGCATCAACCGCATTGCCGCAGATGGCGCTGACCGTACCAGCAACAACCGCATCGCTGCCGATGGTGCCGACCGTACCGGCATCAATCGCATCGCAGCCGATGGTGCCGACCGTACCGGCATCAATCGCATCGCAGCCGATGGTGCAGAACGCAGCGCAGCCGCTCGCATCAGCTGAGAACTGCACCTCCCGCAACCAGAGGCTGGCAATCAGTGATGTATGCATACCTCAACCGGCTGAAGGCGCCTCTAGGGCGCCTTCGCTTTTTTGCCCGGAGTACGGACGACGCGCAAATAACGCAACACTCGTGAAAGACACCGCTCAACGTCCAAAGAATCGGTAAAGCTCGCGCAGCTCCGCCTGCGTATCACTGATGCTCACCGGCGTGAAGCGCAAGGCTTGCCGGACCGGACTCTGAGCCAGACGCCAGAGATCAAGGGGGTGCAGCCACCCCAGGATGGGATAGCCGCCCATGGTCTGATGATCCGCCTGCAGAATGATCGGTTGACCATCCGCCGGTACCTGGATGGCGCCACGACTGACCCCCAGCGACCACTGCCGTGAGGGTGCCTGCAACGCCACGCCCTGCAGACGCGCGCCCATGCGGTCGGATTGCGCACTGAGCTGCCAGCTCTGCTCGAAGAACGCCTGCAACTGATCCTCGGCAAACTCCACTGCATCGCCCCCGGTGATCACCCGTAGCAACGGTGTCCGCCGATAGTTGGGCTGGTACAGCCAGGGCACACTCGCCGCACCGGGCAAATCTGCAGCTGTACAGGCCAGCAGATCACCGGCCAGCAGTTTGCCGCCTTGCTGATCCAGACCACCGAGGCCTTCACGAACCTGCGTGCTGACGCTGCCCAGCACCGCCGCCGCACGAAAACCACCGACGGCCGCCAGGTAGGCACGCTGGCCACTGCGGGCAAAGCCCAGGCGCAGGCACTGCCCGGCGCGCAGCGGAAAACGCGACCACGTGGGCAGCGCGCGCCCGTCGATGCTGGCCGGCAGCTCCGCGCCGGTCAGCGCCAGCCAGGTGTCGACCTCGCTGCGCAGCTCCACATCACCGAGGGCAATCTCCAACAGCGGGGTCCCCCATGCATTGCCCAGCAGGTAATTGGCCCAGGCCGCCGCATGCCCATCCAGCGGCCCACTCGGCGAGACGCCAAGATGCTGCCAGCCTTGCCGCCCTGCATCCTGCAGCAGACTCAGCGGCCCCGGTTTGAGTACCCGCAGGCCACTCATGAGCGGCCGCCCGCAGCCCGAAAAGCAGCTTCGTCGATAGGTAGAAAACGCACCCGATCACCCAGCACCAACGGGCACGGCGGTAGGCGGTCAACATCGAAAAACACACCAGGACACAAGCCGATCAGGTGCCAACCTCCCGGTGACGCCTGCGGATAGACGGCCGTTTGCCGTTCGGCAATGGCCAGGCTGCCAGCTGGCACGCAGATACGCGGCGTGGCCCGGCGTGGCAGGTTCAGGCACTCGTGCAGCTCGCCGAGGTAGGCAAACCCCGGGGCAAAGCCGATGGCACCGACCCGATACTCGGTACTGCTGTGCAGCTCGATCACCTGGGCCACGCTCAGGCCACAGGCGGCAGCGACCTCCGGCAGATCGGCACCGGCATACCAGACCGGAATTTCATGCAGGCGTCCAGGCTGCACGCTCAGCGGCGCGGCCAGCCAGCGTTCCAGAAGCGGCGTCAGCCGGGCGGCGAGATCGAGATGATTGGTGCGACACAGGTCGTAGTGCAACAGCAGGCTGGTCCAGCCCGGCACCAGATCAATCAGCAGGTCACCCAGTTCGACGCGGATCGCCTCGGCGAGCATGGCCAGGCGCTGTGGCAACAACGCATCCGGCGCTTCCGCCAACACCAGCAGCAGTGCTTCGGCACCGGCCGGTTCGAGACGGATCATGCGGCGTCCAGCTGTGCCCGCAAACGCCGCAGCACGGCCAGCGACTCGGCATTGTCGCCATGCACGCAGAGGCTGTCGGCGCGCAGTTGCAACGCTTTGCCGTCAATATCGGCAAATGGCTCGCCGCGAGCAATGGCCAGAGCCTGTTCGAGGATGCGCTCGGCGTCATGATGCACCGCGCCAGCCAGGCGCCGTGGCGCCAGTTGGCCATCGGCCAGGTAGGCACGATCGGCGAAGGCTTCGAATAACAGCGGCACGCCGGCCGTCTCTGCCAGGCGCCGCTCACGGTTGTTGTCGGCCAGAGCCAGGACCATCAGCGGCAGACCCGGACGGAAGCTGGCGCAGGCCTGCAACACGGCCGCGAACAGGGCATCGTCGCGCACCAGGTCGTTGTACAGCGCACCGTGCGGTTTGACGTAGGCAAGCTGGGTACCCGCCGCGCGGCAGAAGGCATCCAGGGCACCGAGCTGATACAGCACCAGGGCGGTGACTTCCTCTGCCGAGCAAGCCAGATGGCGACGACCGAAGCCTTGCAGGTCGGGATAGGACGGATGTGCGCCAATACTCACCTGATGCCGTACCGCCAGGGCCACACTGCGCTGCATGATCAACGGATCGCCAGCATGGAAGCCACAGGCCAGGTTGGCCTGATCGATCAGCGGCATGGCATGTTCGTCGTCACCCATGCGCCAGGCACCGAAGCTTTCACCCATGTCGCAATTGAGGAGAATTCTGTTCATGCCGGCAAGCTTAGAGCGGCAACCGGGGCGACACCAGTAGCCCGGATGTAATCCGGGCTACTGCCTAGTACACGTCGCGGCGATAGCGCCCACTCTCCAGCAACTGCTCGACCCGAGTATCCCCCAGCACCTCGCGCAGCACCTGATCGACCCCGCCGGCCATGCCTTGCAGACTGCCGCACACATAGATGGCGGCGCCTGCATCGACCCAGCACAGCAGCTCGTCGGCCGCCTCGCGCAGACGATCCTGCACATAGACCTTGGCCGCCTGGTCACGCGAGAAGGCCAGATCGAGACGCGCCAGATCACCCTGCGCCAACCAGCCCTGAAGCTCGTCGCGGCAGTAAAAATCACGAGCCGCGTTGCGCTCGCCGAACAGCAGCCAGTTGCGCTGCAGGCCTGCCGCGATGCGTTCCTTGAGCAAGCTGCGCAGACCGGCCAGGCCGCTGCCGTTGCCGATCAGCAACAGCGGACAGTCACCTTGCGGCGCATGGAAACCGGTGTGCCTGCGTACCCGCGCTAGTAGCAGTTGGTCGATCGGCGCTTCGTCGCACAACCAGCCGGAGCCGAGACCGAGGCTCCCGTCGCTGCGCCGTTCCAGGCGCACGATCAGCTCCAGCGCGCCATCGCACGGCAGTGAGGCGATGGAATAGTCGCGCGCGCCCAGCTCAGCCTCGTTGCGCGGCAGCACTTCGAGCAGGTCACCGGCCTGCCAGTGCACACCCGCCGGAATCTGCAGGCGCAGCAGGAAGGTTGGCGCGCCGCTACTGCCAGGGTTCAGGCACTCACGCGCCAGTAGACGCCATTCACCGAACGGCTGTTCGACACTCGCCTGAACAGCCACGCCGGTCAACTCGCCAATCTGTTGCTGCCAACGGGCAAGAGCAGCCTGATCAGCGTTGTCCACTTCCACCGGGGCAAACAGGCTGCGCGCACCTTGCTGGTTCAACCAGGCCTGCAGACGGTGAGCAAAGCCACAGAACTGTTGATATTGGCGATCACCGAGGGCCAGTACGGCGTAGCTCAGCTCGCCCAGGGCCAGTTGGCTGCCGATCAGTGTGCGCTCGAAACTCCGGGCATTGTCCGGCGCCTCGCCATCGCCAAAGGTGCTGACCACGAACAAGGCGCGACTGGCCTGTTGCAGCGCCTGTTGATCCACCCGGCCCAGCGGCTGTACCTGCACCGGCAGGCCCGCGGCCTGCAACTGCCCGGCCGTGCGCCAGGCCAGTTGTTCGGCCAGGCCACTCTGACTGGCAAAACCGATCAACCAGCTCTCCGGGCCGCCCTCGGTCACCACCGCACCGCGTGCAGCCTGGGTAGCGCGCTTCTTGCGCCGTCGATCCAGGTAGAGCAACCAGCCGGTGATGAAGAACAACGGCATCAGGCCACTGGCAACAGCCATCAGGATGCGCCCGGGCAAACCGAAATACTCGCCGACATGCAGGGCATAGACGCTGGCCAGCAGCTGCGCCTTGAAGCTCTTGTCAGCATAACGTTCATGCTGTTTGACCTGGCCAGTGAGCGGATCGAGGCGTAGCTGGTTCAGTGCCCGCGGATGAGCGGCATCCTCCAGCAGATAGAACACCGTCGCCGGTTCGCCAGCCACTGGTGGCAGGCGCAGGTTCCAGGCCGCCATGTGCGGGCCGGCGGCCTGCTGCACGCTGTGCCAGACGGCCTGGTAATCGACCACTGGGGGCGGCCCGGACGGCGCCTCGCCGCGCCCGCCACGGCGCTCGCCCGGTTTGCCGCCGCCCTGTTCGGCCGGGCTGTCGGACAGCAGGCGGGTCAGGCCATCGCGGTACCAGTCATAGGACCAGTACAGCCCGGTCAGGCTGGCGCAGAGGTAGAACAACAGCGCCCAGGTACCGAACACCGCGTGCAGATCCCAGTTGAAGGCACGGCCCCTTTTCGCCCAGTCGAGGGTCAGCCAGGTGCGCCAGTTCAGCGCCTGGCGCGGCCAGCGCAGGTACAGCCCGGAGAGGCAGAAGAACACCAGTGCCAGGGTGCTGGCCGCGGTGATCTGCTTGCCGCTGTCACCCATGGCGAGGAAGCGGTGCAGCCGCAGCATCAGGCCGAAGAACGCCTGGCCGCTCGGTTCACCGAGCAACTCGCCGGTGTAGGGGTCGAAGAAGCGCATCGGCCCGCGCCGCTCGCCCGGCGGCGGGGTGAAGAACACCCGCGCGGCGCTGTCAGTGCGGGTATCGACCCACAGGCCGGAGACCGTCTTGCCCGCCGCCACCTCGATTTTCTCGACCAGCGCGGCCGGCGCCAGCGGTCCGGTCGCACGCACCTCGACACGCAACACGTCAGGATTGAGCGCGCGCAGGATCTCGCCCTCGAAGGCATACAGCGCACCGGTTACGCCCATCAGGGCCAGGACCAGGCCGGCAGTGATGCCGAAGAACCAGTGCAGCTGAAAGAGGATTTTCTTCAACACGACGAACACCTTGTACAACCAAAGCCAGAGCCAATGGGCGGCGATTTTATTTGAGAATCAATTGCACATGGCATCGCTTACCAACTATTTACTCAGCACAGTCGAGACTCAGACATCCGCCCAGCGCCGCAGCAGGTTGTGGTACACCCCGGTCAGCTGGACGCTGCTGGAGTGTCCGGCGCCCAGCTCGCGATTGAGCTGCTGGATACTCGAATCCAGGTCGAACAGCAGGCTGCGCTGGCCGTCGTCACGGACCATGCTCTGCAACCAGAAGAACGAGCAGACTCGCGCCCCGCGAGTCACCGGGCTGACCCGATGCAGGCTGGTGGAGGGGTAGAGGATCATGTCGCCAGCGGGCAACTTGACGCTGTGCGCACCATAGGTGTCCTCGACCAGCAACTCGCCGCCGTCGTATTCGTCCGGACTGGTGAAAAACAGCGTGGCGGACAGATCCGTGCGGATTCGCTCGCCAGTTCCAGGCACCTCGCGCACCGCGTTATCCACATGCAGGCCAAAAGACTGGCCGCCCTGATAGCAGTTGAACAGCGGCGGAAACACCTTGCTCGGCAAGGCTGCGGAGATGAATAGCGGATTGCGACTGAGCGCCTGGAGGATCAGCTCGCCCATCTGTCGGGCCTGCACTGAGTCCTGCGGCAACTGCATGTTGTCTTTGCGCATGGCCGACTGGAAGCCGGCAGTGGCCTTGCCATCGATCCATTGCGCCTGCTGCAGCAACTGGCGGCATTCGGCCACCTGTTCCGGGCTGAGCACCCCGGGAATATGCACCATCATCTGGCGTTTCTCCTGATAAGCCAAAGCCCCGCACAGGCGGGGCTCCGGGTAGAACGACTAGACGTTAGAACGAGTAGTTGGCACTCAGCACGGCCGAACGACCATCACCGGGAACCAGGCCACCGGTATTGCTGGCGCTACCGGCATTGGTGCGAACGCGGTCGTAGTATTCCTCGTCGAACAGGTTGTTGACGTTCAACTGCAGGTGCAGCTCCTTGCTGGCCTGGTAGCCGAGCATGGCGCCATGTACCCAGTAGGAATCGATCTTGGCGCGGCTGGCCTGTGGCGGTGTATCACGCGTGGCAACGGCCACGTTGCGCTCGTCAACGAACTGCGCGCCGTAACCAATCTCGAAATCAGCCGGCAGCCGGTAACTGGTCCACAGGCTGAAGGAACGCGGCGGGGTGTTGGCCAGAGCCTGGCCTTCCTGCACCTGGTCTTCGCCCGGCGCAGCCTTGAGCACTTCGCTGCTCAGCTGGGTGTAAGAGGCGAAAGCCTGCCATTTTTCAGTGATCTTGCCGGAGGCACCCAGCTCGAAACCTTCAACACGCTGCTCACCCTGCAACTCGTACGAGCCGTCGTCCAGCTCGAGGCGGCCATTGGTTTTATCAACACGGAAAATCGCCGCGTTGAGCGCCAGGCGCTGATCCAGCAGTTCCCATTTGGTGCCCAGCTCCCAGGTCTCGTTCTTTTCCGGATCGAGATTCTGGTTGCCTTCATCCAGACCGGTACCGGTGGTGGCGAGCGCTTGTGCCGACGGGTTGTAGGAGTTACCCCAGGCCACGTAGATGGTGCCGTTTTCTACGGGTTTATAAGCCAGGCCGATACGACCACTGAGCATCTCGTCGGTGGATTCGAGCTTGGTGCGCGTATCGTCTTCGAGATCCTTCTCGTCATTCTCACCCTCGTAGCGCTCCCAGCGGGCGCCCAGAGTCAGGTCCCACTGGTCATTCAGAGCCAGGGTGTCGAAGACATACAGCGCCTGATCGGTCAGCTCGGCATCCAGATAAGACCTGTCGGTCCTGTGGCGTGGGCCACTGTAGTAACCGGGCGGGTTGTTCAGGTCGTAGACCAGATCCAGATCCAGGTTGTTGCTGAAGTTGGTCTTGTCGACGGTCTCGCGGGAAACCTCGACACCGGTAACCAACGAGTGGTCGATGAAGCCGGTGGCAAAGTTCCACACCAGGTTGGTCTGGTTGATCGCCAGCTTGGTGGTGGTATCGCGACCATTGCCGCTGCCCGAGCGGTACTTGTACTGACCGTTGCCCAGCGTCTCCACATAGCTGCGCGTGGTCACGGTACGGTTATCGGTCTCACTGTAACGGGTGATGCTGTTCAGGCTGAGCAGGTCATTGAAATCGTGCTCGATCTTGGCGGTGAACGAGTCGACATCAACCTCTTCGGTGTCGATGTTACGGAAGCCGAAGTAGTCGTCACGGTCGACGCCATCCAGCACCTTGCCGGCGATGGCGGGCAGGCCGTATTCCGGCAGGTTCTCGTCGGACTGATGCAGGTAGCTCAAGGTCAGGCGGGTCGGCGTGCCCAGGCCGAAGGCCACGGACGGAGCGATACCCCAGCGCTCGTAGTTGATCTGCTCGCGGCCGGCCACATCGTTCTCGTGCGCCATCAGGTTGAGGCGGAAGGCAGCGCCTTCGATGCCGTCCAGCGGCTGGTTGATGTCGGCGGCCAGGCGGTGGTAACCGTCGGTGCCCAGGCCAGCCTGCAGGTTGTTCGACTCACGCAGGCTCGGGGTCTTGCTGACCATGTTGATCGAACCGGCGGTGGCGCCGGCACCGGCATATACCGAACTCGGGCCTTTGACCACTTCAACCATTTCCAGGTTGAACATGTCGGAACGAGTCATGTTGGCGCTGTCGCGCAGACCGTCGACCATCAGGTTGTTGGTGGCGCTGAAACCACGGATGTTGATGCTGTCTCCGTAGTTGCCACCCTCGCCGGCACCGAAGGTGATACCGGAGACGTTGGACAACACCTGGCGCAGGCTCAGGGCGTTCTGCTCCTTGATCACTTCGGCCGGCACCACGGTAACGGTCTGCGGGGTGTCCAGCAGCGGTGCCGTGTATTTCGGGGAGGACGCCTGATCAACCTTGTAGGATTGCTCCTGCTTGCCTTCGATGCTCACCTTATCCAGCTGCAGGGTACCGGCTGACTGCTCATCTGCAAGGCTCAGACCGGCCGAAGAAGCGATGGCAAAACCAATGGCCGAGGCCAGCAGACGGCGCTGCGGCAAGGTAGATGCGGCGGCTTTGTTATGCATAAGAATCACTCCCCGTTAAAAATGAGGCGTGATTTTATTTGGTAATGATTATCAAACAAGACGCAGTGGCGTTCTTTACAATTTCTTTACATTCAGCCTGGAACCAACCTGCAACCTGCGTAGTAGAGGGCCCAATAAAAAACCCCGCCATGGGCGGGGTTTGTTTGACGCTGACGAAACCCTTACAGGTAGAAGGACTTCAGCGGCGGGAAGCCATTGAACTCAACCGCACTGTAACTGGTGGTGTAGGCGCCAGTGGACAGCCAGTACAGGCGGTCACCGATGGCCAGGTTCAGCGGCAGGCCATACTTGTAGTTCTCGTACATGATGTCGGCGCTGTCACAGGTCGGCCCGGCGATTACCACCTCCTCCATCTCGCCTTTCTTCTCGGTGTAGATGGGGAACTTGATCGACTCGTCCATGGTTTCGATCAGGCCGCTGAACTTGCCCACATCGACATACACCCAGCGCTCCACGGCGGTACGCGATTTACGCGCGACCAGCACCACTTCGCTGACCAGGATGCCGGCGTTGGCGATCAGCGAACGGCCCGGCTCCAGAATGATTTCCGGCAGGTCGTCGCCGAAGTCTTCCTTGAGGAAGCGGATGATTTCCTCAGCGTAGGTTTCCAAGCTGTTGGTACGGGTGATGTAGTTGGCCGGGAAGCCACCGCCCATGTTGATCAGCTTGAGCTCGATGCCGTCTTCTTCTTTCAGGCGCTCGAAGATCACCTTGACCTTGGCAATCGCCGCATCCCATACCGAGATGTCGCGCTGCTGCGAGCCAACGTGGAAGGACAGGCCGTAAGGCACCAGGCCCAGGTCACGGGCGAGGATCAGCAGGTCCATGGCCATGTCGGTCTGGCAGCCGAATTTGCGCGACAGCGGCCAGTCAGCCGTGGTCGAGCCTTCGGTGAGGATGCGCACATAGACTTTCGCGCCCGGTGCGGCCTTGGCAATGTTGCGCAGGTCGGCTTCCGAGTCGGTGGCGAACAGACGTACGCCCTTCTCGTAGAAGTAGCGAATGTCCTTGGACTTCTTGATGGTGTTGCCGTAGCTGATGCGATCCGGACCGACACCGGTGGCCAGCACCTTGTCCAGTTCGTAGATCGAGGCGATGTCGAAGCTCGAACCCTTGTCGCGCAGCAGCTCGATGATCTCGGTAGCCGGGTTGGCCTTGACCGCGTAATACACCTTGGCGAATTCAAAACCGGCGCGCAGGTCGTCATAGGCCTGGGCAATGATCGCGGTATCGATCACCACGAACGGGGTTTCTTGCTTGTCGGCGAACGCCTTCATCTTCTGGAAGGTTTCGCGCGGGTAGTAGTCTTCGACCTTGATCGACATGCAGGGACTCCAAATGGGTAAAGCACAGTTAATAGTGCTAACGAGGGATTGCTCCTGTAACAGAGCTGCGAACGCCTAATCCGTTTCCCCACTTTGGTTCGCCTACTTCCCAAGGCATGTCGCCGATGATTACCCCTGCGGGCAACCTCTCGTCGTCAGTACTTGAGCCGGATGGATCGTTTCCAGCATGAGCGTTCGGGCGCGAACTTTAGGACCATGGGGGCCTGAGATCAATCAAAAATTGCCGCTGTTTTGCACCCGGTTGTCGCCTGCCTGATTGACTGTTTTTAATCCTCAACAAAACGTCCGGAATGCTGCACAAAACAGGCTGCCAGGCCGCATGCCAGCGGGAGCGGAGACATCAGCATCAACCTCTAATCTGACAGACAGAAGACAGGCCCCGCGGTTCCCACCAGCAGCGCGTCGGCACAGGGAGGGCAAGTCTCAGTGGCGCACCTTGGGACCATCGGCCGCAGCGTCGGACTACCGGGCCTGATTGCGCTGACGTTTCCCGCTATAATCGCGCGCTTTTCCGGGCGCCCGGCCAAGGCCACGCACCCGCAACCGTTTCCAGCCAGGCACGCACCCATGACCACCCACACCCAGGCCATCGAAGTCGGCAAACGCCGCACATTCGCGATCATTTCCCACCCCGACGCCGGTAAAACCACGATTACCGAAAAGCTCCTGCTGATGGGTAAGGCAATTGCCGTGGCCGGTACGGTGAAGTCGCGCAAGTCCGACCGCCATGCGACCTCCGACTGGATGGAAATGGAGAAGCAGCGCGGCATCTCCATCACCACCTCGGTGATGCAGTTCCCCTACCGCGAGCACATGATCAACCTGCTCGACACCCCCGGCCACGAAGACTTCTCCGAAGACACCTACCGCACCCTGACTGCAGTGGACAGCGCGCTGATGGTGCTCGACGGCGGCAAGGGCGTTGAGCCACGTACCATTGCCCTGATGGACGTGTGCCGCCTGCGCGACACGCCCATCGTCAGCTTCATCAACAAGCTCGACCGCGACATTCGCGACCCGATCGAACTGCTCGACGAAATCGAAGCGGTATTGAAGATCAAGGCCGCACCGATCACCTGGCCGATCGGCTGCTACCGCGACTTCAAGGGCGTGTACCACCTGGCTGGCGACTACATCATCGTCTACACCCCGGGCCACGGCCACGAGCGCACCGAGACCAAGATCATCCAGCACCTCGACTCCGACGAAGCCCGCGCCCACCTGGGCGACGAGTACGAGCGCTTCATCGAGCAGCTGGAGCTGGTGCAGGGCGCCTGCCACGAATTCAATCAGGACGAGTTCATCAACGGTCAACTGACCCCGGTGTTCTTCGGCACCGCGCTGGGCAACTTCGGCGTTGATCATGTGCTCGACGCGGTGGTCGACTGGGCACCCCAGCCGCTGGCGCGCGTAGCCAACGAGCGCACCGTAGAACCGGTGGAAGAGAAGTTCAGCGGCTTCGTGTTCAAGATCCAGGCGAACATGGATCCCAAGCACCGCGACCGCATCGCCTTCATGCGTATCTGCTCCGGCAAATACAGCCAGGGCATGAAAATGCGTCATGTGCGCCTGGGCAAGGACGTGCGTATCGGTGACGCCCTGACCTTCTTCTCCAGCGAGCGCGAGATGCTGGTCGAGGCCTATGCCGGTGACATCATCGGCCTACACAACCACGGCACCATCCAGATCGGCGACACCTTTACCGAAGGCGAAGCCCTGGGCTTTACCGGTATCCCGCATTTCGCCCCGGAGCTGTTCCGCCGCGTACGCCTGAAGGACCCGCTGAAATCCAAGCAGCTGCGCCAGGGCCTGCAACAGCTGGCCGAGGAAGGCGCGACCCAGGTGTTCTTCCCCGAGCGCAGCAACGACATCATCCTCGGCGCGGTCGGTGTGCTGCAGTTCGACGTAGTCGCCAGTCGCCTGAAGGAGGAATACAAGGTTGAGTGTTCCTACGAGCCCATCACCGTGTGGTCGGCACGCTGGATCGAGTGCAGTGACAAGAAGAAGCTCGAGGAGTTCTCCAACAAGGCGGTGGAAAACCTCGCCCTGGATGGCGGCGGCCACCTCACCTACCTGGCACCGACCCGCGTCAACCTGGCGCTGATGGAAGAGCGCTGGCCGGACGTGAAATTCCGCGCCACCCGCGAGCACCACTGAGCCACTGCACTACCCTGTAGGAGCCAGCTTGCTGGCGATCGCTTTTCTGGCCGCGCGCTGATCGCCAGCAAGCTGGCTCCTACAACTCAATCAGGGAGTTTCTGGAATGGATTCCAGCCTCTTTGCCCATCGCGGCCATGCGCTGCGGCGCGGGCGCCTATCCGAATCCGGCAGAACCTATCTGTTGACCGCCGTGACTCACGAACGCCAAACCGTTTTCCAGGATTGGTCGCTGGCCCGGCTGCTGGTGCGCGAAATGCGCGGGCTGCATGACGCGGGCGCAGTCGAATCGCTGGCCTGGGTGGTGATGCCGGATCATCTGGCATTGGTTGGTCTGTCTGGGGGCGATGCCACTGCCACAGCTCATGCAGAACGTGAAGTCACGCAGCGCGATTGCCCTCAACAAGGCCTCGGGACGATCAGGTGAAAAACTCTGGCAAAAGGGTTTCCACGATCATGCCGTGCGCGCAGAGGAAGACCTGGCCAGCGTGGCACGCTACGTCGTCGCTAATCCATTGCGGGCGGGATTGGTTAAGCGAATTGGCGACTATCCGTTATGGGATGCGATCTGGTTGTGATCTGAAACGCCTGATCGCCAGCAAGCTGGCTCCTACACCGACGGCACCGTGCCTGCTTTCGTAGGAGCCAGCTTGCTGGCGATCAACTCGCTAGAGCTGTTCCTCTCCCGGCTATGCCGGAAGCCCTCACGATAATGTCGTACATCCCAACCGGACCGCTGATCGCCAGCAAGCTGGCTCCTACGGGTATGAATTTCCAGATTGCCTCAGTGGCTGATCATCCACGGCCGCCCGGCCGGTTTGCCTTTCATGGCATGCGGGTTGGCCTTGGTTGGCGCCAGGGGCTTGTTCGGGGTGCAACAGCCGCAGCCTTTGGGGTGCTTGCGCGTCTGTTTGTACTCGTCGAGCGTCTGCGGCGCGTTGGCGCTACGCTCGTTGGCGGCGATGGCACGGCGCTGGCTGCCGGGCATGGTCGCCAGACACGGAGCGGAGAGGATCACCCGCTTGCTCTGGCTGCCGCAGTAGGGGCAGTCGCACGGCTGGTCGCGATCGGCCATCGGCCGCAACAGGGTGAAGTCGCCACAGTCCGCACAGTCGTATTCGTAGATCGGCATAACTGACTCCTGAGCAACGGCTTGGCAACCGATGATCGCCAAGTCGTCACTGTTGTCTGACTGTTCCCGAATGTTCGCCACCCGGGCCGGAATGAACGCCGTCCAAAGCCCCATCCCCGCCCGGGTAGGGAACTCACTTGTCCGGCGCGATGGGCAGGTCGATGCTGCCGTCGAGGTGCTTGATCGGGCCGGAGGCATTGGGGTTGATGTCGAAGTCAAAGATGTCGGTCGGCAGCCACAGCGTGGCGCAGGCGTTGGGCACGTCGACGATGCCGCTGATATGCCCCTGCACCGGCGCCGAACCAAGCAGCGCATAGCCCTGAGCAGGCGAGTAGCCGAACTTGGTCAGGTAATTGATGGCATTCAGGCAGGCCTGCTTGTAGGCGATGTTGACGTCCAGGTAGTGCTGCTTGCCGGCCTCGTCCACCGAGATGCCTTCGAAGATCAGGTAGTTGTTGTAGTGCGGGGTGATCGGGCTCGGCTTGAACACCGGGTTCTTGATCCCGTACTTGGCCATGCCACCCTTGATCAGCTCGACCTTCATGTGCACCCAGCCGGCCATTTCGATAGCGCCGCAGAAGGTGATCTCGCCATCGCCCTGACTGAAGTGCAGGTCGCCGACCGAGAGGCCGGCGCCGGCCACGTAGACCGGGAAGAAAATCTTCGAACCGCGCGACAGGTCCTTGATGTCGCAGTTACCGCCATGTTCACGCGGCGGCACGGTGCGTGCGCCGGTCAGCGCGGCCAGATCGCGGGCCTCGCCTTTCATCTTGCCCATGTGCGCGGTCGGCGCCATCGGCGGGTTGGCCAGGGACGGGACGCGGTTAGGATCGGTGTCGATCAGCTCCTGCTCGCGCTTGTTCCAGTCGGCGAGCATCTTGTGATCGGGCAGGCAGCCGATCAGGCCGGGGTGGATCAGGCCGGCGAAGTTCACTCCCGGAATGTGCCGGCTGCTGGTGAACATGCCCTTGAAGTCCCAGATGGCCTTCTGCGCCAGGGGGAAGTGGTCGGTGAGGAAACCACCGCCATTCTGCCGCGAGAAGAAGCCGTTGAAGCCCCACTGCGAGTCGGCCATGGCACCGATGTCAAGCAGATCGACCACCAGCAGGTCACCTGGCTCGGCACCATGCACACCGACCGGGCCGGACAGGTAGTGCACGGTGGACAGATCGACGTCGCGCACATCGCTGGCATCGTCGTTGTTCTTGATCGCGCCGGCGGTCCAGTCGTAGGTTTCGAGGATGAAATCGTCACCCGGCTTGACCCAGCAGGCCATCGGAATATCCGGGTGCCAGCGGTTGTGGATCTGCTCGTTCTGGGTAGCCGGCTGGTTGAGGTCGACCTTGATCAGCGTTTCGGTCATGACGGAGCTCCTGGGACCATTGATGAGGACTTGGCGCCATGGCGCCGAGGTACGGAGCTAGTCTTGAACGAGCGCGGAAATCGGCAAATACGTCGGATGACGTATGCAGCAACGTCAGTTACGGCAAGGCTTGCTGGCATTTATCGCAGACGCGAAAAAGCGGCCGGAACATGAAGACCACGCCAGCCGTAACACGAGAAACCTTACCCTCTCCCCCAGCCCCTCTCCCATAAATGGGAGAGGGGAGCAAAGCGCAGGCACGTAGCCCGGATGTAATCCGGGGCAGACTTAACGGCCGCCCCGGTTTGCATCCGGGCTACTCAGAACCATCACACCGACAGGTAACGGCTGATGGTCGCCTCGTCGACCTTGTCGCGGGTTTCCTCGACCACGAACTTGCCCTTCTCGATGACCAGGAAGCGGTCGGCAATTTCCAGGGTAAAGGACAGCACCTGCTCGGAGACCACGATGGTCAGATCGCGCAGGTTGCGGATCTCCTTCAAGGTGCGGGCGATGTCCTTGATGATCGAAGGTTGGATACCCTCGGTCGGCTCATCCAGCAGCAGCACCTTCGGATTGGTGGCCAGGGCGCGGGCGATGGCCAGTTGCTGTTGCTGGCCACCGGAGAGGTTGCCGCCCTTACGTGCGCGCATATCAAACAGCACCGGGAACAGTGCATAGAGGTCTTCCGGCACCTGGCCCTTGGCGGAGGCCGGCAAACCGGTCTGAATATTTTCCAGCACGGTCATGCTGGGGAAGATCATCCGCCCCTGGGGCACGTAGGCAATGCCGCTGGCCACCCGCTGGTGGGTTTCCAGCTTGGAGATGTCGCAGCCGTCAACGCTGATCTGTCCGCCCCACTGCGGCAGCACGCCCATCAGGCTTTTGAACAGGGTGGTCTTGCCCATACCGTTGCGGCCCATCACGGCGACGATTTCGCGCTTTTCCACATTCAGGTTGAGGTTATGCAGGATCTGGCTCTGGCCATAGCCAGAGGCGAGGTTGCTGATCTGGAACATGTTGGACTCCTTGTACGCAAGGCCGCACAGGCCGGCGAAAAATGAACCTGTAGGAGCCCGCTTGCTGGCGATCTGCGAAGTCGCTTGCCGCCCTGATCGCCAGCAAGCTGGCTCCTACGTAAAGCTTCAGCACATGAGCTGGGCGCCGCGCGATCTGTCCCCCCTCCCTCCGGGAGAGGGTGAGAGGAGCGTGGGCGGCACCGAGCTGCCCGCTAGCACCCTCACCCCCAGCCCCTCTCCCTCCGAGAGAGGGGAGTCTCAGTGCCCCAGGTACACCTCGATCACTTTCGGGTTGCTCTGCACCGACTCCATGCTGCCCTCAGCCAGCACCTTGCCCTGGTGCAACACCGTGACCTTGTGCGCGATGCTTTTGACGAACTCCATGTCGTGCTCGATGACCAGCACCGAACGGCCCTGGCTGATGCGTTTGAGCAGTTCCGCGGTCTGCATGCGCTCGTTGACGCTCATGCCGGCCACCGGTTCGTCGAGCATCAGCAGCGCCGGGTCCTGCATCAGCAGCATGCCGATCTCCAGCCACTGCTTCTGCCCGTGCGATAGCAAGTCCGCTTGTAAGTGCAGGTGGTCACTGAGCATGATCTCGGCGGCGACCTGCTCAACCCGCTCGATCACCTCCGCCGTGCGCTTGAAGAACAGCGCACCCCACACCTTGCGGCCCTTGGGGTAGGACATTTCCAGGTTCTCGAACACCGTGAGGTTTTCGTAGATCGAGGGGTTCTGGAATTTGCGCCCGACCCCGGCACGGACGATGTCGAATTCGCGCATTTTGGTCAGCTCGCGGTTCTCGAACTGGATGCTGCCGGCGGTGGCTTTGGTTTTTCCGCAGATCAGATCCAGTACGGTGGTCTTACCGGCGCCGTTGGGGCCGATCACCACCCGTACCTCATTGCGGTCGATATACAGGTTGAGGTCGTCCACCGCCTTGAAGCCATCGAACGACACGCTCAGGCCCTCGATGGCCAGCACCGGTTTGGGCATCTGGAATCCGTTTGGCTGGCTCATGGGGTGGTCTCCAGTTCACGGGGTTGGCTAGTGGCCGCCGGGGTTTCCGCTGTTGCTGCGGGAGCCTTGAGCGGCGCCGGCTTGCGGCTGAGTTTGCCCAACCATTTGCGCCCGTGGCTTTCCCACAGCCCGGCCAGGCCATTGGGAAAGTACATGACCACGGCGATAAACAGCCCGCCCATCAGATACAGCCACAGCTCGGGGAAGGTTTCGGAGAAGTAGGTCTTGCCGTAGTTGACCAGCAGCGCGCCATACACCGCGCCGAGCAGCGACATGCGCCCGCCGACGGCAGCGAAGATCACCATCTCGATCGACGGCACGATGCCGACGAAGCTCGGCGACATAAAGCCGACCTGCAAGGCGAACATCGCCCCGCCGATCGCGGAAAACGCCGCCGCCACGCAGAACACGAAGATCTTGAAACTGGCCACGTCGTAGCCGGAGAAGCGTACGCGTTCCTCCTTGTCGCGCATGGCCATCAGCAGGCGGCCAAGCTTGGAAGCGAGGATGAAGCGGCCGATCAGGATGCAACCGAACAACAGGAAGGCATTGACGAAGTAGAGGATCAGCTTCGAGCTGTCGTCGCGGATGTCCCAGCCCATCAGGGTTTTCAGGTCGGTGATGCCGTTGACCCCGCCGGTCAGGCCTTGTTGGCCGATGATCAGCACCGTAAGGATCAATGCAATCGCCTGGGTGACGATGGAGAAGTACACATCACCGACACGGCGTTTGAACATCGCCACGCCGATCACCAGCGCCAGGATTACCGGTACGGCGATGACCGCCAGCAGGGTGAAACCGAAGCTGTGAAACGGCTGCCAGAGCAGCGGCAGTTCGGTGATCTGGTTCCAGTCCATGAAATCCGGAATACCGGGGGTGGACTGGATCTTGGTGCTTTCCGGGTCGCTGGCTTCGAGCTTGAGGAACATCGCCATGCAGTAGCCGCCGAGGCCGAAGAACACGCCCTGACCGAGGCTGAGAATGCCGCCATAGCCCCAGCACAGCACCAGGCCCACCGCGACAAAGGCGTAGGTCAGGTACTTGCCGACCATGTTCAGGCGAAAGGCATCCAGCACCAGCGGGAACACCACCAGAATCAATGTGGCCAGCACCGCCAGGCCGATTGCGCCCTGCTTGCCGCCAAGAAACTTATCGAGTGTCGGGTTCATATGCGGGTCCTCATGTTTGAACACTCCCTCTCCCCCTGGAAGAGGGCCGGGGTGAGGGAGATGGCGGCAGCACGGAGCATGCCCCTCACCCCCTGCCCCTCTCCCGGAAGGAGAGGGGTAACAACCTTGCCGCTCACTTGCGCACCTTGATCGAGAACAGCCCCTGCGGGCGCATCATCAGAATCAGGATCACCGCCGACAGGGTGAACACCTTGGCCATCGAACCGCTCATGAAGAACTCCATCAGCGACTGCGCCTGGGCAATGCTGAAGGCCGAAGCAATGGTGCCGAGCAGGCTCGACGCGCCGCCGAACACCACCACCAGGAAGGTGTCGACGATGTACAGGGAACCGGCGGTCGGCCCGGTCGAGCCGATAGTGGTAAAGGCCGCGCCCGCCACCCCGGCCACGCCGCAGCCGAGGGCAAAGGTCATGCGGTCGACCTTCTTGGTGTTGATCCCCACGGCACGGCTCATCACCCGGTTCTGTACCGTTGCTCGCACCTGCAGGCCCCAGCGCGAGCGGTAGAGCATGAGGAAGATCGTGGCGGTTACCAGCACGGTAAGGCCCATGACGAACAGGCCGTTACGCGGAATGTCGATGGCCTCGGTGGGGTTCCACGAGCCCATCAGCCACTCCGGCAGGGTGGCGCTGACTTCGCGGGCGCCGAAGATCGAGCGGAAGGCCTGCTGCATCACCAGCGACAGGCCCCAGGTGGCCAGCAAGGTATCCAGCGGGCGCTGGTAGAGCTTGCTGATCATCGCCCACTCCACCAACCAGCCAATCGCGCCGGCGATAAAAAACGACAGCACGATGGCGAGAAAAAAGTAGTACGGACCGAAAAACGGCGCGTATTGCTCGGTCAGCACCGAAACCACAAAAGTGGTGTAGGCGCCGATGGTGAGAAACTCACCGTGGGCCATGTTGATCACGCCCATCTGGCCGAAGATGATCGCCAGTCCCAGAGCCATCAGCAGCAGGACGCAGAACACGGACAAGCCGTTGAAGCCCTGCATGGCCGCGATGGCACCAAATTCCGATAGCCATTCCATGATGATGGTCTCCTGGCGGGAAGCATTACGAGGGCTGTACGGCCCTCACCCCTGCCCTCTCCCGGAGGGAGAGGGGTTGTTATGGAGTTGCGTGGGGGCACGTCGTCAGCTGGCGGCGCGCCCTGCGCCCTCTCCCCCTGGGAGAGGGCTGGGGTGAGGGAACACCCCCACCCCGTCCAGCGCTTACTGGTAACCCTTGGGGAAAGGATTCGGTTCGATCAGGTCAGACTCGTAGACCACCTTGAACTGGCCATCCTTCTGCACCTGACCGATGCGGGTTTTGCTCCACAGGTGATGGTTTTCATGCACCTTGACGTAGCCTTCCGGCGCGGTGGTCAGCTCGATGCCCGGGGAGGCGGCAGCCACTTTGTCGACGTCGAAGCTACCGGCTTTCTCAACCGCGGCTTTCCACAGCCATGGGCCGAGGTAGGCAGCCTGGGTCACGTCACCGATCACTGCATCCTTGCCGTACTTGGCCTTGAAGGCTTCGACGAAGGCGGTGTTGTTCGGGTTGTCGAGGCTCTGGAAGTACTTCATGGAGGCGTAGAAACCTTCCATGTTCTCGCCGCCAATGCCGAGCAGTTCATCCTCGGTGACCGACAGGGTCAGCAGGTTCTGCTTGGCGCTGGTGACGCCAGCGGCTTTCATCTGCTTGTAGAAGGCCACGTTGGAGCCGCCAACCACGGCGGTGAAGACCACGTCAGGCTTCTTCAGCTTGACCTTGTTGATCAGCGAGCCGAACTGGGTGTTGCCCAGCGGGTAGTACTCCTCGCCCACCACCTTGCCGCCGAGCACGTTCTCGATGTGCTTGCGCGCGATCTTCATCGAGGTACGCGGCCAGATGTAGTCCGAGCCGATCAGGTAAAAGGTCTTGGCGCCCTTCTCCTTGGCGATCCAGTCGAGGCCGGCGAGGATCTGTTGGGTAGCTTCCTGGCCGGTGTAGATGACGTTCTTCGACTGCTCCAGGCCTTCATAGAAGGTTGGGTAGTAGAGCAGGCCGTTTTCCTTCTCGAACACCGGCAGCACGGCTTTGCGCGAGGCCGAGGTCCAGCAGCCGAACACCGCCGCGACCTTGTCGCCGACCAGCAGCTTCTTGGCTTTTTCGGCGAAGGTCGGCCAGTCGGAGGCGCCGTCTTCCTGGATGATCTTGATCTGCCGGCCGAGGATGCCGCCGCTGGCATTGATCTGCTCGATAGCCAGGCGCTCGGCCTGGATCGAACCGGTTTCGGAAATGGCCATGGTGCCGGTGGCGGAGTGCAGTTGGCCAACCGTCACTTCGGTGGCGGTGATGGCCAGGCCGGTGGTGTTGGCGTCATCCGCCACGGCCATCTGGCTGAACACACTGGCCGCCAGCAGCGAGAGTGCCGCAGCACCCAACGCTAGCCGACGAGGGAGAAAGCGAGTCGGTGAATCCATGGTCATGCTCCTCTGGGTGGTTTTCCTCCCTGGCAGGCCCTGCGGCTGTCAGTTCGGCTCGCCACCAGCATGCGTTTGCCAGCGCTGCGGACGGTATACGCAGCTTGACGTAACGGCATACGTCATCTGACGTACAGCTCAACGCCCCAAACCGGTGCATGCTCGCGCCCGCAATCCACCTGCACGCGCATACCGTAGGAGCCAGCTTGCTGGCGATCCCGCGGCCAGGTGCAGGCGCGGATCGCCAGCAAGCTGGCTCCTACAGTCGGGGCATGCTTGTTGCAGCTTCGTCGTAGCCCTCCCTCTCTCAGGAATCAGCTCTGTGCAAGCAAACGGCACCCAGCGCATCGTCAAGATCCGCCGCGACTACAACAGCTGGGTCGCCGACGAGACCATGGAAGACTACGCCCTGCGTTTCACGCCCAAGTCGTTTCGCAAGTGGTCGGAGCTGCGCATCGCCAACACCGCCCTCAGCGCAGTGTCGTTTCTCGCCCTGGAGGCCATTGGCGGCGCCCTGGCGCTTAGCTACGGCTTTACCAACACGCTGTGGGCCATCCTCGCAGTGAGCCTGGTGATCTTCCTCACCGGCCTGCCGATCAGCTACTACGCTGCGCGTTACGGCGTGGACATGGATCTGCTGACCCGTGGCGCCGGTTTCGGCTACATCGGCTCGACCATCACCTCGCTGATCTACGCCAGCTTCACCTTTCTGTTCTTCGCCCTTGAGGCGGCGATCATGGCGCTGGCCCTGGAGCTGTACTTCAACATCCCGCTGGCGCTGGCCTATGTGATCTGTTCGGTGATCGTCATCCCGCTGGTGGCCTACGGCATCACCCTAATCAACCGCTTGCAGATGTGGAGCCAGCCGCTGTGGCTGTTCCTGCTGTTTTTGCCCTACGTCTTCGTCATCGCCAAGAACCCCGAGGCCTTCAGCGACTGGACCAGCTTCGCCGGGCGCGAGGGCGATGGTGGCGCCTTCAACCTGCTGCACTTTGGCGCAGCCTGTACCGTGGCCCTGGCACTGGTCACGCAGATTGGCGAACAGGTCGACTACCTGCGCTTTTTGCCGGAAAAAACCCGCCGTAACCGCACCCGCTGGTGGGCCTCCCTGCTGATGGCCGGGCCGGGCTGGATCATCCCTGGCGCGCTGAAAATGCTCGCCGGGGCCTTCCTGGCCTTTCTCGCCCTGCAGCATGAAATCCCCATGGAGCGCGCCGCCGAGCCGACGCAGATGTACCTGGTGGCGTTCAACTACGTGTTCAGCTCTCCGGAGTGGGCGCTGGCGGCGATGGTGCTGTTCGTCATCGTCAGCCAGGTGAAGATCAATATGACCAACGCCTATGCCGGCTCGCTGGCCTGGTCGAACTTCTTTGCCCGCGTAACCCACAGCCACCCTGGCCGGGTGGTGTGGCTGGTGTTCAACGTGGCCATCGCCCTGATCCTGATGGAGCTGGGGGTGTTCCAGGCCATCGAGGAAGTGCTCGGCCTGTACGCCAATATCGCCATCGCCTGGATCGGTGCGGTGGTCGCCGACCTGGTGATCAACAAGCCGCTGGGCCTGTCACCCAAGCACATCGAGTTCAAACGCGCGCATCTGTATGACATCAACCCGGTGGGGGTGGGCGCCATGCTGATCGCCTCGCTGCTCTCGGTGCTGGCCCACGGCGGCCTGTTCGGCGCCTTTGCCCAGGCCGCCTCGCCGATCGTGGCGCTGGGTTCGGCCCTGCTGCTGGCGCCGTTGATTGCCTGGCTGACCAACGGCCGCTACTACCTGGCGCGCAGCAGCGACCCGCTGTCGCTCTACCCGCTCGGCGTGACCACCACCGCTCAGTGCGGCCTGTGCAGCAATGCCTTTGAAAGCGAAGACATGGCCTTCTGCCCGGCCTACAGCACGCCGATCTGCTCGCTGTGTTGCTCACTCGATGCCCGCTGTGGCGATGCCTGCAAACCTCGGGCGCGGTTGTCCGAGCAGCTCGACGACTTTATCCACTGGCTGTTCCCGCAGGTCTCGATCCCGCGCCTGCACAGCCGCCTGGCCCAGTACCTAGGGCTGCTCACGGTGCTGGTTTTGCTGCTGTTCGTCGCCCTGGCGCTGATTTACAGCCAGGTGTCCCAGGGGCTGGTGGCGCAATCGCCGCAGGCGCAGGACACCCTCTACCTGGCCTTCCTCAAAGCCTTTATGACGCTCTCGCTGTTTGCCGCGATTCTCGCCTGGTGGGTGGTGCTGACCCGTGAAAGTCGCCGCGTGGCTCAGGAGGAGTCCGACCGCCAGACCCAGCTGCTAATGCAGGAAATCGAGGCCCACCGCAAAACCGACGAAGCCCTGCAGAAAGCCAAGGAAGCCAGCGAAGCCGCCAACGCGGCCAAGAGTCGCTATGTCACCGGCCTGTCCCACGAGCTGCGCACACCGCTCAACAGCATTCTGGGTTACACGCAGATTCTGCAGCGCGATGCCGGCATTCCGGGGCAGCACCAGGATGCCCTGGCCACCATCTTCCGCAGCGGCTCGCACCTGCTGTCACTGATCGACGGGCTGCTCGACGTGGCTCGCATCGAAGCGGGCAAACTCAATCTGGAACCGAGCGAGATCCCCTTCCCCGAATTCATTCAGCAGATCGAACGCATGTTCACCCCGCAGGCCGAAGAGAAAGGCCTGCGCTTTCGCCTGGAAACCCTCGGGCGTATGCCGGCGGTGGTACGTGGCGACGAGAAGCGTGTGCGGCAGATTCTGATCAACCTGCTCGGCAATGCGGTGCGCTTTACCGACAGCGGCGAAGTCTGCCTGCGCGTCAGCTACCTGCGCGAAACCGCCAGCTTCGAGATCCTCGACACCGGGATTGGCATCGACCCCGAACAGATCGAGCGGATCTTCCAGCCGTTCGAGCGCGGCGACCTGATGCGCCAGGACAACGGCGTAGGCCTGGGCCTGACCATCACCCGCATGCTCACCTCATTGATGGGCGGCGAACTGTCGGTGAAAAGCGTGCTGGAACAGGGCACCAGCTTCCAGGTGCGCCTGTTCCTCTCCGAGGTGCGCGTACCGCAGGCGGTGGTGCATGTGGAGCACGACATCATTGGCTATCAGGGCCCGCGCCGGCTGATCCTGGTGGTCGACGACCATATCGAACACCGCCGCGTACTGGCCGGCATGCTTGAACCGCTGGGGTTCTCCATCGCCCAGGCCGCCAGCGGTCAGGAGGCCATCCGCCAGGTCGCGCTGCTGCAACCCGACCTGATCCTGATGGATCTGTCGATGCCACAGATGGATGGCTGGGAGACCAGCCGGCTGATCCGGCGCAACGCCCAGAGTCAGGCACCGATCATCGTGATCTCGGCCAATGCCTTTGCCGACGACCGTGAGCGCAGCGTCAGCGCCGACTGCAACGACTACCTGGCCAAGCCGGTACACACCCCGGAATTGCTCGAGCGCATCCACAAGCAACTGGATTTGCAGTGGCTACGGCGCACCGCGCCACAGCCAATGCCCTTGCTCGATACCCGGATACTGCCGAGCGCCAGCGACCTCGACGCCCTGCGCGAGCTGGGAGCCATGGGTTATATGCGCGGCATTCAGGAGAAACTCGACGCCATTGATCGGCTGACACCCGCCAGCGCCAGCTTCACCGCGCCCCTGCGCGCCCTGGTGAAAAGCTACCGCCTGGACGAATTCAACCGGAAACTCAAGGAGGCCGAGCATGAGCGTGCTGACCCAACCATCTGAGCAGCACACCCGCGCAGCCGAGCGCGGGGTAATCCTGATCGTCGACGACACCCCGGACAACCTGGCCCTGCTTTCCGACGCCCTCGATGAAGTGGGCTATATGGTGCTGGTGGCCCTGGATGGCCTCAGCGCACTGAGCCGCATCCAGCGTCGGCGGCCGGACCTGATTCTGCTCGACGCGATGATGCCCGGGCTGGACGGCTTCGAGACCTGCCAACGAATCAAGGCCGATGCCGCCACTGCCGATATTCCGGTGCTGTTCATGACTGCATTGACCGACAGCGAACACGTGGTCAAAGGCTTCGAGGCCGGCGGCATCGACTACGTGACCAAGCCGATCAACACCGAGGAAGTCCTCGCCCGCGTGGCCTCGCACCTGCGTACCGCGCGCATCCTGCAAACGGCGCGCGCTGCCAGCCAGGCGCAACCACTGACCCTCAACGATGAGCCAGCCTACGCCACCCTCTCGGCGCGCTTTCAGCTCACCGAACGGGAAGTGGAAGTGCTGCGCTGGGTGGCCTGCGGCAAGACCAACCGCGACATCGGCGACATCCTCGGCCTCAGCCCGCGCACGGTGAACAAACACCTGGAGCACGTGTACGTGAAGCTAGGCGTGGAAACCCGCACCGCCGCCACCTCGGTCGCCCTCTCGGCCATGACTGAGCGGGCTTAAAAAACGGCTTCAATCAGCACCCACGACAGGCTGGAAGCTCCCTTGTAGGAGCCAGCTTGCTGGCGATCCACCCCCGCGCAGGGCATCGGATCGCCAGCAAGCTGGCTCCTACAAGGGAACAAACCTGCAGCCCTCAGGTACAGCCACCAGCGACAAATGTGACCAGCAAGTCACAACCCTGCGTCACCCAGAAACTCTCCCTTTCTGGCCTTCCCTTCCCATGCACCCTTTACGCAACGCCCTGCACAACGAACTGCACGCACGCCCTTCGATCTACTTCCGCGAACCGTCGCATGTCTATCACCTGGCCTTCGTCGATGCCGAACAGGCTTGCAGCGAGCTGATCGAGCAGCTTGGCGCACTTGCCAGTGAAGTGCTGCCGAGCAACGGTGTGCAGGGCTTGCTGCGCCTGGGCGACAACACCCTCAAGTGGGAGCGCCACAGCGAATTCTTCACCCTCACTCTGGTGGTGCCTCGCCCACCGCGGGGTACAGCCTGGCCGCCACTGCCTGAGCAACTGACCGGCCTGATCGAGCCCCATCGCCCCCTGCTGATCAGCGCGGTGCAGGTGCTGGTGGAAGCCGAGCAGGACTGGGTCGGTGATGCCCAACACTACGGCTTCAAGGACCCGGCCGGTTCCCACCTGAGCAACGGTGACGCCACAGCCTGGTCGGACTTTCACCTCGACGAACACGGCATCAACCGACTGCTGCTGGTCAACCGGCGCCTCAATGCCTACCGCCTGGGCCGCATGATTCGCCGCCTGCTAGAGATCGAGACCTACCGCATGATGGCCTCCCTGACCCTGCCAGTGGCGCAGCAGATCAGCCAGCAACTGAAAGACGACGACCGCGAGCTGGCTGGTCTGTCAGACCGCAATGCCGAAGGCCGTGACAGCGCCAAGGTACTTTCCGCCGCCATCGCCCAACTGTCGGCGCGCATCGTGCGCAGCACCGCACGCACCCGCCAGCGCTTCGGCGCCGCCGAGGCCTATGCGCAGATCGTCTTCGAGCGCATCGCCGAACTGCGCGAAAGCCATGTCGACGACTGCCAGCGCCTCGGCGTGTTCATCGAGCGGCGCTTCCGTCCGACCGTGCGCTATTGCGCTGCCACCGACCAGCGTCTGGTGCGTCTCGGGCAAAGCGTGGCCAACCTCGGCGACCTGCTGCAGGCGCGGGTTCAGGTGGAAGTGGAGGAACAGAACTCGGCCATCCTGCGCAGCCTGAACGCCCGCGCCGATACACAGATCAGAATCCAGAAGGCGGTCGAAGGCCTGTCGATCATCGCCATCAGCTATTACCTGCTCAGCCTGTTCAAACTGCTCTATGAGGGCCTGCACGGCCTCGGTCTGGAGATTCCGGTGAAGAGCGCGATGCTCGGCATGGGGCCGCTGGCGCTGCTGATCCTGTTCGCCATCCTGCTGCGCATCCGCCAGGCGCGGCAGCACTGAACACTAGGCCGCAGGCCCCACGCAAAGCGTCTCGATCCGAGCGGGGAGCGACCTATTCAACGGCTGCACCCAGCAGCTGGATACGTTCCTGATTGGAACGCCACCAGGGTTGCAAGGCATCCCCAGGCATCGGTTTGGCGATGAAGTAGCCCTGGGCCTCACCGCAGCCGAGATTGCGCAGCAGTAGCCAGTCTTCACGGGTTTCCACACCTTCGGCTACCACGTGCAGGTTGAGCTTACGGGCGATATCCAAAGCACTTTCCAGGAGGATACGCAGGTGCAGGCTCTGGCTGGCGCCGTCAACAAAGGCACGGTCGACCTTCAGCTCCGAGCAGGGTACGCGGGACAGCTGCAACATGCAGGAAAAGCCGGTGCCGTAGTCGTCCACCGACAGACCAAAGCCCTTCAGACGCAGGCGCGCCAAAGTACCCAAGGTCGTGCCGAGGTCCACCATGATGGCGCTTTCGGTGATTTCCAGGATCACATGCCGCGACGGGATACCGCTGGCGGCAACCCGCTCGATGATGGCATCGGCCAGTTGCGAGTCGGCCAGAGAGCGGGCCGAAACGTTGATCGAAAAGTTCAGCGGCAGGCCGGCGTCGTGCCAGACGCGACAGTGCCGCAGCGACATCTCAAGCATCTGCATGGTCACTTCAGAGATGTACTGGCTGCGCTCAATCAGCTCGATAAACTGCCCCGGCGCCAGCAAACCGTGCTCGGGATGTTGCCAGCGGATCAAAGCCTCCACCCCCTTGAGCTGACCATCGCACAGGGTCACTTTGGGCTGGAAGTAGGCAACAAACTCACCGTTGCGCAGGGCACGCTGGATATCCTGTTCATCCAGCTGCGGGCCGGGAGGTTGTGCCTCACTGTGCTCCGCGCGCAACTGCACAACGGAAAAGCGGCTCAGACTGGACGCCAGCTGATCAAGCAGCACCGGCTTCTGCAGCACACCCAACAGGCGCAAACCCAGACTACGACCCATGCTCTCGACGACATTGAGCAGCACACTTTCGCGCGCACTGGCCACGATCACCGCCGGATCAAGTTCCAGCCGAACCAGTTCGTGCAACACCTGTACACCGTCCATGCCGGGCATTTCCAGATCGAGAATAATCGCCTCGATCTGTGGGTTGCTTTTCAACTGAGCCACTGCGTCAAATCCATCCACGGCCTGCAACACATGGGGAATCCCCATATCGCTGCACAGTTCGGCCATGAACTGGCGCTGCAACTCACTGTCATCGATCACCAGCAGGTGCTGGGGAAGTCTGTTCGGTATCATCGAGGTAGCTCCCTTATCGCCAGCTCATGATCACTCTGGGAATGTCATCCAGCGCGACTTCCTGTTCTACACCACCGAGCTTGATGGCCTCTTTCGGCATACCGAATACCACACAACTCTCCTCATCCTGGGCATAGGTACGGGCCCCGGCCTCATGCAGCTCCTTGAGCCCACGCGCGCCGTCATCACCCATACCGGTCATGATCACTGCCAACGCGTTGCGCCCAGCCTGCACCGCCGCCGAGCGGAACAGTACGTCCACCGACGGGCGATGGCGGCTGACCAACGGGCCATCCTTCACTTCCACCAGGTACTGCGCCCCACTGCGTTTGACCAGCATGTGCTTGCCGCCCGGCGCGATCAAAGCTCGACCAGGGAGCAAGCGATCACCGTTCTGCGCCTCACGAACTTCGATAGCACAGAGTGAATCGAGACGCTCGGCGAAGCTGCGAGTAAATTTTTCCGGCATGTGCTGAACAATGGCGATGGCCGGACTGTTGACCGGCAGCTCGCAGAGCACGCTTTCCAAGGCCTGGGTGCCGCCGGTAGAAGTGCCCAGCAGAACAATCTTTTCAGTGGTGCGTTGATTCAACAGCCCATTGCTGTTCGGCAGTTCGATCAGCACATCGGCGCTGAGTTTTTCAGCCTTGTTCAGGGTAGTCGGCGGGCTCGCCCTGACCCGTGCCTTGGCCGCCGTACGGATGGCTGCCAGCATTTCCTGGGCACTTTCCTTGAGGAAGTCACGCAAGCCCATGGTCGGTTTGGTGATGACCTCCACCGCACCGGCAGCCAGCGCCTGCAAGGTAATCTCGGCGCCCTTCTCGGTCAGGGTCGAGCAGATCACCACGGGCGTCGGCCGGGTAGACATGATCTGTCGCAGGAAGGTGATGCCATCCATGCGCGGCATTTCCACATCCAGCAGGATCACATCGGGCCAAACCGTCTGCATTTTCTGCATGGCCAACAACGGATCCATGGCCGCGCCCACCACTTCGATGTCCTTGTGCGGCGCCAGCAACTGCTGCATCACCTCACGCATTACGGCCGAGTCATCGACGATCATCACCTTGATGGTCATTACTGCATGCCCTCGAGCGCTTTGATATTCAGGGCTGCGCCACGACGCACCCAAACCTCACCGGTAGCCAGATCGAAACGCAGGTAACGATAACCGTCGCCGCCTAGGTCACGTCCGACCACCCGCACCCCGGTCTGCTGCATCAACGCCTCGACAAATTCGATGTTCTGCGCGCCGATCTCCTGGCGCATGGTGGAGCCCGGATTATTCATGCTGCGTGAGCCGCCAAACAATTTGACCTCGGCGTCCCTCGGATTAAGCGCATGTACCCGCGCCTGCTGTTTGAGCCAAATCCAGGCATCGCCGCCATAGCGCCCATCCAGATCACGAGCATGCTCGGCTACCCGGCGTTTACCCGGCAGCTGGAAGTGACACATGCCGCCTTTACCTGCCTCCGGGAACCATAAAACAATGGAAACGCAGGGTCCGAGCAGGGTTTCCACGCGCACATTGCCCCCGCCGAAAAACCAACCGCCGGGATTGAGAAAGCGCTTTGCGCTCATCGCGCCACCTTGCGGTAGATCGATGAACTGACCAGCTCCAGGGGTAACCGCGTGTCATGCAGCGCCTCGGAGTGACCAACCATCAGCCAGCCACCGGGCTTGAGCCGGTCAACCACGTTGCCCAGCACCTGGGCCTTGGTCGGCCCATCGAAGTAGATCAGGACATTGCGCAGCAGAATCAGGTCGAACTGGCCCAGCTCGGGGGCTGACCTGGTCAGGTTGCCTGGAAGAAACTCGACGCGCTCGCGCAGAGCGGGCTCGACCATGAAGTAGCCTTCGTAGCGATCACGTCCGCGCAGGCAATAACGCTTGAGAAAGTGCTGGGGAATCTTGTCGCCACGAGCCATCACGTACAGCCCGCGCCGCGCATCGGCCAGCACCTGCTGGCTGATGTCGGTGCCCACCACACTCCACGGCCGCCCCGAACGCCCATTATCGAGCAGCATGGCCAGGGTATAGGCCTCCTCTCCACTGGAGCTGGCAGCGCTCCACACGCGAAAGTCAGCCTGCGCCGCCACCGCCGGAAGGATCTTTTGCGTGAGGAAGTCGAAGTGCTTGGGCTCACGAAAGAAGTAGGTTTCATGGGTGGTGATCAAGTCAATCGCCACCTCCAGCTCCGCAGCGCCCGCCGGGGAAATCAGATGTTGGTAGTACTGCCTGTAGCTCTGCATGCGCAAGGCGCCCAGCCGCTTGGACAGGCGTCCGCAGATCAGTGGTTTCTTCACCGGCGGCAGTTGAATACCCACACGCTCGTAGAAAAGCTGTTGCAACTGGCGGAACTCAGGCTCGCTCAGTTCGATATCCAGCCCTGACCTCATCGCTACACCACCGTCAGCCATCACGCTCTACACCGCTGCTTGGTCGAGATTTCCGACCAGATCCGCCAACTCATCGAGCGACAACACCTGAGGGATGTCCAACACGATCACGAACTGCTCGTTCTGCTTGAGAATGCCGGCAATGAAGTCAGCCCTAATGCGCGCGCCAAAGGCTGGGCGGTTTTCCAACTGATGGCCTTCCACGGCCAGTACTTCGTTCACCGCATCAACGATGATGCCGAGCAGTTGCATACCTTCCGCCTGCTCGACCTCGACGATGACAATGCAGGTACGCTTGGCAATGCCCGTCGGCTCACGGCCGAAACGCACCGACAGGTCTATGACCGGCACCACCGCCCCACGCAGATTGATTACTCCACGCAAGAACGCCGGCATCAGCGGTATCTCAGTCAGGCCGCCGAACTCGATGATCTCGCGGATATGTTCAATCGGCAGGGCAAACAACTCGCTGCCCAAGGTCAGGGTCAGGAACTGCTGGGTCAGCGGTGCTTCAATCAAGGCCGCCGGACGGCCCTGTTGATGGGCTGGCAAGTTAGTCATTGCACAGCCTCCTAGAAGCGGGTGAAAGCCGTTTCGTCGACCGGATCGTCATGCAGGTGACGCCTGACCGGAGCAACCGCTTTGGGCTGAGCCCTCTTGCCAGCGGGTTTGCCGGTCGCTGCAGGACCATGCCCCTGGCTACGCGCCACCCCTTCGGCCAACTGGAAGAACTGGATCATTTCCTGCAGCTGCACGGCCTGGCCACTCATCTCCTCGGAGGTGGACGACAGCTCTTCGGAAGCCGAGGCGTTGACCTGGGTAGTTTGCGCCAGCTGAGTGACTGCCAGATTGATCTGTTCCAGACCGGTATTCTGCTCACGCGAGGCAGAGGAAATTTCCTGTACCAGATCGGCAGTCTTGCGAATCGACGGCACCATCTGATCAAGCAACTGCCCGGCACGCTCGGCCAGGGTCACACTGTCACCCGCCACCGCGCCAATTTCCTGGGCCGCCACCTGGCTACGCTCGGCCAGCTTGCGCACTTCTGCCGCCACTACGGCAAAGCCCTTGCCGTGGTCACCCGCACGCGCCGCCTCGATCGCCGCGTTGAGGGCCAGCAAGTTGGTCTGGTAAGCAATGTCGTCGATGATGCCGATCTTGCCGGCAATCTGGCGCATGGCGTTGACCATTTCGCGCACCGCCGCACCACCTTCCTCGGCATCCTTGGATGATTGGCTGGCCATGCCATCGGTGATCCGTGCGTTCTCGCTGTTCTGCGCCACGGTGGCGGCGATCTCCTCCACCGAAGCACTGGTCTCCTCGACGTTGGCAGCCTGCTCGGAAGCGTTCTGGCTCAGCGCCTGGGCCGATGCGGCTACCTGCTCGGAGGCCGAAGCCAGCGAATCGGCGGTCATGCGTACATCGCCCATGATGGCGCGTAGTTTCTCGGTCATCCGTTTCATGGCGGCCAGCAGACTGGTGCTGTCATTGTTGCGCAGCAGCACATCGACGGTCAGATCACCTTCAGCTACCCGGCTGACCACTTCTGCGGCATAGGCCGGCTCGCCACCCAGCTGCCCTACCACCACACGGGTGACCAACAGCCCTAGGGCGATGGACATGATGAAACCGCCAATCATCAGGCCGGTCAGCAAGGTCATGATATCGCTGACTATCACATCGGACGCCGCGTTGGTGGCGGCGGCATTCTTCGCCATGATGTCAGCCAGCGCAGTACGGTACCCGCGAACCTCATTGAAGAGGACATTCACGTCGCCACCCAGGTAGATGAGAGCTTCACCCTGATTGCCCTGCTCCAACAAACCCATGAACCGCTCAATGGCTTGTTGATACTTTTCCTCGGCTGCATTCAGCTTGGGTACCACAGCCTCTTCTTCAGGGGATAGCACCGTTGCCAGATAGTGTTTGTAGTCCTCGGCAATCAGACGATTGCTCTCGAGGATCTTTTCCTTGACCTGCTCAATCTCGCGCGGATTCTGGGTACTGGCCATCTGGTACAGACGGCGAAAGTTGTCAGCACCCTGGGCACGAATATTACCCACGTCATTGATCGGCACCAGTTGGTTGGCATAGATGTCCGACATCATGTCGTTGACGGTGTTGACGCTGCGATTACCGACAAAGCCTATTATTGCGGCGATGGCAGCGACGATCAGGAAAGCCATGATCAGCTTGGTCGCCAACTTCAGATTCATAAACCATTGCATGGTGGGTCTCCTGACCTTCAGTGAGTTATTGCAGCCCGCGGCACCGACGGGCGTGTTGTAGTTTCCGCAGCCGCACTAGCCCGCTGGATAAGATTCGGTACATCAAGGATCAGCGCCACGCTGCCATCGCCCAAAATGGTCGAGCCGCTGAGCACCTTGTTCTGCGCAAAAATCTGCCCAAGCGGCTTGATCACCGCCTGAAATTCGCCAACCAGCTGATCGACCACCACCCCGGCGCGATTGGCACCGAACTGCAGCACCACCAGACTTTCGCGTAAGCCCTGACTCGGTGGCAGGCCGAACAAGCCGCGCAAATGCACGAACGGCAATGGCTCGCCACGCAGGCTGACCAGGTCATGCAGGTTTTCCCGCTCGCCGAGGTCGACACACTCGACTACCTGATCCAGCGGCAGGACGAAGATTTCGTCAGCCACCTTGACCTGGAAGCCATCGATAATTGCCAGGGTCAGCGGCAGACGGATACGCACCGTGCTGCCCTGGCCGAACTCGCTGAGTACTTCGACCTCGCCACGCAACTGCTCGATGTTGCGCCGCACCACATCCATACCCACGCCACGCCCGGACAGGTTGGTGATCTGCGCTGCGGTGGAGAAGCCCGGCTCGAAGATCAAGCGATAGACTTCCTGATCGCTGAGCTGCTGATCGGCCTGCACCAAGCCCTTCTCGATGGCCTTGGCGAGAATGCGCTCGCGATCCAGGCCACGGCCGTCATCACTGACTTCGATAACGATGCTGCCCGACTCGTGGTAGGCGTTCAGCCGCAGCAGGCCACGCGCGGTTTTACCGTAAGTCTGGCGCATATCTGCAGGTTCGATACCGTGATCCATGGCGTTGCGCACGATATGCATCAGCGGGTCGGCAAGCTTCTCGACCATGGACTTGTCCAACTCGGTATCGGCGCCGGTGATCAGCAGCTCGATGTCCTTACCCAGTTCCTTGCTGATATCGCGCACCACCCTCGGAAAGCGCTGGAACACTTCGCCGATGGCGACCATGCGCAGCGACAAACTGGCGTCGCGGATATGTTCCACCAGAGTGGCCACGCCTTCGTTGGCCTCGGCCATAGCCGCTGGGTTGCCCTGGCGCAGCGACAGACTGGCGGCGGCACCGGCAATTACCAGCTCACCAACCAGGTTGATCAGTTGATCGAGCTTGCCCACCTCAACCTTGATGAACACCTGGTCGTGACTACGTTTTTCTTCGGTCTGCTTCTGCTTGTGCAACGCGGCAGACACCACCGGCGGTGCTACCAGCTGCTCTTCTACCAGCAGAGTGCCCAACGGCGGCGCCGGTTGTCGTCCACTGCTCTGCCTATCGAGTACACGCTGCAGCTCATGAGTGGTCAGTGCGCCGCTGCGCACCAGCATTTCGCCCAGCCGGCCAGGCCCTTCCGGCAGGCTGGAAATAAGCCTGATATAGGCATCAATGGCACTGTGCGGCGGCAGAATGAGTAGCTGGCTGTCTTCGCGAATGAACTCGAAGGCATCTTCGATTTCCTGCTTGCTGGCGCTGGATTCGAACTCTAGTTCATAGCCCAGGTAGTTGGTCTCGGCATCGAAGCCGGCAGCGCTCGGCACCTGGTCGGTGAGCGTATGGATATACACAATACGCCCCAGTTTGCTCAGATAGCGCAGGAACGACAGCGGGTCCATGCCATTGCGCAGCACGTCGGCATTGGGCCGCAAGGAGATATGCCAGAGGTCACTGCTGACTGCCTCGCCCTCCAGCACATCGACCCGGCCGTTGGTGCCGTTCTGTACCGGTGAAACTGCCATGCTCTCTGCCAGCGGGACGGCCTCGACGACGGGCTGCAGGTAATCATTCAATTGGCTTAGCAGGTGCGTACGTAACGCCGGATTGGGCTCATTGGCCTCGCTGCGCTCCTCCACGGCCGTGAGCAGGCTGCCGATGTAGTCGCCACAGGTCAGCAACAACGAGAGCATGGCGCCGTCGAGAATCTGCTCGCCATTACGCACCTCATCCAGCAGGCTTTCCACCACATGGGTGAAGTTGATCAGCGACTCCAGGCCGAAGAGTCCAGCCGAACCCTTGATGGTATGCGCGGCACGAAAAATCGCATTGACCCGCTCGCCGTTGTAGCCGTCGTTCTCGATTTCCAGCAGGGCGTCTTCCATCGCCGTGAGCAGTTCGCGACCTTCCTGCACCAGCGCGCCACGGGCTTGGTCAAGGTTCATGGGCGACCTCCAGCGGCGTCCAGCGGGATAACCACGGGGTCACCCAATTCGGCGACCAGATTGAGTAGATCTAGCACTTCGCGCACGCTCGGCGCGTGCTGGATGAAGGTCAGGCTACGTCCCTGGCGCAGCGCCTCACGCTTGAGCATCAGGAGGATCTGCACGCCGCTGCTGTCGAAATCCTCGACCGCTCCGAGGTCTATATCCAGCTGCTGATGGCTGTTCAGCACGCCAAGCAGTTCGTCCTTGAGCTGGGCCGCGCTATAGATGTTGAACTCGCCCTGCACGGCGGCAATGTAGCGCCCCGCCTCTTCGCGACCTTGGACTTCGCTCATGGCGCAACCTTTCAGGGCAGAATCAGTTTGGACACGGCATCCAGCAGCACCGGAGGCTGGAACGGCTTGACCACCCAGGCCCGCACGCCTGCCGCCTTGCCTTCGGCCTTCTTCGCCTCGCCTGCCTCGGTGGTGAGCATGATCACCGGGGTAAACTTGTAGGCCGGCAGCAGCTTGGCCGATTTGACGAAGGTGATACCGTCCATGTTCGGCATGTTCACATCGGAGACAATCAGGTTGATCTTGCGACCATCCAGCTTGCTCAGCGCATCCTTGCCATCACAGGCCTCCACCACGTCATAGCCGGCGCCCTTGAGTGCGATACCAACGACCTGGCGAAAGCTTGTCGAGTCGTCCACCACCAATACCGTCTTGCCCATAACCAGATTCCTGTTCCTTTAGATAGTCAGAAGAACGTAACGGACGACTGCTCAACGCCCGCAGCCGCATGCCCACCATGGGCACGCTGCTGTTCCAGAGTGGTATAGCTGGACTCCAGACGCCGCAGCCACTCAGTCCTGGAGGGCACCTGCTCATCCCCCATGCACCCTTGCAGGCGCTGGATGTCGTCGGTGATGTGAGAAATGATCTGGCTAACCCGATCCTGGAATTGCAGATCGACCAGCACAGCGTTGACCGTATGCTCTACTTCGCGGCTATTGCCCTGCAGCAACTGCAAGCGCTGCTCAAGTTGACTGACACCCGCTGCCAGCTCGTTGAGTACCTGACCTACGATGGTTTCCGCAGCTTTGATGGTGCTCTGGCTGACTGCATCCATCTGCTCGGCGCGGCTCACCATGGACTCCATCGAGCGGCCCATGCCCTGCACCTTCTCGGTGATCTTCGCCCCGGTATCGCCAGACATTGATGACAGCTTGCGCACTTCATCGGCAACCACCGAAAAGCCACGCCCCGACTCGCCGGCCCGCGCGGCTTCAATCGCCGCATTGAGGGCCAGCAGGTTGGTTTGCGAGGCGATCTTGGCGACGTCTTCAGCCATGCCATGCAACTCGCCGACGAAACCGCTCAGCTCGCGAATTTCGACTAGGAAGCGCTGGCGCTCATCACTGGTGTCATCGAGCATCTTCACCGCACGCGGCAACTCGACCTGCGCATTGCGCAGCACCTCGAACACCCCCGCACCATCCTCGCCACCGCCAAGCTCAAGAACCTGATGGATCTGCTGGCTCATGCCGATGAATTTCGAGGTCAGGCCTTCAGCCGCATTGTAAGTCTGGCCCTGTACCAGCTCGATATGCCGCATCCAGAGCGGCAGCACGGCATCCAGCAGATCACGCAGCGCCAGCAGATTGGCCTGGGTCTGCGCCAACGCCTGTGCATCCGGGTCAACAGTGGGGGGCTGAACCAGGGACTGGCTATTGAGGAACAACCACAGCCAGGCCAACAACAGCAGGGCCGCCAACACACCATGCCACCAGGTAGCAGCCAGCATGAGGCAAGCAACGGGAATCAACAGAACACCGGCAAACAGCCAGGAACGCGAGGCATGGGCGATTAGCCGCGAATTCGTGACCATCGATGGATCTCCAGGCAGCAGAGGGGGTTTGCACGAACCCCCCTTTTTATTGTTTTTCGGCACTCGACTCATCCGCACCCTTAAGCGGGAAGACCGACGCACTGAAATTAACAGTAGTTGAGATTTCCACCGGCAGCAGATGGCAATCTGCCAGCGCCGCAACTACCTGCTGGAGCTTATTAAATTGGCGTCAAATTCCTTATCAGTGATTTAGCCGGGCGGACTAAGTAGTTTTACCTAGCACCTGAATTCAGGCTCAGTCATCGAGCTTGATAATGCCTCGACGCAGGGCATACATCACCAAACCCGCCAGATCGCGGATGGCGAGTCGATCCATGATCTGTGCCCGATGCGTGTCGACGGTCTTCACGCTAAGGTTGAGGATAAAAGCCACTTCCTTATTGCTCTTGCCCTTGGCCAGCCAGTACAGGACCTCCTGCTGGCGGTTGGTCAGCAGCTCCAGCGGCGTTTCCTCTGCCACCCCGGCAGCGGCATCGATCACCTGCCCAGCCACCCGGGGGCTGAGGTAGCGATGCCCATCAAGCACGGACTGCAAGGCCAGCTTCAGCTCAATGACAGCGGCGTCCTTGAGCAAATAGCCCGATGCGCCCATCTGCATGGCCTTGATCACATAGTCGCGGGTGTCGTGCATGGACAGCAGAATCACTGGCAACTCTGGCCAGCGCGAACGCACGGTACTCAAGGCTTCCAGCCCGGAGCAGCGGCGCATGGTCAGGTCGAGCAGCAGCACATCGGGACGATGCGCCTCCACCAGCACCTCGACCTGGTCGCCATCACTTCCCTCAGCGACCACCTCGTAGCCAGCCTCTAGCAACAACGAGCGAATTCCAGCTCTGACCAGTTCGTGATCATCAACCAATACAAGCCGCGCGGGCATGCTCTAACTCCTCGGACGGGGCCATCTTCCCCTGCGATGTCGGGTACCACCCCTCCCTAGTTTGGTACGTTTAGCGTGCCGGTCTGCTGGCAGGGCCAGGCTCGGCGAGGGCGGCAATCCTGCTTGAGGCAGCAGGTGGTGGCAATCAGCCAGTTACTGATACGTGCACTGGGCTTTCGCGCAGACATCATGCGCCTAAATGCCTCGACTGCCGGGAAAAGTGTGCAGCAAAACGGCATAAGCGCCAACCCACGCGTGACCGATCTGCAGCTATGCGCCATATTCTGACCGAATGGTTAATTATTCTCACAGCACCTGATTGGGGCGACGAGGTACCGGCGCCCCGAACCGGAGAGCCCGGCCAGAGAACCCGGCCGAGCAGGAGGAAGCATCAGTTGAGGCGCATATCTACCAGCAGGCGCAGGTAGGAGGTCAGGCTCTGCCCGGCCACGGTGCCTTTATAGCCATGGCTGTCGAACTGGGTGCTCTTGATCAGGTCGACGCGATAGCGCGGATTGGTTTCATAGGTACGCCCCAGGGTGCTGGTGGAGCGGCTATTGAACAGGTCGGCACTGACCTTGACGAACTCGCGCGGCTTGCGTCGGCCATCGGCGCCGCTGTTGTTCGGGCTGCTGAAGATGTCGCCGGTGGCGCTCAGCGCCGTGCTGTATTGCTCGCGGCCGCGCAGGCTGGTCTTGGCACTGGCGATGACGAACTGGCCGGTCTGCGGCCGGTACTTGTCGCCACTGGTCAGGTAGCTGGCCAGCACATCGTACAGGGCCCAGGTGCTGCCACTGCCGAGCTCGCTGTTGCGCAGATCGAAGACGAACACGCCGCCGGCCCCGATGACTTCCATCTCGACCTGGCCGAGACTGGCATTGTTCTGCACCAGCAGGCCGGTGTTCTCGTCCACGCCGAAGGCGAACGGCACGTTGGTGTAGTCGGCCAGGCGCACGATGCGTCCCTGGCGCCCTCGCTCGCTGAAGTGGGTATCGAGCAGGCCATAGTTGAAGAAGCCGAAGCCGCCCTGCGGGTCATACGCCAGGTCATCCCCAGACGGCGTGGTGTAAGGCCCGTAGCGCAGTGCTTCATAGCTTTCACCACCGGTGACCATCGGCCCGTCGACCATGATCGCGGTGCCGGCGCTGGTACCGGCCAGCACGGCGCCGGCGTTGTACTTGGCGCGGATCGCCGCCAGCGCTGGGGTATCGCCACGGCTGCTGGTCTGCAGCACCTGGGTCAGGCGCGACTGGTCGCCACCACCGAAGAAGAAGCCGGTCATGCCATTGATCTGGCTGACCACTGTCGGGTTGCTGCTGTTGGCGATGTTGTCCAGGTCGATGGGGATCCACTGCGCACTGGCTGCGCCATAGGTGCTGCGCAACAGATTGGCGTAGTACTCGCCATTGGCCCGCGAGTTGGCGGCATCGGCGGTACCGGCATCCGGATCCTGGCTTTCCGGAATGGAAGCGGCGGTGATCACGCCGATCTTGGCCTGGCCCGTGCCGCCGGCTAGCTGGATAAAACGCTGATAGATGGCCGCGTTGTCATCCTTGAGGCCGCCACCGACCAGCAGCAGGGCGCCGGCCGCTTGCCCCAATCCGGGCAACAGGGCGATGAGTAGAACCGCGGAACGCCATACCTTCTTTCTTATCGTCATCGTGATTTCTCCGAGACGTGCAGTTGCCTGCACTGTGGTTGTGGGTTTCTGTAACGCTGTAGCGGGTTGTCGTAGAACGGAATTGCCTTATGGAAACGCTCAATAAACGCTGAACTGCTTGAAGTACTGCTTCTCGATGCGCGCATACACGCCGTTATCGAGAATGGCCACCAGCGCCCGGTTCAAGCGGACCTTGAGCGCCTCCTCGCCTTTGCGCAGGGCAATGCCCTGGCCCTTGCCGAAGAACTTCGGCGCCACCACGGCATTGCCGACTCGTTCGAAGCCCGCGCCCTTGGCCGAATCGATGAAGCCGAAGTAACCGGACACCGCATCGTCCAGCACCAGGTCGACGCGCCCCTCGTAGAGCGCCTGGTAGGTAGCTGCCGCACTGTCGAAACGCTCGATCGCCACGTGCTTGGCAAAGCGCTCGCTCAGGTAGCGGTCATAGGTGGTGCCGCGCTGCACGCCCAGGCGTTTGCTGCCGATGCGCCGCGGGGTAATGATGACTTCGTTGATGGCGCCTTCGCGGGCGAAGAAGAACGCCGGCGTCTGTGCATATTTCGCGGTGAAGTCCACCTGCTTGAGGCGTTCTTCGGTGATCGACATGGACGCCAGGATCAGGTCCGTGCGTCGTTCCTGCAGGGCCGGGATCAGGTCGTCCCAGGCAAACCGCTGCAACTGGCAGTCGGTGTTCATCTGCTCGCACAAGGCATTGGCGATGTCGACATTGAAGCCCTTGAGCTGACCGTTCTGATCAAGCTCCTCGAAGGGCGGAAACTGTCCTTCCATGGCGATTCGCAGGGGCTGCGCCTGGACCGTGAAGGCCAGCAACCCTGCTATTAACGATCCGTATAACAACCCGTACGCACGCATATCCACGCCTCCTTGTTGCAGGTCGGCCGGTTCTGCCAGGTGCCCTCTACCGGAAAAAAACGGCGCCATACGGGCGCCGTAAGGTCAAAGGAGCAATCGGAGCAGACCTTAAGAAAAACGGCTGCAGCCCGTGGCTGCATAACCACGGGCTGGACGACGCGTTACAGAATGCTCAGCGGGTAGTCGACGATGACCCGGAACTCGTGGATGTCGCCCTCGCCCTGGTCGCCGTTGGCGTAGTGGAACGCCTGACGCAGACGCACGGAGAGGTCCTTGGCCGGGCCTTCCTGAATCACGTACTTGATGTCCAGGTCGGTTTCACTGTGCTCACCGTCGGCGCCGTAGTAACCGACATAGCCGCCGGTGACGTCGGCGTCGGTGCCATCGATGTCACTACCTTTGACATAGGTGACCTTGGTGGTCAGGCCCGGCACACCCATCTCGCTCCAGTCGTAGCCGTAGCCAATGCGCCAGGACTTCTCGTTTGGTGCGTTGAAGTCGGAGTACTGCATGGAGTTGGAAAGGAAGATCGAGTCGCCGCCAACGTAGTCGAACGGGGTATCGCCATCGACCGCCTGGTAGGCCAGCAACATGCTGTGGGAACCCAGGGTGTAGGTGGCCGCCAGGCTGAAGGTGGTGTTGTCGATATCACCCTGCAGGGCGTCACCGGTGTCGGTGGTGCGGTACAGGTTGAAGTCGAAGTTCAGCCCCTGGCCTTCGCTGATCGCCAGGTTGTAGTTGAGGTTGCCGTAGTACTGGTTCCAGGTCTCGTCGAACTGCGAGGCGTAGAAGCCCAGGCTCAGGTCATCGTTGACGGTGTACCAGCCACCGGCATAGTCGAGGGTCTTGCCGATCTCGCCGCTGCCATAGTTGAGGTTCAGCTCGTCGTCGCTGTTGGTCGAGTTGCGGTTGTTGTAAGCGGTGAAGTGACCGGCTTCGAAAGCCAGGTTCTCGATCTCGCCACTGGAAACGTGGAAACCGGTGGCGGTTTCCGGCAGCAGGCGGCTGTGGGCGGTGGCAAACACCGGCGCCTCGGTGCGCATTTCACCGTACTTCAGCACGGTCTCGGAGACGCGCAGTTTCACCGCACCACCGGCTTCGCCGTATTCGTCCTGGGGGCGGCCTTCGTCGCTGATCGGCAGCAGACCGGTGCCGGTGCGACCACGACCGCTGTCCAGTTTGATGCCCATGTAGCCGTAGGTGTCGACACCGAAGCCCACGGTGCCCTGGGTAAAGCCGGAGGCGAACTCGGCCATCACGCCGTGCGCCCACTCCTCGCGGTAGCTTTGGCTGTCCGGCTTGTTCTTGAAATCGCGGTTGAAGTAGTAGTTGCGGTTCAGCAGGTTCAGCTCGCTGTCTTCGACAAAGCCCTTGGCATCGGCCTGGCCAGCCAGCGCCAGCTGGGTGCTGGCGGCACTGATAGCCAGCGCGAGACAACTCAGTTTTACAAGGTTCATGACTTACTCCGTTTAGTGTTATTAGAAAGCCCCTCGCAGGGCTTCAGGTTTTTGCCGACCCGGTCAGACAAACAGTTCCGGTGTGAACACCGCTGGCCGTACGCCCCTGCTGATCACCGCCTCCAGGCACAACGTCGACTCGCCATCCAGCCAGCAGACGAAGTAACCCGCGCTTTTCAGGCGCTTGAGGCGAAACTTCCACTCGCGTTCCAACAGCTCGCCGGCACTGGCCAGGCGCTGCTGCAGCTGGATCACCGAGTAGAAGCCGGCTGGCGTCTCGACCCGTTCGAGGACCAAAGCCACCGGGCTTTTCAGGGCCTGCACCGCGGGTTCGTGGTCGTGCAGCAGCTTGTCCAGGGCGAACAACTCCAGATTGGTTAATTGCATGAGCACCTTCTCGACTTGCTTTTCTCGGGCGCAAAGGGCCCCGCTCGCCCTGCCGCAGCAGGGCGAAATCCAGGTGGTTTCAGGGAGTCAGGACGGCTCGGCGAGACCGAGCAAACGCGCCAGGCTGTAGGCCACTTCCTCGCGGCTGACCACACGCTCGGGCTCGAAGCGGCCCTGCTCGGCACTCAGCCAGCCGGCGCCGACGGTCAGCGCGGCAGCCTCGGCCACGGCCGGGTCCAGGCCTTGCACATCCTTCAACTCGGCGCGCTGGGTCAGGCTGGTCTTGGCGAAACCCTCGACCAGCGCCTTGCAGGCCAAAGCCCACTCCTGGCGAGTGACCGGACGCTCGCCCTCGAAGCGGCCATCGGCCTGCAGCCAGCCATTGGAAAGCACCACCTCGATCTGCTCGCGCAGCGGATGCTCGGCCGGCACGTCAGCCAGCTTGGGCAGTTTGTCCAGCGCCGGCTCGGCTGCCAGGGTCATCTGCAAGGCATTGGCCAGTTCGAAACGGGTCAGCGCACGCTTGGGTTCGAAACGATTGCTGGCATCGCTGGTCATCAGGCCGCGGAAGGTCACCGCGCGCACCGCCTCTGGCCAGCGGCTACTGCCGACGTCCTGCGGCGTACTGCGTGCCGGGTCGCGCAGGGCTGCGTCGACTGGACTGATGTCCAGGCGCACGCCACTGACCGTGTAGTTGGTCAGGGAATCCTGGAAGCGGCTGTGGGCGCTGAAACCCTCGGTTTCGCTGAACTCGAAACGGTAACCGTAGTGGTAACCGTTGGCCGGGTTGTAGCGGGTCATCAGGCCGACCTGGCGGGTGGCGGTGTTGTCGGCCAGGCCATAGAGCACGGCACGCGACATGGCCGAAACGGCGGACAGGTCGGTGAGCAGCTGGTTGCCGACCAGGTATTCGTTGCCGGCGGTGATTGCCGCCTTGCCCTCGGCCGGCTGCACCTTGCCGCTGTTCAGGTCATAGCGATCACCATGGCCGAGCATGGCCAGGCGCACGTTCTGCAGGCGCGTGCCGTAGACCCCGAAGTCCTTGCTGGCCTGGCTGGCATCCATCACCGTCAGGTAGCCCTCGCCGAGCACTTCCAGCTGACCATCGGGCTTGACCCAGATTGCGGTGTTGGTATCCAGGCCGAAGCCCTTGGCCGGCTGCTGGCCGACCAGGTAACTGGCCATGCGTGCGGCCCGCCCGCTGCTGGTTTCCTCGATCTGGTCGAAGTGCTGGTCGATGATGCCGGCCTTGAACAGCCCGGCGCCCTTGAGCAGGGCGGTACCGCGCTGGTCGGCCTGCTGCGCGACGCCGAAATCGAGGGTATCCATGACCACCCCGTAGGCGGTCGGCATGGTCGCGCCGAGGATGCTCGCACCGGCACTGCTGCCCGCCACCACGCCACCCTTGGCAAACACCTGGCGCACCGCTTTAAGGGTCAGCGACTCGCTGCCATCGGCGTTGTACAGGGCGCGGGCGATGCGCGCCTGGTCGCCGCCGACGAACCACACGGCAGTCGCCTCGGTGAGCGGTTTGACCGCGGCCGGGTCGTTCATGCTGCTCTGGTAGTTCTGCTTGTCGATGCCGACGATGCTGATGTTCTCGGCCGGTACGCCCAGGGCCTGCAGCTCGCCCTGGAAGCGTTTGCTCGAACTCAGGCTGCCGCTGGCGGTGGGCATGATGGCGATGCGGGCCTGCTCGGCACCGCCGGCCAGCTCGATGAGCTTCTCGTACACCGCCGTGTTGCTGGCGCGCAGCATGCCGCCCACGGCCAGCAGGTTGCCGTCGGCCAGGGCCGGTGCAGAAAAACCGCAAAGGATCAGGGCGGCGACCAGGGCGCCACGTTTCGGCTGCATTGTCATTCTTGTTGCTCTTCTTGTAGTGAATACCACGGACCCCGACGGCCCAGCCCAGCAGACCCAGCGCATCCTCCTGATACCCCGGCACGCCAACCGCGCACCGACCACTCCCTTGCCCCGAAACCCGTTCGACGGGGCGCAACCGCACTGAATGTTTTTTTTCAAATAATCATATTTTTGAAATCTTGTATATCAACAAAAAACAGCAAGCAACCCCTAGCCCAGGCCATTTAATCGACCAATCGATCAGGAAATTACTAATAAAAACACTATTAAACAGCCACTTAATTGAAACTCACCGGGGCTTCAAAACAATTCACGGACGAATCCTGATTGACACGTTTTTTTCTTATAAGTACAGTTTGCGAACAAAAACGTGTCAATCAACTATCAATTACTGCTGGGCTTGCTGTACCGAAGCAGCCACGACAGGGCAGGCACCCACAAGGTTCCTGCTGCACCTTTTCGCCAGCGTGCGAAGCAGCACCGCCCGCCAGACGGCCACCGGCCGCTCCGACGAGCTCAATCGCCACTTACAGGAGTCATCACAATGAAAAAAATCGCACTTCTCGGCGCCCTGGCGCTTACCGCATTCAGCGCTATGACCCAAGCGGCGGAAGCCGACCTGCGTATCGGTATCGAAGCGGCCTACCCGCCCTTCGCCTTCAAGACGCCGGACGGCAAGATCAGCGGCTTCGACTACGAGATCGGCAACGCCCTGTGCGCAGAGATGCAGGTCAAATGCGAGTGGGTCGAGCAGGCCTTCGACGGCCTGATTCCGTCGCTGAAAGTGCGCAAGGTCGACGCCGTGCTGTCGTCCATGTCGATCACCCCGGACCGCCTGAAGTCGGTCGACTTCACCAAGAAGTACTACCACACCCCCGGCAAGCTGGCGATGAAGGCCGGCAGCGTGGTAAACGACCCGCTGGTCGACCTCAAGGGCAAGAAAGTCGGCGTGCAGCGCGCTTCGACCTACGATCGCTACGCCAGCGACAAATTCGCCGAGGCGGGCATCGAGGTGGTGCGCTACGGCTCGCAGAACGAGGCCTTCCTCGACCTCGCCTCGGGCCGCATCGACGCGACCCTGGCCGACGTGGTCAACATCGGCGAAGGCTTCCTGAAAACCGACTCTGGCAAGGGCTTCGCCCTGGTCGGTCCGGACTTCAACGATCCGAAGTACTTCGGCAATGGCGCCGGTATCGCCGTGCGCAAGGGCGACGCCGCCACCGCGGAGAAATTCAGCAACGCCATCGCCGCCCTGCGCAGCAATGGCAAGTACCAGGAAATCCAGGGCAAGTACTTCGCCTACGACATCTACGGTCAGTAAGCGCCGCTCAGCACGTGCACCCGGCCCAGCGCCGGGTACACTGCGTAGTAGCACCCTCTAATAATTCACTCGACGAGCCTGCCCGCCCGCGTACCCGCCAAGTCCTCGCAGAAGGCCCGGCCGCGTCGCGCACAGAGGCACAGGCTCCAAGGAAGCAGCATGCAACACCTTGAGTATTCCCTGCCCTGGAGCGGTCTCGGCACACAGCGCAACCTGTCGGTATTCCGTTTTGGCAGCGGTGCGCGCAAAGCCTATATCCAGGCCGCCCTGCATGCCGATGAGCTGCCGGGCATGCGCGTGGCAGTGGAACTCAAGCGGCGTCTGCAGGAGCTGGAACACGCCGGCTGCCTGCGCGGAGTGATCGAGCTGGTCCCCGCCGCCAACCCCATCGGCCTGGCGCAGATGTTCCAGGCCACCCACCAGGGCCGCTTCGACTTTTCCAGCGGCAAGAACTTCAACCGCGACTTCCCCAACCTGGCCGCGCCCCTGATCGACAGCCTGCAAGGCCAGCTGGGCGATGACGCGGACAGCAACATCGAGCTGATCCGCCAGGCCATGCGCCGTGCGATCAGCCAGCTGCCCGAGCCGCAATCGCAGCTCGACGGCCTGCAGCGCCTGCTGCTGCAACACGCCTGCGACGCAGACGTGGTGCTCGACCTGCATTGCGACTTCGAGTCGGTGATGCTGCTCTACGCCCTGCCGCAGGCCTGGCCACGCCTGCAGGGCCTGGCCGCACGTCTGGAGGCTAAGGCGGTACTGCTGGCCGAGGACTCCGGCGGCCAATCGTTCGACGAAGCCTGCGCCGCACCCTGGCTGCAACTGGCCGAGGCCTTCCCCGGCGCACCCGTGCCGCTGGCCTGCCTGACCGCCACCGTCGAACTGGGCGGCATGGCCGATACCGAACCACAACGCGCCAGCCGTGACGCCGAGGCGATCCTCGCCTTCCTCGCCGACCAGGGGCTGCTCAGCGGCAACTGGCCGGCCATCCCCGCCAGCACCTGCAGCGCCACGCCCTTCGCCGGCGCCCAGTACGCCTATGCGCCCCACCCAGGCGTGGTCAGTTTCCTGCAGCCACTGGGCGCCCTGGTCAAGGTTGGCGACCCGCTGTTCGAAGTACTGGACCCAATCAGCGACCGCCGCTCCCTGGTCCGCGCCACCACCAACGGCGTGCTCTACGCCCGCGAACGCCTGCGCTTCGCCCAGCCGGGCCTGTGGCTGGCCAAGGTCGCCGGCGCCACGCCGATTCGCACGGGCCGCCTGCTCAGCGACTGAGACCAGCGCCTCATGTTTCTGGCAGGGACGCCACCCTCTTCGACTGCACTGTTGGCCAGCCACAGGCTGGCACGCGGCGACCGCCACCGTGCCTTCGGATACACTGCGGCCTTAGAACCTTTTCAAAGTCTCGCGAGCTAGAGCCAGGCAAGGCGAAATCGGGCGAAGAAGCGCAGTTTACGGGTTGTAAATGAGCATTCTGAGCCCGACTTCAACGCAGCATGGCCGACGCGCAGCAGACTTTGAAAAGGTTCTTACCGTGGTGGTTACCGCCCCTCCCGAACAGGCCTGCACACGCATGACATCCACGCCCAGCAACGTCACCGTCTACGCCTCGCCCGTCATGCGCAAGCTGGCGGCCATCACCCCGGACCTGCAACCTTCGCTGCGCAAGGTGGCCGACTTCATTCTGCGTCACCCACTGAAAGCGGCGACCCTGACCATCGAAGAGCTGGCCCAGGAAACCGCCACCTCCGCCGCCGCGGTCAACCGCCTGGCGCGCGCCATGCAACTGGGCGGCTACAGCGCGCTGAAGTCGGCACTGGTGGCCACCCTGCAGGAACTGGTGTCGCCGGTGGACAAGCTGCGCAACGAGCTGGCCCACCGTCCGGACGGCACCTTCGGCCTGCAGGAACAGATGCAGATCGCCAGCAGCAACCTGGACAGCACCGCCAATAGCAACAGCATCGCCGCCTTCGAGTCCTTCGTCGGCAGCCTGACCGCCGCCCGCCGTATCTACATCCTCGGTTTCGGCAACAGCGCCTACATGGCCGGCCTGGCCGCCGCCAACCTGGTGCCCTATTGCGCCGACGCGGTGGCGGTCAGCATGGAGGGTGGCAACGAGAACGCGGCTTACCGCCTGGCCACCATCACCGAGCACGACGCCCTGCTCGCCATCTCCCTGCCGCGCTATTCGCTGGACACCCTGCAACTGGCGCGCTTCTCCCTCGAACGCGGGGCCAAGGTACTGGCCATCACCGACTCGCCGGCCTCGCCGCTGGCCGCCATCGCCGACCACTGCCTGTTCGCCCCGGCCAGCCACCCGGTGCTGATCAGCTCCAACACCGCCGTGCTGGCGCTGATCGAAAGCCTGGTCGCGGCCGTGATGACGCGCAACAAGGAGGCGGTGAAGCTGGCCGCCGAGCTGACCGAAAGCGTGCTGTCCTACCTGCATGTACCGAACAGCGAGACGCCGGCACGCAAGCGGCTGCGCAAGCGCAAGGAACGCTGAGCTCCAGCTGGCGAAGAAAGGCAACTGCGGGTCGCTTCCTCGACCGTAGGGTCTTGCCAGTGGGTGTAAACTCTGACTGACCAGTCACAGGAGCACGGCATGGCCCTCAGTGTGTTCGACCTGTTCAAGATCGGTATCGGCCCATCCAGCTCGCATACCGTGGGGCCGATGCGCGCCGCCGCGCGCTTTGTCGACGGCCTGCGCCGGGAAAATCTGCTGACCGCCACCACCAGCCTCAAGGTCGAGCTGTACGGCTCCCTCGGCGCCACCGGCAAGGGCCACGGCAGCGACAAGGCGGTGCTACTGGGCCTGGAAGGCGAGCAACCGGACAGCATCGACACCGCGACCATCGACAACCGTCTGGCGGCCATCCGCGCCAGTGGCGAACTCCGGCTAGGTGGTGAGCGGATCATCCGCTTCGTCGAGAAGGAACACCTGGCGATGATCAGGAAGCCGCTCGACTACCACCCCAACGGCATGATCTTCCGCGCCTTCGACGCCGCCGGCCTGCAACTGCGCTCACGCGAGTACTACTCGGTGGGCGGCGGCTTCGTGGTCGACGAGGAAGCCGCCGGCAAGGACCGCATCGTCGAGGATCAGACCCCGCTGGCCTACCCGTTCAAGAGTGCCAAGCAGCTGCTGACCCTGTGCAGCGAGCACGGCCTGTCGATCAGCGCGCTGATGCTGGCCAACGAAGCGGCCTGGCGCCCGGAGGCGGAAACCCGTTCCGGGCTGCTGAAGATCTGGCAGGTGATGCAGGACTGCGTCAGCGCCGGCTGCCGCAACGAGGGCATCATGCCCGGCGGGCTCAAGGTGCGGCGGCGCGCCGCCGCCCTGCAGCGCCAGCTCAGCAGCAACCCGGAAGCCAGCCTGCGCGACCCGCTGACGGTAATGGACTGGGTCAACCTCTATGCCCTGGCCGTCAACGAGGAAAACGCCAGCGGCGGCCGCGTGGTCACCGCGCCCACCAACGGCGCGGCCGGCATCGTGCCAGCGGTGCTGCACTACTACCGACGCTTCGTCCCCGGCGCCAACGACGATGGGGTTATCAGCTTCCTGCTCACCGCTGCCGCCATCGGCATTCTGTACAAGGAAAACGCCTCGATCTCCGGCGCCGAAGTCGGTTGCCAGGGCGAAGTCGGCGTGGCCTGTTCGATGGCCGCCGGCGCCCTCTGCGAAGTGCTCGGCGGCACCATCCAGCAGGTAGAGAACGCCGCCGAGATCGGCATGGAGCACAACCTCGGCCTGACCTGCGACCCGGTCGGCGGACTGGTCCAGGTGCCGTGCATCGAGCGCAATGCCATGGGCTCGGTGAAGGCGATCAACGCGGCGCGCATGGCCCTGCGCGGCGATGGCCAGCACTTCATCTCGCTGGACCGGGTAATCCGCACCATGCGCCAGACCGGTGCGGACATGAAGAGCAAGTACAAGGAGACCGCGCGAGGGGGCCTGGCGGTGAATATTATCGAGTGCTAGGAGCACCATGCAGGCGCTAGCACCGCCAAGACCTGGGCACAGGCTTCTAATTGGGGGGGATCTGGCTATTTAGCTTGTCGGCTGACACTTCAGGCTTCGCCCTCCCAGGCAAGTCACTTGCTCACGCAGAAAGTAACCAAAGAGAAAGCGCGCCCGACATCCAGGTTTCGCTACGCGAAACTTACCGCCCTCCGCTGCAGCCCGGCCTCCTGAGAGGAATTCAGGCGACGAACTGCTTGAAGGTGCGATGTTCTACACCCTTACGCGAATGCTCAGGAATACCCGCCTGAGGTCGGTAAGTAGGGCTGAGTCTGCTGTACAGGCGCAGTCCATGGCGTTTATTGCTCCGGGTTGGGGTTGAAGCTGATTGCGTCACGGGTCAACTGATCAATCACCGGACGCATGTCGGCGGCGGTGATCTTCTGCTGGTTGTCACTGAGGGTCTTGCCGAAACCCTTGCGTACCAGACGCATGACCGGTTTACCGCTGCGGAATTCGACCAATTCACCTTCCAGATACAGCTCGGTGTTCTGGTCGCGCTCGCCAGCGGCTGTCACTGCGCCGGCCAGCACCAAGGCAATCGGCAGGATCTCGTAGGGACGCAGGCCCTGCGTTTCGGCAGCGACACCCGTTATCGCGCCGCGGAACAGCAGTGTGCGCGGGCCTGCGGCTTGGGCGCTGACGACCGGCAGACGCTGGGCGATGGCGCCACCCACCTGCTGGTTGGCCTGGCTCAGCAGCGCGTCAAGGGTGGGCTGGTCGATACGGTCGGTCGACCTGGGTTGCGGGTAGTAGCTCAGCGGTTGCACAACCACGCTGTCGTACTGGCTGACGTCGAAGCCGGTGGAGACCCAGCGCTGCACGGTAGCGCCGGACGGGGTCTTCACTTTCTCCAGGCCTTCGTAGCTGCTGAGGAAACCGGAGTACTGGCTCTGGCTAACGGTTTTGCTGGTGCAGCCGGTCAAGGCCATGGTCAGGGCAACTGCGGCGGGGAGGAGCACTTTGGAACGAGTCATGCGAGTGGCTTCCATAAGGTGGATTTAAAGGCCGATGAACAGGGAGTTATCGTCGGGTTGGGGTTCACCGAAGTCGATGGCCGCAATGCGCGCTGCGTCTGCGTCGCTCATGCCGAGCGAGCGCAAAATGGCAGTGACCAAGGCGCAGATATAAGGCGTATCGAGGGGATGCTGCAGCAGCGTGGCGAAGGTGCAGAGCACAGGACCGAGGATCAGATCGACTGCCATCGGTGTCGGCTCAATGTCAAACAGCTCTGCCTGCTGTGCCATCTGCACATCGCGGGTGATTGACTGGATAGCACTGCCACCGGCGAACACGGCCTGGGCGCCACCCTTGGCGAGAAAGGCGGCGATCAGCGGATAGCGACAGGCCAGCTTGACGCACAGGGTGACACCGCAGGCCACGCGAGCAGCGGGGTTGTCGTGCTGCAAGACTTGCGGGTCTACCGCGCCGATGATGCTGTTGCTCACTTCGGCGGCAACCGACATGAACAGCTCACGTTCGGAGCGAAAGTGATTGTAGAAGGTTCCGCGCGACAGCCCCGCGTGGGTGATCAACAGCTCAATGACGGGCTCATCGATGCCGTACTCTGCATACAGATGAAAGGCCGTCTGCAGCAGTCTGTGCCGAGTGCGCAGGCGCCTTTCGGCGCCCACCTTGGTTCTGTGATCAGGCACGCTTCACCTGACGCATGTCTGGCTCCTTAGAATTGATAGCTGAGACCGAGATAAGGACCTTCATTTTCCATGTCGTAAACGAAGTCGTCTTTGTCGTAATCGACTTTCATATAGCGCACACCGACGTCAGCCGAAAAGCTTTCACTCAGCGCATATGACAGCCCCAGCTGTGCCTGAGTGGTAAGGTCCGAGCCCACGCCGAAACCACCGATGTCGGCGCTGGCGACCATGGCCAACTCACCGCTTAGCGGCAGGCGGCCGCGCAGGCCGAGAAAGGGCTCGGTCCAGTCGACAGTCTGATCCTGATCCCGCTCGGCCGTAGCACCGAATACGCGCACATCCAGATCCAGACTTTCACGAATTCGGGTATAGCGCACCCCAACAAAGGCATCAGAAGTCGCCGCCTGATCCAGCCAACGATAGGCCAAGGCGCTGGAGAGCATCGTCTGGCGCACCGTCATGTCGACATCGCCGCTCGCGGCGCCTCGGGGGCCGGCCACGCTGACCGAGTCGGAGGTCTTCATGTACATGCTGTCAAGCAGGATGCCCCAGCGGCCATGCTGGAACTCCATAGCCCCCATGAAACCGGCATCCAGGGTATGCAGGATGTCAGAGAAACTCATGTCGAGCTGAGCCTCCGGAAGATCCTTGATTTGGGTGCTGCCGTGCATGCGGGTAGCCCACAGGTAGGGCGTGACCTTCACCTCCCAGCCTTCGCCGGCTTGGGCCTGCGCCGCCAGACAGGGAGTGAGTGCCAGGACAGAGCCCAGGATCAGGGTGTGCAGTGCTTTCATCGAAGATACTCGCTTGTTCATCACAGATCGATGCTCGACACAGCCCAGTCGATGCCCTGGAAGTCAGGCATTTCGCGACCATCATCGGCGCCCATCTCCTGGGCGATGGCAGTGTTCAGTTGTTGGTTAAGGCGTTTCAGCAGGACATCGTCGGCCTGAGCGGCCAGATTGATCTTTTCCAGCGGATCGGCGTGCAGGTCGAACAGCTCCAGATCGTTCCAGCGCTTGAGGGCTTCCAGCGTGGTCGGGGTGTTGCGCTCGATCGGCGAGAAGTAGCGGGTGAACTTGTGGCGACCGTCATAAATGCTGCGCAGGCTGCCACGCTTCTTCAGATTCGGCCGGTAGCCGGCGTCCTTGAGCGCCACTTGCGGCGCCACACCACGGGCGCGGCCCTCGGAGATCACGCGAGTCAGTTCGCTGTCGTTGGTGGCGATACCGCTGTAGGTGAAGAGGATCTGCTCGCGCACCGTATGCAGTTCGCTGGCGGCCAAGTTATTCAGCGCCGGCGATATATCCCGGCCCGGCAGCTCCCGCCCAGCCGCCTGGGCAGCCTGTTCGGGGCTAGCGCCGCAGAACGACAGCAGCGACGGCACCAGATCGATGTGGCTGGTCAGCGACACGCACTGACCACCGCCCTGCACATCCGGGTGGCGGATGATCAGCGGTACGTGGATGGATTCCTCATAGGCGAACGGACCCTTGCCACGCAGGCCGTGGGCACCCCCCATCTCGCCGTGGTCGGAGGTGAATACCACGATGGTGTTGTCATCCAGGCCCAACTGCGCCAGCTCGTCGAGCAGGCGGTTGATCTGCCCATCCACCGACAGCAACGAGTTGTAATAGAAGTCGTTGAAGCGCTGCCAGCGCGCATCCTCGTTGGGGATGCGGCCAAGGGTGTAGCTCCAGGCCCGGTCGAACTCGTAATGCGCCTTGGGCCGGTCCGCACTAGTCAGACTCTGGTAGCGGGTCGTCGCCAGCGGCAGCGGCCAGCGCTTGTCATACAACGCGTGCCGCGGCGCGCGCGAGGACTGCATCATCAGTTTGCCGTTGTCCTGCACCTGCTCGCTGCCGACATCGGTGTTGAAGTACATGATGTCGTGCGGATTGACCAGGCTGACGAACAGCGACCAGGGCTTGCCTTCGTCGGCTAGTTGGCGACCGGTGCCACGCAACCAGGAAATGGCGCTGCCGGCGATCATCTGATCGTTTTTGTAGCCACCCAGAGTGTGCGTCAGTACATCACCCGGCCAAACATAGTCGGAGAAGCCATAGGCCTCCATTTCACGGGTGAACAGCTTCTCGGGCGTTTCAGTCTCAAAAGTGCGGTTGAGGTGCCACTTGCCCTTGTAGGCGGTGTAGTAGCCCTGCTTGCGCAGCATGTGGCCGATGGTTGGCGTGTCGGTGGAGAGCGGCTTCACATAGGGCATGTCGACGTTCTCGAACATACCGTTGTCACTGGTCTGCAGGCCGGTCAGCAGCACTGCGCGCGAGCTGGTGCACATCACCGCCGGGCAATAGTGGTTGGTGAAGGTGGTGCCGCTGGCCATCAGGCGCTGGTGCGCGGTCAGACCCAGGTCGTTGTGCAGAGTGCGGGAGAAGCGCTCCTGGTCGGTGAAGATAAACAGCACGTTGGGCTTATCACCACGCTTGCCCAGCCGCGCCGCAGATGCGCGCGGCGAAGGTGCGGCACTACTCGTCGAAGCACCTGCACCTAACGGCAACATGGATGCCGCCAGCGTGGTTCCAGCAATGCCGAGAAAACCGCGCCGGGAAACACCTTCCTGCGGGCCTGCTGTCTTTGTGTTCTCGTCACTCACGACCTGCTCTCCTGTCTAAACGCCCCCGCTAACGCGGTTTGAAACTAATCAAATATCATTTTGTACATTTAGTTCAATTTGAAGAAATTCGTCAATAGCCGCCTACACCGCAGAAGTACTTTGGCGGTCGGCAAGCGCAAATAAAATAGACAGGCAAGCACTCACCACGGCTGGCTCCAGAGCCAGCGGATGAAGGCAATCAGGAAAAATCAGGGCTGGCCGGGCGGCATGGATAGCCCGGCCTGGGGAGTGCTAGAGCCGAGGCCGCGGCTCCAGGATGAGCAGCGCAGTGCTCAGTGACGCAGGCGGTAGCCAGTCTTGAACATCCAGCCCACGGTGATGATGCACAGCAGCAAAAAGCCCAGAGTCATGCCCAGGCTAACCGCCACGTTGACGTCAGAAACCCCATAGAAGCTCCAGCGAAACCCGCTGATCAGGTACACCACCGGGTTGAACAGGGTCACCTGCTGCCACAGCGGCGGCAGCATGCTGATCGAATAGAAACTGCCACCGAGAAAAGTAAGCGGCGTGACGATCAGCGCTGGCACCACCTGCAGCTTCTCCCAGCCATCGGCCCACACACCGATGATGAAGCCGAACAGGCTGAAGGTGATCGCCGTCAGCACCAGGAACAGCGCCATGACGAAGGGGTGGGCGATCTCGAAGTCGACGAACAGGCGCGCCGTGACCAGGATGATCAGGCCGAGGATCACCGACTTGGTGGCCGCTGCGCCGACGAAGCCGATGAGGATCTCCAGATAGGAAATCGGCGCCGATAGCAGCTCGTAGATAGTTCCCGAATACTTCGGCATGTAGATGCCGAACGAGGCGTTGGAGATGCTCTCGGTGAGCAGCGCCAGCATGATCAGCCCTGGCACGATGAAGGCGCCGTAGCTGACACCCTGTACCTGGGTCATGCTCGAACCGATGGCCGAGCCGAACACCACGAAGTACAGCGAGGTGCTGATCACCGGGGTGGCGATGCTCTGCAAAAGAGTGCGCCAGGTACGCGCCAGTTCGAACAGATAAATAGCCTTGATAGCGTGGAAATTCATACCGGCGCCCTCACCAGGCTGACGAAGATATCTTCCAGGGAGCTCTCGCTGGACTGCAGGTCCTTGAAGTCGATGCCGTGCTGGGCCAGGTCCTTGAGCAGTTCGGCGATGCCGGTGTGCTCGCGCTGGGCATCGAAGGTGAACACCAGCGCATGACCAGCGTCGGCCAGCTCCAGCCCATAGCTGTCCAGCTCGGCCGGGATGCTCGCCAGCGGGTGCTTGAGCTGCAGGGTCAGCTGCTTCTTGCCGAGCTTGTGCATTAGCACATGCTTGTCCTCCACCAAGATGATCTCGCCCTTGCGGATCACCCCGATGCGGTCGGCCATTTCCTCGGCCTCCTCGATGTAGTGGGTGGTGAGGATGATGGTCACCCCGCGCTCGCGCAGACGCCGGACCATGTTCCACATGTCGCGGCGCAGCTCCACATCGACCCCGGCGGTGGGCTCGTCGAGAAACAGGATCGACGGCTCGTGGCTCAGCGCCTTGGCGATCATCACCCGGCGCTTCATGCCACCGGACAGTTCGAAGATCTTGGCGTCGCGCTTGTCCCACAGCGACAGGTCCTTGAGCAGTTGCTCCAGATAGGCCGGATTGGGCTTTTTGCCGAACAGACCCCGGCTGAATTTGACCGTGGCCCAGACGGTTTCGAACACGTCGTTGACCAGTTCCTGCGGCACCAGGCCGATCTGCGAGCGGGCCGCGCGGTAGTCGGCCTTGATGTCGTAACCTGCCACCCGCACCTGGCCGGCGCCCGGATTGACGATGCCGCAGATGATGCTGATCAGGGTGGTCTTGCCGGCACCGTTGGGGCCGAGCAGGGCAAAGATTTCGCCCTTGTCGATCTGCAGGTTGATCTGTTTCAGCGCCGGATGGCCGGACGCATAAGTCTTGCTCAGGTTTTCGACCGCGATTACCGATTCCACGGCAGCTCCTTGGCAGGCAGCAAAAGCGCGATTGTAGAGCAGGAGTCACCGGCACTGCTTGCCAAGCTTGGCACTGACGTCAGGTTTTTTCGCCCTCGACCAGCGCCTTGAGGCTGGCCAGGCCCTGGTCGAAATCCTTGCCGACCATCTTGTCCATATTGAACAACAGCCCCATGGCCTTGCCGACGAAGCCGTTGCTGCCGCTCATGCTCCAGCTCACCCGCGTGCCACCCGCCTCGGACTGGAAGTGGAACTCGGCGATGTTGTCGGCCTGGAATGGCTTGATGAACTGCAAATCCATGCGCACCAGCGTGCCGGGCTGGCTAGCGCTGATGCGGCAGCTGCCCTCGCCCACTTCACGGTTGCCGAGCCAGCGATAGATCGCTCCCACTCCGCTCTCCGGCCCCTCGTAGCTGACCTGCATGGCCGGGTCGCGCTTGGCCCAAGGCGACCACTGGTGCCAGCGGTGGAAGTCGTTGACCCAGGCGAATACGGCTTCCGGTGCTGCCTGGATCAGCGCCGAACGCTCGATGCGAAAATCGGCCGGGCGCGAGGCGATGAATACCGCCAGGCCGGCCAGCAGCAGCGCTACAAAGATCAGAATGGTCATGGGTTGCTCCTTGTGTAGTTGTCGAATCCTTAGTGGTGTGTAGAGCAGCTTTGCCCCCTCTCCCGTTTACGGGAGAGGGCTGGGGAGAGGGTTCTTGGGCCAACACCCTCTCCCCCGGCCCCTCTCCCACAAGTGGGAGAGGGGAGACAAGCAGTCCGTAGCCCGGATGCAATCCGAGACCCAGCCCGCACCATTTCCCAGGATTGTTTGGCACGCCTTCTTCCCCGGATTGCATCCGAGCTACCTGTGCACCTAACTCATCATCATGGCTGCAGGCCAAACAAGGCCTGGCCGCTCTCAGGATCGAACGGCACCGAGAAGTGTTCATGGGCGATCAGCCAGCGCCCGCCCTGCTTGCGGTAGCCCTGGCTGACGCGCAACCAGCAGCCCTGGCTTTTGCCCTCGGCATCGGTGCCGCCGCAATAGGCAAGAAAGTGGCCGAAGCCCAGCTCGCCACTGGTTTCCTGCTGCAGTTCGCGCACCTCGAAGGTGGTCGGCCCGGCGCACATTTCCAGGCACATCTGCCAGTGCGCGCGGTAGGCGGCGCGGCCCTTGAATTGCAGCTGGAGGATGGCGTCGAAGGCCAGTACGTCCTCGGCATAGTGTTCGATGATCGCGTCCAGATTCTTTGCCAGATTGGCCGCCACCCAGGTGTCGATCAAGCCGCGCAGTTCAGTGTTGTTGCTCATCTCCATCTCCTCCTTGTGCGTTCAGGCGCAGCAGTCGTGGCTGGCCGGGGTCGCGTCTTCGTACTGGTCATGCAGACGGGTCCAGTTCAGGCCCTTGCCGTCCACATTGGCCATGCCGCCCCAACCTTCGCCACGGCCGAAGGGCGTGAGGTCGAGGTAATGGTAGGTGTTCATCAACATGTCCAGACCACGGGCGTAGGTGGAGTAGGTGTGGAAGACCTGTGCGCCGTCGCGCAGGAATACGCTGGCGCCGGGAAGCTCGCCCTTGATCATGTCCAGCTGGCCCATGCGCTGCAGCTCGGCCTCGCCCTGGTAGTTGTATTCCACCGGCGCCTGGCTGGCGTCGATGCTGACGTGGAAGTCATAGTTGAAGCGGCTGCCGAACGACGAGTACCAGGGCAGCGTCCAGCCCATGCGCCGCTTGAATGCCTCGATCTCTGCCAACGGCGCGTTGGAGACCAACACCAGGCTGGTGTCGCGGGCATGCAGGTGAGCCAGGTGGCCGATGTTGTCGGTGAGGAAGGAGCAACCCGGGCAGCCCTCGCCTTTGTCGCGGAGGTACATGAAGTGATAGACGATCAATTGGCGGCGCCCGGCGAACAGCTCAGCCAGACCGACTTCGCCTTCGGGTCCGGTGAAGCGGTAGTCCGCCGTGATTGCCACCATCGGCAACTGCCGGCGCTGGGCATTCAGTGCATCGCGCTGGCGGGTCAGGGCCTTCTCCTGCGCAAGCAGTTCCAGGCGGGCGGCCAGCCATTCTTCGCGGCTGGCAATCTTCGGGTAGTCAGGATTCATCTCGTTGTCCTCGATGCAAACCTAGGTGCGTGCCTTGCGAGATAGCTGGCCGAACAAAGACCACGGGGCTGCACGATCAACCCCCTCTCCCCTTGGGAGAGGAGCAAGGGCTATAGCTGCAACTGACGCACGGGGCGCACTTCGACACTGCCGACCCGCGCTGCGGGGATGCCGCCGGCGATCTGCAGCGCCTCGTTGAGGTCGCGCGCCTCGATCAGGTAGAAGCCGGCCAACTGCTCCTTGGTCTCGGCGAAGGGTCCGTCGGTGACACTCAACTTGCCGCCGCGCATGCGCACCGTGGTGGCGGTAGCGACCGGTTCCAGCGGTTCGGCAGCGAGCATCCGGCCGCTCTGCTGGACAGTCTGCGCATAGTCCAGGCACTCCGCATCACGCGGGCTCTCCGGCAGGCTGTGCAGCATCTTTTCGTCGCTGTAGATCAGGCATAGGTATTTCATCGGCTTCCTCCCTGGCAGCGTTTTCGCTGCGGTTATCTACTAGTCGCCCGGCGCAACGTCGGATCGACAGCCGCGGGAAATATTTTTCAGCGGCCCATGATGGCTACCACCACAGACGCTTTATGTAGGAGCTAGCTTGCTGGCGATCTGCGCCCAAACAGAGCGATCGCCAGCAAGCTGGCTCCTACAGTGCAGGCAACTCGGCCAGGCGTCGTTCGAGAAACTTGCGGTCGGCACCCTGTTGGCTGAGTTCGAGCGCACGCTGATAAGCGGCGCGCGCCTCGCTCGTCCGACCCAGGCGTCGATTCAGATCGGCACAGGCGGCATGCGCCAGGTGATAGTCGTCCAGCTCGCCACCGGCCAGCAGCGCCTCGACCACCTTCAGGCCGGCTGCCGGGCCATCGCGCATGGCCAGCGCCACGGCGCGGTTGAGCTCGATCACCGGCGAGGGTGTGGCGCGCAGCAGTACGTCGTACAGGCCGACGATCTGTACCCAGTCGGTTGCCGCCACGCTCGGCGCCTCGGCATGCACTGCGGCGATGGCCGCCTGCAGGCTGTAAGGACCGAACCGCCGCGACTGCAGGGCGGCCAAAACCAGCGCCCCGCCTTCGCCGATCAGACTGCGATCCCACAGGTTGCGGTCCTGTTCTTCCAGCAGAATCGGCTCGCCGGTGGCCGAAGTGCGCGCGCGGCGGCGCGACTCATGCAGCAGCATCAGCGCCAGCAGGCCCTGCACTTCCGCCTCAGGCAACAGCTCGAGCAGCAGGCGACCAAGACGGATGGCCTCGACGCACAAGTGCTGGCGGGTCAGCTCGACACCGGAGCTGGCGAAATAACCTTCGTTGAACACCAGGTAGATCACCTGCAACACCGCCTGCAAACGCTCAGGCAGCTCGTTGCGTCCCGGCACTTCATAGGGGATGTGCGCATCGCGGATCTTGTTCTTCGCCCGCACGATGCGCTGGGCGATGGTGCTGGGCGTGGAGAGGAAGGCTCGGGCGATTTCCTCGGTAGTCAGGTCGCAGACTTCGCGCAGGGTCAGTGCCACCTGAGCCTCGACCGTCAGGGCCGGGTGGCAGCAGGTGAAGACCAGGCGCAGACGGTCGTCCTCCAGATGCTCGCCATCCCAGACCTCGCCCTCGGCGAGCGGTTCGGGGCTGTCCTCCAGGGCCTGGAAGCGCGTCTGACGGCGCAGTTGATCGATAGCTTTGAAGCGCCCAGCGGAGACCAACCAGGCGCGTGGATTGGCCGGCACGCCTTGAATCGGCCACTGCTCCAGAGCGGCACGAAAGGCCTCATGCAGCGCCTCTTCGGCCAGGTCGAAGTCGCCGAGCAGGCGAATCAGGGTTGCCAGCACCCGCCGTGATTCCTCGCGGTACAGGCGCTCCAGCAGCGGTTCGATCGACAGATCCATCTGGCATCTCGTTCAGGGGCAGGCCCGACAGAGCCTACCCACTGAGGGCCCGGAGTGCAGCAAAATCGACAGGCGGTTAGCCCTCCATCCAGATGGCAAAAGGCCGCACCGGCCTCAGGTTAGACGGGACTTAGGGGCCTGTTGCCCCTCGCTCCCCAGCACCAGAGTGTGATGTAGATCAGCAGCGACTCGCGCTTACCCGCGCCCCGACTGTGGGAGCAGAGGGCAGCACATGCGCTGGACTGCCGCCTAGCAGCTGGCCGGCAGTCATGTCGCCGCCGTGAAAGGGTTCGGCAATGAAGGCGGCGACGTTATCGCACCCAGTTCAAGAATGTTGTAATCCCATCGCGAGCCGTCTTGAGACAGAATGCCGCCCATCTCGCACATGAAACCATTCCACAGGGGTGATGCTACCCAGGGGCGAGCCGGAGTAGCCGCGGTGAAGTCGACGCCTGCGCGATGTTGAGGGTATGGCAAATGCCGGTAAGCGCAGCATTCATCAATACCTGCTTGTCGGTTTCGCCGGACAGCGCCGAGACAGCCCAAGTAGGCCAACCTGGTCTGCAGCACCAGCTACAGCACCGAGCCCCAAAACTTGCTGAATGTGTATGGGTGGTCATCCCGGAATGCTCTTTTGAGCCTCGTCATGGATAATCAGAACGACCACGACCTAGAGTCGTTCGAGTTAACGCTGACTCTTTATAGAACCTGACATGCCGCACATAAGCCTGAATGTTCACGAATGCGCCGCCCGCCTGCGCGCCGGTCACCTGGTCGGCATGCCCACGGAAACCGTCTATGGCCTGGCGGCCGACGCGCGCCAGGATCCGGCCATCCAGCAGGTGTTCGCACTCAAGGGCCGCCCGAGCAGCAACCCGCTGATCGTCCACCTGCAGCGTGCCGAGCAGATCGTCGAGTGGGCCGCAGAGGTGCCCGCCGCCGCCCAGCGCCTGATGCAGGCCTGTTGGCCGGGCCCGCTGACCCTGGTTTTACCCGCCCGTGACGAAGTTTCGCGCAGCGTCACCGCCGGCCAGGACAGTGTGGCGCTGCGCGTGCCGGCCCATCCGCAGGCGCAGGCCCTGCTGGCAGCCTTCGGCGGGGGCCTGGTGGCGCCGTCAGCCAACCGCTACATGTCGATCAGCCCGACCAGTGCCGCCCACGTGGCCCAGCAGTTTGCCGACAGTGACCTGTGGATTCTCGATGGCGGCGCCTGCCCGGTAGGCCTGGAGTCGAGCATCGTCAGCCTGCTGCCCGATGACAGCCCGCGCCTGCTGCGGCGCGGCATGCTCAGCCAACACCAATTGGAGGCTGTGCTCGGCGAGCCGCTGGAAGGCAAGGACGGCGGCGTGCGTGCCCCCGGCCAGCACCACCGCCACTACGCCCCCAGCACCCTGAGCCTGGCTTTCGACCAGGCACCTGCAGAGGCACTCGCCTCGCCACGTTGCGGCTGGCTCTGGTGCGGTCAGGCGCAGCCTAGCCAGGGCCCGGCAGTCAACCTGGGCAACGAGCCGCAGGCCTATGCGGCCGGCCTCTATGCCGCACTCTATCAACTCGACGCCCTGGGCCTGGAGCGCCTGTACATCCAGTTGCCGCCGCACCAGGACGCGTGGGCAGCGGTACACGACCGCCTGGCCCGCGCCAGCCAACGGCTTTAGGGCCTCACTCCGGCAGCGTCGGGGTGTCCAGCGGCACCTCGGCGAAGTGGCTGAAAGCCTGCGCCGCCGGTGATGGCTTCTTGGTCCGCCAGCGCACCAGGTACCAGCGGTTGGGGATCGGAAACCCCTCCACATCCAGCTCGACCAGATTGCCCGGTGCGGTGTGGATCAGGGTATGCCGCGACAGGATGGCAATACCCAGCCCCGCCGCAACGGACTCCTTGATCGCCTCGTTACTCTCGATGGTCATCTGCGGCTTCAGCGTCCAACCAAAGCGGGCAAAGTGCTCCTCGATAGCCAGGCGCGTGCCGGAACCCGTTTCACGGCTGAGAAACGGCTCCACCGCGAGTTGCTCCCAACGAATACGCTGACCGGTGAAACGATGGCCGGCCGGCGCAATCACCACCAGCGGATTATCGGCCAGCGGCATGGCGTCCAGATCCAGATGGCGTGGCGGCTGGCTGAACACATAAAGGTCGTCGCGATTGTCTTCCAGGCGGCGGATCACCTCCGAGCGGTTGGCGATGTTCAGCTGCACCTCGACCTGTGGGTACTGCCGGCAGAAAGGCCCCAGCAGGCGCGGCACCAGGTACTTGGCCGTAGTCACCGCGCCCAGCCTGAGCTGCCCGGCCGTCAGACCGTTGAGCTGGGCCAGGCGCATTTCCAGGTGATCGAGGGCATCGAAGATCTCCCGCGCCCCGGCCTGTACCTCACGCCCGGCATCGGTCAGGTGCAAGCGCTTGCCCAGCTGCTCGAACAGGTTCATGCCCAGGGCCTGCTCCAGCTTGGCGACCTGGGTCGACACTGAGGGCTGGGCCAGGTGCAACGCGCGGGCCGCCTCGGTCACGCTGAGGCGCTCGGCCACGGCAAGAAAGGTTTCCAGCTGGCGAAACGTGGTCTGACGGGTATGGAAGCGCGGCCTTTGCATTGCTAAACACCGATGGTTTTTATATTGATAATCTATTTTTGACTATATCTAAGACTGGTGAAAATGCTTGTGTAGTCATTTCCAGGGATTCTCGCCATGTCTGCCGCTCTCGCCCCGCATGGGCACCCCGCAGCATTGACCCAGGTGCAACCCGTTGCCTTCCTCACCTGCCACGACAAGGGCCGACTGGTCACCGATGCCCTGGCTCCTCTGGGCTTGAGCATCGAATCGATCAGTAGCTACGACACCGACCACTTTGGCACCTTCAGCCGCGACGTCGCGCGTACGGGCAGCGCCCACGACACCGCGCTGAGCAAGGCCAAACTGGCCTGTGCACTGGGCAAGGTACGCTTTGGTCTGGGCAGTGAAGGCAGCTTCGGCCGTGATCCACATCTGGGCTGGACGCCCTGGGACTACGAGATTCTCTGTCTGTGGGACGAAGAACTGCAGTACCCGGTCTATGCCCTGGCAGGTTCGGGGGCGACCAACTATGCCCAGATCGAGATCGACAGCCTGCAAGGCGCCGAGACGTTTATGCAGCGCGCCCGCTTTCCCGAACATGCCCTGATTCTCGGGCGCCCCGGCGAGGCCTGGTTCCGCAAGGGCATTCGCGAGCGCGACTGGCTGCTCGCTCAACTGGACTGGCTACTGGCACGTGAACCGAAGATCTGGCTGGAGACCGATATGCGCGCCCACCTCAACCCTTTGCGCCAGAGGGTGATCCGTGATGCCGCCGCGCAACTGGCGAAGCGCCTGAGCAGCCATTGCCCGAGCTGCCAGGCGCGCGGTTTTGCCGTGGCGCGCAGCGAGTCCGGCCTGCTCTGCATGGACTGTGGCCTGAGCACCCCGTTGGCAGCCGCACACATCTGGGCATGCCCGGCCTGCCAGCATGAAGAACGACATCCCGTTACCCAACTGGCCAGTGCCGGCCACTGCGAGCAGTGCAACCCATGAATGCTTTCGCCCCTGCAAATCAACGCTTGAGTCACCTGCGTGCACTCGAAGCTGAAGCCATGCACATCCTGCGCGAGGTGGTGGCCGTAATGCGCAACCCCTGCCTGTTCTATTCGATTGGCAAAGATTCCACCGTGCTGTTGCACCTGGCGCGCAAGGCGTTCTTTCCGGGGCCGCTACCCTTTCCGCTGCTGCACGTGGACACCGGCTGGGAGTTTGCCGAAATGGGCCAGTTCCGCGACCGCCTGGCCGCACGCCTGGGCCTGGATATGCGCGTGCACATCAACCCGGATGGCGAGCGCCTGAACATCACCCCGTTCTCCGTGGGTTCGGCCAAGTACACCGACATCATGAAGACCGAGGCGCTGAAGCAGGCGCTGGCGCAGTACGGTTTCGATGCCTGTTTTGGCGGGGCGCGGCGCGACGAGGAAAAGTCACGGGCCAAGGAACGCGTCTGCTCGTTCCGCGATGCGCACCAGCGCTGGGACCCCAAGCAGCAAAGGCCCGAGCTCTGGCAGTTGTACAACACGCGGATCAACGCCGGCGAGAGCCTGCGGGTATTTCCCCTGTCGAACTGGACCGAACTGGATATCTGGCAGTACATCCACCTCGAAGGCATCGAGATCGTCGACCTCTATCGCGCCGCAGAGCGCCCGGTGGTCGAGCTGCACGGCACGCTGATCTGCGTCGACGACGAACGTCTGCTGGCGCACCTCACCCCCGAGCAGCGCGCGAGCATCCAGACCCGCTGGGTACGTTTTCGCACCCTCGGTTGCTACCCGTTGACCGGCGCCGTCGAGTCGCAGGCGCAATCGCTGCCGCAGATCATCCAGGAAATGCTGCTGACCCGGACCTCCGAACGTCAGGGCCGGATCATCGACCACGACCAGGATGGCTCGATGGAGAAGAAGAAAATCGAGGGGTACTTCTAGCAGGCTCGCATCGCTTGATAAAAAAGCCGCCTGACTCAACAGGCGGCTTTTCATTTGCACCACTTGCATCACGCGGCGTGGGCTGACCGAGAGGCGACAAGGCCACGCCGTGCAGGCGCGGCCCTGAACGATCAGGCTTCCGGCAGCGGTTGCCAGCCTGCTGCGGTGCGCCGCTCCAGCTGGGCGGGCTGACCGTCCATGCGCAGCAGGTACAGCCAGCCATGCACAACCAGGTCGCGCACCACGGCGTGGTTGTCGATAACCCGGTCGATCATGGCCTGCGGCGCGTCGATCACCACATGCAGGCGCAGCGGGCGATGCCTCCACTGCTGACCATCGTGCAGCGACTGCCGGGCCAGGCCGATACGCAGATCGCCGCCATTGCCCTCGAACACGCCGATATGCCCGCCGACCACGTTGTGCAGCAACTTGTTGCCACTGCCAAACCGCGCATTGTCGGTGGTCGAGGTGAAGTACTGCAGATTGATCCAGTGCGCCACCACCATGGGCGCGGTCATGATCAGCTCCAGCACAGCGCCCTCGGCATCCTCGCGCCAGTCGTAGTCGTGCAGGAAGGCGCGACCCTGCAGGTCGACACCGCGAGTACGCGCGCGCGGCGCGGCGATAAACGCGGCGTTATTGGCCAGGCCCCATTCGGGCCGGGTCTGCGACCAGTCACGGGCACGCCGGCGCAGCTGATCAAGCAGTTTGACCGGCTGCCCCTCCAGCGCCGTCAGGCCCAACCCGGCCGCGCGTTCCTGGCGCACCTGGGCAGCGGCCAGGTCCAGCGCCTGGCGCACGCGCAGCCAGTCCGCTTGCAGGGCCGCCGGAATGGACGCGTGGGCAAACACCTGCACCTCGTCGGTGGTGGTGTTGTGCAGGCCGGCCAGCACATGGCAATGCGCCGGCAGGTCGTGCCCGCGCAGGCGCAGTTCGGCGCGCACCTCGCAGTCGTTGAGCAGGCCGGCCAGCAGGCGCGCATTGACCTCGCCGCTCTGGCCGCAGCAGGCACCGCAGTCGAGCCCGGCCGCCTGGGGATTGTTGGCACTCTGGCTGCCGTGCCCGAGCAGCACCAGCAGCGCCGGGACCGGGCCGTTAAGCCCCATGGCCTGGAGGATGCGCGCGGCCAGATCGGTCTTCTGAGTCAGTGACAGGGCCGGCAATTGCGGGTGCAACTGCTGCCACTCGGCAGAGCGCCAGCCGCTGCGATGTGCTTCTTGAGTGCCCGAGGACAGGCCACAGGTGCGCCCGAGCAGCGCGCCGGCATAGCCCAGGCCCACACTCTCGACCAGGGTAAAGGTCGACGCCGGCAGGCGTTCGAACAGTCGCCAGCCTCCTTGACGAGCCAGCCGTGCCTGGCGGCGCTGCGCCAGGTGGTTATCCTGCGCGGCATCACCGCTGCTGTCGCTGACCTGCAGCTGCGGTGCCAGCAGCCCTGGCAACTGCGGGCGAGTGGCGGCGGTGCCCAGCGGCGTGTAGGCAATGGGCAGGCCGAAGAAGCCGGCAAAACCACCGGTCTCAAGGTCCGGACAGACCTGCTCCAGAGCGCGGCGCAGGGGTTCAGAGCGCACATCGATGCAGAAGAACAGCTTGGCTAGCGGCGCCTGCGGCAGCGTTGCCGGTTCCGCCCGGCAGAGTTTCTGTTGCAGTTGCGCCTGCCAGGCCAGCTCGTCAGCCCGTTGCCAAATTTGTAGCGCCTGCCAGGCGGCTGAGGGTGGCTGCTGCAAACCGCTCTGCCAGGCCGAGCGCCAACGCCGCCAGCGGCTCTGCCCATCGCGCTGGCGATCATCCACCAGCCACTCCCAGGCGGCGCGGATGGCCAGCAACTCCAGAGTGGTCTGGTCATCCTGCCCCTGCAGGTTGGCCTGCCAGCGCTTGTACGCACACCAGGAGGCCCACCCCAGGCTGCGCAGCAACAGGCAGTCGAACCAGGGCGCCCAGTCCTGGGCGCTCAGCCCGAGGCGCTGCACCGCGGCCTCAAGCGCCGCGTGGGGCTGCAGCGGCAGCTCGGCAATGCGCCCGTGCAGGTCGCGGCAGTCACTGAGTACGCTCAACCCTCTGTCTGCCAGCATGCTGCTGCGCCAGGTCTGGTAAAGCCCGGCGCCGGCTTCCGGGCGCCAGTCGGCCTGCTCGTGGTCGAACCAGGCGGCGCAGCATTGGCCAATCTGCTGAGTGATCAGCACCGGCCAACCTGGCAGCGGGATGCCGGGATCGGCCAAGTCTTCCAGCAGAGGCAGCCCGGGGTGTGCCGCAGGCGGCATCTCCAGGGCCTGCAGCACCTGTGCGAGGGTCAAGGGCTCGGCCTGTTCCGCCAGGGCCTGCTGCAGGTGATGGGCGCCGATGCGACCGGCCTGCCAGGCACTCCGGTAGTCTGCAGCGCTTAGCGTCAGCGGGCTGCCGGCACGTTGCCAGAGCTCTGCGGCGACGGTTGACCAGGCGTGTTCACGGCGCTCCCACAGCGGGTTGACGGCGATCATGCGGTCCAGCGGCCAGGTCGGGGCGATGCGCGCACAGGCCTGACGCGCAGCCTCGTACAGCGCATCCCGGTCGAGGCTGGCGAAGTGTTCGAGCGCAGTCATGGGCGGTCTCCAGTAGGCGAAGTCAGGGGCTGGGGCGAACGCACCGGCCACAGGCGGAAGGTCAGGCGGGTGAAGTGCTCATCCAGGTAGAAGCCGGCAAAGGCCAGCGGATACAGGCGCTGCGCCAGTGCGTCCTGAGGGCGTGCCAGGATCAGCGCCTGCAGCAGGTACAGGCCGACAAACAGCAGCAGGGCCAGCCCGGTCAGCAGCGGCGGCGCCTGCGTTAGCGGGGTATCCAGAATCCAGGCGGCGGCCTTGTGCCAGAGCAGGTAGGCAGCCAGCAGCAACACGAACATGCTCAGCCCCTGCAACACCTGCCCGCGGCGCAGGCACCAGGGGGCAAGACCGATGGCAAGAATGGCCAGGGCCACCAGAGGCAACGCGTGGGCCGGCAGCAGCCAGGTCCAGACACCCTGCAGCAGCGCCAGGGCCAGGCCGGCCAGCACCAAGGCCCAGAGCAGATCGCCTAAACCTGGCCGCGCAACAGCGGGCTGCAGGGCATGTTGGCGCACCTGGGCCACCGTCTCGCCTGCGGCGAGGAAAGCATGGGCCTTGTACAGCGAGTGTGCCAACAGGTGCACCAGGGCCAGTTCGTAGAGCCCCAGGCCGCACTCCAGCAGCATCAGGCCCATCTGCGCGCAAGTCGACCAGGCCAGGCGGACCTTGATGCTGATGCGCGTCATCATCACCAACGCAGCGAGCACTGCGGTCAGGCCGCCGACCACGACCAGCACGCTTTGCGCCGGCACGGCGGCAGAAAACAGCGGGGCAAAGCGCAGCAGCAGGAAACCACCCAGGTTGACCAGCCCGGCGTGCAGCAGTGCCGACACCGGCGTCGGCGCTTCCATCACCTGGATCAGCCAGCCATGCACCGGCAGCTGCGCGGACTTCAAGATCACCGCCAGGGCCAGCAGCAGCGCCGCCAGTTGCAGGTCCCAGCCGAGCTGCCCGCTGGCCTGCAGGCGGCTGTTCACGGCGTCGAGAATCACCGCGATGCTGCTGTCACCGCCAGCGCGCACCAGCAACCCGGTGGCCAGCAGCAAACAGACATCGGCCAGGCGACTGGCGAGAAATTTCTTGTGCGCCACCACCAGAGCCTGCGGACGGTCGCGGTAAAACGTGAGCAGCTGATGCAGGCACAAACTGGAGAGAATCCAGGCAGCAACCAGCAGCAGCAGATCGGTGCTGGTGACCACCGCGGCCACTGCCGCCAACGTACCGAGCAAGGCCAGCACATAGCGCTGCTGACCGAGTTCGCCCTCCAGATAGCGCCGGGAATAGTCGATGATCACCAACGCCAGCACACTGACCAGCCCCGCCATCGCCAGACCCAGTCGATCATCAACCTGCTGGTTCAGAGCCGCCTGCAGCCAGGCCACCAGCACCAGGCTCAAACCGAGATAGCCAGCGCCTCGGGCCGACCACCAGAAGTGCTCGCGCGTGTGCAAGAGGCTGGTGGGAATCAGCGCCAGGGCATACACCCAGGGCAATAGTTCGACCAGGGGCGGGAGAGTGATCGGCACGGGCGTAGCTCCTAATCCATCAAGTGGCACCAGTCTCCCTTAGCGCTTGATCTATTAAAAATAGATTGATATGAATTAATCATTCTGTTTTTAGGAATTCAGCGTGCGCCGTCTCAACTTTCACCACCTGCACTACTTCTGGGCCGTGGCCAAGGAAGGCAACCTGACGCGCGCCGCTCACTCGCTGCATGTGTCGCAATCGGCTCTGTCGACGCAAATCCGTACCCTGGAGGACGAGCTGGGCCACCCGCTGTTTATTCGCAGCGGTCGCAGCCTGACGCTGACCGAGGCGGGTCGGCTGGTGCTGGACTACGCCGAGAGCATCTTCGCCCTGGGCAGCGAATTGCAGATGACCCTGCAAGGCGCGCAGCAAGAGGTCCAGCCCTTACGCATCGGCGCAGTGGCCACCCTGTCGCGTAACTTCCAGGAAAACCTGCTGCGGCCCTTTCTCGGCCGTGCCCAGGTGCGCATCACCCTTGAGTCCGGCAGCCTGGAGGAGTTACTCGAGCGTCTGGCCCTGCACAAGCTGGATGTGGTGCTGACCAACCAGGCGGTCAGTGGCGATGGCCAGCGGGCCTGGCGCTGCCGTCTGCTGGACCGGCAGAGCGTGTGCCTGGTGGGGCCGCCGCGGACCGGACAAGCACCGTTCACCTTGCCCGCCGATCTGCAGCAGGCCCGCCTGATCGTGCCGGGGCGCAGCAGCGATATTCGCAGCCAGTTCGAGGTTTACTGCAACAGCCACGGCCTCAGCCCGCACATCTGCGCCGAGGTGGACGACATGGCCATGCTGCGTCTGCTGGCGCGCGACTCCGGCGACATCGCCTTGCTGCCCGCCGTGGTGGTGCAGGACGAGCTGCTCAACGGCACCCTGCAGCTGTATGCCGAGCTGCCGGACATCGCCGAGCAGTTCTTTGCCATCACCCTGCAACGCCACTTTGGTCTGGGCATTCTGGATGAATTGCTGAACCCGTCCTGATCGCCGGTGCGGGGCGAGTGCGGCCGATTCACGCCGCCCTGAGTCACGAACCCAGCCAAGAGCGAATACACTATGGCCCGATTATCCCGGGCCATACCTATGGCTGCACCGAACAAGGAACCTGCCTCCATGGCCTCCCCAGACAAACAGCAGAAACGCGCCCAGCGGGCCAAAGCCAAGGCCAAGCAGAACCGCTCGGGCAAGGCCAAGCCCCAGGTCGTACATCCGCTGCTGGCCAATCCGCTGATCAACGAACCGTTCGATGATGTGACAATCGACCTGAGCACCTTCGACTTCAAAGACATCGAAGAGCACGGTTTCGACCCGGCCGACTTCGACGACCTGTTCCAGGCAATGCACGCCGGCGAACGCATCAGCCTGCTGGCGCTGTGTCTGGTGTTCCTGCAATACCCGGTGCTCGAGCTGGTAGTCGCCGAGGAAGCGGAAGACGCAGCCACCGATTTCATGATGGGCCTGCTGATCGTCTATCGCGGGATTTTCCACGATGAAGACGAAGACACCGCCGTGGAGTGGATCGGCAGCGACGCCTTCCAGAAGGCCTACAACGAAGCCTCGATGATTCTGCAGAAGAAGAACACGCGCGGCAGCCCGGATGGGCGTTTGGCGTAAGCCAGGCAAGCGTGCATGCCACTCGGTCTCCGAGACGGTCTAGCGAGCGCTTTGCGACAGGCATTGTCGAGCAGGAGCAGAGAGTCGACAGGCGGCAATCCTGGGCTCTTTCAAAGCGGCAGGCAAAACGCCCCACCGCTGAGTAGGCGGTCAGGACGATGCCTGAGCGGCCGCACGATGAGGCAACGGCCCGGCACCATGGCGCCGACAAGAGCCCCCAGAAACAACAGCCCCCGCCACGTGGCGGGGTCTGTTTTCCAGCAACCAGCCTTACTCGGGCTGAGCCACCAGGGTGTCGTTCTGATCACGACTCCACTGCGGCAGCAGGGTGCCGATCAGCATGCCGGCCAGGCTGAACAGCAGGCCTGCCAGCTGCGGCGGCCAGAAGGCCTCGTCTGTCAGGCTGTATTCCAGATAGATCCAGGAGCTCAGGCCGAAAACGATGGCGAACAGTGCGCCCTGCGTCGTCGCACGTTTCCAGAACAGCCCGGCAAACAGTGGCACCACGGCAGCCACCAGCGTCACCTTGTAGGCGTTGCCAACCATCTCGTAGATGCTGGCATCGGAGTACAGGGCAAAGCTCAGGGTGGCGATGGCGCAGCACAGGATGGTGACGCGCATCAGCAGCAGGAACTGCTTGTCATTGAGCTCCGGCAGGAAGCGCTTGAGCACGTTCTCGGTGAGGGTCACCGACGGTGCCAGCAGGGTACCGGAAGCGGTGGACATGATCGCCGAGAGCAGCGCGCCGAAGAACAGGATCTGCGCCAGCAGTGGCGTGCGCTCGAGAATCAGTAGCGGCAGGATCATCTGCGAATCTTCGGCCAGCCACTTCTGCACCAGCGCCGGATCGATCATCGAGGCGGCGTATACGAGGAACACCGGCAGCATGCAGAAGCCGAGGTAGAACACCGCACCGGCCATCGAGGCACGCGCAGCAATGTTCTCGCTCTTGGCCGACATCACGCGCTGGTACACGTCCTGCTGCGGGATGGAGCCGAGCATCATGGTCACCGCCGCGCCGATAAAGGCGACGATGTCCTTGGGCTCGAAGGCGTGCATGAAGGTGAACTTGCCTTCGCTGGCCGCCTTGCTGATCACCAGGTCGGCGCCACCGGCCATGTCGCTGAACAGCCAGACCAGGTAGATCAGGCCAACCACGATGATGATCATCTGGAAGAAGTCGGTCAGGGCAATCGACCACATGCCGCCGAACAGGGTGTACAGCAGCACGATGAAGGTGCCGAGGAACATGCCCTGAGTGGTGCTGATGCTGCCGTCGGAGATGACGTTGAACACCAGACCGAGGGCGATCAGCTGCGCGGCGATCCAGCCCAGGTAGGACATGACGATCACCAGGCTGATGATCAGCTCGACCTGCGGGCCGAAGCGCTTCTTGAAGTAGTCACCGATGGTCAGCAGGTTCATCCGGTACAGCGGCCGGGCGATGATCAGGCCAACCAGGAACAGGCAACCGAAGGAGCCGAACGGATCTTCGACGATGCCGGCGAAGCCTTCTTCGAGGAAGGTGGCGGGGATGCCCAACACGGCTTCGGAGCCAAACCAGGTGGCAAACACCATGGCGGCGACGATGGGGAAGCCCATGCTACGACCGCCAGAGGCGAAGTCGCGGGTGTTGTGTACCCGGGTGGAGGCGTAGAAACCGATGGCAACTGTGACCAACAGGTAGAGCGCAACGAACCAGATCAGCATGTTTCCCATTCCACAGACGTCAGTCCGCCGCAAACGTGCCACGCAAGGAGGCACTGGAGGGAACGGCGGACTACAAGTTTTTGTTATGACCCTGCATGAGGGCTGCACGCGCCACTCAAGGCGGCGCAGTCTGGCAAATACGTAAAATATGTCAAACAAAAACGACGAATTGCCTGCAGACAAAGCGGTCATTCATCCGAATCCGTCGTATAACAGACTGTAATTACTAAGGTTGCTATAAGTTGCACCCATATAGGGAGTTGCATATTTTTGACAGTCACTCGCCACATGCAACCGCCGCCGGCTGACTGAGGCCGACAGGGCCTGTATCGTCGGCGGGCGGCCAAACCGGTCGCCCGGATGGCAACTCGACCCCATGGATATCAAGCAGCTCAAGTTCCTCGTCGCCCTCGATGAAACCCGTCACTTCGGCCAGGCGGCAGCCCGTTGCCATGTCACCCAGCCAACCCTGTCCATGCGCCTGCGCAACCTTGAACAAGAGCTGGGCCTGGAGCTGGTGCAGCGCGGTCAGCGTTTTGAAGGCTTCACCGAGGCCGGTCAACGCGTATTGGCCTGGGCGCGTAGCCTGCTGGCGGCCGAGGATGGCTTGTATGCCGAAGCCGCCGCCTGCCGCGGGCAACTGGTGGGCACCTTGCGCCTGGGCGTGGTGCCGCTCGGCAGCTTCGATCCGATGCGTCTGGTCAGCCTGTTCGCCGCGGAGCATCCGGGATTGCGCTTTCAGCTGTTCGCCCTGAGCAGCGAACAGATCCTCGAACGCCTCGGGCGCAACCAGCTCGACCTCGGCCTGTCCTACCTAGAGCGCCTGGATCGCCAGCACTTCAGTAGCCTGGAGCTGGCCGAAACGCGCATGGGCCTGCTGCATGACCGTCGACATTTCTGCTTCGAACAGCCGCACCTGAGCTGGGAAGCGCTGAGCGAACTGCCACTGGGCCTGCTCTCGGCCGGCATGCACTTTCGCCAGTCGATCGACCACAGTTTCCGCAGCCGCGGCCTGACCCCGCAGCCGCGCCTGGAAAGCGACGCCGTGCACC
>CAZFKQ010000017.1:0-71338 GCA_964518735.1 uncultured Pseudomonas sp.
GATCAGGATGCGCCGGAAGAGGTGCGCATTATAGGCCCGCAAATTTCGCCGTCAATGACTTTTTGATGGTTTTTAACTCTATCGAGCGAGATGACAGCCAGGTAGCGATAACCGGAACGCGCAACGCCAACAAGAGAACCCCAAACAGAGCATAAAGCACCCATTCGCCAATGTCGGAACGCACGATCCACAACATATGTAGCAAGCCTAGGACGAGAATCGCATAAACCAACTTATGCAGCTGCCGCCAACGCACGCCCAGCCTGCGCATACTGTAGTGGTTCGAAGTCAAAGCCAGAAGCAACAGCGCCATGAAGGCTATGGCCCCAACAATGATGTACGGCCGCTCGATCAGATCATCAAGCAACCGCTCAAAGCGCAACCCCAAGAGAAACGTCAGATAGCCCGCAGCATGCAATAGCACATAGGTGAAGCACCACAGACCAAGCTGGCGGCGCACAGCAATCCACCCACCCCAAGCACTTAAGCGCCGCAAAGGCGTCATGCTCAACGTCAGCAGTAGCAGAACCAACGCCCCCTGCCCCAGGTTATCCACCAGAACCTTACCAGGATCAGGCCCTAGTCGTTGAGTCGCCCCCATATATAGCCACAGCACAGGAGGAAACAACGCCAGGAAGAAGACAACGATTCGCCACACTCGATAACGCATCAGTAGTACTTCCGCAGATCCAGGCCACTATAAAGAGAAGCGACTTCGTCATAGCCATTGAACAGCTGGGTCGACACCACATTGGGGCTGAACAGACTATTGGGCAGGCGCCGCTCGGTTGCCTGACTCCAGCGAGGGTGATCGACCTGCGGATTGACGTTGGCATAGAAGCCATACTCATCCGGCGCCAGGCTCTCCCAGGTGGTAGTCGGCTGTTCGGCAACCAGACTGATGCGCACGATCGACTTGATGCTCTTGAAGCCGTACTTCCATGGCACCACCAGACGTAGCGGCGCACCATTCTGATTGGGCAATACGCGCCCATAGATACCAACAGCCATGATGGATAGCGGATGCATCGCCTCATCCAGACGCAATCCCTCACGATACGGCCAGTCGATCAGGGAGAAACCCGAACGCACGCCGGACATCTGCTCGGGCGCCACCCTGGTTTCGAAGCGCACATACCTGGCGTTGCTGGTTGGCTCTGCACGCTTGAGCAAATCTGCGAGGGGAAAGCCTAGCCAGGGGATCACCATCGACCAGCCCTCAACACAGCGCAGCCGGTAGATACGTTCCTCCAACCGATGAGGCTGTACTAGAGACTCCAGAGAAACCGGCCCCGGCTTGGCCACTTCACCATCAATCATTACCGTCCATGGCTCTACTTCAAGTTTGTCGGCGTATCGTGCCGGGTCACCCTTGTTGGTGCCGAACTCATAGAAATTGTTGTAGCTCGTAGCATCCTTGAATGGCGTCAGGGCTTCATCGCCAGCCGTGACCGCCGCCCATTGCACGTGTGGAAGCTTTTCGGCGAACCAGGCGGGATTGCTAGCAGCCTCAACATCGGCATAACGCGAAGTCTCCGCCCGCAGCGGCAACGCACCCAGAGCCGCAAGGCCGCCTGCTGCAGCCATGAAGGTGCGACGCGAGAGATAGACAGACTCGGGAGTAATTTGGGATTCGCGCGCAGCGGACGCGAGAGAGACTTTGATCAGCATGGTGGCTCCGCAGCTAAAGACGACTGATGCGCCAATAGACCGCGGAGCCGGCAGGAAATTACATTACTCGGCAGTCTTATTACGGCGCAGTTGCAACAAATATTGAACAGGGCCGGAAGCCGCATAGGCCAGGAAGATCAGCAGCAGAATACGCGGCGGATCACTGAAGACCACGGCAAACACCAAAACCACGACCAGCATCGCCACGAAAGGCACGCGCCCTTTGAAATCAAGATCCTTGAAACTGTAGAACTTGATGTTGCTGACCATCAGCACGCCAGCCATGGCCACCAGCAGCGCATAGAGCATGACCACTGGCACAGGCATGTCAACGCCATCGACACCAAAGTCCTTCAGCGCCCAGACCATGCCTGCAACAACACCGGCAGCCGCAGGACTGGCAAGACCGACAAACCACTTCTTATCGACCTTACCGATCTGGGTGTTGAAGCGGGCCAGACGCAACGCGGCGCAAGCCGTATAGATGAAAGCGACCGTAAGCCCGACATTACCCAGCTCAGACAAGGCCCACTGATAAGCCAGCAACGCCGGAGCCAGACCGAAGGCGACCATATCGGACAGCGAGTCATACTCAGCACCAAAGGCACTCTGGGTATTAGTCAGGCGCGCCACACGGCCATCCAGACCATCGAGCACCATGGCGATGAAGATCGCGACCGCCGCATACTCGTACTTGCCATTCATGGCACTGATGATGGCGAAGAAACCTGCAAACAAGTTGCCGGTAGTGAACAGATTGGGCAGCAGGTAGATACCACGGTGGCGCACCTTGCGCCCTTCGGCATCGTGCCCCTCCTCCACATGCTCATCGATAGGCAGAATGCTTTCCCCTTGTTGGGCAGAGCCGGATTCATCAGGACGTTCGTTCATGAACAATACCTTGCAACGGTGTGGTTAAACTTCGACCGGAGCCGGCGAACCAGGTTCGCCAGCGCCCTGCAAACGAGAGGGCTTTATACCAGAAGCGGCGGCGCGCATAAAAAAACGCGGCCTAAGCCGCGTTCTATTCGAGCATCAAAAGACCTTAGTTCTTGGTCTTGTCGACGATCTTGTTGGCGGAGATCCACGGCATCATCGCGCGCAGTTTCTCACCGACCACTTCGATGCCGTGCGCGGCATTGTTGCGGCGGTAGGCAGTCATGGACGGGTAGTTGGCCGCGCCTTCGGTGATGAACATCTTGGCGTATTCGCCGTCCTGGATGCGCTTCAGGGCGTTGCGCATGGCCTGACGGGATTCGGCGTTGATGACTTCCGGGCCGGTCACGTACTCGCCGTACTCGGCGTTGTTGGAGATCGAGTAGTTCATGTTGGCGATACCGCCTTCGAACATCAGGTCGACGATCAACTTCAGCTCGTGCAGGCACTCGAAGTAGGCCATTTCCGGCGCGTAACCGGCTTCAACCAGGGTATCGAAACCGGCCTTGACCAGTTCGACGCAACCGCCGCAGAGAACAGCCTGCTCGCCGAACAGGTCGGTTTCAGTCTCGTCCTTAAAGGTGGTTTCGATGATGCCGGTACGGCCGCCACCAACGCCAGCGGCGTAGGACAGGGCGACGTTCTTGGCGTTGCCGGAAGCGTCCTGGTAGATGGCGATCAGGTCAGGGATACCGCCGCCTTTGACGAACTCGGAACGCACGGTGTGGCCCGGGGCTTTCGGCGCGATCATGATCACGTCGAGGTCGGCACGCGGTACGACCTGGTTGTAGTGGATCGAGAAGCCGTGGGAGAAGGCCAGAGTGGCGCCCTTCTTGATGTTCGGCTCGATCTCGTCCTTGTACAGGCGACCCTGGAATTCGTCCGGGGTCAGGATCATGACCAGGTCAGCGTTGGCAACGGCCGTGGCCACGTCGGTCACTTTCAGGCCATGGGCCTCGGCCTTGGCAACGGTGGCGGAGCCTTTACGCAGACCGATGGTAACGTCGACACCGGAGTCCTTCAGGTTGCACGCCTGGGCGTGACCCTGGGAACCGTAGCCGATAACGGCAACTTTCTTGCCCTGGATGATCGAGAGGTCGCAGTCTTTGTCGTAGAAAACTTTCATGGTCTTGGCTCTTTTGGATCGAATGGGGGGAGGTGCACAGCACCGCTACGGAGGCACCTTAAGCGATCCTCTCCATTGCGTAAAATGATATATTTGCAATACAATATGCCGATATATGAAACGATTATGGATAGCCACGCACTCAGGCTTTTTCTTTCCTTGGCAGACAACCTGCACTTCGGCAAAACCAGCCGCGAACAGCACGTCAGCCCTTCGGCCCTCAGCCGCAGCATCAAGCAGCTCGAGGACGAGCTCGGCGCACCGCTATTCCTGCGCGATAACCGCTCGGTTCGCCTGACCCGTGAGGGCCAGCAATTTCGCCAATATGCCCAGGACGTGATGAACGGCTGGCAAGCCATCCGCCAGACATTCAAACAGGACCAACAGATCCTGCACGGCGAACTCTCCCTGTATTGCTCGGTCACGGCCAGCTACAGCTTTTTGTACGACATCCTCAGCAGCTTCCGGCAGAACTACCCGCGCATCGAAATGAAGCTGCACACCGGCGACCCGGCAACGGCCGTCGAACGCGTGCAGCAGGAACAGGAAGACCTTGCCATCGGCGCTCGCCCGGACAACCTGCCGACCGACGTCGCGTTCCAGCCCATTGCCCGCTCCGAACTGCGCTTTATCGGCCCACTATCACCGCAGCTGCTTAGCGAAGAACAGCTCAGGCAGCCCACAGCCGAGAGCTGGCGGGACGTGCCAATGATCCTTTCGGAAGAGGGACTGGCGCGGACGCGTACCGACCGCTGGCTGAAGAGCCATAGCATCAAACCGCGCATCTACGCCCAGGTGAGCGGCAACGAAGCCATCGTCAGCATGGTGAGCCTGGGGTTCGGGATCGGCGTGGCGCCACAGATCGTGCTGGACAATAGCCCGCTGACCGCGCGCATTCGCATCTACGATATCCAGCCACCACTGACCGCCTACGATATCGGCTTGTTTGCCCTGCAGAAACGCCTCAAGGACCCGCTGATCGCCGCGTTCTGGAACCGCCAGAAATAAAAAAGCCCCGCACTAGGCGGGGCTTTCTTTGCAACCTGACGATCAGATACTCAAGACCTTGTCGCCACGCGCAATACCGGTGACACCACTGCGTACGGTTTCCAGGATCGACGCGGTGCCGACGGCCTGGATGAAGCTGTCCAGCTTGTCGCTCGTGCCGGCCAGCTGAATGGTGTAGACGCTGCTGGTCACGTCGACGATCTGTCCGCGGAAGATGTCGGTGGTGCGCTTGACCTCGGCGCGCTGAGCGCCGGTGGCCTTGACCTTGACCAGCATCAGCTCGCGTTCGATGTGCGCGCTTTCCGACAGGTTCACCAGCTTGACCACTTCGATCAGCTTGTTGAGGTTCTTGGTGATCTGCTCGATCACATCGTCATGCCCCACGGTGGTCAGCGTCAGACGCGACAGGGTCGGGTCTTCGGTCGGTGCCACGGTCAGGCTTTCGATATTGTAGTTGCGCTGTGAGAACAGGCCGACCACGCGCGACAGGGCGCCTGGTTCGTTTTCCAGCAACAGGGAGATGATATGGCGCATGTTCAGGTCCGCTCCGTCTTGCTCAGCCACATGTCACGCATGGCACCGCCGCGAATCTGCATCGGGTACACGTGCTCGCTGGTATCCACGGCAATGTCGAGGAATACCAGGCGATTCTTCATGGCGAAGGCTTCTTCCATCTTCGGCTTGAGGTCTTTCAGGTCGGTGATGCGCATGCCCACGTGACCATAGGCCTCGGCCAGCTTGACGAAGTCAGGCAGCGATTCCATGTAGGAGTGCGAATAACGGCTGCTGTACTGCATGTCCTGCCACTGGCGAACCATGCCCAGTGCACCGTTGTTCAGGTTGATAATCTTCACCGGCAGGTCGTACTGCAGGCAGGTCGATAGCTCCTGAATGTTCATCTGGATGCTGCCTTCGCCGGTCACGCAGGCCACGTCGGCTTCAGGGAAGTTCAGCTTGACGCCCATGGCTGCCGGGAAACCGAAGCCCATGGTGCCCAGGCCGCCGGAGTTGATCCAGCGGTTCGGCTTGTTGAAGCGGTAGTACTGCGCCGCGAACATCTGGTGCTGACCGACATCGGAGGTGACAAAGGCATCGCCCTTGGTCACTTCGCTCAGGGTCTCGATCACGCTCTGCGGTTTGATGATGCTGCCGTCACCCTCGTTGTAGGGGAACAGGCGGCCACTGCCGCGCCACTCATCGATCTGCTTCCACCAGCTGGCGACAGTGTCCTTGTTCGGCGTCTCACCAATTTCCTTGAGGATGGCGACCATCTCGGTCAGCACGCTGTCCACCGGACCAACAATCGGGATGTCAGCCTTGATGGTCTTGGAGATCGAAGCCGGGTCGATGTCGATATGGATGATCTTGGCGTTCGGGCAGAACTTGGCGCCCGTCTCACCATTAATCACGCGGTCATCGAAGCGCGCGCCGACCGCCAGAATGACATCAGCGTGGTGCATGGCCAGGTTGGCGGTATAGCTGCCGTGCATACCGAGCATGCCGACGAACTGACGATCGTTGCCCGGGAAGGCGCCAAGTCCCATCAGGGTATTGGTCACTGGAATGTTGAGCATCTTGGCCAGCTCGGTCAGCTGCTCGGACGCGCCGCCCATGACCACGCCACCACCGGAGTACATGACCGGGCGCTTGGCGGCCAGGATCATCTCGGCAGCCTTGCGGATCTGTCCGGAGTGCCCACGGGTAGCCGGGCTATAGGAACGCAGCTTGACCTTCTTCGGGTAGCTGTATTCAAACTTCAGCGATGGGTCGCCCATGTCCTTCGGAATATCTACAACCACCGGACCAGGACGACCAGACTGGGCGAGATAGAAGGCTTTCTTGATCACTTCGGGGATTTCCGAAGGATGTTTGATGATGAAGCTGTGCTTCACGATCGGACGGGAAATACCGACCATGTCGGTTTCCTGGAAAGCATCGGTACCGACCACGGTGCTGGGCACCTGACCGGAAATGATCACCATCGGAATCGAGTCCATATAGGCGGTAGCAATGCCCGTGATGGCATTGGTAGCACCCGGCCCGGAGGTCACCAGCACCACACCGGCCTTGCCGGTGGCGCGGGCATAGCCGTCAGCCATATGGGTAGCAGCCTGCTCGTGACGCACCAGGATATGGGTCACTTCCGGCTCTTTGAACAGGGCATCGTAGATGTGCAGGAGGGCACCGCCCGGGTACCCATAGATATACTTAACGCCTTCGTCACGCAAAGAGCGGACGACCATTTCAGCGCCGGATAAAAGCTCCACGTTGTTCACCTCTAGAACGCCAGATTACCACCCGTCAACGAGTGGTCCTTGAAGTAGGTCTTACCGGTCAGCAAACAGGCGGCGACTGTGGTCGCGGATACTACGAGGTCTGCTTGACGAGTAACGGAATGGCTCAATCTTGCGGAGCCTTTCCTTCCCAGCGCGAGGTAACGCGTTGCGGGTGTAACGGGGGTCGGCGCGGGTAGCGCCTTTTTTCGCTGAGCTGGGGGACGCTTGCGGCGGACCCCACTACAACGGAACGTAGGATTGTTCTGATTACTGCACACTAAGTCAAGCTTCAGACACGGAATCTTCGTCTGAGAGCTGTGACATGCCGCAGGATGACGTTTGCCGGGTTTTGGTTATAGTAACGGTTAGGTTATGCAGCCAATAAAAGGAAACAACATGCGTCGCTTGATTCTCACGGGCAGTTTGCTGCTCGCCCTGAGCACCACCGCAATGGCCGGCCAGGTCTACAAATGGGTGGACGCGCAAGGCAACACTCACTTTGGCTCACAGCCGCCGGAAGGGCAGCAGGCGACCAGCATCAACACCAATGTAGCTACGCCCAAGACGCCCGCACCTGCAGCAAAGCCTGCTGCAGCGGTAGCCGAGACAGACGAGCAGAAGGCGATTGACAGCAAGGTCAAGGCAGATGTGGCTAAGCAGGAAGCCGAGCGCAAGAAGTACTGCGAGACAGTGCGCACCAATCTGTCTCAGCTGCAAAACAATCCGCGCATTCGCGTGCAAGAAGAAGGCAAGGATGAAGTACGCCGCCTGACAGAAGAAGAACGCCAGGGGCGCATCAGCGAAGCCGAGAAGGCCATCGCCGAGAACTGCCAGTAACCGATGAGTGGCGCGAGCTAGCTCGCGCCACCAATCAACCGATCAAAGTTACCCAACGCCGTCAGCAGTGCAAACGCCTGGCGTTCGCGCCCCCGGTAAGCCTCTTCGGCCATCGGCCTGATACCCGAAACATTGGGCAGCGGCGCCGAAGCCTCGAGCAGGATTTTCATGCGCGGCAGAAATATCCACTGCAACCAGGCTTCGAACGACAGCGTGTCGACGCAGAACGGCTCCTGACTGGCCAGTGCCTCAGCCGATGGCGGCGTATCTGCCCACCAACCCAGCACACGCAACTCTCGCTCAATCAGCAGCAACTGCTCAGCCACTTCGGGCAAACGCTCATCCATTACATGCTGACCTTGGCCTGCGCGCGCGCCTGGGCTGCGCCAGCCGCATCGCCCTGACGCTCACGCGCCTGGGCAATAAGATCCCAAAGACCCGCCTGCAACGCCGGACGCCCGCTTGCCAGGGTCAGACCACGCCGGGCGAACTGCTCGGCCTGGGCGGCATCCCCCTGCGCCAGACGTACTTCTGCCAGCCGATAGAGCACCTGCGGCTCGCGCGGCGCGATGCGTTGGGCACGCTCCAGGCTGGAGGCAGCACCATTCAGGTCACCACTGCCTTGCTGCTGTTGAGCGGTGCTCAGCAGCGCCAGCACCGGACCATCAAGCTGCTCATCGGCACTCAAGCCACCGCCCGAGGGAATCCCGCTGGGCATACTCGGCGCACTCGGTGCATAACTACCAGCCGAGGAAATCGGCCCTACGCTGAGTGGTGGAGAACTGATACTGGAGGGCATGGAGCTGCTGCCATCCGGGTACGTCTGCAGCGGGGCGGAAGACGCACCGCCCGGCACCATCACCACCACCCCGGAATCCTGCGGCAGGCTCTGGGCCTGGGCCGGAGCTGCCGGGGTATAACCGCCACCACCCTCACCCTGCTCATCCGCACGCAGTGAGCCACTGGCATCAACTACCGGAATCGAACCACGCGGCACCGTGCTGCAACCACTTAGCACGGCCGACGTTACTACCAGACACAACCACCACTTGTTCATGTATGTCCTCTCTATTGGCCGCCTCACTCGAGCCAGCCACGCACCCAATCCATCACTGCTTCATCCGGCGCCATCCCGCAGGCGGCACCTGCCGGCGGCTCACTGCCGCGAATATACGGCATCTGTACTGCATTCGGACAACCGGCAGCCGAGCCCTGCCCGGTGCCGGCATTCACCCATGCTTGCACCACATTATCCGGCTGCGGCATGTCCAGCGGCAGCGGGTCGGCCTTGGCCATCAGACTGGTCCACACCTGCAGCGCGCCCGTCGCGCCGGTCAGCGGCGTCTTGCCGTTATCGTCACGCCCCAGCCAAACCACGGCCAGCAGATCCTGACTGAAACCGGCAAACCAGCTGTCGCGCGAATCGTTACTGGTGCCGGTCTTGCCGGCCAGGGTCAGGGTGGACGGCAACTGGCTGTAGACCGAACGCCCGGTACCTTCGCGCATCACCCGCTGCATGGCGTTCTGTGTCAGGTAGATGGCACCGGCATCAAAACGCTGCTGAATCTGGAAGGGGTAGCGCTTGAGCGGCTCGCCTTCAGCGGTTAGCACGCTGCGAATACCGCGCAATGGCGTATTGAACCCGCCATTGGCCAAAGTCTGGTACATGGTCGCCACTTCCATCGGACTCAGCGCGCCAGCACCCAGCAGCATCGAGGGGTAAGCCGGCCACTCACGATCGACACCCAGGCGCTCAAGGGTTTTGAGTACGTTGGGCACGCCCAGTTCCAGACCCAGCTTGGCGGTCGACAGGTTGTAGGAGTTGGCCAGGCCCTGGTAGAGGTAAATGGTGCCGTGGGCTTTACGATCATAATTCTGCGGACGCCAGACTTGACCATCCTGGCCCTTGACCGAGAAGGGTTCATCGGCCAACCAACTGGTCAGGGTGTACTGGCTCGGACGCTCCAATGCCGTCAGATACACCGCCGGCTTGATCAGCGAGCCGATCGGCCGCACGGCATCCAGCGCGCGGTTGAAACCGGCGAAACGCGGCTGGCGGCTGCCGAGCATGGCCTGAACTTCGCCATTCTCCGGATTGGTCACCACCATCGCCGCTTCGACCTCATCCACGCCTTTGCGCCCACCCAGGCGCTTGAGCGTCTCGCTCAGCGCCGCCTCGGACTTGAGCTGCAGGATCGGATCGAAGCTGGTGAAGATGCGCAGACCTTCCTCGGTCAAGTCTTCGTCGCGGTAATCCTCGCGCAGCTGGCGCTTGACCAGGTCGAGGAAGGCCGGGAAGGAGCTGTCGGCCAGGCTGCCGCGCTTGGTCACACCCAGCGGCTGCTGTTTGGCCAGCGCCACCTGCTCGGCACTGACCACGCCTTGCTGCTCGAGCAGATCGAGCACCAGGTTGCGCCGCTTCAGGGCCAGTTCGGGATTGCGCCGCGGGTTGTAGACGGTCGGCCCCTTGACCATGCCGACCAGCAACGCCACCTGATGCAGCTTTAACTCGCCCAGCGGCTGGCTGAAGAAATACTGGCTGGCCAGACCGAAGCCATGCACGGCACGCTGGCCGTCCTGGCCGAGGAACACCTCATTGAGGTAGGCCTCGAGAATTTCCTTCTTGTCGTAGTGCAGCTCCAGCAGCACGGCCATCATGGCCTCGGTCAGCTTGCGACTAAGACTGCGCTCACTGGTCAGGTAGAAGTTCTTCACCAGCTGCTGAGTCAGAGTACTGCCGCCCTGGCGCAGCTGACCGGCCGTGGCGTTGATCCACACGGCGCGGGCGATGCCCTTGGGCGACACGCCGAAGTGGTTGAAGAACTCGCGATCTTCGACCGCCACCAGGGTTTCCACCAGATAAGGCGGCGCCTGCTCCAGCTTGATCAGGATGCGGTCTTCGTGATGCGCAGGGTATAAGCCGCCGATCAGCAGCGGCTCCATGCGCGCCACGTCCAGCTTGCTGCCATTGCCCTGGTTGAGCCCGGCCACATAGTCGCCGGAGAAGCGCACACGCAGGCGCTGCGCCGACTCGTTGCCGTCATAGAACTGGAAGCCACGGGTGTGCAGATCGACCAGATTGCCATTGACCACTGCCGCCCCAGGACCATCGGCGGCACTTTCGCGGCGATAGCCGAGGGCATCCAGTTCGGTCAGGAAGTCCTGCTTGGCCAGCTTCTGGCCGACGAACAGCTCCAGCGGCCGAGCATAGACCTTGGCCGGCACCGTCCAGCGCTTGCCGGAGAATTTCTCCTGCACCACGGCATCCAGGTACACGGCGAAGCCAGCCAGCACCACCAGCCCGACCAATGCGAGTTTGAGGACCCAGCCAAGCCAGGGACGGGAGGCGCCAGAACGGCGCTTGGCGCTTTTGCGCGGAGTACGGGAACGAGTCATGGCGCGGCATTATACGCACTTTACCGAGGCCCAACAGGCGCGCCCCGGCGGTTTGCAGAGCGCCTCACAGCGTCCATAATGCCGCCTCCGAAATACCAGAAAAGCAAGGATTGACCGTGAGCCAAGCACTGATTGCCGCCCTGCAGAACCCGGCCCTCTTCCCCCATGCGGTAGAAGGGTTTCAGGTCATCGAGACGCACATCTCCTGGGTGCTGCTCACTGGCCCCTTCGCTTACAAGATCAAGAAGCCGGTCAATTTCGGTTTCCTCGATTTCACCAGCCTTGAAGCCCGTCAGCACTTTTGCAGCGAAGAACTGCGCCTCAATCAGCGCCTGACCCAGGGCCTGTACCTGGAAGTCCTGCCGATCAGCGGCAGTGAAAATGCCCCGCAACTCGGCGGCAGCGGCCCGGCCATCGAATATGTGCTGAAAATGCGCCAGTTCCCGCAGAGCCAACTGCTCAGCGCCGTGCAGGCTCGCGGCGAGCTGACACCTGAACATATCGACGCCCTGGCCAAGCAGATCGCAGACTTCCACGGCCAGACCCCAGCCGTGCCAAGCAGCCACCCACTGTGCTCGCCGACCGCGATCATGGCGCCGATGCGGCAGAACTTCGAACAGATCCGCCCGATGCTCAGCGAAGCCGCCGACCTGCTGCAGGTCGATGCGTTGGAATCCTGGACCGAAGCAAGCTTCGCCCGCCTCGAACCGCTGCTGGCACAGCGCGCGAGCAATGGCTCGATTCGCGAATGCCACGGCGACATCCACCTGGGTAACGCCACCCTGCTGGATGGCCAGGTCGTGCTGTTCGACTGCATCGAGTTCAACGAACCGTTCCGCCTGATCGACATCGCCTCGGATGCCGCCTTCCTCGCCATGGACCTGGAAGACCGCGGCCTCAAGCCGCTGGCGCGGCGCTTCGTCAGCACCTGGCTGGAGCACACTGGCGACTATGCCTCCCTGGAACTACTCAACTTCTACAAGGCCTACCGCGCCCTGGTGCGAGCCAAGGTCGCCCTGTTCAGCCTGGCCTTCCAGACCGAGGACGAACAAAAAGCCGCCACCCTGCGCCAGTACCGCAACTACGCCAACCTGGCGGAAAGCTACAGCGCCATTCCTACACCGTTCCTGGCCATTACCTGTGGCGTTTCGGCGGTCGGCAAAAGCCATGTCGCCCTGCGCCTGGTCGATGAGCTGGGCGCCATTCGTATTCGCTCCGATGTCGAGCGCAAGCGCCTGTTCGGCAACCAGTCAGAAACCGTCAAGGGTCAGCTGCATGCCGGCATCTACAGCGCCGAGGCCAGCGCGGCCACCTACCAACGCCTGCACCAGCTGGCCGAAAGTGCACTGCACGCGGGCTTTCCCGTGGTTCTCGACGGCGCCTACCTGAAGCAGGCGCAACGCGCGGCAGCCTGGCAGATTGCCGAGCAGAATGGCGATCCTTTCCTGATCCTAGACTGCCAGGCTCCGCAAGAAGTCATCGCCGGTTGGCTGCAACAACGCCAGGCCGAAGGCACCGACCCTTCGGACGCCACCCTGGCCGTGGTCGAAGCCCAGCAAGCCAATCGCGAGGCTCTCAGTGATGACGAGCAAGCCCACAGCAAGCGTGTCGACACTCACGACAAGGCCAGCCTGGATAGCCTGATCGAACGGATTCGCCAGCGCCTGCCAGGCCTCTGAGACTTGCTTCGGGCAGAGCGCGATGCAGCTTCTATACTTGCCTCAAGCCCTGCCCGGAGTCACCTATGAGCCAACCACGCCAACTCGACAACCCGCTGTACCGCCTGCTGCATAACGAAAAAGTCCGCGACTTCAATACGCAAAAGCCCAAGGACGCTCCCGTCGACCTCAAGGGTGGTGACTTTCGCGGTCTCGACCTGCGCCTGCTGGATGCCAACGGCATTGATTTCACCGATGCCTACTTTCGTGGCGCTGACCTGCGCGGTCTGGACCTGCGCCAGGCTTGCATGGAGGGCGCCAGCATCGCCCATGCACAAATTTCCGGAGCCTACTTCCCGGCCGACCTGAGCGCCGACGAAATCCTCATGTCTCTCAACTTCGGCACTCGCCTGCGCTATCGCACCCGCTGAGCAGCAACGCTTCATGAGTGACATTGCCAGTCTGTTCGGTGCAGGTGCCAACGCCTATGCCAGCTTTCGTCCAGAATACCCGGACGCCCTGTTCACCTGGCTGGCCAGCAACAGCCCCAACAACGAGCGTGCCCTCGACATCGGCTGCGGCAATGGCCAGGCCAGCCGCCCGCTGCGCCAGCACTTCCAACAGGTACTGGCCTGCGACGGCAGCCCCGAGCAGCTACTCGCCGCCAAGGACCTGCGTGATCTCGATTGCTTTGCTGCCAATGCCGAAGCCCAACCGCTGCCGGATGCCAGCCTGGATCTGATCATCGTCGCCCAGGCCCTGCACTGGTTCGCCACCCCGACCTTCTTTGTCGAAGTGCGCCGCCTGCTCAGACCGAACGGCCTGTTCTGCGCCTGGTGTTACAGCCTGCTGCGCATCAACGACGAGCTGGATGCGCTCCTCGAAGACTTCTACGGCAACACTCTTGGCCCTTACTGGCCACTCGGTCGCGCCAGCGTCGATGCCGGCTACCGGGATATCCAGCCACCCTTCCAGCGCCTGCAGGTGCCACCTTTCGCCATCCAGGTGCAGTGGACCCTGCCACAGCTGTTGGGTTATCTCGGCACCTGGTCAGCCGTGCAACGCCTGCAGCAAGCCAGTGGCTGCAACCCACTGCTCGCACTGCAGCCGCAACTAACTGAAGCCTGGGGTGAGCCAGATCAAGAGCGTTTTATCAGTTGGCCGCTACACTTTCTTGCAGGCTTGCCCAATACCTCTCATCAGTAACTGCGCAGCAATGCATGGAGGCGCAATGAACGATGAACTACAGCATCTGAAAAACCTCGGTAAAACATCCGCACAGTGGCTGCATGCCGTCGGCATCCACAGTGCCAGCGACCTTCGCCGCCTTGGCGCGGTAGATGCCTACCGAGCGGTTCGTGCCCGAGGCTTTCGCGCTTCCAAGGTACTGCTCTACGCCATCGAAGGCGCATTGCTGGACGTACACTGGAGCGAGCTGCCACCGGCGCACAAGGCTGAACTGAATGGCCAGGTCGACTCACTGGGCATGAGCAACAAGAGCTAGCTCACAACCTCCGAGTGCCGTGATTTACCTGAAGCGCGGCGCCACCTATTGTTGCACGGACGTGCGTGCCTTATCGTCAGCCCAGCCAGTTCAAGGAATTTGAGTCATGTACCTACTCGGGGAGCAACCGGCTTACGCCGATCAACTGATCCAACGCTTGCAAAGCATTCCGGCGCAGTTGCTCGACGGGCTGCAGCCCAGCGGCTCGCCCTTGCGCCTGGAACAGGTCGAGGACCTGACCAAGATCCTCCCCGGCAACCAGCTGTACATCATCGAGAATGGCCTGTTGCACGCCCAGGTTGATGACCGCCCGCTGTTCTACCTGCAGGAAGGCGATCTGGTCGGCCTGCGCCAGGGCATCGACCTGCCCAGCTGCCGCTACAGCAGCGAAGAGCAACTGACCCTGGTGCCTTACGCGCGTACTGACGTGTTCAAGCACATCTATGGCAGCGAGCAGCGCCAGGAACTGTTCATCCAGTACCTGATCGGCCACACCGCCCTGCTGTCCGACGCCCTGGCGCGCCTCAAGCAGCCAGAAATTCGTCCGGCCACCGGCTTCCAGCATTTCGCGGCTGGTGAAGAGCTGATCCACCAGGGCGACGATGCCGATCACGTATTCGTGATCATCGAAGGCCACGCCGAAGCCCATGTCGACGGGCAGAAGGTCGGCGACGTACAGAAAGACGAGATTTTCGGCGCCATGGCCGTATTCACCCGCGAAAAGCGCAGTGCCACGGTGATCGCCAGCGAGCCCTGCACCGTCATGGTCATCCCCAAGGACCAGTTCCTCAGCCTGATGCAAAGCAACCCACGGATTGCCCACAGCCTGATCGAAAGCATGGCTCGGCGTATCGACCTGCTGAACAAGGAAGTCACCCAGTTGCGCACCCAGCATCAACCGGCCTGACCGCCGCACCGCTTACAACAACCCCGGCTCAATGCCGGGGTTTGTTTTTCTGGCATTTGCCAAACAGTCGAAATTAATTCTCATTTAGCCATTGACCTAAAAATGAGAATTGTTATTATTAACTCAACTGGTCGCGAGATCAGCCGGTAAGCTGGAAGGCCAACAGTCGGGCTCTTCAGATTATCTCCTCATCAGGCTAATCACGGTTATTGACCCGGCACTTTGCCGGGTCTTTTTTTGCCTGGACGAAAGTGGCGCCAGCCCTGACTCGGCAACCGCACCGCTATCTCGACGCATTCTGGTGCAGCACCTCAATCGTTATGCACCTTTTGCACCGCACCAGTGCAGGAAATAACTCAGGCGGGCCGTGATAGCTGCGGCAAAACCCGATCAATCATCTGCAGCAAATGGCGACGGGTGATCACGCCCAGCACCTTGCCGGCAGCATCGACCACCGGATAGCTCTTGGGCTTGTCCCCCAGCATCTGTTGGGCCAGCAGCAGCGGCTCCATGGCCAGGCCGACCGTGAGCACCTCGGTCCGCATGATGTCCCGCACCGTCGCCACGCGCTGGTTGTAGTAGGCGACCTGGACGCTCACCTGCAAGCACTCCTGCTCGGAAATCCAGCCCAGCAGCAGCCCCTCGCCATCGGTAACCGGGCCGCCGAGCATGGCGTGCTCAATCAGCTTGCCGGCGGCTTGCACCACCGGCATATCCGGATGAATACGGGCAAATTCCTTGCTCATGCAATCGGCGATCGAGGCAGTGATCATCAGCGGAAGCTTCCTTCGGCAAATAGAGACAGATCTGGTTATGGTCGCCACGGCAAACACCGGGCCGCCCATCCACCAGCAAGTTCCAGGCCCGCAGATACGCCTGCGCCCGACAGCACCGAAAAAACCCTATATAATGCACGGCTTTTCTAGCCACCTAGCCGAGACCCCGCCGTGAGCACTTTGCCGCCCTGCCCCAAATGCAACTCCGAATACACCTACGAAGACGGCGCCATGCTGGTTTGCCCGGAGTGCGCCCACGAATGGTCCGCCACCAGCGCCGTGGATGCGGCTGCCGAAGGCGCCAAGGTAATCCGGGACGCGGTTGGCAACGTGCTGCAGGACGGCGACACCATCAGCGTGATCAAAGACCTCAAGGTCAAAGGCTCCTCCCTGGTGGTCAAGGTCGGCACCAAGGTCAAGGGCATCCGCCTGTGCGATGGCGACCACGATATCGACTGCAAGATCGATGGCATCGGCGCCATGAAGCTGAAGTCGGAGTTCGTCAAGAAGGTCTGAGAGCCTGCTCAAAGTCTGCTGCGCGTCGGCCATGCTGCGTTGAAATCGAGCTCAGTAAGCCGCTTGCGGCTAACGCGCTTCAGCGCGACCCGAAGGGCGAGAGCAACGAGTCATGCTTATTTACAACGCGTAGACTGCGCCTCTTCGCCTGCTTGATTCGCTAAAGCTCGGAGTGCCTGCCAGGCACTTCGCGTCACAAGCCAACACCCTGCCTCACGATTGTCTAGCATGACTGATACACACCCCCGGCCCACCATGGCGCCGGGCCATCAGCCTGCAATCGGAGGTTTCCATGCGCAGCCTGTTGCTTTATCTGCTTCTGCTGCTCGGCCCAACAGCCTGGGCGGAAGAATGGCGGGTCGTGGGTGATGAGCAATTCGCGCCCTATAGCTTTGTCGAACTCGATAGCGAAACCCCGCAGGGCCTGGATGTCGAGTTGGTGCGGGCCGTCATGGATGAAGCGGGGCAGGCCTACAACCTGCGCCTGTATCCCTGGGAACGGGTCAAGCGCATGCTCAATCGCGGCGAAGTGGTGATGGCCTTCCAGTTTGCCGGCACCCCGGAGCGCATGGCCCAGTACCAACTGGCCGGCCCCATCCGTACGGGTTCCACGGTATTCATGACCCGCCAAGCCATCGCCATCCAGGACTGGCAAAGCCTGGAAGACCTGCAGCCCTATGTGATCGGCCAGGTGCGGGGCTACTCCTACGAAGCGAATTTCGATCAGGCCGACCTGTCCCGCGACTCCAGTGCGCAGAACCCGCGCCAACTGGTGTCCATGCTACTGGCCGGACGCATCGACATCATCGTTGGCGATCGTACCCAGCTGCTGTATTTCGTGCGCGAGCAACGGGCCCAGGAGCAAGTGCGCATCCTGCCGCGACCACTGGTCGAAATGCCGCGCTATGTAGCTTTTGCCAAGGACGATACAGCACGCGCCAAACAGTTCAGCGCTGCCCTGCAACGCCTCAAGGACGCCGGCAAACTGACTGCTATCTATAAGCGCTGGGAGTAGAGGCAGTAGCGCTGCAGGCACTGCCGGCCAGAAGGGCCAACAGAGCCTGCAGCGGTTACAGCTTAGCGGGCGCCTTGCGCAACCCGCTGACGGCAGGCATCACCAAACGCCTGGAAGATCTTCACCGAATCCGGGTTGGACGCCGCGCGCCACTCCGGGTGCCACTGCACGGCAAAGGTAAACGGCGACAGCGTCGGCGCATGGAACGCCTCGACCAGACCATCTTCGGCATAGGCCAGGGCTTCCAGGCCCTTGCCCAGGGTCTTGATGCCCTGGCCATGCAGCGAGTTGACGCGAATCTCTTCGCTGCCCATCAGCTTGGCCAGCCAGCTGTCCGGCACCAGACGCACACCGTGGACTTGTGCGTACTGCACCTCCACTGGCTCATCGGTGTCTTCGCGGTGATCGTCAAAGCCTGGCTCTGCATAGACCTTCTGGTGCATGTCGCCGCCCAGAGCCACGTTGATTTCCTGCATGCCACGGCAAATGCCGAAGATCGGCAGGCCACGGGCGATGGCGGCGCGAATCAGCGGCAGGTCGAACAGGTCGCGGTCGCGGTCCTGGGATTTGCCGGGCGTGAGGTTTTCCTGGCCATACAGGCTCGGGTCGATGTTGCTGCCGGCACCGGTCAGGTACACGCCATCGACCATATCCAGGTACTGCTCGAGATCATCGGTGCCGCAGCAGGTCGGTGCCAGCAGCGGAACGCAGCCAGACAGTTCGACGAGGGGCACGATGTATTTGTGGGTCATCACCTGGTAGTCATGGCCCTTGCGCTCCTGAGTGCCCATGGACATCAGAACCACCGGTTTGCGTGGGGTTTTCGTAGTAGCTGTATTGTTGTTAGACATACATCACCTTGGGACAGGCCAGGCCTGTCATTGCTGTGCAGGCGCGCGGCGTGGGCCTGGCGCTGCCTGTTTTGCAGGTTCGGTAACTGTCACACACAGGACGGCGGCTTGGGCAACACCCCTTCCAGAGCCGCGTCAAAACGCTCTGGAACACCCCTCGATACGCATCGAAACGGTGCTGGTCGTCTGCCCGAGCCGGCCTGCTGGCAGTCGGAACCTGCTAGCCAGTCTGCCAAAGCCGTAAAATATGTCAAACATAAGCACCTGATTTTCGTCGGGAATGTTTTGCAAAAACGCGCCACAACCACCTACCGGAAAGGCTCCCGACACGAAAAAGAATATTTTTTCAGCCCATATAGTCCAATATATTTTACGAACCAGCCCCAGCGATAATTACCCACATCACTGCACCGGCAGGAAGTTCATAAACAGCAGGCTTTGCGCATAGTTGACCCCCAGGCGCCGGTAGCGCTCCTCCAGCATGTGGGTCAGCAGATCGAGCCGCGCCACCATCTTGCCAAACTCCACGGCAAAGCTGAGATTGCCGCCCTCATTCGACAACAGCAGCGGGCGCCCACGACTGTCGCGGCGCTGACCGAGCATCCAGGCGGCCTTCTCGATATTGCGCGCGGCGTTGTAGATGAACTCGGCGTTGAATGAGTCGGTCAGGTAGAACTCGGTACGCCCGCCATGGGCAGTCACCAGCATGCTGCCCAGGGCGAAGATGAAGGTGCCGACCCGATCACCGGCAAAGTCCGGACTGAGGGCGTAATCCAGTGCGGCCACGTCACGGCGCCCGCCCAGGTGCGGCAGTGGCCGGTTCTGCTCGATGGCCTGGTGGATCACCCGCTCGGCCGCCGCCCGACTCACCTGCCCGGTCTTCTGCCACTCCTGCGGATTGCGCTGGTACAGCTTGCTCATCAGCTGGTACAGGCTATTGAGGTTATCCCGCATGGCCAGGGTCGCCATGCGGTCGACATCGGTCTGCAGCAACTCGCTGGCCTGCGCATTGCTGCTTTTGCTGATGATCGACTCATGCGCCAAGCGCCCCTGACAACCTGTCAGCCCCAGGCACAGCGCTGCAATCAGCAACAGCCGGGCGCAATAACCTGGCGTCCGTACCCAGGCGTTCAGCCTTGCCCTGCTCAAGCGTGCTCCCCCATCGCCCAGCCCCCTACATCCATGATCCCCGCTTGCAGTAAAGCGCAAAGCCGGCCGCCCGGCTGTGCGGTCGGCACGCATTGGGGTCATGGACTAGAGTTTTTCAGCATGCAGAAGTTCGCCGCGCCATTGCCAACCCGGCAGGAGCCCCGCCATGACCATGCTCGCCACCCTGCTCCAGCGCCTGGCCCTGAGCGGCCTGTTACTGGCCCTGGCCCTGGCACTCCCAGTCCAGGCCGCTGATGACCTCGCCGGTGCCAAGGACCACCCACTGCTGAGCCGCTACCCGGCCTCGCACATCACCGAATACCAGCAGAACTACAACGCCGTCGAATTTGCCACCGGCACCCAGGATGGCGTGCCCCAGCGCCAGGTGGTCGAAGGCGACGCCACGCAGATCCTCTACTTCCACGACAGCGCACAAACCCAGCCGAGCCCGCTGCAACTGCTGCGCAACTACCAGAACGCAATCAAGTCGATTGGCGGCGAAGTGCTCTACGAACGCCTGCCCAGTGATGGCGACGGCGGCGAAACCACACTGAAAGTCACGACCGGCGGCAAGGACGTCTGGGTAAGAGTGGAGCCCGGCATCTACAGCGCACCGACGCAAAGCTACAGCCTGCGCCTGGTCGAAGTGGCCGCCATGCAGCAGGTAGTCAGCGCCAACCAGCTGCTCGACGAACTCAACCGCAACGGCTTTATCGCCCTGTACATCAACTTCGACACCGGCAAGGCCGACCTCAAAGCCGACGGCCAGGCCAGCGTCGGCGAAATCGTCAGCATGCTCAACAGCGCCCCCGAGCTGAAAATCGCCATCGAAGGCCACACCGACAACATCGGCCAGCCGGCAGATAACAAGGCCCTGTCGGAACGCCGCGCACAGAGCGTGATGGCCGCCATCGCCGCCGCCGGCATTGCTCCCGAACGGCTCAAGGCCGAGGGCTTTGGCCAGGAGCGGCCGGTCGCGGACAACCGCAGCGAAGAAGGCCGGGCGAAAAATCGCCGCGTCGAACTGGTCAAACAGTAAGTCTCGCCCGTGCGCCCTGGCTGCCCACGGCAGCGCAGAGCGGCAGCCGCAAGCGGCAATAATTTTTTGCCGGGGTTGAACAATTTTTCGCAACGCCTGCAGTCGAACTGTTTAACCGGCATGGGCCGGTTCTACAGGAGTGCTCGCACATGCTTTCGCGTATTCCCCTCGTTACCGGGCTGGTTGTCAGCCTGGCGCTGTTCAGCCAGCAACCTGCCGTAGCGGCAGATCGCGGCGATGTCGCCGCGGGGGTGGCTGTGGGTGCAATCATCGGCGGCATCATTGGCGCCAACGCACGGCCAGTGCAGGTTTACCAGGAAGCACCGGTCTACTACGCGCCGCCGCCCGTGGCCTACTACCCGCCACGACCGGTGTATTACGAAGCGCGCCCGGTCTACTACAGTCCCGCGCCGGTGTATTACATCGATGACCATCGCCACCACAAGCGCCACCACCGGCATCATCACCGGCACCACGGTTACCGCTGGTAAGAACAAGCCCGCACTACACTGATGCTGCTCACTTAAGGGAAACGCCGCCTTCCGGCTTCTGGAAGGCGGCGTTTTTCTTTGTGGCCATGCAGCGCCCAAGCAACGGGGTAATGACTTGCTGGCAAGGCGAACAGCCCCCTCTCACCCGCTCCTCCGTTTAGGCTTCCTGCGCCATGGCTGCAGGCACACACTTCACCCCCAAGGATTGCGGCCGCGAACAGGATGACGACCAACAGCTCTAGAGCTGACGCAGCATCAGGTGTTGGATGTTGCCCCAGGCCTGAAATCGCTCCTGCAGAACCCAGCCACGCCGGGCGTAGTAATCGGCGCGATCGTGGGTATGCAGGTAGAGCCGGACATGGCCGCGTTCGCGGGCGGTGGCGCAGATGCCTTCGATCAGCCGCTCAGCCAGGCCTCGGCCACGGGCTTCGGGTCGCACATAGACGCAGGCTAGCCAAGGCCCCAGTTCGGGGCGCTGCGGCAAGTCATCCCGCGCCAGCCCGGCGCATCCCAGCAACTGGCCGTTGTCCAGGGCGATGAGCATTTCCCAGTCGCCATTGTGCTGGCCAGCAGCGAACTCGGCTTGCCAGGCTGCCAGGGGTTGCTCGCTGAATTCGTAGGGGAATTGCTGGTAAAGCCACTCGGCTAGCTGGTTGGTGTGTTCGGGGTGGTGGCGGAGCCAGTCGAGGGTGGGCATAGGAAATCCTTGTCGATACGGATCGGCGAGTCTGGTGGCCGGGTTGGCATGATGCCCGGTTTGCGAGGGTGTAGCTTGGTGAGCTGACCGGGTTATCAACTATGGCGTCGGGCCAGCATTTGCGGGTAAGGTCGGGGCATCGACTTGCAAGGATGCGCTCATGGCCCTGGTTGCCAAGGTTCCTCGCCAACGGACTGCGCTCGTGCTGCTCCATGCAGTGCGCCAGCTCATTATTGAAGATGTCTGGCGGCGCGGTTTCGCCCTGCTGGGCGACTCACTTTCTTTGCTTGTGCAAAGAAGAGTAAGCAAAGAAACACACCCCGGCATCCGGGTCTCGCTTCGCTCGACTCCCCTCCCTCCGGTGCTGCTCCGGGGGCCGGCTTACAAGGGCCATCCATGGCCCTGTAAGCCTCTCGCCGCATCCATGCGGCTCGTCCCCCTACGCAACACCTACGCTCGGCCTCCTGACGGGGAGTCTGCGCGCATGAAGGTTTCACGCTTCAGGCCGCTTGGCGTTGTCGGTATGCCACGCCGTAGGGCGGGTGCAACCCGCGCCGCCGACCAACGCGGGTTTCACCCGCCCTACTCGATCGTTCCCACGCTCCGCGTGGCATGCAGCCACAGACGCTCCGCGTCTGCGGGACGCAGAGCGTCCCGCGAGGGGTTGCCACGCGGAGCGTGGGAACCATCAACAAACTCAAACGCCACCGTCGCTCTCCCAACGATGCATCAAAGGTGCGGGCCGGGACCGGGTCCCGTCAGGAGGCTGAGTGGAATCATTGCGTAAGGGGTTGAGCGGCATGGATGCCGCGAGAGCCGCGATGGGCCAGGGATGGCCCTTCGCGGCGTGCCCCTGGAGCAATGATGGAACGAAGGGAGTCTCGCACAGCGAGACCCGGATGTCGGGTGTGCTTTCTCTTTGGTTACTTTCTCTTTGCACAAGCAAAGAGAAAGTGACTCGCCGGGAGGGCGAAAAGCGCGGTTCCGGAGTTATGGGAGTTTCGTGTAGCTCAGACAGATACCACGTACCAATTCAGAGGCAATCACAAAGCAATCAAAGACAAGGAAGAGGCAATGAAAATATCCAGAATAAAAATTACAAACTTCCGATCTATTGAAAGCATCAACATCGAAGCATCAGACTTCAACATACTGGTCGGACAAAACAACACAGGCAAGACCAACTTCTTCGAGGCAATAAACTGGTTTTACACAGGAACCGGAACCTCCGACGACATAAAATATTGCCGAGACCCTCAAAGAGAAGTAGAGGTGAGCGTAGAGTTTTCAGGCGCCCAGCATGGCGCTGATAACATGATAAACGAAGGGAATAAAACAAAGATATTAAACGTGCTTAGCGGCTCTGACAAACTCGTAATAACCAGAAAAAGTAACGAGCCCAAAAAAAGAATCGTAGAGATAAATGGAGAGACCATCAAGAACCCCACCGGATTTGACACTGCGCTAAACGACTTCTTACCAAAGCTTGAATACATACACACCCGGCAATATTACGAGGAATTCACAAAATACAACCAGAAGAGCGCAGTAGGAATTATGCTATCTTCTGTAATTGAAGAAATACTAAATGACGATCCCAAGTATAGAGAGTTTAGAGAGAAATTTGACGACCTATTTAACTCTGAAGACTCCGCAGTAAGCCAACACTTCAAATCGCTCGGAACATCGGTAAAAAGCCATTTAGAAAAACAATTCTCTGAATGCTCAAAAGTTTACTTCGAAGTACTTTCCCCAGAATTTAGCGATCTGCTCAAAAAATTCGAAACTGTAGTAGATGACGGTATCGAAACCTATGCTAGCGAGAAAGGTGACGGAATGCAGCGAGCACTAATGCTCGCAATCATCCAAGCCTATGCAGACTATAGGAAGAACAGAGAAGATGCCGGAAAATCATTTCTCTTCTTCATCGACGAAGCAGAGCTACATCTACACCCTACAGCACAAAGAAAACTTAAAATCGTCCTAAAAGAGCTAAGCGAAGATTTAGATCAAGTTTTCATAAGCACACACTCATCTGTTTTTGTCGCCGACTCGACTCAAGAGGAAAGTGTATTCAAGGCGGAGAAAATAGATTGTCGAACCGAAATTTTTGAAGCAGACGAAGAAGACAAGCCATATATAATTTATGAGCTTTTAGGCGGAAGCCCTGCAGACCTACTACTGCCAAGAAACTTCCTGATTGTAGAGGGCCCTAGTGAATTCGAACTACTCACAAGGGTAATAAAAAGACATTACCCACAGAACCCTAAAATACAAATAATTTCAGCGGAGGGCGATACCCACCAAGCCAACCGTTCAATAAACGCAATATCGAAAGCATTCTCGCCTATGGGAACCAGCATATATAAAGATCGCACGATCATTCTGTGCGACTTACCTACAGCGAGGGCCCGCCCAGGCTTCGATGAGTTTATTGGAGCCCACAAAGACCTAAACAATAACGGACAGATATTAGTACTTCCTTTCGGGAGCCTAGAAGAATGCTACCCCAAAGACACTGAGTGGGCACGAGATAGCGACCAAGTAAGCGCCATGAATGGCCGCCAGAAGAAACAGCTCGCCAAATTAGTTGGAGACCAAATAACTCTCGAACAATTTGAGTCGGCATTACCAATGCTTAGTAAAGCGCTACAAGAAGCTTGGAAGAGAGCCTTATGAATAACGACACTACAACACTGTCACCATCCTAAGGCACTATGCTAAAAAGCGATTTACTGAAACGCTGAAAGCCCTACATCTAGGGCTTTCAGCTTTGGATTAGAGAAAACCCTCTAATCAGGCCATCACCATTTCTCTCCGCTTAGCAAGTTTGCTGGCCTGATACTCCCTCGCCGCCTCATGAAACGCCCCAATCAGCGCGTTGTAATCCGCCTTCTCCCAATAGCGATACTCCGGATGCCACTGCACGCCGACAGCAAATGCCTTGGCACCAATCACGCTGACCGCCTCGATCTGCCCGTCTTCGCAGACAGCCTCGACCTGTAGCCCTTCGCCGAGCCGATCAATCCCCTGCCCATGCAGCGAGTTGACGCTGATCTCGCGCTCACCCAGCAGCTTGTGCAGTACGCCACCTTCGGTCAGGGCGACCTTGTGGATCGGGCCGTAGGCCACGTCATCCGGTACGTCCTTCACTTCGCGGTGATCCAGGCGACCTTCCACCTCATGCACTTCACGGTGCAAGGTGCCGCCGTACAGCACGTTCATCTCCTGCACACCGCGGCAGATACCGAGGAAGGGGATGCCGCGTTCGATGCAGGCGCGCATCAGGCGCAGCACGGTGGCGTCGCGGGGTTGGTCGGCCAGGCCCAGTCCGGGGTGGTCGTCGCCGTAGCAGCTGGGGTGCACGTTGGACAGCGAGCCGCCGAACATGATGCCGGAGACGCTGTCGAGCACGGTCTCCATGTCCAGGTCGTCGCCGAAGGCCGGGATCATCAGCGGGAAGGCGCCGAAGCCGGTGACCGCGTGAATGTACTTCTCGCCCACCAGGTGGAACCAGCCGATATCACGACTCGTCAGCTGCCAGCGGCACAGGGGAAGGCCAATCATGGGTTTGTTCATTGCAAGGGTGTCCTCTTCATTTGAGATTGAAGTGGGCTGCCCTTGGGACAGCGGGTTGCCGGGTCACGAAAACCGTGAACCCGCTCACCCAAGGGGTGCCGCTTCCCGCCGGCAGGACGCCGGCGAGTTACTGCACCAATGCCGCGCCCGCGCGGCAGGGTTTTTCTGAGCCTGACGACGATCCACACCCCTCTCCCACTTGTGGGAGAGGGGCTGGGGGAGAGGGCATGGGTCAACTCACCCTCTCCCCAACCCTCTCCCCCTCTTCATAAGCAAAGAATGGGAGAGGGGGCAAAAGCGCACTGCTTCTGCCCTGGACACCGCTATGGCGGTGCCAATAGATCGCAAACAGGTTCTTACAACTAACGATAAAACGGGTGGCGCAAAAAGGGCCGGTCTTGCGACCAGCCCTGGGTGTTACTTAGCCATTGCTCGGGAAGGCGAACTGCGCGGCCTCGTGGCTCGCGCGCTGCGGCCAGCGCTGGGTGATGGTCTTGCGCTTGGTGTAGAAACGCACGCCATCCGGGCCGTAGGCATGCAGGTCGCCGAACAGCGAACGCTTCCAGCCGCCGAAGCTGTGGTAGGCCACGGGCACCGGCAGCGGTACGTTGACGCCGACCATGCCGACTTCGATCTCGTCGCAGAACAGGCGCGCCGCTTCACCGTCGCGGGTGAAGATGCAGGTGCCGTTGCCGTATTCGTGGTCATTGATCAGCTGCATGGCTGCTTCCAGGCTGCCGACGCGAACGATGCACAGCACCGGGCCGAAGATTTCTTCCTGGTAGATGCTCATCTCGGTGGTGACGTGGTCGAACAGGCTGCCGCCGAGGAAGAAGCCTGCTTCGTTGCCCGGTACGACCAGGCCACGACCATCGACCACCAGGGTGGCGCCCTGAGCCACTCCAGCGTCGACGTAGCCCTTGACCTTGTCACGCGCCGCGCCGGTAACCAGCGGGCCCATGTCGAGGCCGCAGGAGGTGCCGGCACCGATCTTCAGTTCGCGGATTTTCGGGGTCAGCTTGGCCACCAGGGTATCGGCGACCTGATCACCCACGGCCACCACCACGGAGATGGCCATGCAGCGCTCGCCGCAGGAGCCGTACGCCGCGCCCATCAGGGCGTTGACGGTGTTGTCGATGTCGGCGTCAGGCAGGACCACGGCGTGGTTCTTGGCGCCGCCCAGGGCCTGTACGCGCTTACCGCGGCGGTTGGCCTCGGTGTAGATGTATTCGGCGATCGGCGTGGAGCCGACGAAGCTGATGGCTTTGACTTCCGGTGCTTCGATCAGCGCGTCCACGGCTTCCTTGTCGCCGTTGATGACGCTGAGCACGCCATTCGGCAGGCCGGCTTCGCAGAGCAGCTGGGCGATGAACAGGGTGGAGCTGGGGTCACGCTCGGACGGCTTGAGGATGAAGCAGTTGCCGCAGACGATGGCCAGCGGGTACATCCACAGCGGCACCATGGCCGGGAAGTTGAACGGGGTGATACCGGCGACCACGCCCAGCGGCTGGTGGTCGGACCAGCTGTCGATGTTCGGGCCAGCGTTGCGGTTGAACTCGCCTTTCAGCAGCTCGGGGGCGCCGCAGGCGTATTCGACGTTCTCGATGCCGCGCTGCAGTTCGCCGACGGCGTCTTCGAGGGTCTTGCCGTGTTCTTCGCTGATCATCGCGGCGATTTTGTCTTTGTTCTGCTCCAGCAGCTGCTTAAAGCGGAACATGACCTGGGCGCGCTTAGCCGGCGGGGTGTTGCGCCAGGCCGGGAACGCGGCCTTGGCGGAATCGATGGCAGCCTGGATGGTGGCGCGATCGGCCAGCTCGACCTGGCGGATGGGCTCGCCGATGGACGGGTTGAAGACCTGGGCGGTACGGCCGCTGCGCAGGGTGATTTCGCCATTGATCAGGTGGGCGACGGTGCTCATGAAAACTCCTCGTTGGTGTTCGTTGGGTGGACCAGCCTGGGCTGGGTCACCGGAATTCGTGGTTGCCAGGGTGGCTGAACAGTGCGTCAACCAACCTCAGGGCATCCCCTCTCCCACAAGTGGGAGAGGGGAGGAAGCGCATCAATCCAGGCTGTTCAGCACATCGCCAACAGCATTGAACAGGGTGTCGAGTTGCTCGGGCTTGGTATTGAAAGTTGGCCCGAACTGCAGGGTGTCGCCGCCGAAGCGCACGTAGAAGCCGGCGTTCCACAGCTTGATACCGGCCTCGAACGGGCGGATCACGCCGTCGCCGTCACGCGGGGCGATCTGGATCGCGCCGGCCAGGCCGCAGTTGCGGATGTCGATGACGTTCTTGCTGCCCTTGAGGCTGTGCAGCTTTTCCTCGAACACCGGTGCCAGGGCGGCCGATTGCTCGATCAGGTGGTCGCGCTGCAGCAGCTCCAGGGTCGCCAGGCCGGCAGCGCAGGCTACCGGGTGGCCGGAGTAGGTGTAGCCGTGGCCGAACTCGACCATGTGCTCCGGAATCGCCTGCTGCATGAAGGTGTTGTAGATCTCGCTGGAGGCGATCACCGCGCCCAGCGGGATGGCACCGTTGGTGACCTGCTTGGCGGTGTTCATGATGTCCGGCACCACACCGAAGTACTCGGCGCCGGTCCACTTGCCCATGCGGCCGTAGGCGGTGATCACTTCGTCGAAGATCAGCAGGATGTTGTGCTGGGTGCAGATTTCACGCAGGCGCTGCAGGTAGCCGGTGGGCGGCACGATGACGCCGGCGGAACCGGACATCGGCTCGACGATCACCGCAGCGATGTTCGAGGCGTCATGCAGTTCGATCAGCTTGAGCAGCTCGTTGGCCAGCTCCACGCCGCCGGTGGCGGCCATGCCCTTGGTGAAGGCCAGGTGCGACTGCAGGGTGTGCGGCAGGTGGTCGGCGTCCATCATCTGGCCGAACATCTTGCGGTTGCCGCCAATCCCGCCCAGCGAAGTGCCGGCGATATTGACGCCGTGGTAACCACGGGCGCGGCCGATGAACTTGGTCTTGCTCGGTTGGCCTTTCAGGCGCCAGTAGGCGCGGGCCATCTTCACCGCGGTGTCGGCGCACTCGGAGCCGGAGTCGGTGTAGAACACGTGGTCGAGGCCGGCCGGGGTCAACTCGGTGATTTTCTCGGCCAGCTTGTATGACAGCGGGTGGCCGTACTGGAAGCCCGGTGCGTAGTCGAGGATGCCGAGCTGCTTGGCCACGGCTTCCTGGATTTCCTTGCGGTTGTGCCCGGCGCCACAGGTCCACAGGCCGGACAGGCTGTCGAACACGCGGCGGCCCTTGTCGTCGATGAAGTAGTTGCCGTCGGCACCGACGATCAGGCGCGGGTCGCGCTTGAAGTTACGGTTGGCGGAAAACGGCATCCAGTGCGCATCCAGCTTGAGCTGGCTGGCCAGGGACGGGGTGGCAGTTTGCGGCATGTTCATCGTGGCTCTCCCGGAGCGGGACCTGTTTGTTGTTGCAGCGAAAGGTGCCACGGGCATAAAGTCACTAAAACCCAACTCTTCTTATCCTTAGTTAAGCCAGAGCTAAACAATGAGTGCGCGCCGCCCCGATCCGCTGGCCCAGGTCAGTGACTTTGAAATCCGCCTGCTGCGCCTGTTCCGCAGCGTGGTCGAGTGCGGCGGCTTCTCCGCTGCGGAAAGCGTGCTGGGCATCGGCCGTTCGGCGATCAGCCAGCAGATGAGCGACCTGGAGCAGCGCCTTGGCCTGCGCTTGTGCCAGCGTGGCCGTGCCGGGTTTGCCCTGACCGAGGAAGGCCGCGAGGTGTACCAGTCCGCCCTGCAGCTGTTCGGCGCGCTGGAGAGTTTTCGCAACGGGGTCAACGGCCTGCACCGCGAGCTGCGCGGCGAGCTGCATATCGGCCTCACCGACAACCTGGTGACAGTGCCGCACATGCGCATCACCAACGCCCTGTCGCGCCTCAAGGAGCGCGGCCCGGACGTGCGTATCCAGATCCGCATGACCCCGCCTTCGGAAGTGGAACAGGGCGTGCTGGACGGCAGCCTGCACGTCGGCGTGGTGCCGCAGAGCCATCCGCTGTCGGGCCTGGAATACCAGCCGCTGTATGGCGAGCGTTCGCAGCTGTACTGTGCGGTCGGCCACCCGCTGTTCTATGTGGACGATGCGCAGCTCTCCGATACCCGGCTGAATGCCCAGGAGGCGATTGCCCCGACCTTCCGCCTGCCGGCGGAGATTCAGGCGCAGTATCAGGTGCTCAACTGCACGGCGAGCGCCTCGGATCGCGAAGGCATGGCCTTCCTGATTCTCACCGGGCGTTATATCGGCTACCTGGCCGACCACTATGCCCAGCAGTGGGTGCAGCAGGGTCGCCTGCGCGTACTCAAGCCGGCCAGCCGTTTCTATGACCTGACCCTGGCCTCGGTGACGCGCAAGGGCCGCCGTCCGCAACTGGTGCTGGAAACCTTTCTTGAAGCGCTGGCGGAAGCAGGCAACTGAAAGGTGGCCGGAGGCGGAATTGAGCCCGTATAGACGTCCCTGCCAACCACAGAGCGGCTTAAAAAATCGCCGGCGCAGAATTATCCGCGCCAAGCCCGGCCGGCAACCTGGAACACTTGTCCCACAAGGCTTGCAGGACGGCCGCTGGAATGACCGACAGGTTCTTAACCTGTCCGCAAAGACGGTTTTTTGGCGCAAATAGGGCATATCTGCCTGAAATTTGCCCTACCCCGTTTATTTGCACACGTTTTTGACGCTCAAGGGTTGTTTCATGACCCGCGCTGGGGTATCTGTTCGCCATCAACCCGTTGATTTGTACGGAATCCCTCGATGCCCGCTGCTACCTCCCCTGTTCCCAGTTCCACCAAGCCCGCCGGCCGCATCCGCCAGAAGAATGAGAAGGCGATCATTGTCGCGGCCGAGGAGCAATTCGCGCGCCACGGCTACAAAGGCACCAGCATGAATACCATCGCCCTGGCGGTGGGTCTGCCCAAGGCCAACCTGCACTACTACTTCAACAACAAGCTCGGCCTGTACGTGGCGGTGCTCAACAATATCCTCGACCTGTGGGACGCCACCTTCAGCAGCCTGACGGTGAATGACGATCCGGCCGACGCGCTGAGCCGCTATATCCGCGCCAAGATCGAGTTCTCCCGCACCCAGCCGCTGGCTTCACGCATCTTCGCCATGGAAGTGATCAGCGGCGGCGAGTGCCTGAGTGGCCACTTCAACCAGGACTATCGCGACTGGTTCCGGGGGCGCGCCGCGGTATTCCAGGCCTGGATCGACGCCGGCAAGATGGACCCGATCGATCCGGTGCACCTGATCTTCCTGCTGTGGGGCAGCACCCAGCACTATGCCGATTTCGCCAGCCAGATCTGCCGCCTGACCGGCAAGACCAGCCTGAAGAAAGCCGACTTTGACGAAGCGGCCAGCAACCTCGAACGCATCATCCTTAAGGGTTGCGGGCTGACTCCGCCGACGCGCGCCTGACGCTGCCGGTGCAGAGCAAACAGCCCCTCTCCCCTGCCCCTCTCCCGTGAACGGGAGAGGGGTTGTTCCACACCTCCCCACCGACCGTAGCCCGGATGCAATCCGGGTATCTCCGCCTCGTCGAGCGCCGCTCCCGGATTGCATCCGGGCTACCTGAGCCAGGGCGCGCCGCCATAACCAGCAGACAGCCCGACCACCGGCCGACTAAGCTGAGGCATTCGTCTTGCTGATGCCTGCTTGTGGAGCCCCCTCTGTGAAAGCTATTGCCTACTACCAGTCACTGCCCATCGACCACCCCGACGCCCTGCAGGATGTGCAGCTGGCCGCGCCGCAACCCGGCCCCAACGATCTGCTGGTGGAAGTGAAGGCCATCTCGGTCAACCCGGTGGACACCAAGATTCGCCGCAACGTCCAACCGGACGCGGGCCAGGCCAAGGTACTGGGCTGGGATGTGGCCGGCGTAGTCACGGCGGTGGGGGATGCGGTCAAGCAGTTCCGCCCCGGTGACCGGGTGTTCTATGCCGGCGCCATCGACCGCGCCGGGGCCAACAGTGAGTTGCATGTGGTGGATGAGCGCATCGTCGGCCGCATGCCAGGCTCACTGGATTTCGCCCGTGCTGCCGCTCTGCCGCTGACCGCCATCACTGCCTGGGAGCTGCTGTTCGAGCGCCTCGGCGTGCGCGAGGGTCAGGGCGATGGGCAGAGCCTGCTGATTGTCGGCGCCGCCGGTGGCGTGGGTTCGATCCTGGTGCAGCTGGCCCGCCAACTCACCGGGCTGACGGTGATCGGCACTGCCTCGCGCGCTGAGACCCGTGACTGGGTGCAGGCGCTCGGTGCCCATCATGTGATCGACCACAGCTTGCCGCTGAGTGAGGAACTCAAGCGCATCGGCATCGGCCAGGTCAGCCATGTTGCCAGCCTCACCCACACCGACCAGCACTATGCGCAGATCATCGAGGCGCTGATGCCCCAGGGCCGTCTGGCGCTGATCGACGACCCGGCGCAGCTCGACGTGGTCCAGCTCAAGCGCAAGAGCCTGTCGCTGCACTGGGAGTTCATGTACACCCGCTCGCTGTTCCAGACGGCCGACATGATCGAACAGCATCGCCTGCTCAACCGGGTCAGCCAACTGATCGACGATGGCGTGCTGAAAACTACCCTGGGCGAGCATTTCGGCAGCATCAACGCCGCCAACCTGCGCCGCGCCCATGCCCTGCTGGAGAGCGGCACCGCCAAGGGCAAGATTGTCCTCGAAGGTTTCTGAGGGCCTGGTCCAAGCATCAGTTCGCGATCTTTTTGAATAGATGCAGGAGAGCTGGGAGCTGGGGAAAGCGCGTGTTGGCCAGTACCCTCTCCCCCAGCCCCTCTCCCACAAGTGGGAGAGGGGAGTTTCCGCATTCGTAAACAGGCTCTACGCAACCGCCGACCAGTACTGACCTCGGCTAGGCTATAGGGACGCCGCCTACAGCGGCACGCCAGAGCCGATGCGCAGAAGGAACGCTCATGACCCTGCACCCCTTGGAAACCCTGCTGGTGGCCGTGCTGGCCCTGTTGCTTGGCCGGCAGGTCAACCGCCTGATTCCTCCCCTGTCCCGCTACAACATCCCCGACCCGATCACCGGCGGCCTGCTGTTTGCCGTGGTCATGCTGCTCTCGCAGACGGGCACAGGCGTGCAAGTAACCTTCGACGTTACCCTCAAGCCGGTGCTGCTGCTGGCCTTCTTCGCTGCCGTCGGCCTGTCGGCCAACCTCAGCATGCTCCGCCAGGGTGGCAAGCGCCTGCTGCTGTTTGTCATGGTGCTGATGCCCTTTCTCGTGCTGCAGAACCTCACCGGGCTGCTGATCGCCTGGAGCCTGGACATGCACCCGCTGATGGGCTTGATCGGTGGCAGCATCACCCTGGTTGGTGGTCACGGTACCGGCGCGGCTTATGCAGAACGCTTCGCCGAAGTGAGCAATATCCAGTCGGTGATGGAACTGGCGATGACCGGTGCCACCCTCGGCCTGGTGCTCGGCGGTATTTGCGGTGGCCCATTGGCGCAGTGGCTGATCAAACGCCATCAACTGGCCGGTGCCGATGGCCAGGCCGCCAGCCCAACGCTCAGCGCCGACAGCGATGCCTCGGCGGTGACGACCACCAGCCTGGTGCCCGTGCTGAGTGCCGTACTGGTGGCCGTACTGGTCGGGCAGTGGCTGGCCGAGCTGGTCAGCGATGCCCCGGTGACCCTGCCCAGCTTTCTCTGGTGCCTGCTGCTCGGCGTGCTGATCCGCAACGGCGGGCACCTGATCGGCCTGCGCCTGAATGATGCAGCCATCGACCTGATCTCCAGCCTGACCCTAGCGCTGTTCCTGGCGATGACCATGATGGCCCTGAACCTGGCCAGCGTGGCCAGTCTGGCCGGGCCACTGCTGCTGATTTTGCTCGGCCAGCTGGTGGTAGTTGTGATCTATGGCGGCCTGCTGGTCTACCGCGCGGTTGGCCGTGATTACGAAAGCGCCGTGATGTCGGCGGCCTTCTGTGGCTTTGCCATGGGCGCCACCGCTACCGCCATCGCCAATATGCAGGCCATCGTGCAGAAATACGGACCGGCGCCCCAGGCCTTTCTGGTGGTACCGCTGGTTGGCGCTTTCCTTATCGACCTGGTCAATGCCCTGGTGCTCACCGGGTTCCTCTCCCTGCCCTGGATTGGAGGCTGACCGTGCGCCATCTTGCCCTGCTCGCCTGCCTGCTGCTGCTCACCGCCTGCTCACGCGGCCCGGACCAGGCCACCCTGGAAGCCGACCTGCAGCAGCGCCTGCAACAGGCCTTCAGCCCGACCACCCTGAGCCTGGCCAAGCTGCAACGGCGCGGCTCAGCCAACGACGCCCACGCCCCAGCGGGCGAAGAACGCCTGGTGATCTACTACGACGCCACCCTAAAGGTCGAACAGGCGCAGGACTTCGGCACCTGGGATTCGCCCGGCGTGGCCAGCCTGATCAGCGCCCTGGGCGCCGGCCCACGCGGACTCTCCGGCATCAACAGCGGCGGCAACCAGGCCGGCGATTTGCTCAAAGCCCACGGCAGCCTGATCTACCGCAAACAGGGCAATGCCTGGCAGGCCGTGGTCCCCCAAGGGTTCAGCACCCCGCGCACCGCCCAGCCTGGCGAAGGTGGCGCCACCCCGCGTGAAACCCTGGTCACGGCCATCAGCACCGCGCTCAACCTGGCACCCGGCGGCACCGGCACCGAGCAGCGCAAAATCATCAGCGACGAACTGGAGCGCTCCCTGGCCAATATCCAGGGCCGTCTGACCCGCCTGCAAAGCGGCTATCCGATTGCCAGCGGCCCGCAATCCGGACAGTACGCCCGCTTCGCCCAAGCCCTGCGGGAGATGCTGGGCAAGCGCGGGGTAAACCTGCACGTGCTGAACACTGAGGGAGGCCTGGATAACCTGCGTCTGCTACGCAAGGGCGAGGTTGTTCTGGCCTTGTCGCAAAGCGATGCCGCGCACTTTGCCGTGGGCGGCGTCGGCCCCTTCGAGGCCGAGGGACCGAACCTCAATCTGCGTGCCATGGCCAGCCTGTACCCGGAGCCAGTGCATGTGCTGGTACGCGCTGACGGCCCGCTACAGAGCATCACCGACCTGCGCGGCAAACGGGTCAACCTCGGCCTGCCCGGTTCGGCTTCGCGCCTGACGGCCCTGGCGGTGCTGGCCGCCCACGGCCTGCAACCCGAGGATCTCGGCGCCGTCGCTGCCCTTGACCTGCAGCAGGGCCTGACCGCCCTGCGCGACGGTCAACTGGACGCCCTGGTACAGATCATCGGCGCCCCGGCCGACAATATCCGCGCCGCCAGCGAGTCCTTCGCGCTGCGCCTGCTGCCCCTGCAAGCCAGCGCCATCAGCCGCCTGCAGCAGGAGCGACCCGGCAGTTTCGCCTTCACCCTGCCGGCCGGTACCTACCCGCAGCAAAAAGCCGGTCTGCCGACCCTGGCGGTCAGCAGCCTGTTGCTGACCAGTGGCCAACTGACCAGCCGCGAAGTCGAGCAACTGGTGCGCCTGCTCTTCAGCCTGGACAGTCCGTGGCTGCAATACGGCAGCATTCAGGGCACCCAGCTGTCACCGGACAATGCCCAACGCGGCCTTGGTGTGCCGCTGCACGAAGGCGCCGAAAAGGCCCTGCAAGCCCTCAAACCACCCGCTGGTTAACCGCCTGCACGCCGCCGCCGACCGCAGCTCCTCCACCATTGATCTGCAATGGCGAAGGACTAGCAACGCCGGGAAACGACGTTCGTCGATGCGTCGAAACACCGTGACGAGGCCTTGATTAGCCAGCAAGTCTGAAAGGAGCGGCTAGACTCTGTTTTAGATCCGTTGTCACTGGCAGTACGACGGGGCGTCAGTTATCCCGCCAATTACTGGGGGTTCAGGATGCAACCCACGGTTTCCCGGCCAGTGCGCTTGGCCGGCATCTATGTCCTGTTCAGCGCCGCCTGGATCCTGCTCAGCGACCAACTGCTGCTGGCCCTGAATCTCGAACCGAGCACCCTCAATAGCCTGCAGACATACAAGGGCCTGGCCTTTGTCGTGGTCAGCAGCCTGCTGATCTTGCTTATTGCCCGACATGACCAACGTACCCAGCAGGCCCTGGAAAGCAGCCTGCGCCGCAATGCCGAACAACTGCAACAGACCCAGCGCGATGCCGGTCTCGGCAACTGGACCTTCGACGGCAGTTTCCGCTGGTCTGCCGAGGCCCTGCGCCTGCTTGAGCGCGTCCCCGAGCACAACAGCAGCAATCTGGAAGAATTCCTCGGCTGGCTCTACCCCGCTGACCGCCATGCCGTGCAGCGCGCGCTGCTGAACATGCTCGACGGCGCCGCGCCGCTGCTGGTGAATGCCCGGCTTAACCGCCCGAGCAGCGAAGCACCTATCTGGTTGATGCTGCGCGGCACGCGTGATGCCCAGGGCAACGGCCACGGCACGCTGCAGAACATCAGCACGCAGAAACGCGACGAGCAGGCCCTACGGGAAAGTGAGCAGCGCTTCCGCCAACTGTTCGAGCAGACTCCGCGCATCGCCGTCCAGGGTTACGACCGCGAACGCCGGGTGATTTTCTGGAACCAGGCCAGCACCCAGCTCTACGGCCACGAAGTGACCGACGCCATGGGCAGACGCCTGGAGGAGTTGATCATTCCACCATCCATGCGCACCCAGGTGGTCAGCGATATCAACATGTGGATGATCGGTGGCCCGGCTATCCCGGCCGGCGAACTGACTCTGCAGCACCGGGATGGCAGCCCGGTGCACGTCTTTTCCAGCCACCTGCTGCTGCGCAATGCGCGCAACCAGTTGGAGTTGTATTGCGTCGACATCGACCTTGGCCAGCAGAAGCAAGCCCATAACGAGCTGGAGGCCAGCGAGGCGCGCTACCGCGAACTGGTCGAGCAACTGCACGAGGCGATTTTCCTCACCGACGACTGCGGGCGCATCAGCTTCCTCAACCCGTCCTGGCAGAGCATTACCGGCTACAGCATCAACGAGAGCCTGGGACGTCCGTTGCTGGACTTCATTGCCGGTGATCATCGCGAAGCGCTTGGTAAGGATATTTCGACGATTCTTGCGCGCCAGAGTAGCAGTTGGCTCGGTGAGGTACGCCTGCTGGAAAGCGATGGCCATACCCGCTGGGTTTCCCTGCGCCTGGCTGCCGGTGAGCAGCACGGGCAGGGCCTGCACGGCAGCCTGAGTGACATTCATCAGCAGCGCCAGAGCCAGGCACTGCAGGAAGCGCGCAATGCGGTGCTGGACCGCATGCTCGCCCAGCGGCCGCTGCAGGACACCCTCAGTGACATGGTGCGGCGCCTGGAGCAGCTCAATCCGGAAATGTTGGTGTCGGTGTTGCTGGTCGACAAGGAGCAACTTCTCGTCATCGCCGCACCCAGCCTGCCAGCCAGCTACTCGAGCGAGGTCAACGGCATGCCGGTGCAGCTCGGCCTGGGCAGTTGCAGCCATGCCGCCGCCAGCGGCGAACTGACTATTGTCGACGACCTCAGCCAGCACCCGAACTGGGCCACCTTCCGCGAGCAAACTGCACAGACCGGTGTGCGCGCCTGCTGGTCACTGCCGTTCAAGAACGACCAGGGCGAAGTACTCGGCGTCTTCGGCATCTATTACCGCCGCGTGGCTCACCCGGCCGCCGAGGATATTGCCCTGGTTACCGAGTTCACTCGCCTGGCCGGTCTAGCCGTGCGTCAGCATCAACGTGATGCCGAGCGTTTGCAAAGCGAGCTGCGCTTTCGCGCCACCTTCGAGCAGGCGGCCGTCGGTATCGCTCATCTTTCCACAGAAGGGCACTGGCTCCGGGTCAACCAGCGTCTGTGTCAGATGCTCGGCTACAGCCGCGAGGCCCTGCTCGAGTTGACCTTTCAGGACATCACTCATCCGGATGACCTGAGCAGTGATCTGGAGCAGGTTAACCACCTGCTCGCCGGTGACATCAGCCGCTACAGCCTGGAGAAACGCTACCGCCGCCGCGATGGCAGCCTGCTCTGGGCCAACCTCAGCGCCACGCTGGTGCGCCATACCAATGGCAGCCCGCACTACTTCATCTCAGTGGTCGAAGACATCGGTGTGCGCAAGCAACAGGAACTGGCCCTGCAACAAGCCGCCACGGTCTTTGAAAGCACCCAGGAAGCGATAGCCATTGTCGATGGCAAACGGCGCATCCTCACCAGCAACCCGGCCTTCAGCGGCATCACCGGGCTCAGTCCACAACAGGCCATCGGCCGCCGCCTGCCGCTGCTACCGGGCAACAGCGTTGAACGTACGCGCTATCGCACCCTGTGGCGCAAGGTCGAGGAATGCGGGCATTGGCAGGGCGAGCTGAACAGCCGTCGCCAGGATGGTTCGCGCTTCCCGTTCTGGCTCACGGTCAGCCGGGTGCGCGGCTGCGACCCGCTTCAACCGCAGTACGTACTGACCTTCACCGATCTCAGCCAGTACCGTGACAGCCAGGAGCGCCTGGCCCATCTGGTGCACTTCGACACCCTGACCGACCTGCCGAACCGCCTGTTTGCCAACGAACGCCTCGACCATGCCATCGAACACGCGCACCGGCACAGCGAACGGGTGGCGGTGCTGTTCTTCGATCTCGACCATTTCAAGACCATCAACGAGGGGCTTGGCCACAAGGTTGGTGACGAACTGCTGATCGCCGTGGCGCGGCGCCTGCAACAGCGCCTGCGCAACGAGGACACGCTGGCGCGGCTGAACAGCGACGAATTCCTCATCGTCCTGGAAAACCTGCAACGGCCCGAGGAAGCGGCGAGTATCGCCCGCACCCTGCTGGAGCTGTTGGAGCGCCCGCTGCAGATGAGCAATGGCCGCGAAGCCTATCTTGGCGCCAGCATCGGCATAAGCCTGTACCCGGACGATGGCCTGTCCAGTGACGAACTGCTGCGCAATGCCGAAGCCGCCCTGCACCAGGCCAAGCAGGAGGGGCGCAATACCTACCGTTTCTATACCCAGGGCCTGACCCACCAGGCCCACAGCCGTCTGGCCATGGAGAGCCAGCTGCGCCAGGCGCTCAAGCGCAACGAGTTCTCCCTGCACTACCAGCCCTTGCTGGACAGCGCGAGCGGCCAGGCCATTGGTGTGGAAGCTCTGCTGCGCTGGAACAGCGAGCAGGGCATGATCTCCCCGGCGCGTTTCATCCCGCTGGCCGAGGACACTGGCCTGATCGTCCCCATCGGCAACTGGGTGCTGCGCGAAGCCTGTCGGCAGATGCAGTTCTGGCGCCAACAGGGGCTGGCGCTGAAAACCTTGGCGGTCAACCTGTCACCCCGGCAGTTCCGTCAGGCTGACCTGCTCCAACAAGTACGCGATGCGCTGCATGACAGTGGCCTGCCCGCCGAATGCCTGGAACTGGAAATCACTGAAGGCGCGTTGATGGATAACGTCGAACAGGCCCGGGAAACCCTGCTCGCACTCAAGGACCTGGGGCTCAAGCTGGCCATCGACGACTTCGGCACCGGCTATTCGTCGCTGGCCTACTTGCGCCGCTTCCCGCTGGACAAACTGAAGATCGACCAGAGTTTCATGCAGGGCGTGCCTGAAGATCAGGCCAACCTGGAGATCGTTGCCACCATCATCGGCCTGGCCCGCAACCTCAAACTGCGCGTGCTGGCCGAGGGCGTGGAAACGCCGGCGCAATTACAGGCCCTGCGCCAACTGGGCTGTGAGCAGTTCCAGGGTTATCTGTTCAGCCGCCCGCTGAGCGCCATTCAGCTGGTCAACTGGCTGCGTAGCGACCATCAGTCGGTCGGTTGATCCACGTCATTAAAGATCACTAACGGAGGACTAGACTGCATCTTCCCAACGTTGTGGAGGCATGCAATGAACGTCCTTATCCGCCAGATAGCGACCCCACAAGGCACCCGCTGGCAGGTGTGCCTGGATCAGCACGGCGTCAGCTTTCGCAGTGAAGCCGAAGCCCGTGCCTTCGTTGCCACCCTGCAGGCGCGACTGCAGGCGCCGCATCCACTGCCTTGGCGAACACCCGCACCGCAGATGCAAAGCGCCAGTTAGAAAACCGTGCTTGAAAACTCTTCGCGGCGCTCGCCAGCATCAGCCGATACAAGGCCGACGGTGGACAATGCTTAGCAGCGCCCCGAACTAAACCAGGTAGGGTGGATAACGCTTTGTTTATCCACAACTACGGCGCCTAAGGCGAACCAGAACCAGCCATTGAACAGGCGCTCAGAACTCCAGAGACTGGCGCCGCGCATGCCGGGCCGTCGCGAGTGCCAGCACGACCGTGACCGCTCCACACACACAGATGATCAGCGCCATGGGCCGCGCCGTACCATCGTGCAGGACGCCGACCATGCCCGCCGCCACGGCCGCCACGACGAACTGCAATGAGCCAATCAGGGCCGATGCGCTACCCGCCTGGCCGCCCTGCCCGGCCATGGCGCAGGCCGATGCATTGGGCAGGATGCATGACAGACTGGCAATGCAGATGAACAACGGAATCATCAACGGCCACAGCGCCTTGGGCTGCGCCAGCGCCACGGCCAGCATGACCACCGCCGCCGACAGGTAGACCCAGATCGTGCGCTGCAGCCAGTAACCCGGCCCGTGGTGTCGCAGCAGCCAGCCATTCAGTTGAGCGGTGAGGATGAAACCTGCCGCATTGAAACCGAACAGCCAGCCATAGTTCTGCGCCGAAACCCCGTACAGGTCGATAAACACAAAAGGCGAGCCGGCAATGTAGGCAAACATCCCGGCCATGGCCACGCCTCCCGTAAGACCGTGACCAACCAGCTGACGATCCCCCAGCAGTGTGATGTAACGTTTGAGCGCACCAGCCAGCGGTGGGTGCGGACCATCGACCTTGAGGGTTTCCGGCAGCCACAGCAGGATGCCGATCAGGCTCAGCGCGCCGAACAGCATCAGACCGTAAAAGATCGATTGCCAGCCGAACAGCTCCAGCAGCACGCCGCCCCCCATGGGCGCGAGGATCGGCGCGACGCCCATCACCAGCATCAGCTTGGAAAAAGTCTTGGCCGACTCCAGCGGATCGCACAGATCACGCACCACCGCCCGAGAAATCGCCATACCGGCGCAACCGCCCAGGGCCTGTACGAAGCGCGCGGCAATCAGCCACTCCAGGCTTGGCGCCAGAGCGCAGCCCAGCGAAGCCAGGGTGAACAGCAGCACGCCAACCAGCAGCGGCCGCCGGCGACCATAGCGATCCGCCAGCGGCCCATAGATCAGCTGACCAAAGGCGATACCGACGAAGTAGGAGGCCAGCGACAGCTGCACATGTTCGACATCGGTGGCGAACTCCCTGGCCAGGGTCGGGAAACTCGGCAGGTAGAAGTCGATGGCCATCGGCCCGAAGGCACTCAGGGCGCCGAGAATCAGCAGGATGCGTAAGTTCATGGTTTATCCACTGCGGGTCAGCCCCGGAAAAACATCGGGCGCCAGCACGGCGCCCGCTAGTTGAAACGGCAGCGGGTGAGCAGACCGATGCCCTACCCGACAGGTAGCCCGGATGCAATCCGGGGAATTGGGGGCAGATTGCATTCCGCAAAAGCCGGTCACACAACGTAGGGTGGGTGACGCTTTTCTCATCCACCAACACACCGCTCGGTGGATCAATGGAGCGCGATCCACCCTACGTCCTGCCCGACAGGTGTAATCCGGGGAAAGGGGAACAGCCCCCGCTCCCCCGGAGCGCATTCCGCAGAAGCAGGGTCACACAACGTAGGGTGGATGACGCTTTTCTCATCCACCAACACACCGCCCGGTGGATCAATGAAGCGCGATCCACCCTACACACCACGAATATCGTTAACGCACCAGCTCTGCCTGAAGATCGCTTAGTGCTGCTCGGCCACCTTGGTCTTTTTCTTGCCCAGCTTCGCCGCGGCCGACTCCACCAGCAGGTAGAACATCGGGATGACGAAAGTCGCCAGCAGCGTCGCCGCCAGCATGCCGCCGATGACCCCGGTACCGATCGAGTGGCGACTGGCCGAGCCGGCGCCGGTGCTGATGGCCAGGGGCACACAACCGAGGATGAAAGCCAGCGAGGTCATCACGATCGGGCGGAAACGCAGCTTGGCTGCTTCATAGGCCGAATCGAAGATGCTCTTGCCTTCGGCGCGCAGCAGCACGGCGAACTCGACGATGAGGATGGCATTCTTCGCCGCCAGACCGATCAGGGTGATCAGGCCGACCTGGAAATACACATCGTTCTGGATGCCGCGCAGCCACACCGCGAGGATCGCCCCGAATACCGCGAACGGCACCGCGGTGACCACCGCCAGCGGCAGGGTCCAGCGCTCGTACTGGGCAGCAAGGATCAGGAACACCATGATCAGGCCGAAAACGAAGGCGATGCTGCCCGAGCCCTGAGTCGCCAGTTCCTGGTAGGCCGAGCCGACCCAGCCCAGGCTGTAGTCGCTGCCCAGTACTTCGTTGGCCACTTCCTGCATCGCTATCAGTGCCTGCCCGGAGCTATAACCCGGCGCCGGGCCGCCGAGTACCTTGGCTGAGGGGTAGACGTTGAAGCGCGCATAGGTATCCGGACCGAGGATGCGCCGCACCTTGATCAGGCTGGTCAGCGGCACCAGGTCACTGGTGGTGCTGGAGCGCACATAGACCTGCGACAGGTCCTCCGGCTTGCGGCGGAACTCTGATTCCGACTGCAGGCTGACCTGCCAGGTGCGGCCGAACAGGGTGAAGTCGTTGACGTAGTAGCTGCCAAAAGTCGACTGCATGGCCGTGAACACATCGCTGATGCTCACCCCCAGGGCGCGTGCCTTGGTGCGGTCGAGGTCGATGTAGTACTGCGGCACGCTGGCGTTGAAGGTGCTCTGCACCCCACCCAGCTCGGGCCGCTTGGCCGCCGCGGCGAGGAAGGCCTGAACCTTGCCCGCCAGAGCTTCGACGCTGCCGCCGGAGCGATCCTGGATATAGCCCTCGAAGCCGCCGGTGGTGCTCATGCCGGTGATCGGTGGCGGGTTGAAGGACATCACCACGCCGTCCTTCTCGGTCATGCCCATGCCCATGAATGTGCGGGTCAGGTTGCGTGCATCCAGCTCCGGCGTAGTACGTTCCGACCAGTCCTTGAGCGGCACGAAGGACACCCCGGAGTTGGTGCGCTGACCGAAGGTCAGCACGTCAAAACCGGCGAAGGTCACCACATCCTGCACCGCCGGATGTTTCATCATCTGCTCGGTGAAATCGCTGGTCAGCGCATCGGTACGGTTGACCGAAGCGGCCGGCGGCAGGAAGTAGGCATTGATCACATAGCCCTGATCCTCGTCCGGCACCAGCGAGCCCGGCACGCGACTGAACAAACCGATGGTCAGCGCGATCATCCCGCCAAACAGCAGCAGGCCAACCACCGAACGCTTTAGGAAGAACGCCACACCGGCGCTGTAGCCATTGGTGAGCTTGTCGAAGAAGCGATTGAACACACGAAACGGCGCCGCCGGTTCACTGTGATCCGGCTTGAGCAGCAGGGCACAGAGCGCTGGTGACAGGGTCAGGGCGACGATGCCGGAGATCACCACCGACACGGCAATAGTGATCGCAAACTGTTTATACATCTCCCCCGCCAGGCCGCCGAGGAAGCCCACCGGCACGAACACCGCGCAGAGCACCAGGACGATGGCGATGATCGGCCCGGTGACCTCTTCCATCGCCTTGATCGAGGCTTCGCGTGGGCCGAGCTTCTCGCTCTTCATCACCCGCTCGACGTTCTCGATAACCACGATGGCGTCGTCCACCACGATACCAATGGCCAGTACCAGGCCGAACAGGGTCAGCAGGTTGATCGAGAAGCCCAGCGCATACATGCCGGCGAAAGTGCCGATCAGCGAGACCGGAATGGCCAACACCGGGATCAGCGTGGCGCGCCAGTTCTGCAGGAAGATGAACACCACCAGCACCACCAGCAGCAGCGCCTCGAAGAAGGTCTTAATCACCTCCTCGATGGAAATCTGCACAAACTTGGTGGTGTCGTAGGGGATCTTGTAAGTGATGCCTTCGGGGAACCGCGCGGACAGGCGCTTCATGGTCGCCTGCACCGCCTCGGCGGTATCCAGGGCGTTGGCGCCCGGCTGCAGGTACACACCGAAGGCGGCGTTCTGCTGGCCGTTGAGCGAGGTGATCAGCGAGTAATCCTGGGCACCCAGCTCGATGCGCGCCACATCACCCAGGGTCAGGCTGGCACCAGTTTCATCGGAGCGCAGGATCACGCTCTCGAACTCTTTCGGGTCCTTGAAGCGGCCCTGGGTGGTCACCGTGTAGGTGAAGTCCTGGGCAGTCTGCAACGGTTGCTGGCCGAAGCTCCCAGCAGCGAACTGCGAGTTCTGCTCGCGGATGGCGTTGACCACGTCGGTGGGCGTCAGGTTGAACTGCGCCAGCTTGTCCGGGCGCAGCCAGATGCGCATGGAGTAGTCCTTGGAGCCGAACTGGCTGACCGCGCCGACGCCGGGCAGGCGCTTGAGCTCGTCGATCACGTTGATCAGCGCGTAGTTGGAGATCATCACCGGATCGCGGGAGTTGTCTGGCGAATACAGGGTGATCACCTGAAGAATGTCGGACGACTTCTTCTCCACCTTGACGCCCTGGCGACGCACTTCCTCGGGTAACTTGGCCAGGGCGGCCTGTACCCGGTTGTTGACGTCGATGGTCGCCTGGTCCGGATCGCGGCCCACCTCGAAGTACACCGACAGGCTCATGCTGCCACTGCTGGCCGAGTTGGACAGCTGGTAGATCATGCCCTCGACACCGTTGATCTGCTGCTCCAGCGGCGCAGCCACGGTCTCCGCGATGACCTGGGCGCTGGCGCCGGGGTAGCTGGCCGAAACCGACACTTGCGGTGGCAGGATCTGTGGATACTGGGCAATCGGCAGCGAGCGCATGGCGGCCAGACCGCCGAGCAGGATGACGATGGAGATGACCGCGGCAAAGACCGGGCGGTCGATGAAGAATTTCGAAATCACAGGCCGGACTCCTTACTGCTGGGCATTGGAGACAGGGGCTTGGACCACCTTCACCAGCTCGTTGGGCCTGACCTTGGGCAGCCCCTCGACGATCACCTTGTCACCAGCAGCAATGCCGCTTTCCACTACCCAGCGTCCAGCAGCGGTGTGGGCGGTTGTCACCGGACGCACACGCGCCACACTCTGCTCATCCACCACATAGATGAAGGTGCCATTCGGCCCCTGGGAAATCGCGCGCTCCGGTACGGTGACCGAGTTTGGCTTGCTGATGCCGGTAACCTGCACCCGCACGAACTGCCCCGGCAACAGCGCCTGATCCGGATTGGGCACCACGGCGCGGGCACTGACGGTGCCTGTGGCGCGGTCGATCAGGCTATCGGTGAAGTCAACCTGTCCTGCCAGCGGATAGGCGGTGCCGTCGCCAAAGATGATCTTCACACTCATCTTCTCGCCGCCATCACGCACCAGGCTGCCGTCTTGCAAGCCCTGGCGCACGCTGGAGACCTCGCGGTCGGGCGCAGCGAAGTTGACGTACATGGGGTCGAGCTGGGTGATCTGGGTCAGCAGGCTGGCATTGGGGTCACCGGCGACCATCAGGCTGCCTTCGGAAACGGTTTCCTTGCTGGTGATACCGGAGATCGGTGCTTCCACCGTGGTGTAGTCGAGATCGATCTGCTTGGACTGCACTTCGGCCTTGGCCGCTTCGATATTGGCCTTGCTCTGCTCGAAGTTGGAGATAGCGTTATCCAGTTCGCTTTCACTGGCGAAGCCTTTTTTCTGCAGCTCACGAATCCGCTTGAGGTCACGTTCGGTCTGCCGGTAGCGCGCCTGTTCCTGGGCCAACGCGCCTTTGGCACGAGCCAACGCCGCCTGATAGGAGCGCGCATCAATGCGGAACAATACCTGGCCCTGTTTGACCGCACTGCCCTCCGTATATAGACGCTCCTGAAGAATGCCACTGACCTGCGCGCGTACCTGCACCTCGCGGAAACCGGCAGTGCGTGCTGGGTATTCAAACTGCAGCGGCAACGACTCGACCTTGGCTTGCTCCACCACCACATCCGGCGGTGGCATCTTGCCGGCGGCTTGATCCGCGTGGGCAGAAGAGTGGATCAGCAGGCCCAGGGCAGTAGCCTTGAGCGCGAAAGGAAGGTAACGAAACAGCATGAAGTCATCTCCGTGACGGCGCGGTCGCAGGCAGAGCCTGGAAAAGCTGCCATGCTAGTTACATACATTGACGTTTGTAAACTAAACATCGGCAGTAAAATCAGTACACTTTGTTCCCAATCAAGAGCCTAGACGCATTCACTCGCCACGCCATGCGCAGAACCAAAGAACAAGCCGAACAAACCCGTACCGCCATTCTGGCGGCCGCCGAGCAGCTGTTTCTGGAAAAAGGCGTGGCTCACAGCACCCTGGAGCAGATTGCCAAGGCGGCAGGCGTGACCCGCGGCGCAGTGTATTGGCACTTCGAGAACAAGGCGCACCTGTTCCACGAAATGCTCAGCCAGGTGCGCCTGCCGCCGGAGCAACTGACGGAGCGCCTGTCCGGCTGCGATGGCATCGACCCCCTGCTGTCGCTGCGCAATCTGTGCATCGAGGCAATCGAGAACCTGGCTCGCGATGAGCAGAAGCAGCGCATCTTCACCATCCTTCTGCACCGCTGCGAATTTACCGAGGAGCTGCGCGAGGCCGAAGAACGGCACACTACCTTTATCAATCAGTTCATCGGCCTGGTAGAGGTGCTATTTGCTCGCCCGGTCTGCCAGACACGGCTATTGCCGGGAATAACCCCGCGCCTGGCGGCGCGTGCGCTGCACGCATTAATAGTCGGCCTGTTTACCGACTGGACGCGCGATCCGACGCTGTTCGATCCGCTGAGCGACACCGCCGCCCTGATCGACGCACAGCTGCGCGGCCTGCTGCACGAGTGGAATCCGCCGACCTGACAGCCCTGGCTGGCGGCACGAGGACGTCAGGCCGGTTCGGCCTCGTAGCCGTTGTCGCGAATGACCTGCATCAGCTCGGCCAGGCTCTGCCGGCTGGTGACCCGCACCTCACCGGCACCGAGGTCGATCTGCACGTCGGCCGCTGGATCGCCAGCCTGTACCGCCTGGGTGATAGCGCGCACACAATGACCGCAGGACATGCCAGAAACTTTCAGGACTTGCATGGATGCTTCCTCTTCGGGATGACTGTGAGCGCAGTTTCCAGCTTGCCCCCGTGACAAGGTCAAGCCCTGCGCCAGCAAGCCGATATAACGCAGGTAATGAGGAGAAACCAATGCGTTCATTATCCGCCCTGATAGCCGCCCTGCTCTGCTGCAGCCCGCTGAGCGCAGCCGAAGCGACTGGCGAGTCGCCCTACTATGGGGTACTGATCATCGCCCGTGACCGTCTGGAAGTGGCCACCACCTGCGATATCGGCATTTACCTGCAGGATCGCCTGGCCGCTCGCATCTATCAGGGGCAGTCAGCCTCCTTCAACCTGCCGCCTGGAGAGATCGGCGTGCGCCTCGGCTATATGGGCGGGTTGGGTTGCGAGCCGAGTTTCGAACAGATCCGCAGTACGCGCATGCAGATCCAGGCGGGCGTGGTGCAGCAGTACCGCATAGCCCTGGATGTTGGTGGCCTGACACTGCTACAGGCTCAGCCCTAGAGCGCTATTGACCTGGCAGCAAGATGGGCGCTTGACCTTACCATTAGGTTAAGGTTGATCCTTGGGTCATTCGCTTCAAGGAGCCCTCCATGCACAGCACCTCAGCCCTGATCCGCTTCGACCTGCCCTTGCGCGGCATGACCTGCGCCAGCTGCGCCGGACGCATCGAGCGCGCCCTGGGCAAACTGCCCCACGTCGAGCGGGTCAGCGTAAACCTGGCCAGCGAGCGCGCTCAGCTCGAAGCGCCAACCGGCAGTCTGCCGCTCCTGATCAATACCGTGCAGCAAGCTGGCTATGACGTGCCGTTGCAGTCGATAGAACTCGTGCTCGGCGGCATGACCTGCGCCAGCTGTGCCGGACGTATCGAGCGTGCACTGCAGAAGGTTGCGGGGGTAAGCCGCGTCAGCGTCAACCTGGCCAGCGAGCGCGCCCGTGTCGACATGCTCGAAGGTAGCTCCAGCGCAGCGCTGATCGCCGCCGTCGAGGACGCCGGCTACTCGGCCCGCCAGCTCGACGCCAGGCCGCCGCAAGATCCACAGGTCGCACTGCGCCGCGAGTGCGTGGCAGTGCTCCTCGCCCTGCTGCTGGCCGCCCCCCTGGTAGTGCCAATGTTGACCGAATGGTTCGGTCTGCACTGGATGCTACCGGCCTGGGTGCAATTCGCCCTGGCCACGCCGGTGCAGTTCGTCCTCGGCGCGCGCTTCTATGTCGCCGCCTGGAAGGCCGTGCGCGCCGGCAGCGGCAACATGGACCTTCTGGTCGCCCTCGGCACCAGCGCCGGCTACGGCCTGAGCCTGTACCTGTGGGCCACGGCCGGACACCACACGCCCCACCTGTATTTCGAGGCCTCGGCGGTGGTCATCGCCCTGGTGCTGCTCGGCAAGTACCTGGAAAGCCGCGCCAAACGCCAGACCAGTGCGGCCATCCGCGCCCTCGAAGCCCTGCGCCCGGAACGCGCCACCCGCCTGCGCGATGGCGTCGAAGAAGAGGTCGCGCTGAGCGCCCTGCACCTGGATGACCTGGTGGTGGTGCGCCCCGGTGAACGCTTCCCGGTGGATGGCATCGTCAGCAACGGCCAGAGCCAGGCCGACGAGGCGCTGATCAGCGGCGAAAGCCTGCCGGTCGCCAAGCAGGTGGGCAACCGCATTACCGGCGGCGCGATCAATGGCGACGGGCGGCTGATCGTGCGCACCACGGCGCTGGGCAGCGAAACCGTGCTGGCGCAGATCATCCGCCTGGTGGAAGACGCCCAGGCCGGCAAGGCACCGATCCAGAAGCTGGTGGACCGGGTCAGCGCGGTGTTCGTTCCGGCGGTGCTGCTGATTGCCGCACTGACCCTGGCTGGCTGGCTGCTGGTCGGCGCCGGGGTGGAGCAGGCACTGATCAATGCCGTGGCGGTGCTGGTGATCGCCTGTCCCTGCGCCCTCGGCCTGGCCACCCCGGCGGCAATCATGGCCGGCACCGGCGTGGCGGCGCGCCACGGCATCCTGATCAAGGACGCCGAAGCGCTGGAGCTGGCGCACAAGGTCAGTGTGGTGGCCTTCGACAAGACGGGCACCCTAACCTCGGGCCAGCCGAGCATCGTCCATGTGGCGTCCAGCGCCATCGATGAGGCTGAACTGCTGCGCCTGGCCGGCGGCCTGCAACAAGGCAGCGAACACCCGCTGGCGCATGCCGTGCTGCAAGCGGCGCGCGAACGAGGTATCGCCCTGCCCGCCCTGAGCGACAGCCAGGCCCTCAGCGGGCGCGGTATCCAGGGACAGATCGAGGGCCGCCAGTTGCTGCTCGGCAACCAGCGCCTGCTGGATGAGCTGGGCCTGCACAGCCCGCTGCAGGCCACTGCCGCCGAGTGGGAAGCGGAAGGCCGCACACTGTCCTGGCTGTTGGAGCCCGCCCCACAACCGCGCGTGCTGGGCCTGCTGGCCTTTGGCGACAGCCTCAAGCCAGGCGCCGCCGAGGCCATCGCCGCTCTGCGCGATCGCGGCATCCACAGTCACCTGATCAGCGGTGACAACGCAGGCAGCGCCAATGCCGTCGGCCGCGCCCTGGGCATTGAGCAGGTGCATGCCCAGGTGCTGCCGGCGGACAAGGCCGCGCATATCGCCGCCCTGAAAAAAAGCGGCGCAGTGGTGGCCATGGTCGGCGATGGCATCAACGACGCCCCGGCCTTGGCCGCCGCGGATGTCGGCATCGCCATGGGCGGCGGCACCGACGTAGCCATGCACGCGGCCGGCATCACCCTGATGCGCGGCGACCCGCGCCTGGTGCCGGCCGCGCTGGAAATCAGCCGGCGCACCTGGCGCAAGATCCAGCAGAACCTGTTCTGGGCCTTCGTCTACAACCTAGTGGGCATTCCGCTGGCCGCGGCAGGGTTGCTCAATCCGATGGTCGCTGGCGCAGCCATGGCCCTGTCCAGCGTCAGCGTGGTGAGCAACGCCCTGCTACTGAATACCTGGAAGCCGTAGCCCGGATGCAATCCGGGACCATCCACCCCGGATTACATCCGGGCTACAGAACTCATGAGGCATGCGTGATGAATATCGGCCAAGCGGCACAGCAGAGCGGCCTTAGCGCCAAGATGATCCGCTATTACGAGTCCATCGGCCTGCTGCGCCCGGCCGGGCGCAGCGACAGCGGCTACCGCCAATACGGGGCGCAGGACCTGCATGTACTGGCCTTTATCAAACGCTCGCGAGACCTGGGATTTTCCCTGGAAGAAGTCGGCAAGCTGCTAACCCTATGGCAGGATCGAGAACGCGCCAGCGCCGATGTGAAGGCCCTGGCGCTGAGCCATATCGATGAGCTGAACCGCAAGATCACCGAACTGAGCGCCCTGCGCGACACCCTCGGCGAGCTGGTCGAGCATTGCCAGGGCGACCACCGGCCGGACTGCCCGATCCTGCGGGATCTGGAGTCAGGCTGCTGCGGAAAAAGTACGCCCAAATAGCAATGATCATCTAAAGCATATGAAAATATATATCTAACGATATAAATTCTTATTTACGATAATTTCACATCCCCTTACACTCGCGCCGCCGCATCCACACCCAAACCGATTGCCCTCATGGATGAGCAAGAGGATCGGCGCACCCGCGCATACCGCGGGGCAGAACGAAATATCTGCCAGAACTCGTCTAGGGGACACACCACATGCATCGCCATCATCTGTCGCCGCTGGCCGCCGCCATCACGGTCGGCCTGTGCTTCGCCCACACCGCTTACGCCGAAGACACCCAGATAGCTGCAGAGCCAACTGAAGGCACCGTGCAGCTGCAGGCTACCCAGATCGACGCGCAAGGCCTCAAGGGCCAGGCCACCACCGAAGGCACCCAGTCCTACACCACCGGTGCCATGAGTACCGGCACCAAACTGCCGCTGTCGATCCGCGAGACGCCGCAGTCGGTCAGCGTGATCACTCGCCAGCGCATCGAAGACCAGGGAATGAACGACCTCAATGACGTGGTCAAATACACCCCCGGCCTGACCGTCAACCAGTACGGTCCGGCGCGCCAGAACTACACCGCGCGCGGTTTCGACGTCGACAACATCATGTACGACGGCCTGCCGACCAGCGTCTCCACCTACACACAGGACGTGATCTCCGCCGCCGACCTGGCGATGTACGATCGCGTCGAGATCGTCCGTGGCGCCACTGGCCTGATGCAGGGCGCCGGTAACCCGGCCGCCGCCATCAACCTGGTGCGCAAGCGCCCGACCGCCACCCCGCAAGCCAGCATCAGCGCCAGCGCCGGTTCCTGGGACAGCTACCGTACCGAGGTGGACGTCTCCGGCCCGCTCAACCCGCAGGGCACCCTGCGTGGCCGCGCAGTTGCCGCCTACCAGGACAAGGACAGCTTTCAGGACTACGTCAGCAGTGATCGCAGCGTGTTCTATGGCATCACCGAGGCCGACCTGACTGACGCCACCACCCTGACCGTGGGCGCGTCGTACCAGGCAGACAACAAGAACGACAACTGGGTCGGCCTGCCGGACAAGCCGGGCGGCGAAGACTTCAGCTTCGACCGCGACACCTACTACGGTGCCGACTGGTCCTACTGGGATACCAAGACCACCCAGCTGTTCAGCGATCTTGAGCACCGATTCGACAATGGCTGGAAGACCAAGCTGGCCATGAACAAGATGTGGGGTCGCATCCACATGCTGGGCATGTACAACAACTGCTACTACACCACCTGCGACACCATCAGCCAGGGTGGCGGCAAGTACGTTTACACCGATGATCACAGCAGCTACGACGCCATGGCATCCGGCCCGTTCCAGCTGCTCGGTCGCGAGCACGAACTGGTAGTCGGCACCAGCTACCGCGAAGAAGCCTTCGACGGCCATGGCGGCTGGGGCGATATCCTCTACTCCGACGGCAGTGGTACAGCTACCGGCTTCGATCCGGATGACTGGGATCCGTCCAGCACCGACAAGCCGAGCTACAACATGCGCCTGTGGGGCATGAAGACCGACGAAACGCAGACAGGTACCTATATCACCAGCCGCTTCAATGTCGCCGACCCGCTGAAGGTTATTCTGGGTGCGCGCCTCGACTGGTACGAGATGGAAACAGACACCGACAGCTACAAGGTCACCCGTAACCTCACCCGCTACGCCGGGGTGATCTACGACCTCAACGAGACCTACTCGGTCTACAGCAGCTACACCGACATCTTCAAACCGCAACAGGTGATGGATGCCTCCGGCAGCCTGCTCGACCCGATCGAAGGCCAGAACTACGAGATCGGCCTGAAAGGCGAATACCTCGACGGCGCACTCAACGCCAACGTGGCGCTGTTCCAGGTCGACCAGCTGAACCGCGCAGTTGACGACACCAGCGGCCCGAGCCCGTGCCCGAGCAGCCCGACGTCGACCTTCTGCTCGAGAGCCTCCGGCAAGGTGCGTAGCCAGGGTATCGACTTCGAGGTTACCGGTGCCCTGACCGAGAACTGGCAAGGCAGCGCGTCGTACACCTATGTCGAGGCCAAGTACAAGCAGGACGCCAACGAGGCCAACGAAGGCGAGTACTTTGATCCGACCAAGCCACGCCACCTGTACAAGGTCGCCACCGTCTACACCCTGCCGGGTGAGCTGAACCAGTGGCGTGTTGGCGGTGACGTGCTCAGCCAGAGCAAGACCGAAAACACCAATGGCTTCGAACAGGAAGCCTACTCTCTGGTTGGCCTGATGGTTGGCTACAAGGTCAGCGAGAACATCGATACCCGCGTGAACCTGAACAACCTGTTCGACAAGACGTATTACAGCGGCATCAGCTTCGGCAACCTGAACTACGGCGCGCCACGCAACGCCATGTTCAGCGTGAAGTGGACGCTGTAAGCGCCTAGCTGCTTCCCGGCCGGGCAACCGGTACGGGACACGTCCATGAAAAAAGGGAGCCTCGGCTCCCTTTTTTCATGGTGGCAAATAACTCAGGCTTGCGATTGCAGGTAGTTCTGCAGACCGACGCGGTCGATCAGGCCGAGCTGCTGTTCCAGCCAGTAGGCATGGTCCTCCTCGGTATCCTTCAGCTGCAGACCGAGCATATCGCGACTGATGTAGTCCTTGTGCTTCTCGCACAGGGCCATACCCTTGCTCAGGGCCTCGCGCACTTCGTATTCCAGCTTGAGATCGGCGCGCAGCATGTCCGGCACCGTGGCGCCGGGCTGGATCGCCTTGGGTGTCATATCCGGGGTCGCTTCGAGGAACAGAATGCGCTTGAGCAGGGCATCGGCGTGCTCGGTTTCCTCCTCCATCTCGTGATTCAGACGTTCGTAGAGCTTGGTGAAGCCCCAGTCCTGATACATGCGCGAATGCAGGAAATACTGATCACGGGCAGCGAGCTCGCCACGCAGCAGATCCTTGAGATATTCGACGACTTCAGCCTGGCCTTGCATAGGAATGTCCTTGATGAAACAGCGGATCAAGGGCAAAGCTTCGACCCTGTTCGGACAATGGTCAAGCCTGAAAGCGCCATCCCTGGCGGAGCGATTCGCATTAGCGCAAAGCCTCATATCTGCTGGGCTGCCGTCATCTTCCAGCAAATGAAAATGCCTCCGACAACCTACCTGCAATGCTCAAACAAACATGCCGCCGGATACCTCCACCCGCTGTGCATTAACCCAGCTGGCCTCCTCGGATAACAGCATGGCAATGGCATTGCCGATATCGTCCGGCAGGCCAACCCGGCCCAGCGCAGTCTGCGCCGCAATGGCCGCGTTGAGCTCGGCGTTATCGCGCACTGCGCCGCCACCGAAGTCGGTTTCAATAGCGCCCGGGGCAATCACATTGGCGCGGATACCGCGAGCACCCAGCTCCTTGGCCATGTAGCGGGTCAAAACCTCGATACCGCCCTTCATCGCCGCGTAGGCGGCGTAGCCCGGCAGCGAGAAACGCGCCAGCCCGGTGGAGACATTGAGGATGCGCCCGCCGTCGGCCAGCAGCGGCAATAATTTCTGGGTGAGGAAGAAGGTGCCCTTGAGGTGGATGTTCAGCAACTGGTCAAACTGCTCTTCGCTGGTTTCGGCGAAAGGCACGTGGATGCCAATGCCGGCGTTGTTAACCAGGGCATCGAAGCTGTCGCGCTGGAAGGTGACGACCAGAGCGGCGCGCACCTGGCTGGCGAAGGCATCGAAGCTTGCCGCACGGCTGACATCCAGCGGCAGGGCAACTGCCTTGCGGCCTAGGCCACGGATCGCCGCCACCAAAGTTTCAGCTTCTTCCTTGCCACTGTTGTAGGTGAGGATCAGGTCATGGCCTTTTTCGGCCAGGTGCATGGCGGCGTTCTTGCCAAGTCCGCGGCTGGCGCCGGTGATCAGGGTGAGTGTCGGGTTCATTTTGATGTCCTCGTTGAAGTGAGTGGCTTACGAGAACGAGACTATTGATCTTAATAAAACAGATAAATCAGCATATTCTGTTTAGACTATCCATATATCAATAACAGTGAATCACCATGGATCGCTTCCACGCCATGCGGGCTTTCGTCCGCGTCGCCGAACTGGCTAGCTTTACCCGCGCTGCCGATAGCCTGGGGCAGCCAAAGGCCAGCGTGTCACTGCTGGTTCAGCAACTGGAGAACCAGCTCGGCGCTCGCCTGCTGCATCGCACCACGCGTCGGGTGAGCCTGACCCAGGACGGCCAGGCCTGCTACGAGCGCTGCAAGGACCTGCTGGCCGACGCCGAGGAAATCGAGGCGATGTTCCAGCTGGAAGCCAGCCAGCTGCGCGGTCGCCTGCGGGTCGACATGAACCAGGCCGTAGCCCGCGATCTGGTGCTGCCACACTTGGCTGAATTTCTCTTGGCCCACCCGCAACTGCAGGTGGAATTGAGCTGTACCGACCGCCGGGTCGATCTGATTCGCGAAGGTTTCGATTGCGTAGTGCGAGTCGGCGGACAGGTCGATCCCGGCCTGATCGCTCGTCCGCTGGGGCAAATGGAGCAGATCAACTGCGCCAGCCCCGCCTACCTGCAGCGCTTCGGCACACCGCGCAGCCTCAAGGATCTGGCCGAGCATCGCCTGGTGCACTACGTGCCGAACCTCGGCGCCCGTGCCGATGGCTGGGAATACCAGCAGGACGGCGAGACGCACAGTCTGGAAATGCCCGGCGCGCTAACGGTAAACAGCACCGACGCTTATAGCCAAGCCTGCCTGGCCGGACTAGGGCTGATCCAGGCGCCACGGGTCGGCGTGCTGCCCTACCTGGCCGATGGGCGCCTGGTGGAAGTACTAACCGAATACCGCGCCGCGCCCATGCCGGTGTTCCTGCTGTACCCGCATCGGCGCAACCTCTCGAAGCGGGTGCAGGTGTTCATGGATTGGCTGGCTGGGCTGGTACGCCCTTACGTCGCAGAACAGAAGCCGGCAGCACGGTAACCGCCAGCCCAGCGAAGACCAATGCGCAGGCCAGCCACCCGAGCGGGGTAAGCGCCTCACCAAGCAGCAACCAACCCGCCAGCAGCCCCGATACCGGCACTGCCAGGGCGAAAGGTGTCACCAGGCTGGTCGGGTAACGGCGCAGCAGAAAACTCCAAATGGCGAAGCCGACCGTGGTGGCGAGGAAGGCGATGTACAGCAGCGCGCCGACGCCGCGCCAGCTCAGGTTGACCCATGCCGCAGTCATCACCTGCGGTCCCTCAAACAGGTAGGACAGCCCCAGCAGCGGCAGCACCGGCACCAGGCTGACCCAGCAGATCAGGCGCAGCATGTCGCTGGCGCCGGAGCGTTTGGTAGCGATATTGGCAAAGGCCCAGGCCAGTGCGGCGGCAATCACCAGGGCAAAGCCCAGCAGGCTGTCACCCAAGGGCCGTTGCAAACCGATCAACAGCAGCCCGCCCGCCGCCAGCAACAAACCCGCCAAAGCCCGCCGCGAGGGGCGCTCACCCAGCACCAGCGCAGCGATCAGCACGGTGAAGAACACCTGACTCTGCAGCACCAGCGACGACAGCCCGGCCGGCATGCCCAGGTGCATGCCGACAAACAGCAGGCCGAACTTGATCACCCCGAGCAGCACGCCGATCTGCACGATGCGCCACAGCGGCGCCGGCAATGGCCCACGCAGGAACAGCAAGGGCAACGATGCCAGGGCGAAACGCAGGGCGCAAAACAGCAGCGGCGGAAAGTCCTGCAGGCCGACCTTGATCACCACGAAGTTGACGCCCCAGATCAGGGTCACCAGCAGGGCCAGGCAGATATGCGGCAGGGACATGGCGAAGCTCCAGACAGACTACCCGCACACTAGCAGCTGGCGTACGCCACGCAGCGATACAGTTGCCGAGTAACAGCAGGCTGCACACCGGTGAAGCGGCGGCCACAAGATCGCAAACCGCAGGACAAAGGTAATCCCCGTTTGTAGCCCGGATGCAATCCGGGAAACAGGCAGCTCAATTCCCGGATTGCATCCGGGCTACGACTGGCCGCCCCAAGGAATATCGCCATCAGGCTATTAACAAAAACGCCCGCTATTGAGCGGGCGTTTTCGTGTGCAGCAATCAGCTGGCCCAGGGCGGCGGCGGTGGCTCGTCGCGCGGCGCATCCTCGGCGTTACGCAGGGCTTCCAGGCGCGCCTGTTCGGCCAGGGCGGCCTTGATCTCGCGCATCACCGCTTCGACGTCAGCCTCTTCTTCCGGCTCGTCGAACTCGCCGGTCAGCGGGCTCTCCGGGGTCAGCTTGCCGGCCTCGAACAGCGCCCACATCTCCTTGGCGTACTTGGTGTAGAGCAACTCGGGAGCGAACTGGCCAAAATATTCGGCCATGTTGCGCACATCCCGTTCAAGCATGCTGAAGGCATGGTTGTTTGCTGCGGCATCCACCGCCTGCGGCAGGTCGATAATCACCGGGCCATCGGGGCCGAGCAGCACGTTGAACTCGGAGAGGTCGCCATGCACCAGGCCGGCACACAGCATCTTGACGATCTCGCCGATCATGAAGGCATGAAACTCGCGAGCGTCTTCGGGCAACAGGTCAACATCGTTGAGGCGAGGAGCGACATCACCGCTGCCATCACCGACCAACTCCATCAGCAGCACACCGTCCATGTAGTCGAATGGTTTGGGCACCCGCACACCGGCAGCGGCCAAACGGAACAGGGCAGCCACTTCGGCGTTCTGCCAGGCCTCTTCCTGTTCCTTGCGGCCATGCTTGCTGCCCTTGGCCATGGCCCGGGCGTCACGCGTGTTACGGGTCTTGCGGCCTTCCTGGTATTCGGCAGCCTGACGGAAGCCGCGTTTGTTGGCTTCCTTGTAGACCTTGGCGCAGCGTAATTCGGTGCCGCAGCGCACGACATAGACGGCGGCTTCCTTGCCGCTCATCAGCGGGCGGATCACCTCGTCGATCAAACCATCTTCAAGCACGGGTTCCAGGCGTTTCGGGGTCTTCATTGCGCGGGCTAAGGGTCCTGTCGAAAAAGGCTGGAGGAAATGCTGCCGTTATACGGCAATCCGGCGTTCTCGCCCAGATTAGCGGGCCAGGAGGACCGACAGAAACCACCCTATCGGCTCTCCAGGCACATCGTCGGAATAACAGCCAAAGGCTGACCCCCAGGAATCAAGCGGGGTTTACGAGCTATCAATAAAGGACGTTGGCGTAAGCGGCTCCCCGAGCTCTTAGCGCGGTATGGCCGGCGTTCGGAAGATCGTGAGCCGACTATCAGGAAGCCGGCAAGGTCAGCTCGATGCTCTCGCCCAGCGACTCCTCAAGGCGCTGCAACTCGCAGTGGATGGACGCCGCATCGTCAGCCAGGCGCTGGGCAATTTCGGCGAAGGCGTCGGCAGCCTCGATGAAGGCCAGCACCACCGATGGATCGAAGCGCGTGCCGCTGGCGGCGCTGATTTGCCGCACGGCTTCGGCATGGCTCACCGACTGCCGGTAGAGATGATGGCTGGTCATCTCCTCGTAAACCCCGACCAGCGCCATCAGCCGTGCGCTCAGGGGAATCTGCTCGCCACGCAGGCCCTGTGGGTATCCGCTGCCATCCCAGTGCTCGTGCTGGCTGTAAACGATATCGCGGGCATCACGGAGGAAGTCGGTAACGCTGCCCAATTTCGATTCGGCGGCCAGCAGGGCGTCGCGGCCGGCCCCGGCGTGCCGGTGCAGCATCTGCAGATCGGCCCCCTGCAACGGCACCGGGCTGAGCAGGATGCGATCCGGCAGCACCAGCTTGCCGATGCCATGCAGCAGTGCCGACTTGCCCAACTGGGCAATGCGCTCGGCGCTCAGTTCGGCGACCAGCATGGGTTGCTGATGGGCCAGGGCCGTGGCCAGGGTGGTCATGTAGGGCTCAACCCGCGCCAGGTGCCTGCCGCAAGGGTTGTCGCGCATCGCCGCCAGGTTGGCCATGGCCTCGATGGTGACTTCCTGCAGGCGCTGCATGTCGCGGGTACGCCGCCGCACTTCCAGCTCCAGGTATTCGCTCTTGTCGCGCAGAAAATCGGCGCTGGCCTTGAGCTGCAATTGTGCATGCACGCGCGCAAGCACGATGGGCGGGCTGATCGGCTTGGTGATGTAGTCCACCGCGCCGAGGTCGAAGCCCTGTTGTTCGTCAGCCTGCTCGGTCTTGGCCGTGAGGAACACTACCGGGATATCGGCGGTGAGCGGATCGGCCTTGAGACGCCGGCAAACTTCGTAACCGTCCATCTCCGGCATCATGATGTCGAGCAGGATCAGGTCCGGCTGCGGCTCAGCTGCGGCAATACGCAACGCCTTGGCCCCATTGCTGGCGACCTTGACCCGGTAGGTGCCGAGCAGCAAGCCGCTCATCAACTCCAGATTCTCCGGGGTATCGTCCACCACCAGCACCAGCGACTGATCGGGGCGATCAAGCATGTCGTCCATTTACCTCTCCCGCTCAAAGCGTCAATTGTCGTTGCCCGGCCGCTGCGCGCAGCAGCTGCAGTGCCAGCTCGAAGTCGAAGGTATGCACTGCTGCAGCCAGGGCTACATAGTCATCATTAAAGGCGTTGCGCAGCAGTTCGGCCTGTTCGTCGAAGACTCTTGTCGCACGCGGATCATCTCCGGCGAATAAATGCTGCAACTGCTGGCAGATTTGATGCAGTTGCGGCTCGTCGAGCGGCCCGCAAACAGGTGCTTCCTGCACGGGTAACGCATCAATCGCCAGCAGTAACGCACTCAGGTTCTGCTGCAATTCCAGCAGCAGTGCCTCCAGCTCATCGTGGCGCTCATCCTTGATGGCGCTTTCCAGCACTGCGGCCTGGCTGGCCAGGTCCGTGGCGCCAAGATTGCCGGCCAGCCCCTTGAGGCTATGGGCCAAACGCTCGGCACTCTCGCGCTCACCAGCCGCCAACGCCGCACGCAGCTGGCCGGGGAAATCCTTCTGGCTGGCGGCGAACTTGCCGAGCAGGCGCCTGTACTGCTGCGGTTTGCCCAGCACCCGGCGCAGTCCACTGGCCACGTCCACGCCTGGCAACTGCCAGGCCGGTACAGCGTCGTGCATGGCCATGCTGGCAGGCAGCGGCGCAGATGAGGCCTCGCTCGCCGGCAACCAGCGCGCCAGGGTGCGCCACAGCTCGGCAGGGTCGATGGGTTTGCCCAGGTGATCATTCATCCCGGCTTCAAGGCAGCGCTCGCGGTCGGCGGGCATGGCATTGGCGGTCATGGCCACAATCGGCAGCCCGGCGAAGCGCGACTCTCGGCGGATCGCCTGCGTGGTGGCGATGCCATCCAGCACCGGCATCTGCATGTCCATCAACACCAGAGCGTAATGGCCGTCCGCGCCGGCCAGCAGCAGCTCCAGGGCAACGCCACCATGCTCAGCCTGGTCGATCTGCAAACCGCCTTCCTGCAGCAAGCCACAGGCGACTTCGCGGTTCAGCTCGTTATCCTCGACCAGCAACACGCGCTGGCCGGCAAAGTTCGGCACCGGCTCGCTGACCAGAAGGCGTCCATAGTCTTCGCTGGGCCCCGCATCACCCAGGCTGCGGATCACCGCATCAAACAACAGCGAGGCATTGATGGGTTTCAGCAGTACGTCTTCGATGCCAACTTTCTGTGCCCCCACCAGTACTTCCTCGCGGCCATGGGCGGTGACCATCAGCAGGTGCGGGGGTGGTTGCAGGCCCAGTTCGAGCACCCGCCGCGCGGTCTCGATACCGTCCATGCCAGGCATCTGCCAATCCAGCAGGAGCAGTTCGAAAGGCTGCCCCTGCTGCGCCGCCGTCCGCACGCTCTGCAACGCCGCCTTGCCGGAGTCGACCGCTACCACCTGAAAACGCATGCTCGCCAGCATGTCGTGCAGCACCTGGCGGGCGCTGTCGTTGTCGTCCACCACCAGTACCCGGCGCCCGCGCAGATCGGCTTGGGCCTGCAGATGCTGGCCTTGCTGCCCGGCGATGCCCAGCGGTATACGGCACCAGAACAGACTGCCCTGCCCCGGTTCACTCTCCACCCCGACCGTGCCGCCCATGGCTTCGGCCAGGCTCTTGCAGATGGCCAGGCCGAGCCCGGTGCCGCCGTACTTGCGCGTGGTCGAGGTATCAGCCTGTTGGAACGATTCGAACAGCCGACCCAGCTGCTCGGCTGTCATGCCAATCCCGGTGTCGCGTACGCCGAGGTACAGCTGCACCTGCTCGGCACTCAGTTGCTCGGCGCGCAGAATTACCTCGACCTCGCCCTGCTCGGTGAATTTCACCGCGTTGTTGCAGTAGTTGATCAGGATCTGCCCCAGCCGCAGCGGATCGCCAACCAGTTGCCTGGGCAGCTGCGGGTCGATGTTGAACACCAGCTCCAGACCCTTGCTGGCAACCTTGTCGCCGATCAGGTTGGCGAGGTTCTCCAACACCGGCTGCAGGTCGAAATCAATGCGCTCGATGGTCAGCTTGCCGGCCTCGATCTTGGAGAAGTCGAGGATGTCGTTGATGATCCCCAGCAGGTGCTGGCCAGCCTGCTGTATCTTGCCCAGGTAGTCGCGCTGGCGCGGGTTCAGCTCGGTCTTCAGGGCCAGGTGCGACATGCCGATGATGGCGTTCATCGGCGTGCGTATCTCATGGCTCATGTTGGCCAGGAAGTCCGATTTCAGCCGTGCCGCCTCCTCGGCCAATTCCTTGGCCTTGGCCAGCTCGGCCTCGGTCTGCTTGCGCACGGTGACGTCGCGGCTGACGCCGACCAGGCCAAGCAGCAGTCCTCGGTCGTCGTAAAAAGTGCTGCGCAGGGTATCGAAGATCACCCGTCGACCATCCGGGTAAATAGCGAACCCTTCGCTCTCGTAGGGACCAGTCCAGTTCAGTGCGGCCAGGTCATGCTCGGTGCGACTCGCCACCCATTCGGCGGGCAGCAGTTCCTCGTCGCGCTTGCCGGCGACCTGCTCACTGCTGTGCCCGAACAACTCGGCGCACGCCTGGTTGATGCCCAGGTAACGGCCCTCGGCATCCTTGAACCAGATCGGATCGGGAATCGCATTGATCAGCGCCAGTAGGGTGCTGCGCTGGCGCTGCGCCTCGGCCTCGGCACGTCGGCGTTCGACAATCTGCACCGACAAGCGCCGATTCCATACCAGGACGAAGATGATCAGCCCCAGCAGGCCAAGCAAGTAGGGCCAGCCGAGCTGCAGCAGGCGCCGCCAGTTGAATACGGTGAGTGGCGGCAGCCAGCGCTCCTTGATCGCCTCGCGCTCCTCGTGGCTGACCTGTTCCAGCGCCAGATCGAGCAGGCCGACCAATTGTGGCCAGTCCTGGCGCACGGCAAAGCGAAACTCGCTGGTGGACAAACCAGTCTCACCGCGCAGCTCCAGGTTGGTCAGGTTGAGTTCGCGGATCTGATAGCTGGCAACGATCATGTCGCCAACATAGGCATCGGCGCGCCCGGACGACACCGCGCGCAAGGCTTCCCTGGTATCCACCACCTCCAGCCAGCGCACATCCGGCACCCGGTCGCGCAAGGCCTGTTGCAGCACATAGCCGCGCTCGATGGCGACCAACCGCCCGGCCAGATCACCAACGCGCTGCACCTTCACATCGTTGCGGGTGAAGATCAGGCTGCTGCTGGTCAGATAAGGCGCACTGAACGCCATGAAGGCTTCGCGCTCGGCAGTCTTGGCTACCGATGGCAACAGGTCGACCTGGCCGGCACGCAGGGCCTTGAGCGCCGCCTGCCAGTCATCCAGCAGCACCGGCTCGAAGCGCACGCCCAGGCGCTGGCCGAGCAGCGCCAGGTAATCGCCACTGAGGCCGGTATGCCGTCCGTCTTTATCCAGCACATCGAAAGGCGCCCAGCCCGCCCGATCAATGCCGACGCGGATACTCGGGTGCTCGCGCAGCCAGGCTTGCTGTTCTGCGCTCAGAGACAGGGCCGCCGGTGCCGTGAGGGGCAGCAGACACAGCAGCAGCACGCACAGACGCAACATGGACACCTTCCTTGCACAAAACGGACTCGCCTTGAGCTTAGGATCTGTTGCCATTTCGTCACGCCACCAACGTAACGGCAGCAGACCACGCCAGCAGTTTGAAAGTCAGATGCGCATTGGCAGCCAGCCCTGAGCAACCGACAATCAACCTACATTTACTGAGGACAGCGCCATGCTTGATGTCGACCTTTGCTGGCAAGCCGTCTGCGCTCGGGATGCCGGACGTGATGGGCAGTTTGTCTTTGCCGTACGCAGCACCGGCATCTACTGCCGGCCCAGTTGCCCGGCACGCCGGCCGAAGCGCGAGAATGTCAGTTTCCATGCCGCAGCCAGTGCCGCCGAAGCCGCCGGTTTCCGGCCGTGCAAGCGCTGCTCGCCGCAGGGGCAGAGCCCGGCCGAGCAGCTCGACGCCCTGGTGATCGCCGCCTGTCGCCTGCTGGAAAACAGCGAGACGCTGCCGACCCTGGAGCAGTTGGCCGCCCGCATCGGCCTGTCCGCCTCGCACCTGACCCGCGCGTTCAAGGCCCGCACCGGCCTGACCCCACGTGCCTGGGCAGCGGCGCAGCGCCGCCAGCGTCTGGACGCTACCCTGGCACAGGCAGACTCGGTGCTGCAGGCCGCACTGGATGCCGGCTACTCCAGCAGCCGTGCACTCTACAAAGAGAGCGGTGCACTCAGCCCGGCACAGCGCCGCCACAAGGGCGCCGGGGAAACCCTGCGCTATGCCATCGCGCCCTGCCCACTTGGCCTGCTGCTGCTTGCGGCCAGCGACAAAGGCGCCTGCGCCCTGCTATTCGGCGACGACGAGACCGCCCTGCGCCAGGAGCTGGGCGAACGCTTCGCCGCCGCCGATCTGCACTGCGATCAGCACGGCCTGCACGACTGGCTGCAACAGGTCATCCGGCAGATCGAGGAGCCGACGCACGCCGCACGACTGCCGCTGGACCTGCGAGGTACCGCCTTCCAGCAGCAAGTGTGGCAGGCCCTGTGCGGCATTCCTGCCGGGCAGACGCGGCGCTACGGCGAACTGGCCGAGCAGCTCGGCAGCCACGCCCGCGCCGTGGCCCGCGCCTGCGCCAGCAACCCGCTCGGCCTGCTGGTGCCCTGTCACCGGGTGATCGGCGCCAGCGGCAGCCTGACCGGCTATCGCTGGGGCGTACCGCGCAAGCAGGCGCTGCTGGAGCGCGAGGCGCAGGGCAACGAATAAGCACTGGCTCAAGCCGCTGATAGTCACCAGTGCGCTCGCCCAGGGCTTGCGGCGCCAGGCCGTCCGGTCGAAGCTATGCGACCTGAACGGAGCCCACCATGAATATCGCCGAACTCACCCAGCGCCTGCATGCGATCCGTGATCGCAATGCCTGGCGCCCCTTCCACAGCCCGAAGAACCTGGCCATGGCCGCCAGCGTGGAAATGGCCGAGCTGGTGGAAATCTTCCAGTGGCTGTCCGAAGACCAGTCGCGGCAACTGCCGGCCGAACAGTTGGAGCATGCTGGCCAGGAAGTCGGCGATATCGTCCTCTACCTGTTGCTGCTGTGCAGCGAGCTGGGCATCGACATGGAGCAGGTCGTGCGGGCCAAACTGGCCGACAACGAAAGGCGCTTTGCCCAATGAGAAGGTCTTCAAGAGCGTCGCGAGCGGCCCGAGAACCAGGAAGCAGGGCAGCGACAAGCGAGACAGTACAACCGAGTACGGCGAGCTTGGAGCCAGCGGCTGACGCCGCTACCGTGCCGCGCAGCAGCTATTGGAGGCATTCTTGAGCGATCGTCACTTCGATGAACTTGCCACCCGTTTCGCCGAAAAAATCTACGGCGGCGCCAAGGGCGCGATTCGCCTCGCCGTGCTCCAGGCCGATCTCAAGGAAGCCCTGCCGGAGCGCCCGCTACGTGTACTGGATATCGGCGCCGGGCTCGGTCATATGTCGCTGTGGCTGGCCCAGCACGGGCATGCGGTGACCCTCACCGAACCGGCTGAGCCGATGCTCGAGGGCGCCCGTCAGCGTTTTGCCGAGGCTGGGGTGAGCGCCACTTTTATCCAGGCGCCCTGGCAGGAGCTGCTCGGCCAGTTCAACCAGCCCTTTGATCTGGTGATTTGCCATGCCGTGCTGGAGTGGCTGGCCGAGCCGCACGCCATTCTGCCGGTATTGCACCAGCTCACCGCGCCCGGCGGCTGGCTGTCGCTGGCGTTCTACAACAAGGATGCGCTGATCTACCGCAACCTGCTCAAGGGACATTTCCGCAAGCTGCGCAAGGCGCACTTCGCCGGCGAGAAGCAGAGCCTGACACCACAGCAGCCGCTCGACCCTCGCGAGCTGGCAGCGCAACTCGTCAGCCACTGGACGGTCGAAAGCCAGAGCGGCGTGCGCGTATTCCATGACTACATGCCCCGCGATTTCCAGGCCAAGGCAGAGCTGGCCGACCTGCTGGCCATGGAGCTGGAGCACCGCCGCCATCCGGCCTTCGCCGGCCTGGGCCGCTACCTGCACTGGATCTGTCGGCCGCTGTAGCTGACTGCAGGCCGCACCGAGCAAATCCCGGACTGCATCCGGGCTACGCTGTAACGGGCTACCGGAGACCACCATGAAAGCCCTGATCTGCCTCGTTTCATTAGCCCTGTTGGTCGCCTGCCAGAGCCCCAACCCCTATGTGGCCGACTCACGTCCGCTGCCGCCGGCACCCGCCGCAGCGGCCAGCCATTTCGACCGCAGCGCCTACCCGGCAGCCCCGCGTGACTACGGTCGTTACCGCAACTGGAGCTGGCTCGACGGCCAACTACCGAGCGGCAGTGCCTGGGCCGACAGTGCGCTGATCGCCGAGGCGCTGAGCAATGGCCTCGACCAGCGCGGTCTGCGCCCCAGCACTGGCAGCGGTGATCTGCTGGTGCGTACTGCGCTGCGGCAGGAGCGCCGCCAGTACCAGGTGCGCGACGATTACGGCAGCTACTATGGCCACGGCCCCTATGGCGATCACTACGGCATGTACGGCAGCGTACCCATGGTGCGCAACTACGAAGTGGAAGTGACGACGGTGAGTATCGACCTGTTCGACGCCCAGAGCGGCCAGGCGGTCTGGAACGGTACGGCCGAAGCCCCCAGCCAGGGCAGCCAGAGCGAACGCGCCGATGCCTTGCGCCGTGCCATCAGCGACGCCTTGAGCAGCTATCCACCAAACTGACACAGCACTTGCCGAAGTGCGCGCCGTGCGTTTCGATAGAGGCTCTGAAACGGAGGTTTACCCATGTTGTCGCGCCTGCTGCTGATACCCACCCTGCTGTTGCTGGCGGCCTGCCAGACCGTGCAGGTGGAGCGTGATTACGATGCCAGCCGCGACTTCGCCGGCTATCGCAGCTGGAGCTGGCAGGAGCCGGCGCTGCAATACCGCCCGGACGATCCACGGGTCAAGAGTGACCTCACCGAACAACGCATCCGCGAGGCTGTCAGCCAGCAACTCGACCAGCGCGGCCTGCGTCCGGCGCCCGCCGGCAGTACCGCTGACCTCAAGGTACAGGTCTGGCTGGTCGTCGATCAGCGCCAGGATCAGGTCAGTACCAGCTATTCCACCGGCTACTGGAATGGCTACTGGGGCGGTTACTGGGGTGGGCCGATCCAGACCGAGACCCGCACTCTGGATTACAAGGTGGCGACCCTGCAGGTCGATCTGCTCGACGGCAAGGATGGCAAACTGGTCTGGCGTGGCAGCGCCGAACAGGTCATGCGCCGCTCGCCGCCCTCCCCGGCAGAGCGCGAGGCGGCCATTCGCGAAACCGTCGGCCAAGTCCTCAGCCAGTACCCGCCACAATGAATGACTGCCTGCTCAGCCATCGCCCGGCCCACGCCGATGACCTCGCGACGGTCGTTGGCTTCGCGCACAACGCCGAGGAGCTGTTCTACGCCTTTCCCCGTGCGCACTGGCCACTGACCCTCGCGCAGTTGAGCGAAGCCTGTGCTACCCGCCAGGGCAGCACCCTGGCCCTGCTCGACGGGCGCCCGGCTGGCTTCGCCAACTTCTACCAGAGCCAGCCCGGCGAGTTCTGCGCCCTCGGCAATCTGATGATTGCTCCCTGGGCCCGTGGCCAAGGGGTGGCGCAATACCTGATCGGCGTTATGGAGCGTCTCGCCGTCCGCGATTTCCAGGCCCGCGAACTGCATGCCTCATGCTTCAACCAGAACGCTGCAGGACTGCTGCTCTATGCGCGCCTGGGCTATGCCCTGAGCGGCCTGGTCGAACGGCAGAACAAGCAGGGTGAGCGAGTGGCGCTGCTGCAGTTCAGCAAAGCCCTATCACCCTGAGCACGGCTGCTCGTAGGGTGGATCGCGCTCTATCGATCCACCGCGCGGCGCCATGGTGGATGAGAAAAGCGTCATCCACCCTACGGGGTTCAGCCCGTATGCCTGCCCAGCAAACCCTGGCGACTTGAACAACTATCGAGCCTAGGTAGGAGGGCTTTCGGTAGGGTGGATCGCGCTCCATCGATCCACCGCGCGGCGCCGGGGTGGATGAGAAAAGCGTCATCCACCCTACGGGGTTCAGCCCGCATGCCTACGCGGCAAACCCTGAGACTTGAACACCTAACGAGCCCAGGCACGAGGGCTCTCGGTAGGGTGGATCGCGCTTCATCGATCCACCGCGCGGCGCCGGGGTGGATGAGAAACGCGTCATCCACCCTACGGGTTATGGTCCGCACTTCAGCGGCTCGGCTCGCGAAGGCGGCAAAAAGATCGAACGGCCTGAGTGCGCTCCGCTGGCCAATCCATCAACCGCAAAAGCTGACCAACATGACAGCCAAGCGCATAATGCCCAGCCCTCTGCTGCTCGGAGATTGCCATGCCTAACTGGTGGCTACTCGTTCTGCCCCTTATTGCTGGGGCCTTCCTGCCACTGCAGGCCGGTATCAATGGTCAGTTGGCCAAGCATCTATCCAGCTTTATGGCCGCCGCCCTGGTGTCATTCCTGGTTGGCACCCTTGCACTGCTGATCATCGTCCTGGCCCAGCGTGACATCGCCGGCCTCAATGCCTTCAAGGGCTTGAGCTGGTGGCACTGGAGCGGTGGTCTGCTCGGTGCTTTCTTTATTGCCACGGCCGCCTTTGCCGGGCCACGCATCGGCGCCCTGTTGTTTATGGCACTGGTGCTGGCGGGTCAGTTGGGCATGGCTCTGCTGCTTGATCACAACGGCTGGGCCGGCTTTCGTGAAGCACCGATCACCCTGGGCAAGGTCGCCGGCCTGGCCTTGATCATCGGCGGCATCTGGCTGATTCGCCGCGGCTGACAGCCCACGCGGATAAGCCCTGTGTGTACACACAGGGCTTATCCCACTGCCATACCGGCAGCGCCCCGCCTCGTAAAACCACTGAGCAGGTGGGGCCTGCGCGTACTGGCATTCTGGTAGCAATCGGGCTGCACCTGCGGCTATCCTTGGATAGGCCGTATTTGTGATCACAACACATGACCGATTCTGAACTGCCCAGCCAACCGCAGACCTTCGCTCTCTGGCGTGAGGTGCAGGACACCCGCGTACGCACTCGACTCGGGGGCATCTATTACCTGTTGGCCTGGCTGCTGACCTGGCTGTTCAGCAGCGTTCCCGCCAGCATGCTTGGCAGCGGCTTGCTTGCCTCAGCTTTTTTCGCCCTGATGCTGGCACTGCGCCTACTGCATCGGCCGCCGGCACAAACCAGCGGCGGCTGCCTGCAACTGTGGATTGACCGCCACTGGTACCTGATTTACCTGACTGCTCTGAGTTGGGGCCTCGCGCATGCCTGGGTGCTGGTCGATGACCGCTTCGAGCCCTCGCGCCTGATTGCCACACTGAGCACCATCGCCTTCAGCACAGCCATGGCCTTCAACTTCGCCATGCGCAAAGCGCGCGGCGTGGTGGCAATCCTCTTTCTCTATTTGCCGGGACTGGCGGTACTGCTGCCCCAGCGTGAAGAACACCAAGCGCTGCTGATCACCCTGGCCGTCTACCTCAGCTACCTGCTGCTGGCCCTCAACCGCAGCCATCGCGAGTACCGCAGTACGCTGGCGCTGGAACAGCAGTTGCTCGATCAGCGCGAACGCTATGACCGCCTCAGCCGAACCGACAGCCTGACTCAGTTGGGCAATCGTCTGCAGTTCAATAGTTTGTTCACCGCGCTGGTGGCCAACGTGCAGCGTCAGGGCGGGCAGCTGTCGCTGGTGCTGCTGGATATCGACTTCTTCAAGCGCATCAATGATGAATACGGCCACAGTGCCGGCGATCAGTGCCTGAGCGCCTTCGCCGAACGCATGCGCAGCGTGTTCCGTCGCGACAGCGATGCCTTGCTGCGCCTGGGCGGCGAAGAGTTCGGTGTGCTGATGATGGACACCCCGCTGGAGCAGGCCCGCGAAATGGCGGAGGAATTCCGGAACAATCTGGCCAGCCAGGGCCTGACCATCAACGGACAAAACCTGCCCATGACCACCAGCCTCGGCGTCGGCAGCTATGACACCCAGCGCGACGGCAATGCCGAGACCTTCTTCAAGCGCGTCGACGATGCCCTGTATATGGCCAAAGCCGCAGGGCGTGATCGCCTGGTGCTGGCCAGCCTGGACTAAGCCCTACTCGCCCACACTGAACTGCAGTTGAGCGGTCTGCCCGCTCTGATCCAGCACACTCAGCTGATATTGCCCGCTTTCGCGCAGCACCTGGCCGAATGCCTCCCCAGGCTGGCTTTCGGCCAGCGGCGCGCCATTCAGAAACCACCAGCGCGTACCACTGCCGCCCAGAGCCGAGAGCTGCAGGCGCAATGGCTCTGCACTGCTGGCCGGGCGACGCAGGCGGTCGTGATCGCGGATACCAACAATCGACAGCGGTGCTGCCGGCGGTGCCAAGGCGGGCGGGCAGCTTTGATCAACCTGCGGTAAACGCGCCGCTCGCCGCTCGCGACGCGGCAACCAGGGCTCCAGCGGCGCCGGCCACAGTGCCACCTCACGCGGTACGCCACCGGCACAGGTGGCCGCCACCTGCTGCCCCTGCGGATTGACCCAGATACTTTGCAACAGGCCCAGGCCCAGCGGCTGGTCGGCCGCCTGCAAGGTTGGCGGCGTGGTGCCGTCGAGGGTCCAGGCAAAGCGCTGGCGCCGGCAGTTGTCATCCTCACGGGCCAGCGGCTGGCCCAGCGGCCAACAGATCGCCGCCACGCCGATACTCTCCGGCACGGCTTGCACAGGTGGCGCCAGGCCGCGCTGACTGTCGCGATTGACCAGCAGATCATGCACCTGCAGCAACAGCGGCGCGGCCGAGGCCAGGCCGAACTGACCCGGCACCGGGGTGCCATCGGGACGGCCGATCCAGATGCCGATCAGGTACCGTGGGCCGACGCCGACCGCCCAGGCATCGCGAAAACCGTAACTGGTGCCGGTCTTCCAGGCCAGCACGGGGCGCTGCAGCAACTCGGCGCGCGGGTCGCGATCGGGCCGTGCCTGACCCGCCAGAATGCGCCGGATGATCCACGCCGCACCGGGCGAGAGCAGGCGGCGCTCATGCAGAGCGTCCTGCGGCTGCAGGCGTGGACGCGCCGCCAGGCCGTCACGGGCAAAAGCGCTGTAGCCACCGACCAGTTCCTCCAGACGGCTGCCGGCGCCGCCGAGAATCAGCGCCAGGTTTGGCGTGGCCCCCGCTGGCAAGATCAGCGGCACCCCGGCATTGCGCAGTTCACCGGCAAAGCGCTTCGGTCCATAGGCCTCCAGCAACTGCACCGCCGGCAGGTTGAGCGAGGTGGCCAGGGCCTCGCTGGCCGACACCGGGCCGATAAAACCGGCGGCGAAGTTGCCGGGGCGATAGTCGCCATAGCGCCGCGGCACGTCCTGCAACAGCGACTCGGAATGGATCAGCCCGGCGTCCAGGGACAATCCATAAAGAAAGGGCTTCAGCGTGGAGCCGGGCGAACGCAGGGCGCGCACCATATCGACATGGCCGAAGCGGCGCTTGTCGGCGATATCCACCGAACCGAGGTAGGCGCGCACCGCCATGCTTTCGTGCTCGACCACCAGAATCGCCGCCGAGGTGTGCTCCGGCAGGCGCGCACGCCAGCCCAGCAGCAGGTCTTCCAGGCGTCGCTGCAGGCTGGCATCGATTGTGGTGCGGATCAGCGGCGGGCTGCCCGGCACATTCAGCCGCCGCGCCAGCAGCGGCGCCAGGTTGGGCTCCTGGCGCGGCGCCAGCAGCACCGGCTCCTGCAGCGCCTCATCGACCAGGCCCTGCGGCCACACCTGGAACTGCGCCAACCGGCGCAGCACTTTGTCCCGAGCGGCCTGAGCGCGCTCGGGATGACGGTCCGGGCGCAGCCGGCTGGGCGCCTGCGGCAACACCGCGAGCAGCGCCGCTTCGGCGCGGGTCAGCTGCGCCGGTGACTTGCCCAGGTAGGCCCAGCTGGCCGCTGCTACGCCCTGCAAGGTGCCGCCGAAAGGCGCGCGGTTGAGGTAGAGGGCGAGGATCTCGTCCTTCGACAGGTGCCATTCCAGCTGCAGGGTGCGCCCGAGCTGGCGCAGCTTGCCGGCGAAAGTACGCGAATGCGGATCGAGCAGACGCGCCACCTGCATCGACAGGGTGCTGCCGCCGGACAGCACGCGCCCACCCGTGAGGTTCTGCCAGGCCGCGCGGCCCAGGGCCAGCGGATTGACCCCGGGATGCCGGTAGAACCAACGGTCCTCATAGGTCAGCAGCGCCTGCAGGTAATAGGGCGAGACCTGCTCCGGCGCCACCGGATAGCGCCACACCCCCTCGGCATCGGCGAAGCGCCAGAGCGGCGTGCCGTCCTCGGCCAGTACCACGCGGGCCAGATCATCCTGCGGCAAGGGCAGCGGAAACAGCCGATCAGCCAACAGCAGCAGCGCCACCAGCAGCACGGGCAGCGCCAGCCAGGGCCGGCGCAAGCGGATGAGCCAGCGTCTCAGATCCATGGGCCTGCTACCCTTCGCCGCAGAAGGTGCCTGTGGCATGCTGCCCGGCATTGCGCACAACCGCCGAGGAGCGGCCCCAAGCGGCCGGACATATTGTCGTGAGTGATTTCTTTCAATGGCTGGGTCACGCGCTCGGCACTCTAATCCGTTTTATCGTCGAAGCCCTCAGCGGCTTCTTCGGCCTGTTTGCCGACGCCGGCCGCAGTTTCCTGCAAGGCCTGGCCAATGCCCTGGGCACCGACATCGGCCTGCTCAGCCTGGTGGCCATGATCTGCGGCCTGTTGCTGCTGTATGCCGCCGTGCGCGCCGGTATGCGCAAAGCTTTCGTGCGCATGGTGATCTATGGGTTGCTGGGGTTGTGGTTGTTGAGTTTGATTGTGAGCTGAGGCCACCGCCCTCTCCCCCGGCCCCTCTCCCGTAAACGGGAGAGGGGAGACAAGCGCGTGAAGCTTAACCCCGTGCACGGCCTGCCCCCTCTCCCATTTATGGGAGAGGGCTGGGGAGAGGGGAAAATGCCCCTCAGCGCCCCCGCACCACCAGTTTCTCCGGTGC
>CAZFKQ010000017.1:71438-80494 GCA_964518735.1 uncultured Pseudomonas sp.
TGGGGAGAGGGGAAAATGCCCCTCAGCGCCCCCGCACCACCAGTTTCTCCGGTGCCTCGCCCTGGGCTTTCCAGGCCGGGCGGTACATCGACTCCACCTGCGGCGGCGGCACCCGGTAGGTGCCGGGCGTCACGGCGCGGGCCAGGTACAGCAGATGGGTGGTGTCGTAGCCATTCACATCCAGCGCGGCCACGTAGCGGTCGTCGCGGAATTCCTGGTGCTTGATCGCGGCGTTCTGCATCGACTTCTGCCAGTCCTTCACCGCACTGCTGGCGTCGTCCAGGCTGGCGGCGCTCTGCGCCAGGTTCTGGTTTTCCAGTTCCAGGCCTGCCGGCAGCAGGTCGACCAGCAGGGCATCCGGCACCCGCTCATCAGCGCGCACCGCCAGGTGCACCAGCACCAGCTGGCCGCTTTGCAGGTTGTTCAGGTCCAGCGCGTTGCCGCCCAGGTCGTAGTACTCGCGTTCGATGCTCAGGTTGTTGCCGCCCGCCCGCGGCGCCTGGGTCGGGTAGCCGGACAGCGTCAGTTGCTGGTACAGGCTCTGCTCGCCCGGATTGCTCAGGCTCAGCGGCTCGCCCAGACCCGCGCCCTGCAGCAGCAAGGCCGGCTGGCTGTTGCTCAGCTCGCGCAGCTGGCCGGCGACCTCCAACACGGCGTTCCAGTTCTGCTCCGGTTTTTTCACCAGGCTACGGCCGGCGAGGAACAGCGCGTTGCGCTCCTGGGTCGACAGGTAGTTCTGTACCGCACGCTCCTCGGCCAGTTCGAACAGCAGTTGCTCGCGGGTACCGGCAGCCAGGTCGTTCTCCTCCAGCAGGGCGTAGATCAGCGCCTGGTCGCGTAGCGGGCTGCCGTAGTCGGCCAGCCAGTCCTCGCGGTTGCGGCCCTGGGCCATGCCCACCGCCAGCGCCTCGTCCGCACGCGGCTTGTCGCCCATCTTCTGCAGGGCCACCGCCAGGTGCACCAGCGGCAGGCCGGACATCGACTCACTGCGCCGCTCGTACAGCGCACGCAGGGCGCCCAGCGGCGCCTGCTGACTGCGCGCCAGCACGTAGCCGGCGTAGGCCTGCACGGCAAAACGGGTGTGATCGAGGTTTTCGCTGTAGCCGACTTCGATCAGGTTGCGCTCCTGCAGGTAGCGCAGCAGGCGCTCGCTGGCCTTCTTCAGCGGCTCGGCGGGTACAGCAAATCCCTGCTCGCGGGCACGCAGGAGGAAGTCGGTGACATAGGCGGTCAGCCAGTATTCCTCGTCGCTGTCGCTGCCCCACAGGCCGAAGCTGCCGTTGTAGCGCTGCATGCCGAGCAGGCGCTCGATACCGATCTCGATGGAGCGCCGCCGCTGTTCCTCCGGCTCGCCTTCCAGGCCGAGGCGCTTGAGGGTTGCGGCATCGGCGTACAGCGAGGGGTACAGGCCGCTGGTGGTCTGTTCCAGGCAGCCGTAGGGATAGGCCTTGAGCGCGCGAATCTGCTCGGCCAGGTTGAGCGGCGGACGGCTGGATACGCTGAGCAGCGCCTCCAGCCCGGCCGGCTCGAAGGCCGCCAGGGTGCCGGCCGGCAGACTCCAGCGTTCACCCTTGAGCACGCTGCGGAACATCTGCTGCTGCGCCGGCCAGGCCGGACGCACGCCAAGACGCCAGGTGCGACTGAACGGCGGCAGGCTCTCGCCCGGCAGACTCAGGCCCTGCACGTTGATGCGCAGCACGCCGGCGCCATAGCCACCGGCAGCGCGCACCGGAATGCGCAGGGTGATGCGCTGGCCCTGGTCGAGCTGGATCGGCGCGGTATAGCCACCGGGGGTTTCGCTCAAGGCCAGCTGACCCTCGGCGCTGAGCTGCACATCGAGTTGCTGCATCGCGCCAGACAGGTTGGTCAGGTCCAGGGCCACGCTGGTTTGATCGCCGCCGGCGAGGAAGCGCGGCGCCGACAGTTCGGCCACCAGAGGCGCGGCTACCACCGTCTTGCCCTCGGCCATGCCGTAGCGCTCGTCGGTCCAGGCCTGAGCCATCAGGCGCAGCTCGCCATTGAAATCGGGAATATCCAGACTGACTTCACCGCGGCCCTGGGCATCCAGCTGCACCGGCAGGCTCTGCTGGGCGACGATGGTGATGCTGGTGTCCGGGCGCTTGCCGCCTTTGGCCAGCGCGGCGTCACCGCCGAAGGCCAGGCTGGCCAGACGGCCCTGGCCGGCCTCGATCAGCTGGCCGTAGATATCCAGCTGGTCGGCGCCGTAGGCCTTGCGCCCGAAGAACTGGGCGAAGGGATCAGGCGTCGGGTACTCGGTGATATTGAGGATGCCGACATCCACCGCCGCCACCAGCACGCGCACCTCGCTCGGCACGCTGCCATCGGCATTCTTCGCCTGGATCTGCACCTTCAGCGGCTGCTGCGGGCGCATCTTCTCCGGTGCTGTCAGGCTCAGCTGCAGCTTGCGCGGGCCGCGCTCGAACGGCAGGTGCAGCAGCCCCACGGCGCGCTTGGGCGTGGCGCCCGCCTTGCGCTCGCCGGGACGGATCACCAGGGCACTGATGTACAGGTCATGCCGCGCCCAGTCGTCGTCCAGGGCAATGTCGAAGGCCTTGCCCTCGGCCGGCACTTCGATTTCCTGCCACCACAGCGGGCCGTCGCTGGACTCCACCAGCAGGTAGCCACTACCGGCCACCGGCGGGGTGACGGTGACCGTGGCGGTGTCGCCAGCGCTGTAGGCCGGTTTGTCGAGAGCCAGCTTGACCTGGTCCGGACGCACCGCGCCGCCCTCGGTGTTGTCCTGCCAGGAGTAACCAGCCCACACCCGCAGGCTGCTCATGATGCCGGTCTCGGCATCGGTGACTTCGATCCGATACGGGCCCCACTCCACCGGGAAACTGACCTTGGCCGTGCCGCCGGCGGCGACGCTGATGTTTTCCTCGGCCAGGTTGAGGAACTTCTCGTTGTAGTGGTAATTCCAGCCTTCGCCTTCGGAGAAGCTCCAGTAATAGTCACGGCGCTCGCGGATAAAGCGCACGTTGAGCTGCTCGGCAGCCAGCTTGTTGCCGGCCGGGTCGGCGACCAGCAGCTCGAACTCGGCCAGGCTGTCGCCGTCCACCTCTGTGCCCTCGAACAGGCCGCGCACACCGGGCAGACGTTCGGCCGGCCACACCGGTTGCACCAGGCGCCGGGTAATCGGTCGGCCGCCGGATTCCTGCAGGCTGGCCTGGACGATCAGCTGCAACGGCGACTTGGCCTCGGCCCAGCGGTTTTCCACCTGGATTACCGTCTTGCCCTGGGCATCCAGGCTGGTTTCCTGCAGATCGAGATCCTGGCTCAGCTCCTCTTCAGTGAGCGAGCCGAACTGGTAGCCGGGCAGCGTCTTCACCGCCTCACGCAGCGGCCGCACATAGACCTGCCCGGTCAGGCGGTTGCCGGACGCCGGCGCGCCGTACAGGTAACGGCCCTCGACCTGGAACTGCGCTTCATCGCTCGGGGAGATCGGCGTTTCGCTGCCCTTGAGCTCCAGGGCCAGGCGTTCGGGCAGGAAGTCCTCGACTAGGAATTCATAGATCTGGCTGTGCCCGCTGCCGACATCCAGCAGCAGCTGCCAGCGCCCGGTCGGGGCCTCGCCGGCCAGCTGCAGCTGGTATTGATAGAGGCCATCCTCGCCCGGCTGCCAGACGAACTTGCGGCTGACTTGCTCATCCGGGCGGCGCACTTCCACATTCACTGGCTGCGGTTTGACCGCACGGCCATCGGCATCACGTAGCAAGGCGTTGAGCAACACGGTCTCGCCCGGGCGATACAGATCACGCGGGCCGAACACGAACAGCTGCAACGGGTTGGGCAGCTCGCCACCGATATCGAACTCGGCCAGGTCCAGGGCCGGGCCGCTGAGGTTGAGCAGGCTGGTCTGCTCGCCCTGGCGGGCAATCAGCAGGGCGGCATTGTCGGGCAGGCTCAGTTCGGCGTGGCCGCTGCTGTCGGTGTTGCCTTCGCCGACTACCTGGCCTTTGTCATTGAGCAATTCCAGGGTTACGTCGGCCTGTGCCGCGCCGCCTTCCAGGGCTTGGGTGAAGACATCCAGGCGCCCGCGGTAACGGTGCACCGACAGGCCGATATCGCTGAGGGTGAACAGGCTCGCTGGCTGCGTGTAGTTGTAGGTGCCGGCCTCGCGCATTACCGCCAGGTACACGCCCGGCTGCTTGAACGGCTCCAGGCCGGCAATCGGCAGCAGCAGGGTTTCGCGGGTGTTGCGCGCCGGGTTCAGGTCGAAGCGGCCGCCGTACACCAGTTCGGCCATCGGCAGCAGCTCGCGGGCTTCCCAGGTACTGATATTGGAGCTGCGCCCCCACTGGGCGAGAAAGCTCGGCAGGGCCTCCTGGCGGATGCGGAAGAATTCGACGTTGACCTTGTCGACGTTCAGCGCGATCACCGGCAGACCTTCGGCCAAGCGGGTCGGCAGCAACGAGCCACGGCTGGCGAAGCCGACCGTGGGCTGCATGTCGCGGGTGTCGATCTGGCTGCTGTAGTCCGCGCCCAATTCGCTGGCATTCACCCCGCGCAGGCCGGCATCGACGGTCAGCATAAGGCTGCGCTGCGGCTCCAGATGGCGCAGGCGCAGCTCCATCAGGTTGTCGGACAGTTCCCAGGCGCCATCGACCTTGCCACTCTTCTTGTCGACCAGGTGCAGTTTGGCGGCGAAGTTCTGCTCGGGATCGAGCGGTACGCTGAAGGTCACCGACAGCGCACTGGCGCCGTCGAGCTGCACTTCCGAGGCGTCGGCCACGCTCAGCGCGCGCCCGGCATAACGCTTGGCCAAGGCTTCGACATCCGCCGCCGGCCTGGCCGCGTCCTGCGCCGCGACGGGTCGCTCGGCGCTGGGCACCTCGGGAGTGGAAGAATCGCAGGCGCTGAGCAGCGTCAGGGCGAGGGCCAGAAGCAGTCCTTTGTTCGGCATAGCAGGCTCCCAAGGCGGGCAAGGCAGAGGAGCGAAACTATAGCCGAAGCCGGCTCGCGCAGGCGTGATCCAGGCCGACTGTGCAGTTGTTTCAACAGGCAGACTGCAAGACGCAGCAATGACGATTTGTGCCAGCGCCGGCACACCCTTCAAGCGGCCTATAATCGCCCTTTTGCCGGTACTCTCCATGTCCGCCCTGCTTGCTGCCTGGCGCCACGCTCCGACTCACCGGCGGGTCTGGGCCATGGCCCTGCCGATGATCCTCTCCAACCTGTCGGTACCCCTAGTGGCGCTGGTCGACACGGCCGTGATCGGCCACCTGCCGCATGCCCATCAGCTTGGTGCAGTGGTGGTCGGGGCCAGCCTGTACGCCATGCTGGTTGGGGTCTTTGGCATTCTGCGCATGAGCGCCACCGGCTTTGCCGCCCAGGCCTGCGGCCGTGGCGATGGCGCGGCGCTGCGTCAGGTGCTGGTGCAGAGCCTGTTGCTGGTCGGTGGTTTGTCGTTGTTACTGGCACTGCTAGCCTTACCGCTGAGCGGCCTGGCGCTGGGACTGATGCAACCCTCGGCAGCTCTCGACAGCCTCACTCGCGAGTTCTTCCACGCGCGCCTGTTCGGCCTGCCCGCGACCCTGGCCAGCTCCGCCCTGATCGGCTGGCTGCTGGGTACGCAACGCGCTCGCGGCGCGCTGGCCATCATGCTGACCACCAACCTGCTGAACATCGCACTCAACCTGTGGTTCGTCCTCGGTCTGGAGTGGGGCGTGCTTGGCTCTGCGCGGGCCTCGGTGCTGGCCGAATGGAGCGGCGCCCTGCTCGGCCTGCTGCTGGCGGCTCACGCCCTGCGTGATCACCCCGGCCAGCTCAACTGGCCGATCCTGAAACAGTGGCGCAGCTGGCACGCGCTGCTGGCGGTCAACCGCGACATCCTGATCCGCACCCTGGCCCTGCAGCTGGTATTTTTCCTGGTTACCGTGCAGGGCACCCGCCTGGGCGACGCCACGGTGGCGGCCAATGCCCTGCTGCTCAACGGCCTGCTGCTCGCCGCCTTCGCACTGGACGGCCTGGCCCATGCGGTGGAAGCGCTATGCGGGCATGCCATCGGCGCCGCTGACCGCCTGGCCTTGCGCCGCTCACTGGTAGTCGCCAGTGGTTGGGCGCTGCTCGCCAGCATGGCCTTCGCCCTACTGTTTTTGCTCGGCGGCAAACTGTTTGTCAACCTGCAGAGCGATATCCCGACAGTGCGCGCAGTGGCCTACCAATATCTGCCCTACCTGGCCGTACTGCCGCTGCTGGGCGTATGGAGCTACCTGCTCGACGGCCTGTTCATCGGCGCCACCCGCGCCCGCGAAATGCGTAACGCCATGCTCGCCAGCGTGGCCCTGGCCCTGCCGCTGGGTTGGCTGCTGCAAGGGTTGGGCAATCACGGCTTGTGGCTGGCTTTGCTATGTTTCATGGTAATGCGCGGCCTGAGCCTAGCCATCCTGGCGTGGCGCCTACAGCGCCAGGATGCCTGGCTGGCCCCACTGCATTGACCGGAGAAACGCATGCTGCGAGCACCCTGCCCGCCCGATGAAGCCAGTCGCCAACAGGCCCTGGATGATCTGGAACTGCTCGACACACCTGCCGAGCTGTACCTCGACACCCTGGTGCGACTGACCCGCGAGCTGTTTCAGGTCGAGACGGTGCTGATCAGCCTGATCGACCGTGACCGACAGTGGTTCAAGGCACGCGTGGGCCTGAGCATTGCGCAGACCCCGCGCGACATCTCCTTCTGCGGCCATGCGGTGGCGGCACGCAGTCCACTGATCGTCGAGGACACCCACAAGGATCCACGCTTCATCGACAACCCGGTAGTAGTCGGTGCCCCCTTTATTCGTTTCTATGCTGGCCAACCCCTGTACAGCCGTGACAGCCAGCCAATCGGCACACTCTGCCTGCTGCACCCGCAACCGCGCAGCCTGACCGAGCAGGAGCGCCTGCACCTGCGCGACCTGGGCACCCTGGTTGAAGGCTATTTACACCTGCGCAGCATCAGCCAGCAGGCAGACAAACTGCGCCAGGCTGTCAGCCGTGAACAACGCAAGGCACTGATCGACCCGCTGACTCAGCTGTGGAACCGTGCCGGGCTCACTGAGTTCTTCCCGCGCGAACTGACCAATAGCACGGAACAAGGCCTGCAACTCGCCGCACTCTACTGTGACCTCGACCACTTCAAGCAGGTCAATGACCAGTTTGGTCATGCCGGCGGCGACCAGGTGCTGTGGGAGTGCGCGCGACGTATGAGTGCGGCGCTGCGTCCCGATGATTTGCTGGTGCGCCTGGGCGGCGAGGAGTTCGTTGCCCTGGTCTGCGTGCATGATGCCATTGAACTGCAGCACATCGCCGAGCGCGTACGCCTGGCTATTGCTGCCACGCCGATCAGCATCGGTACGCTCAACCATAGCGTGACCATCAGCATCGGCACCGCCATTGCAGTACTCGGAGAAAACCAGAGCTCTCTGCTGGAACGCGCCGACAGCGCGCTGTACCTTGCCAAGCACCAGGGCCGTAACCGAACGGTCCACGCTGCCTGACCTTGCACGAGGAATACCCATGGCCGACGCCATTGCCGCCAGCCTGCATTACCTGTCGATTTTCGTTCTGTTTGCCCTGCTGACCTGCGAACACCTGCTGTTCAACGCCCAAATCGATAACGCTACGGCGCGTCGTCTGCTGCGTATCGACATCGCCTATGGCATCACTGCCGGCCTGGTGCTGGCCACCGGCGCGGCGCGCGTGCTGTGGTACGGCAAGGGACTGGACTATTACCTGGGCAACAGCCTGTTCCACGCCAAGGTTGGCCTGTTCCTGCTGATCGGCCTTATCTCGGCACTACCAACCCTGACCTTCTTCAACTGGCGCAACGACCTGCTGGCCGGCAAGGCGCCGCAGATCAGCCCGGCGGTGGCCAAGCGCACGATCTGGGTGATCCGCATGGAGCTGCTGTTGCTGGTCTGCCTGCCATTCCTCGCCAGCCTGATGGCACGTGGCTTCGGCAGCTAGGTTGTAGCCCGGATGGAATCCGGGGAAGCCTCGTCCCGGATTGCATCCGGCTACGCAGACAAAAAAGCCCGGCATGCGCCGTAGGGCTGTTCACTTAATAAAAACGCCGCGATATCCGTTCGGATCGCGGCGTTTTTTCTTGCCGGCAAATGCGGCGACCATACAGCGGGATAAAATTTTTCGGCAACACGGACAGTCCCCTCTCCCACTTGTGGGAGAGGGTTAGGGAGAGGGGCGAAGTAGCCTGCCCACCCCTCTCCCCCGGCCCCTCTCCCGTGAACGGGAGAGGGGAGCAAATCGCACCAGGCTTTGGCAGTTCAAGAACCGCCGGTTCAGGTCGCCAGATAGGACGAGCGAGTAAGCCCCAGACGCAAAGCGTCGAGGAACTGCGTGCGTTCGCGCGGGCTGAGCTTGGCGCTGGCCACCTTGTCACGGTAGTGGCTCATCAGCTCCTCCGGCGACAGGTGCACGTAGCGCAGCATGTCCTCGATGGTGTCGTGGGTCTCGATGCCGGCGTGGTAGGAGGTGCCGTCGGCGTTCTGGTAGATGTTCACCGAGTCGGTGTCACCAAACAGGTTGTGCATGTCGCCGAGAATTTCCTGGTAGGCACCGACCAGGAAGATCCCCAGCACATAGTCCTCGCCGTCGCGCAGTTCGTGCACCGGCAGACTGGTCTCGATGCTCTGCTCGTCGACGTACTGGTTGATCTTGCCGTCGGAGTCGCAGGTCAGGTCCTGCAGCACGGCGCGGCGCAGCGGCTCTTCGTCCAGGCGGTGCAGCGGCAGGATCGGCAGGATCTGGCCGATGGCCCAGGTGTCCGGCAGGCTCTGGAACACCGAGAAGTTGCAGATGTACTTGTCCGCCAGCTTGTCGTTGAGCTCGTCGAGCACCTGGCGGTGCGAGCGCTGACGCGCCTTGAGCTGGTTATACAAGCGCCGGCAGATGGCGAAGTAGCACTGCTCGGCCAGGGCCTTCTGCGGCAGGTCGAGCTTGCCGGCGGAATACTGCGCCGCCACCTCGCTGACATAGTGGGTGGCGCGCCAGTAGGTCTCGGCGACCATTTCCGGGTCGCTGTCACCGAGCAGGTC
>CAZFKQ010000018.1:0-79817 GCA_964518735.1 uncultured Pseudomonas sp.
ATGTGCTGCGCCTGCTCGCCCTGCGCCAGCGCCAACTGCTGGCCGCCCTGGATGCGCGCGGCCATGCGGCAACCACGGCGATCCAGCTGGATAACCCGCAGGACAAGAGCTGGCGCGAAGACAAGCTGCCCGAGGCTCTACGCAAGGCCCGCGCGCATCCCGAATGGTCGTCGTTGAATCCCGGCGCGCGCCTGGAGCAGGTGGAACGCCAGGCGCAGGTCACGCAGCTGGCGGCAGAGCTGGCGTAGCCCGGATGATGATCAGCCCTGAGCCTCTGCACGATAGCGGACCAATCTGCTGCGCATTGGTTGTCACGTACTGATCAGCGCTTGGCTACGGAATGACGGGGGCTGGCAAGCGCAGCCAGCCCACGACCCGTGCGTTCTCGACGCGAAAACCATGGCCCTGCTGCACCAGCGGCAGGGCCTCCCGCGAGGAGAGGATCGGCCCCGCGTTCTGCTGAGCAATGATGACGGCGTATGGATTGACTTGCGCGACTATCGCCACATGACCATAGGGGTTCAGCAACGAAGGCCCGAAGACCAGGATATCCTCTGTCTGCGGCACAGCTCCTGTGCCATTGCTGAACTGCAGCAAACCGCGCTTTTCATTGAATGCCCCATCGCCCAGGGAGTGATCGAAAAACGACTTGGCATGACCATAGGCGTCCGGCATGCGATGCCCGAAGCGCTCGAAGTAGTAGCGCTTCACGAACTCTACGCACTGGTATCTGATGCCGAGATTGTAACCATCGGCACTGGTGTTGCGCCCACGGCTCTGGTTCACCCCGCCGTTGTAGTAAATGGCTACGCCGTGCAACTCATCGATCTGGCTGCCGGGCGCTAGGCCATTGCCAAGCGAAACGCGCGTCACCGCCTGGTAGCCCGCAACTGGCAAGCCAATGGCCGCTACCAGAACAATAATGGCTTTGATACTTCCTTTCATGAGAACCCCGGCATCCTTGTCGAGTTTTCTGATCTTCAGTCCTGGTCGTCGAGTTCAGCAAATATCCGTTTGGCTTCGGCAAACGCAGGTTGCTCGGGGTCGAACCTGTCGGCGTAGGAGCCGCTAGCAAGGTACTCGCCGGTCTGCGCATCAATGGCGAAGGTGATGATGTAGCGCTCGCCATTCAGGTTCAGGTACAGCTGGTAGGAATCTGCGGGACGGTCCGGCTCGTCGAAGGCGCTAAAGACATAACGTACTCGCCGATACAGATCGTCCGGCGTGGTCTCCATCAGCAGACTGCTATCAACCTTGGGGAAGTCGTCACTTAGCGCGGAAACGGCGACGACACATAGCCGCTCATTGTCCTGCGCACTGAATGTCCTGGGTTGATTGCGCAGCATAGTCGTGGCACTGAGGATATTGCGCTCGCCCATATGGCGCGGCCGGTACATGCCACTGCTGAACCAGTGGCTGGCATCGAAGCGAATCTCCTCTTCGCTCCAGGGACCGTAATACATCATCACTTTTTCCGGCATCGTGTCTTCCTTTACAGATCGGTAGAAAGCGCTGCTCCCGAGCAGTGCAGCTAGCACCAAGGCAACTGCAACGTAGCGGCCTCTATGGGTCATAGCGGCCGATAGCTGCGCAATCCATCCGGCAGCCCCCTGGGCGTATCACCGGAACGCACATCGCGCATCGCCCCCTCGGCATCCAGCGGGTAGCCAATGGTGGCCTGATATTTCTCTCGGCTATTGGCATGCAACGCCAGGTCGCGTTCATGCTCACTCGCTTTAGGTGTTGGCGCCTGCGGCTCTGATTCATCGGGCAACATAGCATTGGCGTCTTTCTGCGCGACCCGGTACTCGGCCAGACGTTTCTGATAGTTCTTCAGGCGAATCAGATAGGCATCCCTGGCAGCCTTGTCGACGGCCACCTTGCGCTGTGCTGTCACCTGCTGCGCGCGATCCTGGGCATTACCATAAGTCTGGTCGTAGTTGCTGCGGCGTGGATAAGCACATACCTCGGTACCCGCCGCGTTGGCCAGAACCTGCGCCAGGCTTCGCTCGTATTGCGGGTCTTCGCCCTGCGCCACTTCGAGATGGGCATCAATGCCCAAACCGGTGCGGCAGGCGTAGGAGAAGATCTTACCGTCATAGGTAAAGGCTTCGGACACCAGCTTGCGCGCCTGGGCATCGCGAAGGCGGTAGCTGTCGCGCTTGTCCAGCTCGTAGCCCAGCTCGATGCTGCCGACCACGCCATGGGAGAAGAAATCGAGCTGCCTGATCTCGCGCCCACGCCGCTGGCGACTGAGGATGAAGTCCACCAGCTGCGAGATATTGTCGTACTCGCGGTACTGCGCGCCGTAGCGCCCCTCGACAATCTTCCTCAGCTCATCCAGCAGCTTGCGCTCATAGTCATCGACGAACACCAGGAATACCCGCTGCACCGAGAAGTCGGGTTTGCCCTCGGGGTACTTGCGTAGCTGACGGATGCCCTGGTTGATGAAGCGCATCTTGTTGCCCATCTGACCGCGAATATCCTCCATCAAGGTGCTGTGCGATGCACCTACCACCGTGACGTAGTCCTGCTGCACCGACATGCTGACCCGGGTAGTGCCATGCTCCCGGGTAGTACCGCCCAGGGTGGGTTGTGGTTCTGCCATCCCTGGCCTCCTTAGTAACTGATACCCAATGCCCGTAGATGTGCGGCAGCCTGTCGACCCCAGCGCACCATGATGGAAGCCGGTTCGCGGCTGCAGACCCGCTCGGTGTTACCGCTCTGGTCGGTATGTCCGACCAAGCGCTGGCCGTCAGCGGCCTCAATGCAATAAAGCATGCCCGCGACCGGCTGGCCGCTAATCTCGTCGAGCAACTGGTACTGCTCGCTATTGGCCAGTATCGGCGTGGGAGGGATAAATGCCGTTGCGTTGTGCTGGTTACCCACCAGCACGTCACCCGAGCCGGTAATGATGGCACCGCCATGAGCGGTGGCACTGCCGAGGTGGGCGATCGGCATGCCGTTCACCAGAATGCTACCGATACCTTGAGTCACGGCATCTCCGCAGGCCGTGCTGTCGCCGACCCGCAGTGCAGGCAAGCCATTGATCAGTACATTGGCTGAGCCAGTGGTGGTGGGGTTGCTGCCATGTCCGGGCAGTGGACAGGCGTCGAGGTCGCTGAGGCGACCAGCTGGCTTGGCCATATCTCTCGTCCTTGGGGGATAGCGGGGCCGGCAGTTTATCTCGCGGCCAACCCTGCAACTGCGGCCAGGATCAAGTTCCGCAACAAAGCCCGCCCCCGCGGCGACAGGCCGACCGCAGAAACACCCAGGGCGGGATAGCCCGCCCTGTGCATTGCTAATGAGGCCATGTTCAGGTGCTTCGCCAGGCCCACTGCCGCCGGTCGTATCGGGTGCCCGTGTTAAACGGCGACCGGCGCGGCGATATGCGAGTGGGCCTGGTAGTTCTGCAGCTCGAAGTCCTCGAACTTGAAGGCAAAGATATCCTTCACCGCCGGGTTGAGCTTCATGGTCGGCAACGGCAGCGGCTCGCGCGTGAGCTGCAGGTCGGTCTGCTCGATATGGTTGGCGTACAGATGACAGTCGCCGCCAGTCCAGATGAAGTCGCCAAGCTGCAGGTCGCAGACCTGGGCGATCATCATGGTCAGCAGTGCGTAGCTGGCGATATTGAACGGCACGCCGAGGAAGATATCCGCCGAGCGCTGGTACAGCTGGCAGCTCAGCTTGCCGTCGGCCACGTAGAACTGGAACAGCGCATGGCACGGCGGCAGGGCCATCTGCTCGACCAGCGCAGGGTTCCAGGCCGAGACGATCAGCCGGCGCGAGTCCGGGTTCTTCTTGATCATCTCGATCAGCTTGCTGATCTGATCGATCGACTCGCCGTTCGGCGCCGGCCAGCTGCGCCACTGGTAGCCATAGACCGGGCCGAGGTCGCCGTTCTCGTCGGCCCACTCGTCCCAGATGCGTACGCCGTTGTCCTTCAGGTATTTGATGTTGGTGTCGCCCTGGAGGAACCACAGCAGCTCGTGAATGATCGATTTCAGGTGGCACTTCTTGGTGGTCACCAGCGGGAAGCCGTCGGCCAGGTTGAAGCGCATCTGGTGGGCAAAAATGCTGTAGGTGCCGGTGCCGGTGCGATCCTGCTTGAAGGTACCGGTCTCGCGTACCAGGCGCATCAGGTCGAGATACTGTTTCATTGCGCGGCTCCCAGGGCGGCTTGGCGTTTGTAGGCGTAGGCGATCAGCCCCAGACCGCCAAGGATCATCGGCAGGCATAGGATCTGGCCCATGGTCAGCCAGCCACCGGCCAGGTAACCGAGCTGGGCATCCGGCACGCGGACGAATTCGACGATAAAACGGAAGATCCCGTAGCACACGGCGAACATGCCGGACACGGCCATGGTCGGGCGCGGCTTGCGCGAGTAGAACCAGAGGATGGCGAACAGCGCGAGGCCTTCCAGGGCGAACTGGTACAGCTGTGACGGGTGGCGCGCCAACTGCTGCGGATCAGTGGGAAAGACCATCGCCCAGGGCAGGTCAGTGGCCTTGCCCCACAACTCGGCGTTGATGAAGTTGCCGATCCGTCCGGCGCCCAGACCGATCGGCACCAGCGGGGCGATGAAGTCCATCAGCTGGAAGAAGCTCTTGTTGTTGCGCCGGCCGAACCACCAGGTCGCCAGCATCACGCCGAGCAGGCCGCCGTGGAACGACATGCCACCCTCCCACACGCGGAGGATCTTAAGCGGCTCGGCGATGTAGGCGGCGATGTCGTAAAACAGCACATAACCCAGACGCCCGCCGAGGATCACACCCATGGCCACCCAGAACACCAGGTCGGAAAGCTTCTCCTTGCTCCAGCTGGCATCGAAACCGGCCAACCGGCGCGAGGCCAGCAGCCAGGCACCACCAATACCGACCAGGTACATCAGGCCGTACCAGTGGATCTTGATCAGGCCCAGGTCGAGGGCAACCGGGTCAATCTGCGGGTAAGGCAGCATTCAACACTCCTTAGATCAGGAAATTCACGCCCACTACCAAAAGCAGTACGGCGAACAGACGTTTGAGCAGGCGCGGCGACAGTTTATGCGCCAGGCGTGCACCGAAGCGGGCGAAAAACATACTGGTAATGGCGATACCGGCCATGGCCGGCAGGTAAACGAAACCCAGGCTCCACTGCGGCAAGCCCGGTTCGTTCCAGCCGAGCAGCATGAAACTCAGGGCACTGGCCACCGCAATCGGCAGACCACAGGCAGATGAGGTGGCTACCGCCTGCTGCATTGGCACACTGCGCCAGGTGAGGAAGGGCACGGTCAGTGAACCGCCGCCGATACCGAAAATCGCCGAAGCCCAGCCAATCACGCCGCCGGCGGCAGTCAGCCCAGCCTTGCCTGGGACCATGCGACTGGCCTTGGGTTTCAACTCCAGGCCCATCTGGATGGCGATGACGATGGCGAATACGCCGATGATCTTCTGCAGCAGCGGGCCCTGGATAGCCGCTGCGGTCAGCGCGCCAAAGCCGGCACCGAGCAGAATGCCGAGGGTCATCCAGGTGAACACCGGCCACAGCACCGCGCCCTTGCGCTGGTGCTCGAGCACCGCATTGATCGAGGTGAAGATGATGGTGGCCAGTGAGGTGCCGACGGCCAGGTGGGTCAGCACGCTCGGATCAATGCCCTGGGCGGTGAAGCTGAACACCAGCACCGGCACGATGATGATGCCGCCGCCGACGCCGAACAGCCCGGCCAGCACGCCTGCAGCGGCGCCCAGCAGCATATAGAGCAGGAATTCCATCGACACCCCCGAAAACCAAGCGGCATGGTAACGGATGCGCCCCGCCCTCTCCAGCCGAGGCGATGGATGCCCGCCGCTACACTGATAGACTCCGGGCACAAGGAGAAGCCCATGTGCCTGATCGTTTTCGCCTGGCGCCCCGGCCATGCCCAGCCGCTGGTGCTGGCGGCCAACCGCGACGAGTTCTACCACCGCACCAGCCTGCCATTGGCCGAGTGGCCGGATGCACCCGGCCTGTACGCCGGGCGCGACCTGCAGGCCGGTGGTACCTGGCTGGGGGTCAGCGCCGATGGCCGCTTCGCCGCCCTGACCAATATCCGCGACCCGCGCCAGGCCAAGGGCGCGCGCTCACGCGGTGAGCTGCCGGTGGACTTCCTGCGCGGCACGCTGGACGCCGAGCACTACCTGGCCGAGCTGAGCGAACGCCTGGAGCAGTACAGCGGCTTCAACCTGCTGCTGGGCAACCGCGACGCGCTGTACTACTTCAACTCCGAGGAAGGCCAGCCGCGACGCTTGGAGGCCGGCCTCTACGGCCTGTCCAATGCCGAGCTGGATACGCCCTGGCCGAAAGTCGTGCGCGCCAGCGCCGCCCTCGCCGGCTGCCTGGACGACCCGCAACCGCAGCGCCTGTTGGAGCTGCTCAGCGACCCACGCCAACCGCCGCGCGTGCTGCTGCCGGACACCGGCATCGGCGTGGACTGGGAGCTGCTACTGTCGAGCATCTTCATCGTCGGCCCCGGCTACGGCACCTGCGCCAGCAGCGCGCTGCTGCTCAACGCCGACGGCAGCCTGCAACTGGTCGAGCGACGCTTCGATGCCCAGGGCCAGGCCGAGGGTGAAGTGGGCCTGCACCTGCCGAGCCTGTAGTAGCCCGGATGCAATCCGGGAACGATATTAATCCGAGTAGCACACCCCGGATTGCATCCGGGCTACGCCGGCAGGACGCCCTTCAGTCAGCTTCAGCCCAGTCGCAGAAGCAGCCCACCGCCAGGTTGCTGTCGGCACGCACCGGGCGGCCGGCGCTGAGAGCTTCGAGGATCGGTTCGATAAAGCTGTTGCTTGAGGTGCACTGCGCGCCCTCGCTGTAGGGGCCGAAGTAAGCCAGATTGCCCTGTTGATCCCAGATCGCCACCGCCGGGCTGGCCGGCAACTGCTCGCTACCGGCCAGGGCCGCAAGCGGCTGCAGGGCACTCAGGTTTTCCGCCAGCTGGCCGTGGCTGCCGGCCTTCTGCAGCACATAGAACTGCACGCCGCGCGGCATATAGGTCTGCAGCAGCTCGGCGAGGTGCTGCTGGTTGCCGACATTGCACGGGCAGGCCGGGTCCCAGAAATGCACCACACGAATCGGCCCCGGCCCGGCCAGCTCGGCAGGCAGGCGCAGGGCCGCGCCGGAAAACAGCTCGGTGCGCTCGTCGAACGGGCGGATGTAGCGCGCCTCGAACCACCAGAAGGCCGCCAGCATGGCGCCCAGCCAGACGATGGCGAGCAGGCTGGCAAGCAGGACTTTCAGGCGTGAGGCAGACATGGGCGAACTTCGCAGATGGGGCGCGTAGCTTGCCACGCCACGCCGTACAGCTGAATATCAACGACCACAACGTAGAACCCGCGCAGAACCGATGACCAGCATGCCAAGCCCCACCTCAGAGCATTTCCAGCCCGAACACCTGCGCAGCAACCTGCGACCCTTGGCCGCAGCAACGCTGCCACTGAGCACCGAGGAACAGGCCTATCAGCGCTACTACGGCCTCGATCTGGCCAGCAGCCGTGCGGGCGTGCGCAGCCAGCTGGGCTGCTTCGAGCTGGATGACCTGCGCATCGTCACCCAGCTCTGGCTGCCGGCCGAGCCGCAGGCCACGCTGGTGCTGCTGCACGGCTACTACGACCACATGGGCCTGTACCGCCATGTGATCGACTGGGCGCTGAGCCTGAACCTCGCCGTGCTGGCCTGCGATCTGCCCGGGCACGGCCTCTCTGCCGGGCCACGCGCCAGCATCGATGACTTTGCCACCTACCAGCACACCCTGCTCGGTTTGCTCGAGCAGGCCGCCAGCCTCGACCTGCCGCAACCCTGGCACCTGTGCGGGCAAAGTACCGGCGGCGGCATCCTGCTGGATTACCTGCTCAACGGCGCACCACGCCCGCAGCCCGGCGCCACCATTCTCTTGGCCCCCCTGGTGCGACCGCGCGCCTGGGGCCTATCCAAGCTCAGCTACCACTTGCTCAGCCCGTTCAAATCGGCAATTCCCCGGCGTTTTTCGGCCAACTCCAGCGACAGCGACTTTCTGCACTTCGTCCAGCACCGCGACCCATTGCAGCCGCGCAGCCTGCCAACCGCCTGGGTCGGCGCCCTGGCCAAGTGGATTCCGCGCATCGAATCAGCCCCGCGCAGCAAGCAGCGGCCGCTGATCGTGCAGGGTGAGGGCGATATGACAGTGGACTGGCAGCACAACCTGGACGTGCTGCAGGACAAATTCGACCAGCCGGAGATCCTGCGCCTGCCTGGCGCCCGGCATCACCTGGTCAACGAGAGTGAAGCACTGCGCCGACAGTACTTCGCCTTTCTAAGCGAGCATCTCAGGTAGCTGCAAAGCAGCATCAGCTTTTGTAGGAGCCAGCTTGCTGGCGCTTCCGGGCTTGATGCGTATCGCCAGCAAGCTGGCTCCTACCGCAAACGCGTTTAGATGCCCTGCTGCGCCGGCTGCAGCTCAGAACCGCTCTGCCCCACCGCCAGCCCGGCACGCAGGGCAGCCAGGGCCGCCTGGTAATAGGCCTGGCCTTCTGTGGACTGGGCAAAACTGACGAACTCATCCAGCTCCGGATCGGACAGCTCGCGGTAGACATGCAGCAGGGTGTTGTCCAGATCGGCGCCGATCTGCTGCATCAGCTGTTCCCGCTGACTGCTCACCAACGCCTCGGCCTGGCCACCACCGAATAGGCCAGGCAGCATCTGGCTGAGGCTGTCGGCCGCTACGCCAGCCAGGGCCAGACTGACTTCGGCGCCGGCCTCCTTGGCGGGCAGGGCCTGGGCCAGGTGGCGAATCAGCAGACGGCGGGTGGCGCTGGCCTCACTTGGCGGCAGGCCGTTGGCGTGGGCGGCCAACTGATCGCGGCGGGTGGCCAGGGTTTCGGCCGCAATCACCTTGCGCCCCAGCGGCGACTCGAAGAACTGCAACGCCGGCAGCGGATCGGCCAGCTGCAGGCGCAGGGCAGCCTGGGCGCGCTGATCCATGGCCTGCGCCTCGAAGCGGCGGTTGCTGTTGTCCACCAGCGCCTGATACACCGCCGGCGGCAAGGTATCGCGGTAACGCAGTTGCGCCGCCACCAGGGCATCGCTGAAATGCGCGCGCTGCTCCGGCCAGCCGCCGGCCTGGTACAGGCGAGCATGCTCATCGGCATAGGAAGTCAGGCTGCACAGCAGCAATACGCAAGCAAAAACGACACGCATGGGGGGCTCCTTTCTGGCGCCGTCATTTTCCGGGGCGACGGCAAGCTTGTCGAGGCAAGACCGCAGCGCTGATAGAATCGCCGGCATGCCTACCGACCTCGATTTACAACTGCTGCCCTCGATCATCGACGACCTCGCCCGCCAGGGCTGGTCGCGGCAGACAGCCTTCCTACCTGACTCTCTGACCCGCGAACTGGCCGATGAGTGCCGCCACCGTGCGCAAAACAATGCGCTGCACTCGGCCGGCGTCAGCCGTGGCAGCGCCCTGGCCGTGCGCGAGGGTATCCGTGGCGACCAGATCCAGTGGCTGGAAGCCGGTCAGCACCCGGCCTGTGATCGCTACTTGGCGGCCATGGACGAACTGCGCCAGGCGCTCAACCAGGCCTTCTTCCTCGGCCTGGCCGATTACGAGAGCCACTTCGCCCTGTACCCACCGGGCGCCTTTTATCAGAAGCACCTGGATCGCTTCCGCGACGACGACCGCCGTTCGGTATCGGCAGTGTTCTACCTCAACGAGGACTGGCAGGCCGAGCAGGGCGGCGCCTTGCGCATCTACCCGCAAGACGGCGCCGCGCTTGACCTGCTGCCTGAGGCCGGCAGCCTGGTGCTGTTCATGTCAGCCGAGCTGCCCCACGAAGTCCTGCCGGCCAGCCGCGAACGCCTGTCGTTGACCGGCTGGTTCAGGCGCAGATAAAGCATTCCCCGAATTGCATCCGGCTACGTGAGCCAGAGAGGTGTCTGTGGAAAAGCTACTGGTCAGCCGTTGCCTGCTCGGCCACAAGGTGCGCTATGACGGCGGCGCCCATGGCCCGTTCGATCTGCTGCAGCACTGGCAGGACGAAGGCCGCATCGTCGCACTGTGCCCGGAAGTGGCCGGCGGCCTGGCAACCCCGCGACCGCCGGCGGAAATCCCTGGCGGCCAGGGCGCCCAGGTCCTCGACGGCAACCTGCCGGTACTGACCGACAGTGGCAAGGACGTGACCTCGGCCTTTGTTGCGGGTGCCGAGATCGCCCTGCAGCTGGTTCGCCAGCATGGCCTGCGCGTCGCTGTGCTCAAGGCGCGCAGCCCGTCCTGCGGTAACACGCACAACTACGATGGCAGCTTCAGTGGCACCCTGGTCGAGGGTGAAGGCGTTACTGCCGCCCTGTTAAGGCGCGCCGGGGTCCGGGTATTCAACGAAACCCAGTTGACCGAGGCTGCTGCCGAACTGGTACGCCTGGAAGAGGGCAGCTGATCGGCAAGGGCCAGACCGAGCGCCGAGGCGCACCACTAGGTTGGCGTTAGCGCGGCGAAGACCAACGACTACGGCGACGGCCATACCGTCTTAACCCAAACGACCCATAACAGACGTTCACCCGGTAGGGTGGAAAACCGCGAAGCGTTTTCCACCAATGGCGGCGAGCAATGGGTTTCGGGCAACCGCAGTGGACAAGCTTCGCGTTGTCCACATTACAAAACGCGATTAACGCCATTGAAACGAAAAAGGGAGGCCGAAGCCTCCCTTTTTCTTGCAGTGCGCGGTTCTTAGAACAGAACGCGGCTGCGGATGGTGCCAGTGACGTGCTGCAGCTTTTCCAGAGCCAGATCGGAGTACTCGGCGTCGACGTCGATCACCACGTAGCCGACCTTCTCGTTGGTCTGCAGGAACTGACCGGAGATGTTGATGCCGTTGTCGGCGAACACCTTGTTGATCTCGCTCATCACGCCCGGCACGTTCTCGTGGATGTGCAGCAGGCGGTGCTTGCCCGGGTGCGCCGGCAGGGCGACTTCGGGGAAGTTGACCGAAGACACGGAGGTGCCGTTGTCGCTGTACTTGACCAGCTTCTCAGCCACTTCCAGGCCGATGTTGGCCTGAGCTTCGGCGGTGGAGCCACCGATGTGCGGGGTGAGGATCACGCGATCCAGGCCACGCAGCGGGCTTTCGAACTCTTCGTCGTTGGACTTCGGCTCGACCGGGAACACGTCGATGGCGGCGCCGATCAGGTGTTCGTCCTTGATCGCTTCCGCCAGCGCTTCCAGCACCACGACGGTACCGCGAGCGGCGTTGATCAGGATGCCGCCCTTCTTCATGGCGCGGATTTCCTTCTCACCGATCATCCACTGGGTGGACGGCAGTTCCGGCACATGCAGGGACACGATGTCGGCCATGCCCAGCAGTTCATGCAGGCTGCCGACCTGAGTGGCGTTGCCCAGCGGCAGCTTGGTCACGGTGTCGTAGAAGAACACCTGCATGCCCAGCGCCTCGGCCAGTACGGAAAGCTGGGTGCCGATCGAGCCGTAACCGACGATACCCAGCTTCTTGCCGCGGATTTCGAAGGAGTTGGCCGCCGACTTGATCCAGCCACCACGGTGGCAGGAGGCGTTTTTCTCCGGGATACCGCGCAGCAGCAGGATGGCCTGGGCCAGCACCAGCTCGGCGACCGAACGGGTGTTGGAGAACGGCGCGTTGAACACGGCGATGCCGCGCTCGCGGGCCGCATTCAGATCGACCTGGTTGGTGCCGATGCAGAAGCAGCCGACGGCGACCAGGCGCTTGGCGCAGTCGAAGACTTCGGCGGTCAGCTGGGTGCGCGAGCGGATGCCGATGAAGTGGGCGTCGGCGATCTTTTCTTTCAGCTCGTCGTCGGACAACGCGCCTTTGAGGTACTCGATGTTGCTGTAGCCGGCGGCCTTCAGGGTGTCGACGGCATTCTGGTGCACGCCTTCCAGCAGAAGGAACTTGATCTTGCTCTTGTCGAGAGAGGTCTTGCTCATCGGAGTACCTGTTGTCCCACGAATAGTGTCAGGAGAGGTGTCAGCAAGGTTGCTGACCGGGCCCGCAGATCGGCGCGGGGGCACGATTCACGGGGTGCGTATGCTAGCATACGAGCCCCGCGAAACACCCACCCCTGGCCGATGAAGCGTGCTCAGGGTGACCATGAATTGTTTGAGAGTTCCCCAGATGACCAATCCTGCCCTGATTGAAGCGCTGAAGACCCTGGTCGAGCCCGGCAAGGTGCTCACCGACGCCGACTCCCTCAATGCCTACGGCAAGGACTGGACCAAACATTTCGCCCCGGCACCCAGCGCCATCGTGTTCCCCAAGACCACCGAGCAGGTGCAGGCCATCGTCCGCTGGGCCAATGAGCACAAGGTTGCCCTGGTGCCCTCGGGCGGCCGCACCGGCCTGTCTGCCGCCGCCGTCGCCGCCAATGGCGAGGTGGTGGTGGCGTTCGACTACATGAACCAGATCGTCGAGTTCAACGAATTCGACCGTACCGTGGTTTGCCAGCCGGGCGTGGTGACCAAGCAACTGCAACTGTTCGCCGAAGACAAGGGGCTGTATTACCCGGTGGACTTCGCCTCCAGCGGTTCCAGCCAGCTTGGCGGCAATATCGGCACCAATGCCGGCGGGATCAAGGTGATTCGCTACGGCATGACCCGCAACTGGGTGGCCGGTCTGAAGGTCGTCACCGGCACCGGCGAGCTGCTGGAGCTGAACAAGGATCTGATCAAGAACGCCACCGGCTATGACATGCGCCAGCTGTTCATCGGCGCCGAAGGCACCCTGGGTTTTGTGGTCGAAGCCACCATGCGCCTGGATCGCGCACCGAAGAACCTCACCGCAATGGTCCTTGGCACCGCGGATTTCGATTCGATCATGCCGGTGTTGCATGCCTTCCAGGGCAAGCTCGACCTGACCGCCTTCGAGTTCTTCTCGGACAAGGCCCTGGCCAAGATCATGGCCCGTGGCGATGTACCGCCGGCCTTCGACACCGACTGTCCGTTCTACGCCTTGCTGGAGTTCGAGGCGACCACCGAGGAAGTGGCCAACCAGGCCCTGGAAACCTTCGAGTACTGCGTCGAGCAGGGCTGGGTGCTCGACGGCGTGATGAGCCAGAGCGAGCAGCAGCTGCAGAACCTGTGGAAGCTGCGCGAGTACATCTCCGAGACCATCAGCCACTGGACCCCGTACAAGAACGACATCTCGGTCACCGTCGGTAAAGTGCCGGCCTTCCTGCATGATATCGACCGTATCGTCGGGGAAAACTACCCGGACTTCGAAGTCATCTGGTTCGGCCATATCGGCGACGGCAACCTGCACCTGAACATCTTGAAGCCGGAGAACCTGTCCAAGGACGAGTTCTTCGCCAAGTGCGCCATCGTCAATAAGTGGGTGTTCGAGACCGTGCAGAAGTACAACGGCTCGATCAGCGCCGAGCATGGCGTCGGCATGACCAAGCGCGATTATCTGCATTACAGCCGCTCCGAGGCGGAAATTGGCTATATGAAGGCGATCAAGGCGGTGTTCGATCCCAACGGCATCATGAACCCCGGCAAGATCTTCCCGCTCTGAGTCTTAGCTCCCCTCTCCCCTTGGGAGAGGGAATCCATGCCCCACCCGAGGAGTGGCCCATGAGCTACCAGCACCAATACACCGACGGCACGCCGATCCACTTCCCGCTGGGCAAGGTGGTTTGCGTCGGGCGCAACTACGCCGAGCATGCCGCCGAGCTGAACAACCCGATCCCCAGCGAGCCGCTGCTGTTCATCAAGCCCGGCAGCTGCACCGTGGGGCTGAACGACAGCTTCGCCATCCCGCAGGATCGCGGCGTGGTGCACTACGAGGCGGAAATCGCCGTGCTGATCGGCAAGCCGCTATCGAAGCAACCGTCCGCGGAAGAGGTACGCGATGCCATTTCCGGCTTCGCTCCGGCACTGGATCTGACCCTGCGCGATGTACAGGCCAAGCTCAAGGAAAAGGGCCTGCCCTGGGAGCTGGCCAAGTCCTTCGACGGCGCCTACGTACTGGCGCCGTTCGTCAGCGGTGATACCTACCCAGACCTGAGCGATATTGGCATCAGCCTGTCGATCAATGGCGAACTACGCCAGAACGGCAACAGCAGCGCCATGCTCAACCCTATCATCGGCCTGATCCAGCACATTGCCGGGCACTTCAGCCTGCAGCCGGGCGACGTAATCTCCACCGGCACCCCGGCCGGCGTCGGCCCGCTGGCCAGCGGCGACCAGCTGGAAATCGCCTTGAGCGAGCAAACCGCCTTTACCACGCGGGTACTCTGAAACCCTGCACCGGCCGGGCCGGCGCAGGGCATGCCTCAGGTGAAAACGCACTGACACGATTTTCACCTGGGTTTCACAGAACTTTCACCGGCGCCGAGTAGTCTCAGGGGCTCGATCCAGCCGAGCAGCCCCGATGCCTTCCCTCTCCCTATCCCGCCGCCCCTGGCTGTCATTGGCCTTGGCCGGCAGCCTGACCGCCGTGGTTGGCGCTATCAATTTCCTCCACTGGGATGACCGCGCCCTGCTCTGGCTCAAGGAATACAACCTGTCCAGCGTCGAACGCGCCGCCAGCATCTGGCTGCCCGGCTACCGCGCCACCCTGCAAGGCAAAGCACTGGCCGGACTGGAGCAAGATGAAGCCTCGGACCTGACCTACAACCCGGTCACCGGCACCCTGTTTACCGTCACAGGCAAGCAACCCACCCTGGTCGAAATAAGTCGCGAGGGCGAGGTGCTGCGGCGCATCACCCTGAATGGCTTTGCCAATCCGGAAGGGGTGGCCGTGCTGGAAAACGGAAACGTCGCAGTGGTCGACGAACGTCGGCGCAATCTGTCGATCTTCGAGCTGAACCCGCTGACTCGTGAACTTGACCTGGCCGACGGCAAACCCTATGACCTTGGCTATCCAGATGCTGGCAACAAAGGTTTCGAAGGCATTGCCTGGGACCCGACCCAACAGCGCCTGCTGCTGGGCAAGGAGCGCAGCCCGACTGCCATGTTCAGCCTGGCCAGCAATGGCGAACAGCTGCTGTCCTCGGCACTGCAACCCCTGCCCGACTATGGCCTGGGCATGCGCAACCTCTCCGCCCTTAGCGTCGACCCACAGACCGGGCACATCCTGGCGCTATCGGCGCAGTCCAACCTGCTGCTGGAGCTGGACGAACAAGGCCAGCCGCTCAGCTTCATCAGCCTGCAGGGCGGCATGAACGGCCTGGACAAACGCATCCCGCGCGCCGAAGGGGTGGCCATCGACGAGGACGGCACCATCTATATGGTCAGCGAGCCGAACCTGTTCTACGTGTTCAACAGGGATGGCGAAGCCAAGGCCGACAAGGGCTGAGCAGCCTTCAGAAAGAAAAACGACGCCCCGCAATTTGCGGGGCGTCGTCGTTTCAGCCGTAGGGCGGGTGAAACCCGCGGGTTTCACCCGCCCTACGGCATGATCTCAGCGGGTCACGCTGTCGAACCCCTGCAACACATTGATCGCGTTGATGCCGATCTCTTCCACCGCATAGCCGCCTTCCATGACGAACAAGGTCTGCAGGCCGAGCTTGCCGATCACCTCGCCCATGCGCAGATAGTCCGGGCAATCCAGCTTGAACTGCGAGATCGGGTCTTCCTTGAAGGTGTCCACGCCCAGCGACACGATCAGCACATCCGGCGCGTAGGCGGCGATCTGCCGGCAGGCGGCGGCCAGCGCCAGACTCCACACCGACCAGTCGCTGCCGGCCGCCAGCGGGTAGTTGAAGTTGAAACCCTGACCCACACCCACGCCTTTTTCGTCGGCATAACCGAGGAAGAACGGGTACTCGAAACGCGGATCGCCGTGGATCGAGGTGAACAGCACATCGGCGCGGTCGTAGAAGATGTCCTGGGTGCCATTGCCGTGGTGATAGTCGACATCGAGGATGGCCACTCGCCCGGCACCCTGATCCAGGCAGGCCTGGGCCGCGATGGCCGCATTGTTCAGGTAGCAGTAGCCGCCCATGTAGTCGGCGGCGGCATGGTGGCCCGGCGGCCGGCACAGCGAGAACACCCCACGCGCGCCCCTGGCCAGCTCGGCCTGGCCGGTCAGTGCGACATTGGCCGAGGCACTGATGGCCTGCCAGCTGCCCGCCGTGATCGGTACACCGGCGTCGAAACTGTAGTAGCCGAGCTTGCCATCGATGCAGTCTGGAATGGTCTGGCGCAGGCGCCGGTTGGGCCAGGTGAAGGGCAACATGTCGTGGCTGCGCCCGAGGGCCGACCACTCGCTCCAGGCATCGCGCAAAAAATGCACGAAACCTTCGTCATGTACCCGCAACAGCGGCTCCAGCCCGAACTCGCGCGGCTTGGCCACCGCCCCGAGCTGCACCGCCTGGGCGCGAGCCAAAACCATATCGGCACGGCTGGGCTTCTCGAAACAGGGCGTAAGCTGGCCATCGATCAGCTCGTACTTACCGTGATGCAGGTGATGGTCATCGCTGTAGATCGTCAGCATAAGAAATTCCCCGGACTCTGGCGGAGCCCGTCATAGGCAGGGAGGCAGGGAGCCAGCGACGAACGACGGACACGCCGCCCCTCACCGATCGATTCATCAAAAATCTCACAACTAATTGTTTTTATTGATCTTTATAAGAAAAATAAAATCAAAGGCTGCTTTCGATTGATTCTGTCAGCGGCCCGGAGTGGGCAGAACGATAGTTCCGGTCAAAAGGGGATAATTGCGGCCAAGTTGCCTGTAGGTCGAGAGCAAACTGCGCAGCGCGCGCCAATCCAGGAGGCAGGCCGCTCCGTTCCCGGATTGCCTCCGGACTAGACAGCAATAGGAGTCAGCGGCGGAATTCGCTCGGCGCCAGGCCGCTCCAGCGCTGGAAGGCGTGGCGGAAGCTGGCCGCTTCGCTGTAGCCGAGCTGCTCGGCGATCAGGTAGATAGGCAGGTCGGTCTGCTGCAGCAGTTGGCGCGCCTTGTCGTAGCGCACCTCATCGAGCAGGTGCTGGAAGCTGGTATTGAGCTGCTGCAAGTGCCGGCGCAGGGTGCGCGCGGAACGATGCAGGCGACCCGCCACCTGTTCCAGGCTGGCGCAGCCGGTCAGGTCGCCATTGAGCTGCTGGCGGATCAACTCGCACAGATCCTGGCGACTGTAAAACTGTGTTTCCAGTTGCAGGCATTGCTGCAAGCCATGCTGGTGGCTGACCGGATCAGCCAGCGGCAGGGGTCGCTCCAGCAGCGCCGGATTGAAGCACAAGGCATTGCAGCCGGCGTCGAACTCCACTGGGCAACCGAGCTTCTCGCCATAGCTGGCACCATGCGGCGGGCTGCGATAGGCCAGCAGCATACGGCGCGGGCGCACCGACTCGCCTAACAGGTCCTGCACCACAGTCAGCAGCGAGGCCAAACACAATTCGGTGTTGAATACCGCCATTTCCGGGGCGTAGTGATAGCCAGCAGCGGTCAGTCGCACTTCGTCATCGGCCGCTACCAGGCTGAGCTGGAAGTAAGTGCCAAGTAGCGCCGAGTGGGCAATGGCCAAGCGCAGCGCCTCACCAAGGGTACGGCTGGCAAGCATGGTGTAGCCGAGGATGCCGTAGGCCGACACATGCATGCGCTTGCCCAGGCTCAAACCCAGTGCCGGATCGCGGTTATACGCGCAGGCATTGGCCAGCACGCGCAGTTCCTGAGCATGGCTGATCAGGCGCGCCGGGTTTTCCAGCTCGCTGGCGGTGATGCCACTGCCCTGCAACACCTGCTCGGCCGCGACGCCGCTATGGCCGAGGGCCTGCACCGCCAACGCCACGGTGTGCAGGGTGGTGAGCACGCGTTGTTCGGGTAACACTGACATGCCTGCGGGTTCCATGCCGGTAGACTTCGGTAACTCTCTTTAAGCTTGGCTTCAGCTTGGCTGTGCTATTGATGCTAGCCCCTGATCAACTAGGTGACCCCATGCGACGCCTGACCCAAGCCCGCTTCTTCACGCCGGCACTACTGCTGGCCGCTCTACTGCTCGCTGCAGTGGCTGCCCAGCAATTGCGCCTGTTCGAAAGAGGCTGGTTTGTGGTGCAAGAATGGCGCCATGCCGCCGAGTGGCGCGACAAATCGATCTGGCTGCCGGACTATGTCGCCACCCTGCAGGCGTGGCCGATCGTTGGCCTGGAAGACGATGTCTCGGCGCTGACCTACGATCCGGATCGCCGCAGCCTGTTTACCGTAACCAATCAGCAACCGCGCATCGTCGAGCTGTCACTGGATGGACGCATCTTGCGCCAGGTACCGCTGGTTGGCTTCGGCGATCCGGAAGCCATCGAGTACATCAGCCCCGATTTGTATGTGATCACTGACGAGCGTCTGCAGCGCCTGGTCAAGGTGCGCCTGACCGAGAGCACGCCCTATATCGACGCTGCCGACTCCCAACAACTGTCCCTGGGCATCGGCCTGAATGGCAACAAGGGTTTCGAGGGACTGGCCTACGACAGCCAGGGCCAACGCCTGTTCGTCGCCAAGGAGCGAGATCCGGTGAGCATTTACGAGATTCACGGTTTTCCTCACACAAACCCGGACAAGCCGTTTGCCGTGCATGTGGTGGATGACCCCAAGCGTGATGCGCGGCTGTTCGTGCGTGACCTGTCCAGCCTGCAATACGACGAGCGCAGCGGGCATCTACTGGCTCTGTCCGACGAGTCGCGGTTGGTGCTGGAGCTGAATGCCGACGGCAAACCGATCAGCGGCCTGTCCCTGCTTGGCGGCCAGCAAGGTCTGAAGAAGGGGGTGCCACAGGCCGAGGGATTGGCCATGGATGACGCCGGTACCCTGTACCTGGTCAGCGAGCCGAATCTGTTCTACGTGTTCAAGAAAAAACTGGCGCAATAGCTTCAAAACGTAGGGCGGGTGCAACCCGCGCTCTGGGTCACGCGTGTTGCACCCGCCCTACATTGCCTCAAGCCTCGTCCTGCAGGGTCGCATCCGGCGCACTCTTCTTCACCGACTCGCAACCGCCCTCTGCACCGGCTTCGCTGGCGTACATCTGGCTGCTGCCGACCACCTGGCCGTTAGTGGCCTTGAGCACGAAATGAAACTTGCCGCTGGCGGCGGCCTTGATCTCGAAGGCGCCCTCGCGCTGTGAGTTCTTGCGCACCGATTCGATGCCGGCCAATGCCGAATCCTTGGCCTTGTACAGCTCGCTGCTGAGGATGATCTCGCCGTTGCCGGCCAGCAGATTGAAATGCAGCTGACCGTCAGCGGCCTTCTTCAGGTGAAATTTTGCGGCCATGGTAAGACTCCTGTCGGGTGATGGACTGGCAAGCTTAGACGCTCAGCACTTCCCCGCCAGGCTCAGGCAAAAACGACAAACCCGGCATCAGCCGGGTTCTTCGGGGCAGCAATAACAACACTCAGTCGCGCTTGAGCGACTTCACTCCGTCGGCAGTACCCAGTAGCAACAGATCGGCCGGGCGCGCGGCGAACAGGCCGTTGGTGACCACGCCCACGATGGCGTTGATCTCACGCTCCAAGGCCACCGGGTCGGTGATGCTCATATTGAACACGTCGAGGATGATATTGCCGTTATCGGTCAGCACGCCCTCGCGGTACACCGGGTCGCCGCCCAGCTTGACCAGCTGGCGCGCCACGTGGCTGCGCGCCATGGGAATCACCTCCACCGGCAGCGGGAAGTTGCCCAGCACCGGCACCAGCTTGCTGGCGTCGGCGATGCAGATGAAAGTCTTGGCCACTGCCGCGACGATCTTCTCGCGGGTCAGCGCCGCGCCGCCGCCCTTGATCAGGTTGAGGTGTTCGTCACTCTCGTCGGCGCCGTCGATGTAGAACTCCAGCTCGCTGACGCTGTTCAGGTCGTACACCGGGATGCCATGGCCCTTGAGGCGCGCAGCGGTGGCTTCGGAGCTGGCCACGGCGCCATCGAAGGCCATCTTGTGCTGGGCCAGGGCGTCGATGAAGCAGTTGGCGGTGGAGCCGGTGCCGACGCCGATCACGCTCTTGCTGTCGAGAAAGGGAAGGATATGGTCGACGGCGGCCTGGGCCACGGCCTGCTTGAGCTGATCCTGGGTCATCACGGGGTCTGCGCCTGGGGAATACGGGAAGGGGCGAATTATAGCCTCGTGCCCGGCGCAATCGGCTGCGTTTTATCGCCACAGTCCTACTGATATGCGGGTTTTGCCGCGGACTGTCGGTGGCCGCCGGTCGGAGCGCTGGGGTAGACTGCGGAATCCGTGAAAAGCCCGCCAGTGAAGCCGTGATGCTCGAACAGTACGTCAAGAAGATCCTCACCTCGCGCGTCTACGACGTCGCCGTGGAAACCCCGCTGCAACCTGCCCGCCAGCTGTCCGAGCGCACCGGCAACCAGATTCTGCTCAAGCGCGAAGACCTGCAGCCGGTGTACTCGTTCAAGATTCGTGGCGCCTACAACAAGCTGGCGCACCTCACGGCCGACCAGCTGGCCTGCGGCGTGGTCACCGCCTCGGCGGGCAACCATGCCCAGGGGCTGGCCCTGGCGGCCAAACACATGGGCGTCAAAGCCACCATCGTGATGCCCAAGACCACCCCGGAGATCAAGGTCAACGGCGTGCGTTCGCGCGGCGGCAAGGTGGTGCTGCACGGCGACAGCTTCCCCGAGGCACTGGCCTATTCGCTGAAGCTGGTAGAAGAAAAGGGCTACGTCTATGTGCACCCTTATGACGATCCGGACACCATCGCCGGTCAGGGCACCGTGGCCATGGAGATCCTCCGTCAGCAGCCGGGACAGCTGGACGCCATCTTCGTGCCCTGCGGTGGCGGCGGACTGATCGCCGGCATCGCTGCCTACGTCAAATACCTGCGCCCGGATATCCGCGTGATCGGCGTCGAGCCGGACGACTCCAACTGCCTGCAGGCCGCCATGGCCGCCGGCGAACGCGTGGTCTTGCCTAGCGTCGGGCTGTTCGCCGATGGCGTAGCCGTGGCGCAAATCGGCCAGCACACCTTCGACGTCTGCAAGGACTATGTCGACGAGGTGATCACCGTCAGCACCGACGAGATCTGCGCGGCGATCAAGGATATCTACGACGACACCCGTTCGATCACCGAACCGGCCGGCGCCCTCAGCGTCGCCGGGATCAAGAAATACGTCGAGCGTGAAGGCTGCACGAATCAGGTGCTGGTCGGCATCGACTCGGGCGCCAACGTCAACTTCGACCGGCTGCGCCATGTCGCCGAGCGCGCCGAGCTGGGCGAAAAGCGCGAAGCAATCATCGCCGTGACCATCCCCGAGCAGCCGGGCAGCTTCAAGACCTTCTGCGAGGCGATCGGCAAACGCCAGATCACCGAGTTCAACTACCGCTATCACAACGACGGAGAGGCGCACATCTTCGTCGGCGTGCAGACCCACCCGGAGAGCGACCCGCGCGCGGCACTGGTGCAGGGCCTGCGTGAGCAGGGCTTCCCGGTACTCGACCTGACCGACAACGAACTGGCCAAGCTGCATATCCGTCACATGGTCGGCGGCCATGCGGCGGCGGTGCCGGACGAATGCGTGTTCCGCTTCGAGTTCCCGGAACGCCCAGGCGCGCTGTTCAACTTCCTCAACAAGCTCGGCGGACGCTGGAACATCAGCATGTTCCACTACCGCAACCACGGCGCTGCCGACGGCCGCGTACTGGCCGCCCTGCAAGTGCCGGTGAGCGAACGCCCGCTGATCCCGGCCACCCTGGACGCCATCGGCTACCCCTACTGGGACGAAAGCGACAACCCGGCCTACAAGCTGTTCCTCGGCAAATAAATACTCGAATACAGGATATCCGTGATGGAACACTACCAACTGCTGAAATACGCCCACCTGATTCCGGCCGTGCTGATCCTGGCGGGCTTCATCGCCCACTGCTTCATGCTGTGGAAGGCCAACAAGGGCGGCGATGCTGCCGTGCTGACGCGCAAGCTGCGGGTGACCCGCCTCTACAGCCTGCCAGCCCTCGGCGTGCTGGCCCTGAGCCTGCCGATCAGCGGCTGGTGGCTGGTGCACACGGTTGGCCTGCCGCTGGGCGCCAGCTGGCTGCTGTACAGCGCCGTCCTGTTTGCCCTGCTGATGCTCTTCGGTCTGCTCCTGCACGGTCGCCTGGGTGCCTGGCAGGCGGCGGTGGGCGGCGCAGTGCCGGTCAAACTGCTGCGCCTGGTCATCGTCTATGGCGTGCTGATGCTGGTGCTGCTGCTGGCAATCTTCGCCCTGATGGGCGCCAAGCCGGCCTGATGTCGCCCTTCTCGTTCGAGCAGCAGGGGGCCGGGCAATGAGCCTGTACCTGCTGCTCAAGACCCTGCATATCCTCTCTGCAACCCTGCTCTTCGGCACCGGCCTGGGCTCGGCCTACTATGCCCTGCGCGCCTGGCGCAGTGGTGAGCTGCAGGTGATCGCCACGACCTTCCGCCACCTGGTCACCGCTGACTGGCTGTTCATCGCCACCAGTGCGGTGTTCCAGCCGCTCAGTGGCCTGGCACTGGCGAAAGTCGCCGGCTGGCCGCTGAGCCAGTTCTGGCTGCTGTGGAGCGCGGGGTTGTTCGTCTTTGCCGGGCTGTGTTGGCTGCCGGTGCTGTGGCTGCAGATTCGTGTGCGCAATATGGCTGCCCAGGCGTTGCGCGATGGCACGCCGCTGCCGGAACAGGCCAACCGCTATATGCGCATCTGGTTCGTGCTGGGCTGGCCGGCGTTCCTGGCGTTTATCGCGATCTTCTGGCTGATGGTGGCCAAGCCGCTGTGATTATGTAGGGTGGATCGCACTTCATCGATCCACCGGGTGGCGATCCACCGAGCGGGGCCATTGGTGGATGAGCAGAGCGTCATCCACCCTACATCTACCCTTCAACGCAGGCTGAGCACCGGCCAGTCCCGCTCGCCGGCAATGGCGCGCAGAGTATCGTCCGGGTCCACCGCCACCGGGTGGGCCACCTGTTCCAGCAGCGGCAGGTCGTTGCGCGAGTCGCTGTAGAAATAGCTGTCGTCGAGGCTGTAGCCGGTTTCTTGCAGCCACTCGCCGAGGCGCACCACCTTGCCGCCCTGGTAGCAGGGAACCCCAGTGATCTGCCCGGTGTAGCGGCCATCCTGCATGCCGCATTCGGTGGCCAGCAGGGTGTCGACGCCCAGGCGCGCGGCAATCGGCGCGGTGACGAAGCGGTTGGTCGCAGTGATGATCACCAGCTTGTCGCCCGCCTCGCGATGCTGCGCCAGCAACGCCTCGCCCTTGGCCAGGATGATCGGCTCGATCACCTCGCGCATGAACTCGGCGCGCCACTGCGCCAGTTGCGCCATCTCGGTACGGCCGAGAATCGCCTGGCTGAAGTTCTGGTACGCCACCACATCCAGCTTGCCGGCGCAGTAATCGGCATAGAAGGCGTCGTTGCGCGCCTGGTACGCCACGGCGTCGACCAGGCCGCGCTGGCAGAGGAATTCACCCCAGCTGTGGTCGCTGTCGCCGGCGAGCAGGGTGTTGTCGAGGTCGAAAAGGGCAAGGCGCACGTCGTTTCACCTGAATCTGGAGAGCCGAAAAGGGCGCCAGAATAGCCGCTTTTGCCTCCAGTGCCCATTCGCAGAGCCCCGCGTTTGCTGCGCCCGCGGCCTTTGTGGAACAATGCGAGCATATGCGTTTTCAAGGTGTTATGTCGTGATCGATTCCGATGGTTTTCGCCCCAATGTCGGCATCATCCTGACCAATGATGTTGGCCAGGTGCTCTGGGCGCGGCGAATCAATCAGGATGCCTGGCAGTTCCCGCAAGGCGGGATCAACCCCCAGGAGACCCCGGAACAGGCGCTGTACCGGGAACTGAATGAAGAAGTCGGTCTCGAAGAGCAGGATGTGAAGATTCTCGCCTGTACCCGAGGCTGGTTGCGCTATCGTCTGCCGCAGCGCCTGGTACGCACGCACAGCCAACCGCTGTGCATCGGCCAGAAACAAAAATGGTTTCTCCTGCGCCTGACCGGCGACGAGAACCGGGTGCGCATGGATCTGACCGGCAAGCCCGAGTTCGACGGCTGGCGCTGGGTCAGTTACTGGTACCCTCTGGGCCAGGTGGTTACGTTCAAGCGCGAAGTCTATCGGCGCGCCCTCAAGGAATTAGCCCCGCGCCTGCTGGCGCGCGACTGACGGAAAGCAAGCATGCTCAACACGCTGCGCAAGATCGTCCAGGAAGTGAACGCCGCCAAGGATCTCAAGGCGGCGCTGACGATCATTGTGCAGCGGGTCAAAGAGGCCATGGGTAGCCAGGTCTGCTCGGTCTACCTGCTCGACCCGGAATCCAACCGCTTCGTGCTGATGGCCACCGACGGCCTCAACAAGCGCTCCATCGGCAAGGTCAGCATGGCGCCCAACGAGGGCCTGGTCGGCTTGGTCGGCACCCGCGAGGAGCCGCTCAACCTCGAGAACGCCGCCGACCACCCGCGCTACCGCTACTTCGCCGAAACTGGTGAGGAACGCTACGCCTCCTTCCTCGGCGCACCGATCATCCACCACCGTCGGGTGATGGGCGTACTGGTGGTGCAGCAGAAAGAACGCCGCCAGTTCGACGAGGGCGAAGAAGCCTTCCTGGTCACCATGAGTGCCCAGCTCGCCGGGGTTATCGCTCACGCCGAGGCCACCGGCTCGATCCGTGGCCTGGGCAAGCAGGGCAAGGGCATCCAGGAAGCCCGCTTCGTCGGCGTACCGGGTGCACCAGGCGCCGCCGTGGGTACAGCGGTGGTGGTGTTGCCACCAGCCGATCTGGACGTGGTGCCGGACAAGGCCGTCGCTGATATCGAGGCCGAGCTCAAGCTGTTCAACAATGCTCTGGTCGGTGTGCGTGCCGACATGCGCGCACTCTCTGCCAAGCTCGCCACCCAGCTGCGCAAGGAAGAACGCGCGCTGTTCGACGTCTACCTGATGATGCTCGAAGACGCCGCCCTCGGCAGCGAAGTGACCACCATCATCAAGACTGGCCAATGGGCCCAAGGCGCCCTGCGCCAGGTGGTCAACGAGCACGTCAACCGCTTCGAGCTGATGGATGACGCCTACCTGCGCGAGCGCGCCGCCGATGTGCGCGACCTCGGCCGCCGCCTGCTCGCCTACCTGCAGGAAGAGCGCAAGCAGAGCCTGGTGTACCAGGACAACACCATTCTGGTCAGCGAGGAGCTGTCGCCGGCCATGCTCGGCGAAGTACCGGAAGGCAAGCTGGTCGGCCTGATCTCGGTGCAGGGCTCGGGCAACTCGCACGTCGCCATCCTCGCCCGCGCCATGGGCATCCCCACGGTCATGGGCGTGGTCGACCTACCCTACTCCAAGGTCGACGGCATCCAGCTGATCGTAGACGGCTACCACGGCGAAGTCTTCACCAACCCCAGCGAGCTGCTGCGCAAGCAGTACGCCGAAGTGGTCGAGGAAGAACGTCAGCTGGCCCAGGGCCTCGACGCCCTGCGCGAATTGCCGTGCGAAACCCTCGATGGCCAGCGTATGCCGCTGTGGGTCAATACCGGTCTGCTGGCCGATGTGAAGCGCGCTCAGGAACGCGGCGCCGAAGGCGTCGGCCTGTACCGCACGGAAGTGCCGTTCATGAATGGCGAACGCTTCCCCAGCGAAAAGGAGCAGCTGGCCACCTACCGTGAGCAGCTGGCCGCCTTCCACCCGCTGCCGGTGACCATGCGCACCCTGGATATCGGCGGCGACAAGGCGCTGAGCTACTTCCCGATCAAGGAAGACAACCCCTTCCTCGGCTGGCGCGGCATCCGCATCACCCTCGACCACCCGGAAATCTTTCTGGTCCAGATTCGCGCCATGCTCAAGGCCAGCGAGGGTCTGAACAACCTGCGCATCCTGCTGCCGATGATCTCCGGCATCCAGGAACTGGAAGAAGCCCTGCACCTGATCCACCGCGCCTGGGGCGAAGTGCGCGACGAAGGCGTCGATGTGCCGCTGCCGCCGGTCGGAGTGATGATCGAGATTCCTGCTGCGGTCTACCAGGTGCGCGACCTGGCGCGCCAGGTCGACTTCCTCTCGGTCGGCTCGAATGACCTGACCCAGTATCTGCTGGCCGTCGACCGCAACAACCCGCGAGTCGCCGACCTCTACGACTTCCTCCACCCGGCGGTGCTGCATGCGCTGACCCTGGTAATTGCCGGCGCCCATGCCGAAGGCAAGCCGGTGAGCATCTGCGGCGAAATGGCTGGCGACCCGGCGGCGGCTGTATTGCTGCTGGCGATGGGTTTCGACAGCCTGTCGATGAACGCCACCAACCTGCCGAAAGTGAAATGGCTGCTGCGCCAGATCAGCATGAGCAAGGCCAGCGAGATCCTCGACCAGCTGCTGCGCATGGACAACCCACAAGTCATCCACAGCACCCTGCACCTGGCCCTGCGCAACCTCGGCCTGGGCCGGGTGATCAATCCGGCGGCGACCATCCAGAGCTAAGAACAGACTCTTAGCCCGCGCGTCGCGAACAAGGAACGTTCATGCGCTCTCTGCTGCTCTGCCTCACCCTGCTCGCCTCTGCGGCCAGCGCTGGCGAAATCGTCAATGACATCACCGGCCTCAATCCGATCGAGGTCGAGCGCGTACTCGCCCCGACCGAACTGCAGCAGATCATCGATGCCGCGCGCCAGCATGCCGGACCAATCAGCATCGGCGGCGGGCGCTACAGCATGGGTGGCCAGACCGCCAGCGCCGGCGCGCTGCAGCTGGACATGCGCGACTTCGACCAGGTGCTGGAGTTTTCCGCCGAACGCCGCGAGATCCGGGTGCAGAGCGGGATTACCTGGCGCGAAATCCTCGAATACATCGATCCGCATGACCTGTCGCCACAGATCATGCAGTCCTACGCTAATTTCACGGTGGGCGGCTCACTGTCGGTCAATGTGCATGGCCGCTATGTCGGTGAGGGCGCCATGATTCACTCGGTTCGCAGCATTCGCCTGGTACTGGCCGACGGCAGCCTGGTGGAAGCCAGCCCCACGCAGAACCGCGAACTGTTCCATGGCGCCATTGGCGGTTATGGCGGCCTCGGGGTGATAGTCGATGCCACTCTCGGACTGGTGGACAACAGCCGTATCGCCCGCGAAAGCCAGGTCATGCCATTGGCCGACTACCGCGCCTGGTTCCAGCGCGAAGTGCGGGGACAGGATGATCTGCTACTGCATAACGGCATCCTCTACCCGGATGACTTCGACACGGTGCGTGCGGTGTCCTACCGGCGCAGCGAGCTGCCGCTAAGCGAGCCCGCCCGCCTGACCCCGAGCGAGCGCAGCTATCGCCTGCAGCAGACCGGTATCCGCCTGAGCAGCAATGAGGCTGGAATCAAGCTGCGCGAAGCCGCTATCGACCCGTTGCTCTTTCGCGGCGCCAAGGTGCAGTGGCGCAACCATGAGGCCAGCCTGGATGTGCGCGAACTGCAGCCCATTTCCGGGCCGGACTTCAGCTATGTGCTGCAGGAGTACTTCGTGCCACCCGCCCAGCTGGAGCGCTTTGTCGGCGAGCTGGCGCGACTGACCGATAAACACCAGGCCCAGCTGATCAATATCTCCATCCGCCACGCCAAGGCCGACCCCAATACGCTGCTGACCTGGGCGCCGGAAGAAGTCTTCGCCCTGGTGCTGTACTACCGCCAGGGCAGTAACGCGGCCGAACGCGCCAAAGCCGCCGCCTGGACCCGTGCCCTGATCGATGCCGCCCTGGCCTGTGGTGGGCGCTACTACCTGCCCTACCAGATCCACGCCAGCCGCGAGCAGTTCCTTGCCGCCTACCCGCGCGCGCCCGAGTTCTTTGCCCTCAAGCAGCGATTTGATCCCGGCTACAAGTTCCGCAATGCACTGTGGGATGCCTACTACCCAGCCACCTGGCCCTGAACAACGCATGCAGAAAAGCAAAAGGGCCACCGAAGTGACCCTTTTGCACTGTTACCGCTAGCGGTTACTGACGCATTGATACAGCTGAGCACGCGCTGCCAAGCCTTCGGTCCAATCGATATCTGCAACAGCACGCCCACCCAGCTCAACGATGAAATGCTCAACATCCAGCATCGTGTTCAGCGCCGCTTCAATGTTCGGTACTGTCAGGGCGATCGCACCGGCCGGAATACTCGGCACCGAAAAATTCAACGCGTTCACCGGCTGCGCTTGATACTTCGACTGCTTAAGCGTCACCGCTACGGTTTGCGTATTCGATGGCCTAGGAATTTCTGCGCTCCAGAAGATCAGCATCCCTCCCTGATAGGCTTTTCCGGGGCCGACAATACTGATCGCGCCACCCTCTTTGCTCCACATGGCAACGCAATTGTCTCCGGGTGTCGAATCCTTCTTACCCTGAAAGATTTTCCATTCGCCCTGCTTGTAACGCTGGTATTGCGGATCCGCTTCCAGCTTCTGCAGGTTTGCTTCGGCTTCCAGCATTTGCTTTTGCACTTCTGCGTTTCTGGCTGCCTGCTCGTTGATGGCGATGCTCATGGCGTCATAACTGGGCGGGCTGGGCTCGGCAAAAATATTGCACCCGTCACATCTATAGCCAGCATACCCACCACCAGCGCCAGCGCTATCACCACCACCGGTTGCCACACACAGAGGAACAGCAGCAATTCCATGCGAGCCACCGCCAACGCCGATTTGCTGTTCACCAGGCCCAGGGCCTCCTGGACACGGATAGTTAGCCAATGCTGGTTGCGCGATCAAACCAGCCGCTGCAAACACAAAAAATACAAAAAATTTCATCGTGTATTTAAGAGTCCATTCATTTTGAGGGGCTGTAGCAGGAGCTACGTGCAATGCAGTTATTGAATTGAAGCTAGGGCATCACCCTGCATGCGGCCATAGCCGCCTGCATCACTTAAAGAACAATCAAACGAGACAGATTCATTTATCAGAAAGCCATCATCTGGAAAATAAATCTGCCACCTTTCCCCGACGAACTGGCGCGCTTGACCGACGAGCATCAGGCCCTCAACAGCGCATGCAGAAAAGCAAAAGGGCCACCGAAGTGACCCTTTTGCACTGTTACCGCGAGCCTCAGGCCTTGGCAGCCCAGGTCTCGTTGGTAGTTTCTTCCATGGCTTGCTGGATCGCACGCTTGCGCTTTTCCTCGGCGCGGCGGGCGAAGTACCAGGCGAAGAAGGTGAAGATCGACACAGTCAGCAGGATCAGGCTGGCCACTGCGTTGATTTCCGGCTTCACGCCCAGGCGCACGGCGGAGAACACCTCCATCGGCAGGGTGGTGGAGCCCGGACCGGAGACGAAGCTGGCCAGTACCAGGTCGTCCAGCGACAGGGCAAAGGACATCATGCCGCCCGCCGCCAGCGACGGCGCGATCATCGGGATGGTGATCAGGAAGAACACCTTCCACGGCTTGGCACCCAGGTCCATGGCCGCCTCTTCGATGGACAGATCCAGCTCACGCAACCGCGCCGACACCACTACCGCCACGTAGGCCGAGCAGAAGGTGGTGTGGGCGATCCAGATGGTCAGCACGCCACGCTCGGCGGGCCAGCCAATCAGTTGCGCCATCGCCACGAACAGCAGCAGCAGCGACAGACCGGTGATCACTTCCGGCATCACCAGCGGCGCGGTAACCAGGCCACCGAACAGGGTGCGACCCTTGAAGCGGGTGACCCGAGTCAGCACGAAGGCGGCCACGGTACCCAACGCCACTGCAGCGATCGCCGTGTAGCAAGCGATCTCCAGGGAGCGCACTACCGAGCTCATCAGCTGATTGTTGTCGAGCAGACCGGCATACCACTTCAACGACCAGCCACCCCACACCGTCACCAGCTTGGAGGCGTTGAAGGAGTAAATCACCATGATCAGCATGGGCAGGTAGATGAAGGCCAGGCCGGCCCAGAGCATGAAGTTGGAGAAGCTGAAGCGTTTCATGCGCGGCCCTCCATCTCTTTAGCCTGGTTACGGTTGAACAGAATGATGGGCACGATAAGGATCGCCAGCATGACCACTGCCAGGGCGGACGCCACAGGCCAGTCGCGGTTGTTGAAGAACTCTTGCCACAGCACCTTGCCGATCATCAGGGTCTCCGGACCGCCGAGCAGTTCGGGAATGACGAACTCACCCACCACCGGAATGAACACCAGCATGGAGCCGGCGACGATGCCGTTCTTCGACAGCGGCACGGTGATCTTCCAGAAGCTGTTGAAGGTGCTCGAACCCAGGTCCGAGGCAGCCTCCAGCAAGCTGTGATCGTGTTTCACCAGGTTGGCATAGAGCGGCAGGATCATGAACGGCAGGTACGAATAGACCACGCCGATATACACCGCCAGGTTGGTGTTGAGGATCTGCAGGGGCTCGTTGATGACCCCGAGCATCTGCAGGAAGCCATTGAGCAGGCCGTTGTTGCTGAGGATGCCCATCCAGGCGTAGACGCGGATCAGGATCGCGGTCCAGGTCGGCATCATGATCAGCAGCAGCAGAGTGGTCTGCATTTCCTTGCTGGCACGAGCAATGGCATAGGCCATCGGATAACCGATCAGCAGGCACAACAGGGTGCTGATCGTAGCCATCTTCAGCGAGCCCAGGTAGGCCGCCAGGTACAACTCATCCTCGCTGAGGAAGATGTAGTTACCCAGGTTGAGCACGATCTGCAGCTGGTTTTCCGCCCAGCTGTAGATTTCCGTGTAGGGCGGAATGGCGACGTCGGCTTCGGCGAAGCTGATCTTCAGAACAATGAAGAACGGCAGCATGAAGAACAGGAACAGCCAGAGAAACGGCACGCCGATCACGACATGCCGCCCTCGGGGCAGATAGCGTTTCAGTTTGCCGATTTTCATGATTGCAGTACCACGCCGCTGTCGTCTTCCCAGTACACCACCACGGCGTCATCCCAGGTCGGGCGCTTGCCGCGGCGTTCGGCGTTGGCAATGAAGCACTGCACGATCTGCCCGGAGGTCAGTTTGACGTAATACACCGAGTGACCGCCGAGGTAGGCGATGTCATGCACGGTGCCGTTGCACCAGTTGTAATCCGGATGCTCGTGGTCAGCCGGCAACGTGGTGGCCATCAGCAGTTTCTCCGGGCGCAGGGCGTAGCTGACCTTCTTGTCTTCGGCACGGGTGGTAACGCCGTGACCGATGTAGATCGGCTTGTCCAGCTGCGGACAACTGATGATGGCATGGTCGGTTTCGTCGGTGGTGATCTGCCCGTCGAACAGGTTGACGTTGCCGATGAACTCGCAGACCAGGCGACTGGCCGGAGTTTCGTAAATGTCGATCGGGCTGCCGGTCTGGGCAATCCAGCCGAGGTGCATGATGGAAATACGCTGGGCCATGGTCATGGCCTCTTCCTGGTCATGGGTCACCATGACGCAGGTTACGCCGACGCGCTCGATGATCTCGACAAGCTCAAGCTGCATCTGCGAACGCAGCTTCTTGTCCAAAGCACCCATTGGCTCGTCGAGCAGCAGCAGCTTGGGACGCTTGGCCAGCGAGCGGGCCAGGGCTACGCGCTGACGCTGGCCACCGGACAGCTGGTGCGGCTTGCGGCGGGCGTACTGGCTCATGTGCACCAGCTTGAGCATCTCTGCCACACGGGCGTCGATCTCGGCCTTCGGCAGGCCATCCTGCTTGAGACCGAAAGCGATGTTCTGCTCTACGGTCATATGCGGGAACAGCGCATAAGACTGGAACATCATATTGATCGGCCGCTCATAGGGCGGCATGTCGGTGATGTCAACGCCATCAAGCAGGATGCGCCCTTCGGTCGGCCGCTCGAAACCGGCGAGCATGCGCAGCAGGGTCGATTTGCCGGAGCCGGAGCCGCCGAGCAGGGCGAAGATCTCGCCTTTGTTGATGGTCAGCGAGACATCGTCGACGGCGATGGTTTCGTCGAACTTCTTCGTTACGCGATCGATTTTAACCAGCACTTCTTTCGGTTGCTGGTTGCCCTCAAGGGCTTTCTTGTAGGCGCTGGAGGCAACGGCCATGGGTAAACTCCCGGAACATTAAAGCCCGGCCACGCAGGCCGGGCGACAGACTCACTTACCTGACTTGACCTTGGTCCAGCTACGGGTCATCAGACGTTGAACTTTCGGCGGCAACTCGGCCTGGATGAACAAATTATCCAGAACGGCCTGCGGCGGGTAAACGGACTCGTCGTTGCGCACTTCCTGATCCATCAGCGCACCGGCCTTGGGGTTCGGGTTGGCATAACCGACGTAGTCACTGACCTTGGCGATTACTTCCGGCTGCAGCATGTAGTTGATGAAGGCGTGGGCTTCCTTGACGTTTTTCGCGTCAGCCGGGATGGCCATCATGTCAAACCACAGATTGGAGCCTTCTTTGGGGATGCTGTAGGCGATCTGCACGCCCTTGCCAGCTTCATCGGCCCGGTCGGCAGCCTGCATGATGTCGCCCGAGTAGCCGACGGCCACGCAGATGTCACCGTTGGCCAGGTCACCGATGTACTTGGAGGAGTGGAAGTAGGTCACGTACGGGCGTACGGCCATCAGCTTCGCTTCTGCCTGCTTGTAGTCATCGGGATTGGTGCTGCTGGCGGGCAGGCCCATGTACTTGAGCACAGCCGGGATCATTTCATCGCCGGAGTCGAGGAAGGCGACGCCGCAGGCGCTGAGCTTCTTGATATTTTCCGGCTCGAAGACGGTGGCCCAGGAATCGATTGTGTCGACGCCCAGCACAGCCTTGATCTTCTCGACGTTGTAGCCGATGCCGTTGGTGCCCCACAGATAGGGGACGGAATACTGATTGCCTGGATCGTTGGTTTCCAGCTGCTTGAGCAGCAGGGGATCGAGGTTCTGCCAGTTCGGCAGCAGCGAGCGGTCAAGCTTCTGGAACGCGCCAGCCTTGATCTGCTTGCCGAGGAAATGGTTGGACGGCACGACCAGGTCGTAGCCAGAACGACCGGCCAGCAATTTGCCTTCCAGGGTTTCGTTGGAGTCGAACACGTCGTAGCCAGGCTCGATACCCGTGGCGGCCTTGAAGTCGGCCAGAGTGGTCTCGCCGATGTAATCGCTCCAGTTGTAGATGTGCACAGTCGGTGCAGCCTGGGCGGCACCGGCGATGCCCAGGGTAACCGCTGCGGTTATCAGGGTTTTGCGGAAGGATACTCGCACACGTCAGTCCTCTTTATTGTTGCTATTCAGGTCGTTACGCACGACCAGGGGCTTGAAAACGGGTTCTGCCAATCCCTGACAATGGTTCCCTGGAAACTGCAGCCAATCGCCCAGCCGCCCGCGCACGGAGCTGTGTGGGGCTCGTGTGTAACGGTAGACGGAAATGGCACATGAGCCTCCTGGCGGGTCTCCGGCGGGAGCACCCGCCGGAGGGTGTCGCTGTTGTTGCTTACTTGCCGGACTTGATGGTGGTCCAGCTACGAGTCATGGTGCGTTGCACCTTGGCCGGGAGATCCGGGAAGGTGTAGATCTTGGCCATGGTCGCTGCGTCCGGGTAGATGCCTGGGTCGTTGCGGATAGCCTCGTCAACCAGCGGGGTGGCCGCCGCGTTGCCGTTGGGGAACTGCACGAAGTTGGTGATCTCAGCCATGATTTCCGGCTTCATCAGGAAGTTCAGGAAAGCATGGGCACCTTCGACGTTCTTCGCGTCAGCCGGTACGGCGAGCATGTCGAAGAAGCTGCCGGCACCTTCTTTCGGGATGCTGTAGAGAATGTTCACGCCATTCTTGGCTTCTTCGGCGCGCGACTTGGACTGGTACAGGTCACCGGAGTAGCCGATGGCCACGCAGATGTTGCCGTTGGCCAGGTCGCCAATGTACTTGGAGCTGTGGAAATAGCCGGTGGAGGAGCGTACCGAGAGGAACAGCTCTTCAGCTTTCTTCAGCTCGCCCGCATCAGTGCTATCCGGCTTGAAACCCAGGTAGTTGAGCGCGGCTGGCAGAATTTCGGTCGGCGAGTCGAGGAAGGAAACACCACAGCCCTTGAGCTTTTCCATGTTCTCTGGCTTGAACACCAGGTCCCAGGAATCCACCGGCGGGTTGTCGCCCAGGGCCGCCTTGACCTTGTCGACGTTGTAGCCGATGCCGATGGTGCCCCACATGTAGGGGATCGAGTACTGGTTGCCCGGATCGCTCGGATCCAGAGCTTTCAGCAGGTTGGTGTCGAGGTTTTTCCAGTTGGGCAGCTTGGATCTGTCCAGCTTCTGGAACACACCCGCCTTGATCTGTTTGGCCAGGAACGGGTTGGACGGTACAACGATGTCGTAACCGGAGCTGCCAGCCAACAACTTGGCTTCCAGCACTTCGTTACTGTCGAACACGTCGTAAACGACCTTGATGCCGGTTTCCTTGGTGAACTTGTCCAGAGTCTCCGGGGCAATGTAGTCCGACCAGTTGTAAACGTGCAGTACCTTGTCATCAGCCTGCGCCATGCTGGTCACGGCACCTGCCAGAGTCATGGCAAGCAGTGTTTTACCGAAGGTCTTGATCATGCGGGTTAGCTCCATTGTCGTTTGAAGTATCCGGGGCTGCGTCGCCTTAACGACGCACCCTCCGGTGAGCCTGGCCTACGCACTACGCAGTCTGGCAAGGTCTGGCGTGTCGCTCAAGCCTCAGACCAATACTGCGCGTGCGGTGAGATCGAGGCACTTGCGTGCTTTTTCGATCAGCTCATCGATCTCACTTTTGCTGATTACCAGTGGCGGCGCGATGATCATGGTGTCGCCAACGGCGCGCATGATCAGTCCATTCTCGAAGCAATGGGTGCGGCAGATCATGCCGACACCGGTCTCGCTCGGGAACCGCTCGCGGGTTTGCTTGTTCTTCGCCAGTTCGATGGCGCCGAGCATGCCCACACCACGGACTTCGCCCACCAGCGGATGATCCGCCAGCTCACGCAGACGCTCTTGCAAGTATGGTGCCGTTTCTGTTTTTACCCGCTCGATGATCTTTTCTTCGCGCAGGATGCGGATATTTTCCAGGCCAACGGCGGCGGCCACCGGGTGGCCGGAATAGGTGAAACCGTGGTTGAAATCACCGCCGGCATTGATCACCTGAAACACCTTGTCATTAACGATCAGGCCGCCCATGGGCACGTAGCCGCTGGTCAGGCCCTTGGCGATGGTCATCAGGTCTGGCTTGTTACCGTAGTAATCACTGCCGAACCACTCGCCGGTGCGACCGAAGCCACAGATCACCTCATCGGCGACAAACAGGATGTCGTATTTGGCGAGGATCTCGCGAATGCGCGGCCAGTAGGTTTCCGGCGGAATGATCACGCCGCCCGCGCCCTGGATCGGCTCGGCGAGGAAGGCTGCGACATTGTCTTCGCCGACTTCGAGAATTTTCTTTTCCAGCTGATCAGCAGCCCAGATACCGAACTCGTCCGGGCTCATGTCGCCACCCTCGCCGAACCAGTAGGGCTGCGGGATGTGCACGATGCCGGGGATCGGCAGATCGCCCTGCTCATGCATGTACTTCATGCCGCCCAGGCTGGCACCGGCCACGGTGGAGCCGTGGTAGCCATTGTGGCGACTGATAATGACTTTCTTGTTCGGCTGGCCCTTGCATGCCCAGTAGTGACGGACCATGCGCAGCATGGTGTCGTTGCCTTCGGAGCCGGAGCCGGTGAAGAACACATGGTTCATGCCTTCCGGGGCGATATCGGCGATCGCTTTGGCTAACTCCAGCACTGGCGGGTGTGCGGTCATAAAGAAGGTGTTGTAGAACGGCAGCTCACGCATCTGCTTGGCTGCAGCCTCGACCAACTCTTCGCGGCCGTAACCGACGGCGACGCACCAGAGGCCAGCCATGCCGTCGAGAATCTTGTTACCTTCGCTGTCCCAGAGGTAGACACCGTCAGCCTTGGTCACAATGCGCGGGCCCTTTTCGTGCAGCTGCTGGTAGTCGCTGAACGGCGCAAGGTGGTGCTCACGGCTCATGGCCTGCCACTCGCGGGTTTTCGGGTTATTCGCTTGGTTCGTCATTCTTCACCTCAGGATTGCGCAATCGGCAGGGTGCCGGCGACCAAGCCGCCGACACCCAACCCGATCAGACGGAGAGCAGCAGGAACTCGCGTTCCCAGGAGCTGATCACCCGCTTGTAGTTTTCATGCTCGGCACGTTTGACCGCGACATAGCCGCGCACAAACTTCTCGCCCAGGTATTTCTCGGCATCCTTGCAGGCTTCCATACGCTCCAGAGCGCTTTCGATGGTCACCGGCAGACGCAGGTTGCGTCGCTCATAACCACGACCTTTCACTGGTGCGCTCGGCTTGAGGCCATCAACCATGCCGATGTAGCCACACAGCAGAGAAGCGGCCAGCACCAGATACGGGTTGGCATCGGCACCGGCCAGGCGGTTTTCCACACGCCGGTTCTGCGGGCTGGCTTCCGGCACGCGCAGGCCTACAGTGCGGTTCTCCTCGCCCCACTCGACGTTTACTGGTGCAGAGGTGTCCGGCAGGAAGCGACGGAACGAGTTGACGTTCGGGGCGAACAGCGGCAGCACTTCCGGGATGTACTTCTGCAAGCCGCCGATGTGGTGCATGAACAGTTCGCTCATGGTCCCATCTTCATTGGAGAACAGGTTCTTGCCGGTCTTGATGTCCACCACACTCTGGTGGATATGCATGGCACTGCCTGGCTGATCGGTAATCGGCTTGGCCATAAAGGTGGCCGCCACGTCATGCTTGAGCGCGGCCTCGCGCATGGTGCGCTTGAACACGGTGATCTGGTCAGCCAGATGCAGGGCGTCGCCGTGACGGAAGTTGATTTCCATCTGCGCCGGACCGTCTTCATGGATCAGCGTATCGAGATCCAGCTCCTGCAGTTCGCACCAGTCATAGACGTCTTCGAACAGCGGATCGAATTCGTTAGCCGCGTCGATGGAGAACGACTGACGACCAACTTCCGGGCGACCAGAGCGGCCCATCGGTGCCACCAGCGGGAAGTCCGGGTCGCTGTTGCGCTTGGTCAGGTAGAACTCCATCTCCGGCGCGACGATCGGCTTCCAGCCCTTGTCGGCGTAAAGCTTGAGGATGTTCTTGAGGATGTTGCGCGGTGACAGCTCGATCGGGTTGCCCTGCTTGTCGAAGGTGTCATGGATCACCATCGCAGTAGGCTCGATGGCCCAGGGCACGAGGAACACGGCGTTCTCGTCCGGGCGGCAGAACATGTCGATGTCCGCCTCGTCGAGCAGCTCGTAATAGATGTCGTCCTCGACGTAGTCGCCGGTCACGGTCTGCAGCAGCACACTCTCGGGGAGGCGCATGCCCTTCTCGTCGAGGAACTTGTTGGTCGGCGAAATCTTGCCACGGGCAATCCCGGTAAGATCGCTGATCAGGCATTCAACTTCGGTGATTTTGCGTTCTTTCAACCAGCTTGTGAGCTGGTCCAGCTTGGTAGTCATAAAGACCTCAGGGTTGGTAGAGCGGCTTCTGCGGACCGGTAAAGCCTAGCGAAACCTCCCAGTTCCGCCTGCCGGTTGCCTCACCTACTCAGCGTTGCCCCGCCCTCTTCCTGCAAGCCTCACCAAAGGCCTGGAAGATGGCGAGATAATTCGGGTTGGATCGTACTTGCCACTCCGGGTGGAATTGCACCCCGAGCGCAAAGCTTGGCGCACCTTCGACGGAGAAGGCTTCGATCAACCCGTCAGGCGCCAGTGCTTCTACGCGAAGGCCCGGCGCCAGACGCTGAACGCCCTGGCCATGAATGGAATTGACTTGAATCTCATCCGGCAAGCCGAGGCCGGCGAGAAGACCACCCGGCTGCACCCGTAGCGAATGGCGTGGAGCGTACTGCACCTCGACCGGCTCATCGCCTGGCTCGCGGTGGTCCATCATGCCGGCAACCTCCTGCACCTTCTGGTGCAGGGTGCCGCCAAACGCCACGTTCATTTCCTGGAAGCCGCGGCAGATGCCGAGCACAGGGATGCCTGCTGCCACTGCATCACGAATCAACGGCAGGGTAGTCTGGTCACGATGGGGATCATGGGGCGTACCGGGCTCACTGGCCGGGCCGCTATAGTGATGAGGTTCGACATTCGAGGGCGAGCCAGTGAACAGCAGGCCGTCTAGACTGGCTAGCAGGGTTGGCTGGTCGATCAGCTCACCGAGCGATGGAATCACCAGCGGCAAACCACCGGCGCCGACAGCGACCGCGCGAACGTACTTGTCGCCGGCGATATGATTGAGATGCAGGCCTACCTGCTTGGTGCAGGCGGTGACGCCGATTAACGGCAGGCGTGACATGGGACACCTGTTTTATTGCTGTTATTAGGTTGAGGCCGAGATTAGCCTTGTTCGATTTTTAACACAATAGGGCTGTAAAAAATTGAACACAGGCCACTGAGCGCTGCGCCGGGCAAGGCCAAAAAGAACCTGAAGAAGCCCTGAAACGCCCCAAAACTGGCCATCAAGCCCCATTTCAGGGCAGAATGGACGGCTATTGACAGCACAGGGTGTTTAAGATTGACTCACACCTGTGCGATTGCATGATTGAAATTTTTAACAATAAAGGTGTTGCATCATGTCGGTACCCCTGCGTGCCGTTCAGCTCAACGAAGCGAACGCGTTCCTTAAGGAACATCCTGAGGTCCTGTTCGTCGACCTTCTTATTGCAGACATGAATGGCGTAGTGCGCGGCAAGCGCATTGACCGTAACAGCCTGCATAAAGTGTACGAAAAGGGCATCAACCTGCCCGCTTCTTTATTTGCTCTGGACATCAACGGCTCCACTGTCGAAAGCTCAGGCCTTGGCCTGGACATCGGCGATGCTGACCGTATTTGTTTTCCGATTCCCAATACCCTGTGCAACGAGCCCTGGCAGAAGCGCCCCACCGCGCAGCTGCTGATGACCATGCACGAACTGGACGGCAAGCCGTTCTTCGCCGACCCGCGCGAAGTACTGCGCCAGGTAGTAGCCAAGTTCGACGAGATGAACCTGACCATCTGCGCCGCCTTCGAACTGGAGTTCTACCTGATCGACCAGGAGAACGTGAACGGCCGGCCGCAGCCGCCACGCTCGCCGCTGTCCGGCAAGCGCCCTATCTCCACCCAGGTGTACCTGATCGACGATCTCGACGAATACGTCGATTGCCTGCAGGACATGCTGGAAGCGGCCAAGGAACAAGACATCCCGGCCGATGCCATCGTCAAGGAAAGCGCTCCGGCACAATTCGAGGTCAACCTGCATCACACCAATGATGCGATCAAGGCCTGCGACTACGCTCTGCTGCTCAAGCGCCTGATCAAGAACATCGCCTACGACCATGAGATGGACACCACCTTCATGGCCAAGCCCTACCCGGGCCAGGCAGGCAACGGTCTGCACGTGCACATCTCGCTGCTCGACAAGACCACCGGCAAGAACATCTTCACCACCGATGACCCGCTGCAAAGCGACCTGCTGCGGCACGCCATCGGCGGCGTGCTGGAAACCATGCCGGCATCGATGGCTTTCCTCTGCCCCAACGTCAACTCGTACCGCCGCTTCGGCGCACAGTTCTATGTGCCCAACGCGCCGAGCTGGGGGGTGGACAACCGCACCGTGGCCGTACGCGTGCCGAACGGCAGCCCGGACTCGGTACGCATCGAACACCGCGTGGCCGGTGCCGATGCCAACCCCTACCTGATGATGTCCGCCATTCTGGCCGGCATTCACCATGGCCTGACCAACAAGGTCGAGCCGGGGGAGCCGATCGAGGGCAACTCTTACGAGCAGCTGGAACAGAGCCTGCCGAACAACCTGCGCGATGCCTTGCGCGAGCTGGACGACAGTGAAGTGCTGAACAAGTACATCAGCCCCGACTACATCGACATTTTCGTCGCCTGTAAGGAAGCCGAGCTGGAAGAGTTCGAGACCACCATCTCCGATCTCGAGTACAACTGGTACCTGCACACCGTATAAGCACCACCTCCAACGCCGGCTCCTGAGCCGGCGTTGTTTTATCTACTGCCCCTGTTGCTCTGATTACGCCACGCCCACGTGGTCTGGCGAAGCTTTGCCCGTGTTTTGTCATCATCACACCAAGGAGGTCGTCATGTTCCGCATTCTTGCTCCGCTGCTGCTGGCGTTATCTCCCGGACTGGCGGCCGCCGCCGATAGCATCCGGGTCTACAACTGGAACGACTACATCGCGCCCCAGGTGTTGGCCGACTTCACCCAGGAAACCGGTATCGAAGTCGAGTACCACACCTTCAGCACCGACGAAGAACTGGAAAAGGCCCTGGCCAGCGATGAGGCCATTGATGTTGCCGTGCCCTCCCACGACGAATTACCCGCACTGATTCGCGCCGGCAAGCTGCAGCCGCTGGACTTCAGTCGCCTGCCCAACCGCAAGCACCTCGACAAGCAACTGCTCAACAAGTTGGCCGCCGTTGACCCCAACAACCGCTATGCCGCCCCTTACCTGTGGGGTGCCGTCGGCCTGGCCATCAACACACCGCAGGCTACAGCCGCCCTTGGCGGCACGCTGCCGCACAGCTGGAGCCTGCTGTTCGATCCGGCCCAGAGCTCACTTCTGAGCAGCTGCGGCATCAGCGTGCTGGATGCTCCTGACGAACTGCTCTATGGACTGATGAACTATCAGGGCCGCAGCCTCAGCAACAGCTCGCCGGGACGCATACGCAAGGCCGGCGTGGTCCTCGATGGCCTGCGCCCGAACCTGCGCTACGTCGACAGCGAGCGCTATATCGACGACCTCAACCAGGGCAAGCTGTGCGTCGCTCTGGCCTGGGTCGGCGATGCCCTGGCCGCGGCCGATGCCGGGCAGCCAGTGCAATTCGTGGTGCCGGAAGAAGGTTCCTCGCTGTTTATCGACAACCTGGTGATTCCAACCAGCGCCCGCCGCGCCGACCTCGCGCACAAGTTCATCGACTACCTGATGCAACCGCAGGTGGCGGCGAAGATCACCGAGGAAACCCTCTACCCGAGCGCCAACGCCGATGCCCGTGAGTTCCTCGACCCGGCCCTGCGCGATCAGCCCGGCCTGTATCCGGACCGCGATACCAAGCGCCGCCTGTTCGCCCTGGTACCCCTGCCAGACAAGCTGAAAAGCACCCGCGACGAAGTCTGGAACCGCTTCCGCGACGGCACTGCGACCGCCGCCGCACCGCTATAACCTACTGAGTGTCTGGGGCATGTCTGCCCCAGTCACACGCAGCGCGACTTGCCTCCCCTGTCCGTCTGGCGTCCAATAGCGCCTCCGAAGGACAGGAGTCCGGCATGACCCGCACCGTCACCTCCCGCAAGCCCCGCGCCAGCAGTCAGGCGCGCATCGCCCTGATTCTCGACGCGGCCCGCGCGCTACTCAGCGAGCAGGGGTTCGCCGGTCTGTCGATCTACAGCGTGGCCGAGCGCGCGGAGATTCCGCCGTCCTCCGTCTACCACTTCTTTGCCAGCGTGCCAGCCCTGCTCGAAGCACTGACTGCCGATATCCACGCTGCCTTCCGCGATTGCCTGCTGCAACCGGTGAGCCATGCCGAGCTGCATGACTGGCGCGACCTGGCACGTATCGTCGAGCAACGCATGCTGGCCATCTATGCCCGTGACAGTGCAGCACGCCAGCTGATCCTGGCCCAGCACGGTCTGGCCGAGGTGGTGCAAGCCGACCGCCAGCACGACCTGGAGCTGGGTCGTCTGATGCAGGCCCTGTTCGAGCGGCATTTCCCACTGCCGCAACTGCCGGGTGATATCGATGTATTCGCCCTGGCCATGGAGCTGGGCGATCGCGTCTATGCCCGCTCGGTACAACTGCACGGCACAATCACCCCGCGCCTGGCTGAAGAAGGCATGCGCGTGTTCGATGCCTACCTCGGCCTCTACCTGCCAATCGGCTTGCCCAAGCGCAATCTGCCGCTCAACTAAACCGCCATCCCAAGCGACAGCTCAGCACCGAGCACACGCTCTGGTGTCGCCGGGGCGCGCCCTTTAATCCGGATTTAATTCGACAAAAATCGATAAAAATTAGAGCAGGAATATAAAAATGGCTTTATTAGCCGATTTTTATCGGATATAAAGTGACCATCGATTGCCGGAAGGCCACTCAACGCCACGGCACAGTCACGGGTTTCTGCAGCATGCAGATGACCTGTTCAATGCTGCTACGAGGTGCTTCATGTCGCGTATCGTTACCGTCGCCGCCACCCAGATGGCCTGTTCCTGGGACAGCGCCGCGAATATCGCCACTGCCGAGAAACTGGTGCGCCAGGCTGCCGCCGAAGGCGCGCAGATCATCCTGATCCAGGAGCTGTTCGAGACCCCGTACTTCTGCCAGAAACCCAATCCGGACTATCTGCAGCTGGCCACCCCGACAGCAGAAAACCCGGCCATCCTGCACTTCCAGAAGGTTGCCAAAGAACTGCAGGTGGTGCTGCCGATCAGCTTCTTCGAGCGCGCCGGGCGCGCCCGTTTCAACAGCATCGCGATCATCGACGCCGACGGCAGCAACCTCGGGATTTATCGGAAAAGCCATATTCCGGACGGCCCCGGCTACCATGAGAAGTACTACTTCAATCCGGGCGACACCGGCTTCAAGGTGTGGAACACCCGCTACGCCAAGATCGGCGTGGGCATCTGCTGGGATCAGTGGTTCCCCGAGGCCGCGCGCAGCATGGCCCTGCTCGGCGCGGAAATCCTGTTCTACCCGACCGCCATCGGCAGCGAGCCGCATGACCCAAGCATCAGCTCGCGCGACCACTGGCAGCGCGTGCAGCAAGGTCACGCTGGCGCCAACCTGATGCCGCTGGTAGCGTCCAACCGTATCGGCCGTGAAGACCAAGACGGTTACCACATCACCTTCTACGGTTCCTCCTTCATCGCCGACCAGTTCGGCAAGAAAGTCGAGGAGCTGAATGAAACCGAGGAAGGCATCCTGGTGCACCGCTTCGATCTGGATCAGCTGGAGCATATCCGCAGCGCCTGGGGCAGCTTCCGCGACCGCCGCCCGCACCTGTACGGCCCGCTGAAAACCCTCGACGGCACTCTGGAATCCTGAGGCGCCTGTAGGAGCCAGCTCACTGGCGATCGTGCCAAACTTTGGTCTTCAGAGCTTCGGCATTCAGACCCGTAGCCCGGATGCAATCCGGGAGGCCCCCCCCCAAGACCCCCGGATTACATCCGGGCTACAGGAGCAAGACATGAGCACTCTCAACAGCACCCCACGCGCCGATGGCTTCCGCATGCCAGCCGAGTGGGAAACCCAGCGCCAGGCCTGGATGGTCTGGCCCGAGCGCCCGGACAACTGGCGCCTTGGCGGCAAGCCGGCGCAGGCTGCTTTCAGCGCCGTGGCCAAGGCCATTGCCGAATTCGAACCGGTGACCGTCTGCGTCTCCGCCGGCCAGTACGAGAACGCCCGCGCGCGCCTCGACCACGGCAATATACGCCTGGTGGAAATCACTACCGACGACGCCTGGGTGCGCGACACCGGGCCGACCTTCGTGATCAACGACCAGGGCGGCGTGCGCGGCGTGGACTGGGGCTTCAACGCCTGGGGCGGCTTCGACGGCGGCCTCTACGCACCCTGGCAGCGCGACGACCAGGTGGCCAGCAAGATCCTCGAGATCGAGCGCTGCGATCGCTACCGCACCGAAGGCTTCGTGCTGGAAGGCGGCTCGATCCATGTCGACGGCGAAGGCACCCTGATCACCACCGAGGAATGCCTGCTCAACCGCAACCGCAACCCGCATCTGACTCGCGAGCAGATCGAAGCGGTGCTGCGCGAGCACCTGGCCATCGACACGGTGATCTGGCTGCCGGACGGCCTGTACAACGACGAGACCGACGGCCACGTCGACAACTTCTGCTGCTACGTGCGCCCCGGCGAAGTGCTGCTGGCCTGGACCGATGACGTCAATGACCCCAACTACCCGCGCTGCCAGGCCGCCATGCGCGTGCTGGAAAACGCCCGGGATGCCAAGGGCCGTGCCTTCGTCGTGCACAAGATGCCGATCCCCGGCCCGCTGTACGCTACCGCGGAAGAGTGCGCTGGCGTAGACCTGGTCGCCGGTACTCAGGAACGCAGCCCCGCGGTGCGCCTGGCCGGCTCCTACGTCAACTTCCTGATCGTCAACGGCGGCATCATCGCGCCGAGCTTTGACGACGCCAAGGACGAAGAAGCGCGCACCATCCTCCAGCGCCTGTTCCCCGAGCACCGCGTGGTGATGGTGCCGGGCCGCGAGATCCTCCTCGGCGGCGGCAATATCCACTGCATCACCCAGCAGCAACCGGCTGGCTGATCGCTTGTAGAGTGCCGCACGGAGCTCGATACCTCCCCTCTCCCACTTGTGGGAGAGGGGCCGGGGGAGAGGGCCAACCACCGCCTGCAGGGCAATTGCAGCCACTTGATCTAGGCTTGCCGGTTCAACAACCGAGCAAGGATGCTCAAGATGCCACGCTGGATTGCGTTATCCCTCTATTGCCTCGCCTGCCCGCTTTTCGCCGCACCCTGCCCCGATTGGTCCACCACGCGCGCCAGTGCCGAGCTGGCGACGTTGCAGCAACAACTCAGAACTTGGGACCAGGCCTACCATCAACAGGGGCACTCGCCGATCAGCGACGAACTCTATGATCAGGCCCGCGAACGCCTGCAGGACTGGCAGCAATGCTTCCCGCTGCAGTCGATCGACCCGCGCGCCAATCTTGGCCCGCCAGGCGCAGTGCTACATCCCATTGCCCAGACCGGCCTGCACAAACTGCGCGACGAAGCCGCCGTGCAGCAATGGCTGCAGAGCCGCAGCGGGCTGTGGATTCAACCCAAGGTGGACGGCGTGGCCGTGACCCTGCATTACCGCAATGGCCGCCTCATACGGGTCATCAGCCGTGGCGACGGCCAACGCGGGCAGGACTGGACCGCGCATGCGCCAATGATCGCGGCCATCCCGCAGCAGCTACCGGCGAACGATGAACTGATCCTGCAGGGTGAGCTGTACTGGCGCCTACCCGGCCATGTACAGGCCCAGGCCGGCACCGGCACCGCGCGCAGCCAGGTGGCCGGGGCGCTGCAGCGCCACCAGCTGGACACAGACACAGCCGCGCAGATTGGTTTGTTCGTCTGGGACTGGGCCAATGGTCCGGATGACATGAACCAACGCCTGCAGGGCTTGCGTGCCTTCGGTTTCGTCGACAGTGCCGAGCTGACCCTGCCCATCAGCAACCTGCAGCAAGTCCGCCACTGCCGCGCGCACTGGTACCGCAGCCCGTTGCCGTTCGCCAGTGACGGTGTAGTCCTGCGCCAGGGCCGGCGCCCACCCGGCAGCAGCTGGGCGGCCGAACCGCCGCAATGGGCAGCCGCCTGGAAATATCCGCTCAGCCAAGCCCTGGCCCAGGTGCGTGACGTGCACTTCCAGATCGGTCGCAGTGGACGCATCACCCCGGTGCTGCAACTACATCCGGTGCGCCTGGAGCAACGCAACATCCAGCGCGTTAGCCTTGGCTCGCTGCAACGCTGGCAGGCGCTGGATGTGCGCCCCGGCGATCAGGTGGCGATCACCCTGGCCGGCCTGACCATCCCACGCCTGGACAGCGTGGTCTGGCGCAGCACCGAACGAGCCGCAGTGACGGCACCTGATCCCGCCGCCTACCATGCCCTGAGTTGCTGGCAACCCAGCAGCGCTTGCGCCAGCCAGTTCAGCGCGCGCCTGGCCTGGCTCAGCGGCAAGCAGGGACTGCAATTACCCGGTGTCGGCCCGAACACCTGGGACAAGCTGCAACAGGCCGGCAAGCTGCCTGACCTGCTTGCCTGGCTTGATCTCGAAACCGCCGAACTGGCTCGCACGCCAGGACTGGGTGCCCGCAGCGCGAGTCAGCTGCAGCAGAGTTTCCATGCGGCCCGGCAGCGGCCCTTCGCCCAGTGGCTCAAAGCCCTGGGTTTACCCGCCAGCGCAGGGGCCCCACTGGGCCATGACTGGAACACACTGGCCGCGCGCGACACCCAGGCCTGGGACGCCTTCAACGGTATTGGCCCCCAGCGTGCCGAACAGTTGGTGGCCTTCTTCCAGCACCCGGACGTGCAGGCCCTGCGTCAGCGCCTGCATGCGGCTGGAGTGGACGGATTCTAGGGGCCGCAGCGAATTCGCAGGGTTAGCCATGCGCGCCGGGCAGTCCGCCCAGAGCCCCAATCAATACGCGCGGAACGCCTTGTGGCAGGCCTCGCAGCTGTCTTCCACACGCTGCACCAGCGGCGCCATCGCCTCGGCGACCAGGGGCTGCTGCGCGCTGGCCGCCGCCAGGGCGCCGGTAGCCGCCTCCAACTCACGGGCCAGTTGCTGGAAGCGCTGCTGTTCCTGCCACACCTCGGGTTTGGCACTGCTGCGTTCACTTTCGGCAATCTGCGGGAAATGCTGCCAGGGCTGACGCGACAGTTCATCGAGCTGCTGCGCGCCTTGAGCAAAACGCTGCGGGTTGAACGCCAGGCGCCCGCGCAGCATGCCACCGAGGTCTTCGCTGCTCTTCAGCATCTGCTTGAACAGGGTCTGACGCTTGCCCTGTGGCGAATTGGGGTCGACACCGCCACAGGCGGCGAGCAGGGCACAAACACACAGCAGCAACAGAGTTTTGGCTTTCATGGTCAACGCGGGCAAACAAAGTAAGGGCCGCCAGTATCGCCACACACCCGGCTGCGGCCAAGTAGGGCGATTGCCGCAGGTTACATATGCCCGACGGAAAGCCTTGGGCTAGCTCGCGCAGCTGGCTATAATCGCCAAGCTTCACGCGACCGGCACAGCTCCGGTTGCTCCCGCCACCTGTCCGAGGGGCGCTGCAGCAGGTTCTCAACCACTGAGAACATGTCAGGCTCGGATAGGGCGTTAACCATACGCATCAACGGCGCCCATTCGCAGACAACGAATGGAGAGCTTTTGCATGAGCGCTACTTTTAACGACTACAAAGTCGCCGACATTTCCCTGGCTGCCTGGGGTCGTCGTGAACTGATCATCGCCGAATCGGAAATGCCTGCCCTGATGGGTATGCGCAGCAAGTACGCCAGTGAGCAGCCGCTGAAAGGCGCCAAGATCATCGGCTGCATTCACATGACCATCCAGACCGCCGTGCTGATCGAAACCCTGATCGCCCTCGGCGCCGAAGTGCGCTGGTCGTCCTGCAACATCTTCTCGACCCAGGATCAGGCCGCTGCCGCCATCGCCGCTGCCGGCATCCCGGTATTCGCCTGGAAGGGCGAGACCGAAGAAGAGTACGAATGGTGCATCGAGCAGACCATCCTCAAGGATGGCCAGCCGTGGGACGCCAACATGATCCTCGACGACGGCGGCGACCTGACCCAGATCATCCACGAGCGCTACCCGGCCATGCTGGAGAAGATCCACGGCGTGACCGAGGAAACCACCACCGGCGTACACCGCCTGCTCGACATGCTGAAAGCCGGCACCCTGAAAATCCCGGCAATCAACGTCAACGACTCGGTGACCAAGAGCAAGAACGACAACAAGTACGGCTGCCGTCACAGCCTCAACGACGCCATCAAGCGCGGCGTCGACCACCTGCTGTCGGGCAAGCAGGCCCTGGTCATCGGCTACGGCGACGTGGGCAAAGGCTCGGCGCAGTCGCTGCGTCAGGAAGGCATGATCGTCAAGGTTACCGAGATCGATCCGATCTGCGCCATGCAGGCCTGCATGGACGGTTTCGAAGTGGTTTCGCCGTACAAGAACGGCCTCAACGATGGCACTGAAGCCAGCGTCGACCGTGATCTGCTGGGCAAGATCGACCTGATCGTCACCACTACCGGTAACGTCAACGTGTGTGACGCCGGCATGCTCAAGGCTCTGAAGAAGCGCGCCGTAGTCTGCAACATCGGTCACTTCGACAATGAGATCGACACCGCCTTCATGCGCAAAAACTGGGCCTGGGAAGAGGTCAAGCCGCAGGTGCACAAGATCCACCGCACCGGCGCCGGCAGCTTCGACGAGCGCAACGACGACTACCTGATCCTGCTGGCCGAAGGCCGCCTGGTCAACCTGGGCAACGCCACAGGCCACCCAAGCCGGATCATGGACGGCTCCTTCGCCAACCAGGTGCTGGCGCAGATCTTCCTTTACGGCCAGAAGTTCGCCGACCTGCCAGCCGCGCAGAAAGCCGAGCGCCTGACCGTGGAAGTGCTGCCGAAGAAGCTCGACGAGGAAGTGGCCCTGGAAATGGTTCGCGGCTTCGGCGGCGTAGTCACCCAGCTGACCGCCAAGCAGGCCGAGTACATCGGCGTAGCCGTGGAAGGTCCGTTCAAGCCGGAAGCCTACCGCTACTGATCGGCGCTTGCGCCATCCGTAGGGTGGACAGCCAAGGCTGTCCACCGGATACCCAAGTGGCGGACAACTGCGGTTGTCCGCCCTACGCCCGAACGGATCGATTCCATGTCTCAAGAACGCCGCTACAGCTTCGAGTTCTTCCCCACCAAAACCGAGGCCGGTCACGAAAAGCTGATGGCGGTTGCCCGTCAGCTGGCCAGCTACAACCCGGACTTTTTCTCCTGCACCTATGGTGCCGGCGGCTCCACCCGCGATCGCACCCTCAACACCGTGCTGCAACTGGACGGTGATGTGAAAGTGCCGACCGCACCGCACCTGTCCTGTGTCGGTGACAGCAAGGACGAGCTGCGCAGCCTGCTGCAGCTGTACAAGAACTCCGGCATCCGCCGCATCGTCGCCCTGCGCGGCGACCTGCCGTCGGGCATGGGCATGGCCAGTGGCGAGCTGCGCTACGCCAATGAACTGGTCGAGTTCATTCGCACGGAAACCGGCGATCACTTCCATATCGAAGTCGCCGCCTACCCGGAAGTGCATCCTCAGGCCCGCAGCTTCGAGGATGACCTGGTCAACTTCGTGCGCAAGGCCAAGGCCGGCGCCAACAGTGCCATCACCCAGTATTTCTTCAGCGCCGACTGCTACTTCTACTTCGTCGAGCGCGTGCGCAAACTGGGCGTCGACCTGCCGATCGTGCCGGGCATCATGCCGATCACCAACTACAGCAAGCTGGCGCGCTTCTCCGATGCCTGCGGCGCGGAAATTCCGCGCTGGATCCGCAAGCAGCTGGAAGCCTACGGCGACGATCTGCAAAGCATCCAGGGTTTCGGCGAACAGGTAGTCAGCGAAATGTGCGAACGCCTGCTGCAGGGCGGCGCACCCGGCCTGCACTTCTACACCCTGAACCAGGCCGAGCCGAGTCTGGCGATCTGGAACAACCTCAAGCTGCCACGCTGAAGGTTGCGCTGCACAGAACAAGCCGGGCACGTGCCCGGCTTTTTCTTGCCCGGCATTTTTCAGCCTTGCTGGGGCTTGCTGAGTTGCGACGAAGCTCAGGCAGAACAATCTTGTCCGGCCAGCCCCGTCATCCAGCCTGTGAATTGGCCGACGGGCAGGTAGCTGCGCAAAGGCTCGGCTCTGTTATACTCGGGGCTCCCGCCAGGCTTGCGCCCGGATGCTTGCCCCCGAGGCCAGCAGTACCGGTCGGGATTGCGCGCCCCAGTGCCGTGATTCAAGCCAGGCAATACACCCCCATAGGGCTACGCCCTCACTAGACAGGATTTCACATGTCCTTTGCCTCCCTCGGTCTCTCCGAGGCTTTAGTCCGTGCGGTCGAAGCCGCCGGCTACACCCAACCCACACCGGTGCAACAGCGGGCCATTCCCGCCGCGTTGCAAGGTCGCGACCTGATGGTGGCGGCTCAGACGGGTACGGGTAAAACCGGCGGTTTCGCTCTGCCGATCCTCGAGCGCCTGTTCCCCAACGGTCACCCGGACCGCGAACAGCGCCATGGCCCTAAACAACCGCGCGTACTGGTTTTGACGCCCACCCGCGAACTGGCCGCCCAGGTGCACGACAGCTTCAAGCTGTATGCCCGTGATTTGAAATTCGTCAGCGCCTGCATCTTCGGTGGCGTTGGCATGAACCCGCAGGTGCAGGCCCTGGCCAAGGGCGTCGATGTCCTGGTTGCCTGCCCCGGTCGCCTGCTCGATCTGGCCAACCAGAAGGCCATCGACCTGTCCCACGTGGAAATTCTCGTCCTCGACGAAGCCGACCGCATGCTCGACATGGGCTTTATCCATGACGTGAAGAAGGTCCTCGCCAAGCTGCCCGCGCAACGGCAGAACCTGCTGTTCTCGGCGACCTTCTCCAAGGACATTACCGACCTCGCCGGCAAGCTGCTGCACAACCCCGAGCGCATCGAAGTCACGCCGCCGAACACCACGGTCGAGCGTATCGAACAGCGCATCTACCGCCTGCCTGCCAGCCATAAGCGTGCCCTGCTCGCCCACCTGATCACCCAGGGCGCCTGGGAACAGGTACTGGTATTCACCCGCACCAAGCACGGCGCCAACCGCCTGGCCGAGTACCTCGACAAGCATGGCCTGCCGGCGGTGGCGATCCACGGCAACAAGAGCCAGAACGCGCGCACCAAGGCCTTGGCTGACTTCAAGGCCAACCAGGTGCGCATCCTGGTCGCCACCGATATTGCCGCCCGCGGCCTGGATATCGACCAGCTGCCGCACGTGGTCAACTTCGAGCTGCCCAACGTCGAAGAAGACTACGTGCACCGCATCGGCCGTACCGGTCGCGCGGGCCGCAGCGGCGAGGCGATCTCGCTGGTAGCCCCGGACGAGGAGAAGCTGCTCAAAGGCATCGAGCGGATGACCAAGCAGCGCATCCCCGACGGCAACACCATGGGCTTCGACCCCTCCACCATCGAAGTGGAAAAGCCGGAAGTGCGCGGCCCGCGGCCGGAGCGTCAGCCACGCGCCGACCGCCCGCGTCACGAGGCGAAGAAGCCGGAAGGCGCCGCCGTGGAAAAGGAAAAGCGCTCGAACAACCGTCGCGACCGCCTCAAGCCGCAAGGCCAGGCCAGCGGCGGCGAGCAGCAGCCACGCCAGGGCCGCGAGCCACGCGCTCCACGTGAGCAGCGCGAACCACGTGCCGCCCGTGAGCCGAAAGCACCGCTGACACCGCCGCCGAATCGGGATCCGGAAGAATTCCTCGACGACGAGTTCGACAACTTTGGCAACCGCGCGGACTACGTACCCGTGCCGGCCAAACCGCAAGGGCGCGCCAACCCGCGTCGCGGTGGCCAGCCGGGCCAACCCGCACAGGGTCGCGGCCAGGGCAAGCCGCAAGGTCAGGGCCAGGGTCAACGCCAAGGTGGTGGTGGCGGTCAGGGCGGCGGCAAGCCGAAGACTGGCCAGCGGCCACAAGGCCAGGGCCGTAATGGTTCGGGCCAGGGTCGCGGTGCTGGCGGCCCCCGTCGTGATGACGTACGCCAGGAGCGCCAGGAACCCGCCGTGCAGACCAAGCAGCCGCTGATCATCCGCAAGGGTGAGCGCCTGCCGACGCCGGAACAGCTGGACAGCCTGACCGCCAGCCGTCCGCGCAGCGAAAAGCCGGCACTGCTGACGCGCAAGACCGAGCAGGAGTAATTCACCTGCCCATGAAAAAGCCGGCTTAGTGCCGGCTTTTTCGTTTCTGCAGAACGCTGGTGCGGGTTATTCCCGCACGCCTTCTACGGACAGGATCAGCTCGACTTCCTGGGACGCCGGGCCGAGGTCCTTCTGGATGTCGAAGTCCTTCAGCTTGAGTGTGGTGCTGCCTTCGAAGCCGGCACGGTAGCCGCCCCACGGATCGCTGCCTTCACCGAGGAACTTGGCCTTGATCACCACCGGCTTGGTCACGCCGTTGAGAGTCAGGTTGCCGGTGATGTCGGCGGTGCCTTCACCGGTCGATTTGACCGAAGTGGAGGCGAAGGTCGCGGTCGGGTTCTTCTCGACGTTGAGGAAGTCGCCGCTGCGCAGGTGCTTGTCACGCTCGGCGTGGTTGGAGTCGATGCTGGCGGTGTTGATGCTGACGTTGACCTTGCTCGCTTCCGGCGCCTTGGCGTCGAAGCTGAAGCTGCCGTCGAAGTCCTTGAAGGTGCCATACAGCCAGCTGTAACCCAGGTGGCTGATCTTGAAGTTGATGAAGGCGTGCTGGCCTTGCTTGTCGATGGCGTAGTCGGCGGCCATGGCCTGGCCGGCGAACAGGGCGGCACCCAGGGTAAGGGCGGCGAGGGATTGCTTGAGCATTGTTCAGTCTCCTTGTGGGTTACGTTACTTGCTGGCACGACCGAGCATGCGCACGAGCGTCGCATCACGGTCGATGAAGTGGTGTTTGAGGGCCGCCAGGGCGTGCAGACCGGCAAAGATCACCAGGCCCCAGGCGAGGTATTCATGGACCAGGCCAGCGATATCGGCCTGGTCGGGAATGCTGGTCAGGGTCGCCGGAATCTCGAACAGGCCAAATACACTGATGCCACGGCCATCGGCGGTGGAGATCAGGTAGCCAGAGAGCATCAGCACGAACAGGCCAAGGTACAGCGCGGCATGGCCGAGCTTGGATGCCAGGCGGGTCAGTTGGCCGTGGTTGCTTGGCGCCGGCGGCGGCGGACTGACCAGGCGCCACAGCACGCGCAGCAGCATCAGGGCGAAGAGGGTCAGACCGATGCTTTTATGCAGGTCGGGCGCGGTGCGATACCAACTGCTGTAGTAGTCCAGGCCGACCATCCACAGGCCCAGGCCGAACAGGCCGAATACCACCAGAGCGACGACCCAGTGCAGCAGGATGCTGACCAGGCCATAGCGGGAACTCGAATTACTCCATTGCATAGCGAAACGTCCGTGAAAATCGATGGGCCAAGCCTAGCGGCAAATCCATCGATTTAAAGCGGAAAATTTCGCTTCGAAATATCGAGTAAATAGATAGTTGCGCGGATGCGGCCAGGCTCGGATTAGTCCGTCGCATGGCCGTATGGTTCAGCGGGCAGCACCTGAACGGCTCTGCCACACAGATGAACGGCGTAGCCCGGTGCAATCCGGGGGTGTGATCCGACAAGCCCCGGATTGCATCCGGGCTACGGGTTTAACCGCCGAACAGACGGACGAAGAAGCCAGGCTTGTCCTGCTTGCTCTCAGACTTGTCCGGCGTAGCAGGCTTGGCCACCTGGCCCGGCTCGGCGATGGTCTTGCCAGCCTGCAGCTCGACGACCTGGCTGGCCGCACGCTGGCCACTGCGCAGGGCGCCTTCAAGGGTGCCCGGATAGAGCGCATCGCTGTGCTCGCCAGCGAACACTACGCGGCCCAGCTGTTGCTCCCACAGGCGCCAGTACTGGCTCATCTCGCCCGGCCCATAGGCCAGGTACGCGCCGCCAATAAGCGAGTCTTTGCCATAGCGGCGCAGTTCGTAGCCGCTGAACTGTTCGCGGGCGCCCGGATAGTGTTCGTTGAAGCGGATCAGTACCTGATCAACCATCTGCCGGTCGCCAAAGGCATTGAGCAGACGGGCGTTATCGCCAGACAGGTTGATCAGCAGGTTGGCCCCGCCTTTCGCCGCGGGCTCGACCCACAGCATGCCCAGACCCTTGTCGCTGAATATCTCGCCGGACAGGCGTGCCTTGCCCCACACCGGTTTCCTGAACTTGAGCAGCATCTGGTCGCGCCAACCGTAGTTGATGTCCTTCAGCGCCTTGCTCTGCAGAGGGGTCAGCGCCGGCGTCAGGCTGATCTTGGCGAGCGCCGGCAGCGGCACGGCGAGCACCACGTAGTCGGCGCTGTAGCCGGTGGCGCCAACCTTGACCGTAACCTTGCCCGGTTCCTGAACGATGGCCGAGACCCGTGCGTTGCCCTTCACCAGCTTGAGCTGCTTGGCCAGGGCCAGGGCCAGCACCTGGCTGCCACCGGGCAGGCGCGCGGCACGCAGTTCGGCATCCGGCAGACCGCGATAGACCCGCGCCTGCTGAGCCAGATAAAGCAGTGACAGGCGCGACGGTTCGTCGTAACGCGAGCGAATGCGCTGGTCGACCAGCGCACGTGCGGTCGGTGGCAGCGCCAGCTTGTCCAGCCAGCGCGCGGCGGTCATTGCATCCAGGCTTTTCAGGGTGTGGCTGGCCAGTGGGTTGAGCGGATCGGCGATGGATGCAGCGAGGTCATCCAGGCTCTTGTCGAATCGCGCCAGGGCCTCGCTGGTGCTTGGCGAACTCTTGGCCAGCTCGGCGGCAGACTGGTAACGCCCGTCGATCAGATAGCCCGGCGTGCGCACATAATCCGGTGCCGGCAGGGCCTTGATCTTGAAGTGTGCAAGGTAGGCATGCAGCGCCGGTTGCAGCTTGGCACTGCCCAGCCACTCGCTGCTGGCCAGACCGGAACGCCCACCAATGCTCGGTTTGGCTTCCAGCACGGTGACCTGCCAACCCTTGCTTTGCAGCTCATAGGCGGCGGTCAGGCCGGCCAGTCCGCCACCGACCACGATGGCCGTGGGCTGCTTGTCCTTGCCCAGCGCCAAGCTGCTGAAGACGGCTAAAACCATGAGCGCGGCGACGCGCAACCAGACTGCGGACATGTGGATAATCCCTGGAGCCAAAACGAGGGCGCGCAGGATACGTCAGGGCCTAGTGGCAGGCCAGACGTATCCGTCGGCAGGCGGGCAGAAGCAGCGGTTGATCTGCTAGGCTGGCGCTCCCCCGAACAAGGAGACCCCGCGATGAGCCTGAATGCTGAGTGGATGCAGCGCGACCTGGCCGTGCTCTGGCACCCCTGCACGCAGATGAAGGATCACGAGCGCTTGCCGCTGATCCCGATCAAGCGCGGCGACGGCGTGTGGCTGGAGGACTTCGACGGCAAGCGCTACCTCGACGCGGTCAGCTCCTGGTGGGTCAATGTGTTCGGCCACGGCAACCCACGGATCAACCAGCGTATCCGCGACCAGCTGGACAGCCTCGAACACGTGATGCTCGCCGGTTTCAGCCATGCGCCGGTGATAGAACTGTCCGAGCGTCTGGTGCAGATCACCCCGCCTGGGTTGAACAAGGTGTTCTACGCCGACAACGGCTCGTCCGGCATCGAGGTGGCGCTGAAGATGAGCCACCACTACTGGCTCAACTGCGATAAACCTGGCAAGAAGCGCTTCATCACCCTGACCAACAGCTATCACGGCGAAACCGTGGCAGCCATGTCGGTGGGCGATGTGGCGCTGTTCACCGACACCTACAAGGCGCTGCTGCTCGACACCATCAAGGTGCCGAGCCCGGACTGCTACCTGCGTCCCGAGGGCATGGGCTGGGAAGAACACTCGCGCAACCTGTTCGCCGTCATGGAGCAGACCCTGGCCGAACATGCCCACGAAGTCGCGGCGGTGATCGTCGAGCCGCTGATTCAGGGCGCCGGCGGCATGCGCATGTACCATCCTGTGTACCTCACCCTGCTGCGCGAGGCCTGCGACCGCTATGGCGTGCACCTGATCCACGACGAAATCGCCGTCGGCTTCGGCCGTACCGGCAGCATGTTCGCCTGCGAGCAGGCTGGCATCACCCCGGACTTCCTGGTGCTTTCCAAGGCGCTGACCGGCGGTTACCTGCCGATGGCTGCGGTGCTGACCACCGATAACGTCTACGCCGCCTTCTACGACGACTACGCCACCCTGCGTGCCTTCCTCCACTCGCACACCTACACCGGCAACCCGCTGGCCTGCGCCGCCGCCCTGGCGACCCTGGATATCTTCCGTGACGACAATGTCATCGAGACCAACAAGGCCCTGGCCACGCGCATGGCCAGCGCCACCGCGCACCTGGTCGACCACCCGCATGTAGCCGAAGTACGCCAGACCGGCATGGCCCTGGCCATCGAGATGGTCCAGGACAAGGCGAGCAAGACCGCCTACCCCTGGCAGGAGCGCCGCGGCCTGCAGGTTTACCAGCATGCCCTGACCCGTGGCGCCTTGCTGCGTCCGCTGGGCAGCGTGGTGTACTTCCTGCCGCCCTACGTGATCACCCCGGAGCAGATCGACTTCCTCGCCGAGGTGGCCAGCGAAGGCATCGATATCGCCACCCGCCAGTCGGTCAGCGTGGCCGTCACCAGCGACCTCCACCCCAACCACCGCGATCCGGGCTGAGCCTTGGCTGGATGACGCGCTGCTCATCCACCGAGCGGCCTGATTGGTGGACGGATAAATCGCCGCCCACCCTACCCCCAGTGAGGTCCCGCCGCTAAAATTCGCGCCTCTGTCCCAGGTTCTCGTCCCATGCGCCTCTCCCGCTTCTTTATCGACGCCCCGCTCTCCCTCGGCCAGCACGAGTTGCCGGAAACCCAGGCGCACTATATCGGTCGCGTATTGCGCCACGCTGTTGGCGATGCCGTGCAGCTGTTCGATGGCAGTGGCCAGGAGTTTCTCGGCGAGCTGATCGAAGTGGGCAAGAAGAACGTGCGCGTCGAACTGCGCGAGCAGTTAACCGGGCAGCCCGAGTCACCATTGCGTGTGCACCTGGGCCAGGGTCTGTCGCGTGGTGAACGCATGGACTGGGCGATCCAGAAAGCCACCGAGCTGGGTGCTGCGGTGATCACCCCGATCGTTTCCGAACGCTGTGAAGTGCGCCTCAAGGACGAACGCGCCGACAAGCGCCTGGCCCACTGGCGTCAGGTGGCAATCAGCGCCTGCGAGCAGTGCGGGCGCTCGGTCGTGCCGCTGATCCATTCGCCGGTATTGCTGGCTGACTGGCTGCAACAGAGCGAAGCCGAGCTCAAGCTGGTGCTGCACCCAGTGGCCGAGCCGCTGGCCAGCCACGCCAAACCCGGCACCCTGGCCTTCCTGATCGGCCCGGAAGGCGGCCTGTCCGATGCCGAAGTGGCACAGGCCAAGGCCGCCGGCTTCCACGCCGCCCGCCTCGGCCCACGGGTGCTGCGCACGGAGACCGCACCGGTGGTCGCGCTGAGTGTGGCGCAGCAGCTGTGGGGCGACTTCTAAGCACCTGCCCAAGGTCGGCCCCAACCTGGCTGCAGCCCCCATATCACACGCACAAAAAACCCGCCGAAGCGGGTTTTTGCATGGGCACGCTGCGCGGCTCAGATCAACCCGGCATCCGCCAGTTTCTGCTCCAGACCGATCAGATCCGGAATCTTCACCACTGCCTCGCCAAGTTGCACCGCATCCAGCTCCAATGGCGCCAGCGGGTCACTGGCGCGGGCCAGATGGCCGTCAACCTTCAGCGAACGCGGGATGCCCTGTACCAGCAAGGCGATGAACTTGACCTTGTCGCGCCCACCGAGCGCATTGAGTACCGCCACTCGCACACCGGGACCTATCTGTGGCTGACCATTGGAGGCCGCCTCGAAGGACAACAGTGGCAATTGCAGATCACGCCAGGCCACCTGGCCGAGAAACCAGGCCGGCAGCCCCGGGGTGGCCTGCGGTGCACGGTACGGAATCAGTTCCGCCAGCGCCACGTTGGGCAGCAACAGAGTACGATCGGCCAGCGGTACCAGCAAAGCCGTGAGGTTGCTGGTATTGCTGGCGGTGCTAATGGCTTGGCTCATGGATCAATCCTTACAAAGGCGCAGCGTGCGTCAGGCGCACTGTTCGGCCAGATGGTTCACTAGCGCCATGGCCAGCTCGCGTGGGTCACCGCTGAGAGCGCTATAGCCGCCCTCGCGCAGACTGTCGGGCATACTCGGGCAGGCGCAACTGTCGGCACGCTGGGTCCAGATCGCACCACCCTGGCGGCGGACATAGGCCGCAGCGGCGCTGCCATCGCTGCCCATGCCACTGAAAGCGATCACGCCACAGTGAGCACCGAAATGCTGGGCCAGATTGAGCATCATCTGGTCGATGGATGGGCTGTAGGGTTCCGGCCAGGGGCGATCAGAGACCTGCATAGCGCCGTTCTCAGCAAAGCCCAATTCGTGGGCAACCGGTGCTACCACCACCTCACCGCAGCGGATCTGGTCAGCCTGGCGCACCGGATTGACATGCCACTGGCTATGCCGGCCAACGGCCTGCGGCAGCGCACTTTCGAAACTGGCAGCGATATGCTGGGCATACACGAAACCGATCGGCAAACCGCCAGGCAGGGCATCCAGAAAGGCTTTGACCGCCTCCGGGCCACCCAGCGAGGCAGCCAGCAACCACACCTGACGTGCCGGTTCACCGGCCACCAGTGGGGTATCTGCCAAGGCGGCGGGCAGTTCCAGGCGACCGGGGCGCTGGGCCTCGGCGAGCAGGGCTTCGAGGCCCGGACCAATGGCCTGGGCCGGATCACCGACCAGACGCTTGAGCTTGCCGAACAGGCTGCGCTCCCAGCGTGGGTAATTTTCCGAATGACGCTCCGGGGCATGGCCCTCGCCAAACAGCACCGGCGCGTTGGAGCGTTCGAGCAGATTATCAACCAGCGGCGAGTCCTCAGACTGCGCCAAGTCCACCAGCCACAGGTCCGGCTCACAGGCCGCCAGAGCCTCCTCGTCGAGACGGGCCGGGTCGCTATTGAGCACCACTTGATATCCATTGCCGGACAACGCCTGCTGCAGCACATGGCGCTGCAGCGAGGTATCGGCAATCACGGCAATCCTTGCAGCTGTGCGAGTCTCACTCATGGCGCTTGACCAACTTCTGGATGTTTTCGAGCAGATCGGATTCCTGGTAAGGCTTGCCCAGGTATTCGTTGACACCAATCGTCATCGCCCGCTCACGGTGTTTCTCACCGGTTCGCGAGGTGATCATGATGATCGGCAGGTCTTTCAGGCGTTCGTCGTGGCGCACCAGGGTGGCGACTTCGAAACCGTCCATACGCGGCATTTCGATGTCCAGCAGCATGATGTCGGGCTTGTGCTCTTGCAGCTGGGCAATGGCGTCGACCCCGTCCTTGGCTGTCAGTACGTTCATGCCGTTACGTTCGAGCAAGCGGCTGGTGACCTTACGCACGGTGACCGAATCGTCGACCACCATGACCAGGGTCGGCCGATCTGCTTCGATTTCCGCCGCAGTCTGCGGCACATGGCCGACCAGGCGCGGCTGCTGCGACTGGCCGAGCAAATGCGCATGACGCACGCGGATAGTCGCCAGCAGGTCGAGGATGACCACCACGCGACCATCCCCGAGGATGGTCGCGCCGGAGATGCCATGCACGGCAGCAAACTGCACGCCAAGGCTCTTCACCACGATTTCGCGCGAGCCCGCCAGACTGTCGACCTGCACCGCTACAGCATGCTCACTGGAGCGCACCAGAATCACCGGCAACGGCAGGCTCTGGCCGATCAGTTTGGGCTGCTGGCCGTTATTGAGCAGGTCGCCCAGGTACTTCAGTTCGTAGGCCTGACCGGCGTACTCGAAGCGCGGTGCATCCGGCGCGTAGTAGGCCTCCAGCTCGTACGGCGAAACGCGCACGATACCTTCGATGGTGTTCAGCGGGATGGCATACAGGTCTTCGCCCGACATTACCATCAGCGCGCGGTTGACCGACACGGTGAACGGCAGGCGGATCAGGAAGCGGGTACCCTCGCCTACCGTCGACTCGATACTCATCGAGCCGCCAAGCTGCTTGACCTCGGAGTGCACCACGTCCATGCCGACGCCACGCCCGGAAATCTGTGTGACCTTCTCGGCGGTGGAGAACCCGGCCTCGAGAATGAACTGCAGAATTTCGTGGTCGGACAGGTCGGAGTCGGCATCCATCAGGCCACGTTCGATGGCTTTGCGGCGGACCGCTTCAAGGCGAATGCCGCCACCGTCGTCCGCCAGGGTCAGGAGAATGTCGCCACCCTCACGGCCCAGGCTCAGGCGGATGTTGCCGACCTCAGGCTTGCCACTGGCGCGGCGCTGGTCAGCCGGTTCGATACCGTGGTCGACGGCGTTGCGCAGCATATGCTCCAGCGGCGCGACGATACGCTCGAGAACGGTACGATCCATCTCGCCTTCGGCGTTGCCGACATGGAACTCGACCTGCTTGCCCAGCTCCGCAGCGACCTGCCGGACGATACGGCGCAGACGCGGCACCAGACGATCAAACGGCACCATGCGGGTGCGCATCAGACCTTCCTGCAGTTCGGTGTTGACGCGCGCCTGTTGCAACAACAGGGTCTCGGCATCGCGGTTACGCGTGGCCAGGGTTTCCTTCAGATCGAGCAAGTCAGACGCGGACTCGAACAGCGCCCGTGACAGCTGCTGCAGTTGTGAGTGCCGGTCCATTTCCAGCGGGTCGAAATCTTCGTAGCCGGCACGTTCGGCCTCGGCCTGATAGCGGCTGAGAATCTGTGCCTGAGTTTCGATATCGAGGCGGCGCAGCTGATCGCGAACCCGCTCGATGGTGGCTTCCATCTCACCGAGGGTGAAGCCAAAGTCACTGACCTGCTGCTCGACCCGACCGCGGAAGATTGAAGTCTCACCGGCCAGGTTGACCAGACCTTCAAGCAGATCGGCCGGGACCTTGACCAGCTCCTGCGGAGCGCGGCGCGAGGCGGCTTCCGCGGCGGCTTCGGCGGCACGCTGGACAAACGGCAGAACACGGCGTTCCTGCTGATTTTGCGGCTGGCTGCTGGCAGCAACCAACGGGGTATTGAGCGTAATCGGTGCCGGAGTCTGCGGCTCGCTCGGCACTGTGGCTTGTGCGGTGACTTCGATCTGCGACGAGCCATCGAGGCGTTGACGCAGCTGATCGAGCTCCTTCTGCAAGCCTTCGAAAGCGGACTGCACATCAAGGAACAGGCTATCCGGCCAGGGCGCGCCTTGCTGCAGGGCCTCGGTCAGGTGCTGCTCCAGGTCGTGGCTGAGATCGCCCAGACGCTTCTGCCCAGCCAGACGTGCACCACCTTTGAGGGTGTGCAGGATGCGCAGCATCTCGTCGATGGCCGAGCCATCCTCGCGGCTACCCTCCCACCGACCAAGGGCAATTTCCATCGCTTCCAGCAGGTCGTCACCTTCTTCAAGGAAGATGTCGAGAATTTCCGACTCAACAGCGGTGTCTTCCTCCACCGCCGGCTGCAAATGCACACTGGAAGGAATGCTCAGTTGCTCGGCGGGATTGGCGCGAAATTGCTTGATGGTGGCAATGAGCGCCTCGCCATCCGGCACCGCGCGCTGATCTCGTACCGCCTCGAGCATTTCTGCCAGACGATCATGGCAGGCCTGGAGCAGGCCAAACAGATCCTGAGCGGCACGCAGGCGACCATCACCGACGCCTTCATAAAGAAATTCCAGCTCATGGGCCAGATCGCCGATTTCACGAATCTCGGCCATTCGCGCACCACCCTTGAGGGTGTGCAGATCGCGCTGCAGGGCTTCGACCTCAAGGGTATTGTCTACATCCTCCATCCAGCGCTGCAGGGCACCGCCAGCACTTTCGATGATGTCGAAACCTTCTTCGAGGAAGATTTCCACCAGCTCCGGATCACGCTCGTCATCCACCACGCTCGGTGGCGCAACCACAGCAGGGGCGTCGACTGGCGGCTCACTGCTCTGCAGTTCAGGCAGCTCGGTCACGGCCCAGGCATCGGCCTGTGCAGGCTCAGGCACGCCAGGCAGATCCAGCTCTTCTTCAATTAGAGGCAGTTCGCCAGGAACCTCGGTAGCATCCACCGCCCAGGGATCGACCGGCAGATCGGCCGCTACGACCTCCGCCTCCAGTGCGGAATCAGGCTGTAACGGCTCGCTGCCCAGCTCCGGCAAGGCGCCATTCATTGACCATTCGCTGTCGCTAAGACTCGGCAAATCCTCCAACTGCGGCTCTTCGAGCACAAAGGGGGTAGCCTCGGCCGGGGCACTCAGCCATTCGTCGTCAGCCGACGCCGACAGCTCATCCAGCTGCGGTGCAGTGAATTGCACATCAGCCAGCTCGGCCAGATCCATTTCCGCCGACTCGGCGGATTCGCTAACCTGCGGACTCTCCACCAGGCTTAGTTCAACCGGCTCTTCTTCCAGCAGCAGTTCAGGCAAGGCTTCGGCTTCGGCTTCGGCTTCGGCTTCGGCTTCGGCTTCGGCTTCGAGATCAGGCTGCACAGCCACCGCGGCAGCAGACAAGCTTGGCGCCGCACCGCTCTGACGGAAGCTGCGAATCGCCTCAATCAGGGCACTGGAGTCGGCCAGGGGACGATTGCCCTGCAACTGTTCGAGCAGGACGGCCAGGCGATCATGGCTCTGCTGCAACAGGCTACCCAGGTAGGGTGAGTAGCTGAAGCGCCGGTCGACCAGTCCTTCGTAGAGGGACTCCAGCTCATGGGCCAAGTCGCCGATGGCACGAATCTCGGCCATCCGTGCACCACCCTTGAGGGTGTGTAGGTCGCGCTGCAGGGAAGACAGCGCCAGACTGTTATCCGGTTCAGCAAGCCAGCGATCCAGAGCCTGGCCCGCGCTCTCCAGAATATCCACCGCCTCTTCGAGGAAGATTTCGACCATTTCCTCGTCGAGAGCTTCCGGCATGCCCCTGCTCGCAGGCACCGGCTCGCTGACCTGAGCCGGCAGCTCAAGCTCAACAGGATCCGGAGCAATCGGTGCTTCGTTGTCGGGCAGAGCATCCAGTTCGATGCTTTCAAGCTCGGTAATTTCCAGGCTGGCAGCGGCATCAGGCTCAAGCAGCGCCAAAGCTGCCGGATCGATAGCCTCATCCAGTAAAGCCTGCAGTGCGGCAACCTGCTCCGGCTGAGTGCTGACCTGCAACCCCGCAGCGACCTGATCCATCATGCCGATCAGTACTTCATGAGCGGCTTCGGCTTCACTGAAGAAACGTTCGCTGATTGCCAGACGGCCTTCCTGAACGGCCTGATACAAGGTGAGCAGGGCCTGACACAACTCGTCGATCTGTGGCAGCTCAGCCATTTCGGCGCCACGACCAAGGGTGGTCAACTCTTCCAGCAGAGCACTGAGCTCTTGCTGCTCGCTCGGATGCTCGCGCCACTTGTGCAGCAAATCCTCGGCATCCAGCAAGATATCCATGCCTTCGGCGAGGAAGATTGAAATCAGTTGCGGGTCACGGGCTTCACCCTGCTCGTCCTGACGCGCCTGGTCAGCGGTATCCAGACGCTCCTGATGCAACTTGTGCACATCGGCGAGCAATTCGGCCGCGCCGGGAATCGGCGTCAACGGATGGCTTTCCAGCTGATCCAGGCCGGCACGGAACAATTGCTCGGCACGATGCAGCAATTCGGCTTCGGCCAGATCCATGGGGATCAGGTTGGCCTTGAACTCCTTGGCCAGCTTTTCCAGTGGCGTGGCAATCTCGGCAATCGGCAGGATACCAGCCATGTACGCACTGCCCTTGAGGGTGTGCAGGGCACGTTGCAGGTCGTCGGTTACCGGTTGCGGCAACTCCTGGGCACAGTCGGCGAGAAAACCGACCAGGGCGTCCAGATGGGTCTCTGCTTCATTGCGGAAAATATCCAGCAGCTGCGGGTCCAGCGCTTCATCCAGCTCACTGAGCGCTGTCTCGACGAGCACCGGAGCGGGCAGTTGATCGACCTCAGCCTCCAACAGTTCGTCCGCAGGCAACTCAACCTCAGCATCTGCCCCTTTGCCAGGTCCGCTCGGCGGCTGCTGGCCGCGTGCCAGGGCATGCGCGGTAGCGGCGAGCAGATCGACATCGTCACGCTGGCGCTGGGCGTGCGCGGCAAACTCTTCGACCAGCGCCGGCATCAGCGCGACCACATCCTTGACTACCTGTTGCACCGGCGCAGTGGCCTCGATACTCCGGTCAAGCACGCGGTTGAGGAGATTTTCAATCGACCAACCCAGCTCGCCGATGATCAGAGCACGAACCATGCGCCCACTACCCTTGAGGGTATGGAAGGCCCGGCGGATCTCGGTCAAAGCATCCTTATCGGTGGTATCCGCGCACCACTTGGGCAAATACTCAGCAATGGTTTCCAGCACTTCGCCGACTTCCTCGACGAAGACTTCCAGCAACTCTTCATCTACTGGCTCTTCATCGGCCGGCGGCGGCAACAGGCTGGGCGGTACATCCTGAGCCGGCGGATTGATGGCCTGCACCGGGGCGGCCATTACATCAGCCATCGACAGCGGTTTGTCGGCAGTCGGGGCGGCAACCTCGGCAGCGAACGGCTCGTTCGACAACTCGACTTCCGGCAGATCCATTTCGGCGATTTCAGCCGTGTCCCAACTCAGTGGCTCGTCGCCAAGTTCATCGAGATTCAACTCTTCCAGCTGCAACTCGCTGGAGGCAACAACAGACTCATCGCCCTGGGGCGGCAACTCTTCAAGATCCAGGCTCGGCAGCTCGGCAGCCAGCTCAGACTCGACAAACTCTTGCTGCGCATCAAGGCTGAAGTCGGTACCGATTTCCTGCTCGCCAACAGCAACCTCACCCAAGGTCCAGTTGTCGTCGGCCACCAGCAATTCGCTTTCAGGGGCCGGTTGTTCGAGGGCGGCAAACTCGCTGCTCAATTCATCCAGGGTAAAGGAACCCCCGTCGGGCAACGGTTCAAGATCGAGAGACTCAACCTCCGCGGGCTCAGGCTCAGCAATAGGGTGCGGCTGTTCGGCAGCCAACACCTCAATGTCATGCAATGGGTCGGCCAGCGGTGCAAAGGTTTCAGCAGCCGGCTCGACACGATCAAGGATCGATGGCTTTTCCTTGAGCGGGTAACCCAGGCTATCGAGGCTTTCCTCGGCCACATCAAGGATCAGGTCGCCCTGCGTGGCATGATCTTCGGCCAGGCGCTCGAGGTAGTACTCCACGCTGGTGATGGCGTCCGCCAGGGTGTCGAGATTTTGCCAGTTGGGTACAGCCTTACGCGCCAGCAGCTGTTCCTGGATATAGCGGTTGCAGGCTTGCAGCAGGGCAGCCGCGCGGGTCAGAGGGATCATCGCCAGACCGCCACGGACCTGGGTCAACAGCTCCGGAACGCGCGCCAGATGCTCATGATTCCACTGCGAGGCGATAAACTCGATGATCGCGTCCTTGGCCTGCTCCAGGCCAGTCCGTGCCTCTTTGATAACAAGCTGGTGAATCTGTGCCACATCGGTAGTTGGCAGATGGCTCTGTTCACCCTGACGGTCATCCGACGGACCAACCATGCCAGCCAGCGTCGCCTCGACATACAGCAGCGCCCCGGCTACATCCATCAACACCGCATCACTCGGCTCGCGCTGGCCAACCGATAAGCTGTGGACCACATCGAGTTGATCAACGATGACCTTGCGCGGCTGGCCAAAACCCAGCACCGCCAGGGTATCGGCGATCTGTTTGAGCGGCGCAAGCAGACCATCTAGGTCAGCAACCTGCTTGCGATCACTGCGCACGAACAGATCGAGACTGTCCTTGACCCGCACCAGCTCTTCGCAAAGGGCAGCAACCACTGAGCGCATGGCATCACGGTCGGGGCCTGCCAGGCGGGCACGCTCCTCGTCGACCACGTCGCTGTCGGGCAACGCATCATCGAGGCGATATTGTTCTTTCAGGGCACGAATACGTGGCGACTGGGCAGGTGCCTTGGCCACGTAGAACAACAGGTTCTTCGCCAGATCATCCGGCGCGGCCTGATTGATGCCATCGGCACCCTGTTCGAGCAGGCGCTTGAGCTCCTTGTCGACCTGGCGCAGCAGAGTGCGCACCGAGGCGCCGTTAACCACACTGCCGTTCGCCAGGCCTTCGACCATGCCGGAAGCAATCTGCCAAAGCGAGCCGAGCGGCGCGTCTTTGCACAGAGTCTCCAGACGTGCAAACACCCGTGCCATGTAGCCCAGGTTGGTCGCCAGGTCCTGGTTACGGATGATTCCGACCAGGGCCATCTGCAACATCTGCCGCAACTTGCGCAGCAAGGCCGGCAACTCGGCGGTGCGCAGCTTGTCGAGGGAGTCGTGGGACAGCGCCGGATGGCGACCGGACAGGTCCGGGGAAAACAGACTGGTTTCCGACAGCAGCTTTTCGCCACGAGCGGCGCGCAAGTCGTTAAGGAGCGGCAACACCACCATCGGCAGGTCGCGACGGGCGCTCTGGATTCGTTCCAGGTAAGCCGGCAACTGCAGGATGGCCTGCATCAGCACTTCCAGGGCTTCGCCCTGATTGCTCACGCGGCCTTCCATCAAGGCTTGGGCAAGTTGCTCCATCTCCTCGGCCAGCAGAGCTGCGCCGTAGAACTCGACCATCTGCAGGGTGCCATGCACCTGGTGCACATAGGTCAGGCAGAAACGCATGCGCGTCGGGTCCTGCGGGTTCTCGACGAACGCCTCCAGGGCCTGGCGGGCCTGCTTCAGGGTTTCCGCGATTTCGCCTTTGACCCACTCCAGGGCGACATAGTCGTGCCGATCACCCATACCGACTCCACTCATTCTTTTTCTCAGCCCTTGCGGGTAAACGCCAGCACACGCTCGTCGGCCACCGGAACCAGATCCGGATGCTGCCAACCAACCACTTCCCCCACTCCGACGACCAGCAACCCCCCCGGCGCCAGGCGTTCAGCCAGACGGTTGAGGATTTCGCGGCGCCGCCAGCGGCGAAAATAAATCAGCATGTTCTGACAGAAGATAACGTCCATGCCGGTCAGGGGCGCCTTGCCCAGTTCCAGCACATTCAATCTGGCGAAACAGATACGTGCCGCCAGATCCGGCACTACCTTGAAGCGTCCATCAATCTCTGTGGCGAAGTAGCGCTCACAAAGATCTGCATCCATTTGTTCCAGCTTGCGTGCGCCGTACCGGGCTTCACGGGCCTTGCTCAACGCATTCAGGCTGATATCGGTCCCGGTTACCCCGAACTGCTGTGCACTTTCACTATTACGCAGCACCTCAGCCGCGCAGATGGCCATCGAGTAAGGCTCTTCGCCACTCGAACAACCCACGCTCCACAGCGCCCAAGGCTGTTGCTGTTGATCAGTGGCCAGGCGTCCACGCAAATAGCTGTCGAGCACATCGAAGGACGGACGATGACGAAAGAAGCGGGTCTCCTGTACGGTCAGGCGGTCCAGCAAGGTCGACCACTCCACCGCTCCTCGCGGGCCATCAGTGACCATGCGGAAGTAGCTGGCGTAGTCGGTAACCTCAAGCTCACGCATGCGTGCGCTCAGGTTGGTCTGCAGAAAAGCCCGACGCTGTTCGTTGATCACCACGCCCGTACGTTCTTCGAGCAGCGCCTGCCAGTCACGAAACTCCGCCTGTGACATATCCGCCAGGGGTTTCAAGGCCCAGACGCCGCTTGGCTGCATGCCGTGCCCCTCGCTCATGGCCGGGAACCCTGGGCAGCGACCCTCTCAGGCCGCTGCGCCTCCGCTGATCAGACCTGACCGTCCGGCAGGGTGAAGCCAGACACCGACTTACGCATCTCGCTGGCCATCTTGGCCAGGTTACCAATGCTCTTGGCGGTGGCAGTGGTACCGGCGGAAGTCTGCGAGGTGATCTCCTGGATCACGTTCATGGTGTTGGAGATATGGCCGGCCGAAGAAGCCTGCTGACGGGCGGCGTTGGAGATGTTCTGGATCAAGGCCGCGAGGGTCTTGGATACCTTTTCAATTTCTTCCAGGGCCACACCGGCGTCCTGCGCCAGACGGGCACCGCGCACTACTTCGGAAGTGGTCTGCTCCATGGAGATAACCGCTTCGTTGGTGTCGGTCTGAATCGTCTTAACCAGCGCTTCGATCTGCTTGGTTGCAGCAGACGAACGTTCTGCGAGGCGTTGTACTTCGTCCGCTACCACGGCGAAGCCTCGGCCCGCATCACCGGCCATGGAGGCCTGGATCGCGGCGTTCAGGGCGAGGATGTTGGTCTGGTCGGCAATGTCGTTAATCAGGCTAACGATGTCACCGATCTCCTGGGACGATTCACCGAGGCGTTTGATCCGCTTCGAGGTGTCCTGGATCTGCTCACGGATGTTATCCATGCCGGTGATGGTGTTGTGTACGACTTCGTTGCCCTTGTTGGCGATGGCTACGGAACGTTCCGCTACCGCGGAGGATTCCGAGGCGTTCGCCGATACCTGGTCAATCGACACGGCCATTTCGTTGATCGCCGCAGAAGCACCGGCAATTTCCTGAGCCTGGTGCTCGGAAGCCTCGGCCAGGTGCATCGCAGTAGCCTGGGTTTCCTGGGCGGCGGCGGCCACCTGAACAGCTGTCGAGTTAATCGTCACTACCAGATCACGCAGCTGGTCGATCGAGTAGTTGATGGAGTCGGCGATGGCACCGGTAAAGTCTTCGGTTACCGTCGCTGCTACTGTCAGGTCACCGTCGGCGAGGTCGGCGATTTCGTCGAGCAGACGCAGAATGGCGGACTGGTTGCGTTCGTTCTTCTCGGCGGTCGAAGCAAGGCGGCGGTTGGTTTCACGCACCATCACTAGACCGATCAGGATGATTGAAGCCAATGCCAGAGCACCCAGCACATAACCAGCCAGGGTGTTGAAGTAACGTCCAGTGGCCAGGTTCTCGAAACCACCGGTCAGACCGGATGCTTTGTCCAGCAGGGTCTGCGACTCGCTGAAGATGGTGCTGGCGGACTCACGAACCTGGAACAGTTCCGGCGAGGTTTCCAGAATCTCGTCCACCGAACCGGAAACGAACTGGAACAGCTCGGAAATCTCGGCCAGACGCTCGAGCGCATCAGGATCAGTAACCTGGGAGATTTCCATGGCGGCGTTGCCTTCGGTCATCGCCTTGAGTACGCGACCGAACAGGCTGGCGTCACGACCGAACATGTCGGCGGCTTGTACCGAGTCATCGTCACCGGCCAGTACCTTGTTCACCGAGCCGAGGATACGTTCGGCCAACAGCGACTGGCGCTGGGCCACGGAAACCTGAGCTGCGGGGGCACCGCTCTGCAGCAGGATGTCGACGACTTCTTCGTATTCGACCTGCAGCTGCGGAATGGTTTCGGCCAGGGTTGCCGCTACCTGGTGCAGCGAGAGAACGGTCTGCTCGCTGGCCAGAATGGCGTCGGCGTTTTGCCGCAGGCTATCCCAGTCCTTCTGCACTGCGTCCATTTCGGCCTGCATCGAAGCTGGCGCCGCTGGCAAGCCGCTCGCTTCGTTGCCCTCGGTGAGGAAGCCCCAGCGCTCCTGGAAGCCGTTACGCGCCTCTTTCAGCAGCGGGAAGGCCTCAGCCTTGCCGGTTGCCGCTTCGGTGGCGTTCTTCGCAATACGCTGGGACAGCACGCGCAGTTCACCGGCGTGGCTGATGTATTCCTTGTCGTAGTTCGACTGGGTGTTGAGGTAGGCGAAGTTGGCGAACAACAACACGATGGAGATGATCAGGACGATGAACAGTCCGGCGATCAGCGTGTTACTGCGCACACCTACCAAAAGATTGCCTGCATTGATTTTTTTCATTATCTGGCCCCCGCCTGGACCGACCGCACTACGGTTCCCATGTAACGCCAAAAGGCCGGCAACTGCCGACCCAACCGAAAAACTTTAGATCGCCACGTCGAGAAAACCCTGGTGTTGAGCCAACGCATGCGGGCTAAACACCAGCCAGGGCTGTTCGCGCTGGAAGACGCCGTGGATAAAAGGCTGGATAACCGCTTCAAGCGGTGGCAGCTGCTCGGAGAAGGTGTCCACAGGGAAATGCTGCATGCCGAACACTTCATCGACTGTCAGCCCAGCGAACACTTCCTGGTGGTCGACCACCAATACGCGCCGCTGCTTACGCAACGGCGACAGCTCAGAGCCAAAGAAGCCGCACAGGTCCATCACTGGCAGCAACCTGCCCCGGACATTAGCTACGCCTTTGACCCAATGTTTCACGCCCGGTAGCAAGGTATGCCGAGGCTCATGCAGAACTTCGCCGATCTCCCCCATGGGCGCCACGAAATAGCGCTCGCCCATGCGAAAGCCAATGCCGCTCCAGGTCTGCACGGCCTGCTGCTGGGACGGCAGGCCGGCGGCCAGCAGCCGACAACGCTGGTCGATCTGTACGAGGAGCTGAAAGGGAGATTGCGCGTCCGACATGCCGGCCTTGGCCTTTTCTTGTTATAGGGCTCTGCGCACTGTGCCAGCCTTAGCCGGCCAATACCGCATTCAGGGTTTTCATCAAGGTATCTTCATCGACCGGCTTGGTCAGGTAGTCACGCGCACCCTGGCGCTTGCCCCAGACCTTGTCGGTTTCCTGATCCTTGGTGGTGACGATGATCACCGGGATGTGGCTGGTGTCCGCATCCTTGGTAAGTTGGCGGGTTGCCTGGAAGCCATTGAGGCCCGGCATAACGATGTCCATCAGCACGGCATCAGGCTTTTCCTGACGAGCCAGAGCGACGCCATCGGCACCATTTTCGGCCTTTAGCACCTGATGACCATGCTTTTCCAGCATGGCAGTCAGTTTGTACATTTCAGTCGGAGAGTCATCAACAATCAAAATACGAGCCATGGAGTTCCCCATACGGAATAGGCTTCACCGGCTTGTGGCCGGAAATCAGGAGGCTTGCTCCACCGGAATGAAGTCGGGGACATGCGTCTTAATGGCACCGAGCAGCTCTTCCTTGCTGAAAGGCTTGGTCAGGTACTGGTCGGAGCCAACAATTCGGCCCTTGGCCTTGTCGAACAGACCATCCTTGGAGGACAGCATGATCACCGGGGTGGATTTGAAAGCACTGTTGTTCTTGATCAGGGCGCAGGTCTGATAGCCATCGAGCCGCGGCATCATGATGTCGACGAAGATGATGCTCGGGTGAGTATCGGCGATCTTGGCCAGCGCATCAAAGCCATCAACAGCCGTGATGACTTCACATCCAACTTTTTTCAGTAGAGTTTCAGCGGTGCGACGAATCGTTTTCGAATCGTCGATCACCATGACCTTCAAACCCTCGGAATGCTGTTCCATGTCTGCCCTACCATCGCCTCGGTGAGTCATTATTCTTACGTTATACAGTGTGCCTGAGGCCCTGCCACCGACGGGCTGCGACCCAATCGTCGGGCCTTTTTAGCACACTCTCCAGATGCAATCTATAAGCCCCGGCTTTACGGGGTTTCCCTTGACCGGCAAGGCCACCAGCGCCACCCTTGCGCATCTCAGTATGGCCGCTCTGGCCTTTTTGCCGGTTTTTTTCTGCGGAGGTTTGCCCCGATGAGCGTGCGCCTAGGGATCGTTATGGATCCTATCGACCAGATCAGCTTCAAGAAGGATAGCTCGCTGGCCATGCTGCTGGCCGCCCAGGCTCGCGGCTGGTCGCTGTTCTATATGGAGCAGAAAGATCTTTACCAGAACGCTGGCGAGGCCCGCGCCCGCATGGCGCCGCTGCGCGTATTCGACAACCCGCAACAGTGGTTCACATTGGATGCCGAGCAGGACAGCCCGCTAAGCGAGCTGGATGTAATCCTGATGCGCAAGGACCCGCCCTTCGACAACGAGTTCGTCTACTCCACTTACCTGCTGGAGCAGGCCGAACGCGCCGGCGTGCTGATCGTCAACCGTCCACAGAGTCTGCGCGACTGCAACGAAAAGCTATTCGCCACCCAATTTCCCCACTGCATGCCGCCAACCCTGGTCAGCCGCAGAGCCGACATTCTGCGCGAGTTTGCCGAAGCGCAGCGTGACATCATTCTCAAACCCCTGGATGGCATGGGCGGCGCCTCGATCTTTCGCCACCGCGCTGGCGACCCCAATCTGTCGGTGATCCTCGAAACCCTTACCGCGCATGGCACCCAGCAGTGCATGGCGCAAGGCTACCTGCCCGGCATCAAGGACGGCGACAAGCGCATCCTGATGATCGATGGCGAGCCCATCCCCTACTGCCTGGCACGCATTCCTGCGCAAGGCGAGACCCGCGGCAACCTGGCAGCCGGCGGTACCGGCGAAGCCCGTCCGCTGACCGAGCGCGACCGCTGGATCGCGGCCCAAGTCGGCCCGGTACTGCGCGAGAAAGGACTGCTGTTCGTCGGCCTGGACGTGATCGGTGAGCACCTGACCGAAATCAACGTGACCAGCCCGACCTGCATCCGCGAGATCGACAAGGCCTTTGACACGCGCATCGGCGAACGCCTGATGGAGGCCATCGAAAGCAAGCTGGCGACCGCCAAAGTCTCGGCACAAGCTTGATCCAGCTAACAGCTTTGGACGCAAGACTTGCAGCGTGAAGCGCGAAGTCGGCAGACTGCGCGGCAATCTGCTGCCCGCCGAACATTGATGAACGCTGCCACGTCCCCACCCGTATTACCCAGCTCCGGCGTCCGCCCTGCGGATCGCCTGGGCTTCACGTTGCTCATCGCGACCATCCTGCACCTGGCCGTAATCCTCGGCGTCAGCTTTACCCTGGCCAAGCCCGGCACCCTGAGCAAGAGCCTGGAAATCACCTTGTCCACCTTCAAGAGTGAAGACAAACCCAAGGACGCGGACTACCTGGCGCAGAACAATCAACAGGGCAGCGGTACCCTGGAACACAAGGCCGCACCGAAGACCACCGAGCAGGCTGTCTTCCAGGACACTCAGGTCAAGCGCGTCACCCCGCCCAGCGCGCCACCACAGGCGCAGCGCCAGGAAGCCGCGCCCAAGGCTGCCATAGTTACCCGCAGCCCGCAGCAGCAGAAAACCCCAAGCAAGACCGAACGCACCAAACCCGAGCCTGACACTCGACCAGCGCCGGTATTCGACAGTTCGCAACTGTCCGCGGAAATCGCCAGCCTGGAAGCCGAACTGGCCCAGGACATCCAGCAGTACGCCAAAAGGCCGAAAATCCATCGCCTGAATGCCGCATCCACCATGCGCGACAAGGGTGCCTGGTACAAAGATGAGTGGCGCAAGAAGGTCGAACGGGTCGGCAACCTCAACTACCCGGAAGAAGCCCGCCGCCAGCGCATCTACGGCAGCTTGCGCCTGCTGGTATCGATCAACCGCGATGGCACCCTGTATGAAGTACAGGTACTCGAACCCTCAGGCCAGCCGATGCTTGATCAGGCCGCCCTGCGCATCGTGCGTTTAGCCGCTCCCTATGCGCCGTTCACCGGCGACATGGCAGAGTTTGATCGCCTGGAAATCATCCGCACCTGGCGTTTCGAGCGTGGCGACCGCCTCTCCAGCAACTGAGCCGCAACAGCGCGCCACACTTGATGCCGGCGCCACGAAGCTTGAAACTAGGCCCATGAAGAATTCCGCGCCCAGCTACCTCAAGCACCACTTTCTGATCGCCATGCCGCACATGGCCGATCCGAACTTTGCGCAAACCGTCACCTACCTGGTCGAACACAACGAACAGGGCGCCATGGGCCTGGTGATCAACCGGCCGAACGACCTCAGTCTGGCCGATGTGCTTGAGCAGCTGCGCCCTGACGATACTCCGCCAGCTCTATGCCAGAGCCTGCCGATTTTTGCGGGCGGCCCCGTGCAGACCGATCGCGGCTTCGTCCTGCACCCAAGCGGCCCCACCTTCCAGGCCACCCTGGAGCTGGGCGAGCTAGCCCTGTCGACCTCACAGGATGTGCTGTTCGCCATCGCCGACGGCAGCGGGCCACAGCAGTATCTGATCACCCTTGGCTACGCCGGCTGGGAAGCTGGCCAGCTGGAAGCCGAGCTGGTCGATAACGCTTGGCTGACCTGCCCAGCGGCGACCGACATTCTCTTCGACCTGCCATTCGACCAGCGCCTGACGGCCGCCGCCGCTCGCCTCGGGGTCAACTTGAGCCTGCTCAGTGCCCAGGCCGGCCACGCATGAGCACAACAGACAAACCACTGCGCCTGCTGCTCGGTTTCGATTACGGCAGCAAACAGATCGGCGTTGCCGTTGGCCAGGTGATCACCGGCCAGGCCCGCGAGTTGTGCGTGCTCAAGGCACAGAATGGCGTACCCGACTGGCAGAAGGTCGAAGCCCTGATCAAGGAATGGCAACCAGACGCCATAGTCGTCGGCCTGCCGCTGAATATGGACGGCACGCCCAGCGAAATGAGCGAGCGCGCCGAGAAATTCGCCCGCCGCCTCAACGGTCGTTTCAACCTGCAGGTTTTCACCCACGACGAGCGTCTGACCACCTACGAAGCCAAGGGTGAGCGCATGGCCCAGGGCCAGCGCGGCGGTAGCTATCGAGACAACCCGGTCGACGCCCTGGCCGCAGCCCTGCTGCTGGAAGGCTGGCTGGCCGAGCACCCGTAAAATTCCGGCACCTACCGTCGACCGATAATCGCTACCGCTACGCTGGAGCGGATCACCAACCGCCTGCTAATCACACGAGGATCGCTCATGGCCCTGCCCAACCCCGCCGAACTGCTACCGCGCATGGCCGCCGAGCTACAGCAACTGCTGGCCAGCCGTGGCATCGAGCAGACTCACTTCATCGGCATCCGCACCGGCGGCGTCTGGGTAGCGGAAGCCCTGCTGGCAGAACTGGGCCTGGACCAGCCTCTCGGCACACTGGACGTGTCCTTCTACCGCGACGACTTCACCCGCAGCGGCCTGCACCCCCAAGTACGCCCATCCGAGCTGCCGTTCGATATCGAAGACCAGCACCTGGTGCTGATTGACGACGTACTGATGAGCGGACGCACCATCCGCGCCGCGCTGAACGAGCTGTTCGACTACGGCCGGCCGGCCAGCGTGATCCTGGTCAGCTTGCTCGACCTAAATGCCCGCGAGCTGCCAATCCACGCCGATGTACTCGGCGCAACGCTCGCCCTGGCAGCCAACGAACGGGTAAAATTGCTCGGCCCCGCGCCGCTCGCCCTTGAGCTGCAAAGCCTTTCCGCCTAGGAATTCTCCATGCCTATCGACGCCAAGCGCTCGCTGCAGCTCAACGACCAGGGCCAGCTGCGCCACTTCCTCTCGCTCGACGGCCTGCCCCGCGAGCTGCTGACGGAAATCCTCGACACTGCCGATTCCTTCCTTGAAGTCGGCGCCCGCGCGGTCAAGAAAGTCCCGCTGCTGCGCGGCAAGACCGTGTGCAACGTGTTCTTCGAGAACTCCACGCGCACTCGCACCACCTTCGAGCTGGCCGCCCAGCGCCTGTCTGCCGACGTGATCAGCCTCAATGTGTCGACCAGCTCGACCAGCAAGGGCGAGACCCTGTTCGACACCCTGCGCAACCTCGAAGCCATGGCCGCCGACATCTTCGTCGTGCGCCATGCCGACTCCGGCGCGGCGCACTTCATCGCCGAACACGTCTGCCCCAACCTGGCAATCATCAACGGTGGCGACGGCCGGCACGCGCACCCGACCCAGGGCATGCTCGACATGCTCACCATCCGGCGGCACAAGGGCAGCTTCGAGAATCTCTCGGTGGCCATCGTCGGCGACATCCTGCATTCGCGGGTGGCGCGCTCCAACATGCTGGCGCTGAAAACCCTGGGCTGCCCGGATATCCGTGTGATCGGCCCGAAGACCCTGCTGCCGGTGGGCATCGAGCAGTACGGGGTGAAGGTCTACAGCGACCTGGCCAGCGGCCTCAAGGACGTCGACGTAGTGATCATGCTGCGCCTGCAACGCGAGCGCATGCAGGGCGGCCTGCTGCCCAGCGAAGGCGAGTTCTACCGCCTCTACGGCCTCACCGAGCAACGCCTCAAGCTGGCCAAGCCGGACGCCCTGGTGATGCATCCCGGGCCGATCAACCGTGGTGTGGAGATCGAATCGGCGGTGGCCGACGGCCCGCAGTCGGTAATCCTCAATCAGGTCACCTACGGCATCGCCATCCGCATGGCCGTGCTGTCGATGGCCATGAGCGGCCAGGCCACCCAGCGTCAACTGAATGCCGAGGAGCAGAACTGATGCGTACCCGTATCTTCGGCGCCCGGGTCATCGACCCGGCCAGTGGTCTCGACCAGGCCAGTGACCTCTACCTCGACGGCGGCAAGATCGTCGCCATCGACCAGGCACCTGCCGGCTTCGTCGCCGACAAGCTCATCGACGCCAGCGGCCTGATCGCCAGTCCCGGCCTGGTCGACCTTTCCGCCGCCCTGCGCGAACCGGGCTACAGCCGCAAGGGCAGCATTGCCAGCGAAACCCTGGCCGCCGCAGCCGGTGGTGTCACCAGCCTGTGCTGCCCGCCACTGACCAAACCAGTGCTGGATACCTCGGCCGTGGCCGAGCTGATCCTCGACCGGGCCCAGGAAGCCGGGCATGCCAAGGTCTTCCCCATCGGCGCCCTGACCAAAGGCCTGGGCGGCGAGCAGCTGGCTGAACTGGTGGCCCTGCGTGATGCCGGCTGCGTGGCCTTCGGCAACGGCCTGGCCCCCTTTGCCAATAACCGCACCCTGCGCCGCGCCCTGGAATATGCGGCGACCTTCGACCTGACCGTGGTCTTCCATGCCCAGGACGCTGACCTGGCCGATGGCGGCCTGGCTCACGAAGGCCCAACCGCCAGTTTTCTCGGCCTCGCCGGCATTCCGGAAACTGCCGAAACCGTGGCACTGGCTCGCGATCTGCTGCTGGTCGAGCAAAGCGGGGTGCGCGCGCACTTCAGCCAGCTGACCAGTGCCCGTGGTGCCGAAATGATTGCCGCGGCCCAGGCGCGCGGCCTGCCGGTGACCGCAGATGTGGCGATGTACCAGCTGATCCTCACCGACGAAGCGCTGCAGGGCTTTTCCAGTCTCTACCACGTGCAACCGCCGCTGCGTGCCGCTCAGGACCGCGACGGCCTGCGCGAAGCACTGAAAGCCGGGGTGATCTCTGCCATCGCCAGCCACCATCAACCGCACGAAGCCGACGCCAAGCTGGCGCCGTTCGGTGCCACCGAGCCGGGCATCAGCAGCGTCGAGCTGTTGCTGCCGCTGGCCCTGACCCTGGTGGAAGACGGCCTGCTCGACCTGCCGACCCTGCTCGCGCGCCTGACTGCCGGTCCAGCCAAGGCCCTGCGCCTGCCCGCCGGCCGCCTGGCCGTGGGCGCGCCGGCCGACCTGCTGCTGTTCGACGCAGAGGGGCAGACCCTGGCCGGCGAGACCTGGTATTCCAAGGGTGGCAACAGCCCGTTCATCGGCCACTGCCTGCCGGGCAAAGTGCGCTACACCCTGGTTGACGGGCGTATCAGCTATCAGAGCTGAACCCCGGAAAAGCAAAAGCCCGCCAATCGGCGGGCTTTTTTGTGGCTCGGCCTCAGGCGCGCGAGGCGTTCTTGATGGAGACCTGGGTGTTCAGCGTCCAGAAGTCGTAGAGCACACCCAAACCGAGAAAGCCCAAGGTCAGCAGGTAAAGAATGCCGGTGATCCACTTGCCTTGGTACATACGGTGCACCCCGAGCGCCCCCAGGAAGGTGAGCAGGATCCAGGCTACGTTGTAGTCGGTATCCCCCGCCGTGAACCGCAGATCAGCCTCACGATCCATGCTGGGAATCAGAAACAGGTCAATGATCCAGCCAATGAAGAACAGGCCAAGGGTAAAGAACCAGATGGTTCCGGTCACCGGTTTGCCGTAGTAGAACCGGTGCGCGCCAAGAAAACCGAAGATCCAGAGTAAATAGCCAATCAGCTTGCTGTGGGTGTCCTGTCGCTGCATGTCTGCCTCCTGCGCAATGTGCATCTATCTGACGCCACACTCTACCCAAGGTTTCGCGAGCAGGAGAAATCGATTGCGTTACAACTTCTACCTTGCCGGATCCGGGTAATCCGCAATACTGTATATATAAACAGTTAACGGATTGTGTCATGCAACTGATCGACAAGCTCACCGTCCTCGCCGATGCCGCCAAGTACGACGTGTCCTGCGCCAGCAGTGGCGCGCCGAAACGCAGCTCGAAGGGCAAGAGCGGGCTCGGCGCCACCAATGGCATGGGCATCTGCCACAGTTTCACTCCGGACGGGCGCTGCGTGGCGCTGCTGAAGATCCTGCTGACCAACTTCTGCCTGTATGACTGCCAATATTGCGTCAACCGTCGCTCCAGCGATGTGCCACGGGCGCGCTTCACCCCCGAAGAGGTGGTGACCCTGACCCTGGACTTCTACCGACGCAATTGCATCAGCGGGCTGTTCCTCAGCTCGGGCATCATCCGCTCTGCCGACTACACCATGGAGCAGTTGATCCGCGTCGCCAAATTGCTGCGTGAAGAACACCAGTTCCGCGGCTACATCCACCTGAAGACCATTCCCGATGCCGATCCCCTGCTGATAGCCGAGGCCGGCCGCTATGCCGACCGCCTCAGCGTCAACATCGAGCTGCCCACCGAGACCAGCCTGATTCGCCTGGCCCCGGAAAAACAGGTGGGCACCATCAAGCAGGCCATGCACTCGATCCACCAGGGCGAGAGCGAGGCTCGCGCGGAGAAACGTGCTCCGCGCTTCGCCCCCGCCGGCCAGAGCACGCAGATGATCGTCGGTGCCGATGCCACCGACGACAGCACCATCCTGCACACCGCGCAGTCGTTGTATGGCGCCTACCGTCTGCGCAGGGTCTACTACTCGGCCTTCAGCCCGATCCCGCACAGCCCCAAGACTGTGCCCTTCGAGGCGCCGCCGCTACTACGCGAACATCGCCTGTACCAGGCCGACTTCCTTCTACGTGGCTATGGCTTTCAGGCCGGCGAGCTGCTCAGCGGACCCGGCAACCTGGCCCTGGATATCGACCCCAAGCTGGCCTGGGCACTGGCCAATCGCGAGCACTTCCCGGTCGACCTGAACCGTGCAGAACCCGGTTTGATCGCCCGCGTGCCTGGCATCGGCGTACTCAGCGCCAAACGCCTGGTGGCTTTGCGACGACACAAGCGTATCCGTTTCGAGGACGTCAGCCGCCTGCGTTGTGCCCTGGAAAAGGCCAAGCCTTTTATCGTCACCCAGGACTACCGCCCTCTGCAGGCCGGCAGCGAGTCGTTCGTACTGCGCCAGCAGTTGAGCGAAACACCGGCACAGATGGCGCTCTGGTGATGATCAGCGCTCGCTTCGACGGCAGCTTTGCCGGCTGGCGCCAGGTTGCGCGCGATCTGTTGAACCAGGGCATCGTAGCCGACCAGGTCAACTGGTACGCAGACGACGAAGACAGCGACTTGTTCGCAACTGCCAACCTCCTCCGCCCGACAATGCCACCATCCGCAGCGGCTATACGGGTGCCGCGCCAGTTGCTTGATCTGCTCGAAAGCGCGGCACGCTATCGCTGCGCCGAGCGCTGGAGCCTGCTCTACCGGATTCTCTGGCGGGTTAGCCACGGAGAGCGCAGCGCCATGCTGGCCGGGGATGCCGACGGCAGCGAACTGCACAAACGGCTCAAGGCCGTGCGCCGCGAAGCCCATCACCTGCATGCCTTTCTGCGCTTTCAGCCCTGCAGCGTGCAGAACGGCCCGGACTTCGTCGCCTGGCACGAACCGGCCCATGACATTCTGCACAGCGCCAGCGGGCATTTTGCCGAGCGCATGGGCCAGCACAGCTGGTTGATTGCCACGCCGCAGGATGGCGTGTACTGGGATGGCCGCCGACTTATTCACCAAAGGCACTGCCCGCGGGAATGGCAACAGCTGGCTCAGGCCCCGGGGGATGAAGGCCAGCAGCTATGGCTGGCCTACTATGGCAGCACCTTCAACCCGGCGCGGCTGAATCGCACGGTGCTGGAGAACAACATGCCGGTGCGCTTCTGGAAAAACCTGCCGGAAGGGCCGCTGATTCCGCAACTGATGAGTCAGGCGCGTGCCGGGGCGCAGCGCGACGGCCAGGCCCTGGCCGTGGCCCAGCGCTCTGGCAAAACCATTCGCTATCGAACCGACAGTGATGGGCGGGTCAGCGGAAGCGCCGACCTGGATCATCCTCACTGACTTCCAGGCTCAATCCCTGGCTCATGCTGGTCAGGTGATCACCGTCGGTTTCCGAGCCGAGTTTGATCATCAGGCGCAGATCGTTCGCCGAGTCGGCATAGAGCAACGCATCTTCGTAGGTGATCTCGCCCTGGGTGTAGAGGTTGTACAGCGCCTGGTCGAAGGTCTGCATGCCCTGTTCGGTGGAGCGCTTCATCAACGACTTGAGCTCGTGCACTTCGCCCTTGCGGATCAGGTCGGCTGCCAGCGGGGTATTGATCAACACCTCGATCACCGCGCGGCGGCCCTTACCATCCGGAGTCGGCACCAGTTGCTGGGCGACGATGGCCTTGAGGTTGAGCGACAGGTCCATCCACACCTGATTCTGCCGGTCAGCCGGGAAGAAGTTGATGATCCGGTCCAACGCCTGGTTGGCATTGTTGGCGTGCAGGGTGGCCAGGCACAAGTGGCCGGTTTCGGCGAAAGCCACCGCGTGATCCATAGTCTCGCGGGTCCGTACTTCGCCGATCAGAATCACGTCCGGCGCCTGGCGCAAGGTGTTCTTCAGCGCCACCTCAAAAGACTCGGTATCGATACCTACTTCGCGCTGGGTGACGATGCAGCTCTGGT
>CAZFKQ010000019.1:0-78208 GCA_964518735.1 uncultured Pseudomonas sp.
CCAGGGCCGCCCGGTCCGGCTCACCCGGATGCAGGTCGTCGATGGCGATATTCAGCTCGACATCGATCTTGATGGTTGCCAACTGGTAGGACAGGTACGCCATGTCCTTATGTTCGAGCAGCTTGGCCGGCAGGGTCTTGGCCCCACGAATCGGCAGCTCCGGCACCTTGTCGAGGTTGGCGTAGATAACATCCAGGCCACCGCCGAGACCGGCCAGCAGGCCCACGGCAGTCTTCTCGCCAACCCCCGGTACGCCGGGAATGTTGTCGACCTTGTCGCCCATCAGAGCCAGGTAATCGATGATCAGCTCCGGGCCGACACCAAACTTCTCCTGCACTCCGGCGATGTCGTAGACGCTACCGGTCATGGTGTTGACCAGGGTCACGTGTGGGCAAACCAGCTGCGCCATGTCCTTGTCGCCGGTGGAGATGACCACGTCGCGGCCCTGCGCGGCGCATTGCCGGGCCAGGGTGCCGATCACGTCATCGGCCTCCACGCCCTCGACGCACAGCAGCGGATAACCCAATGCACGCACACTGGCGTGCAGCGGCTCGACCTGGCCACGCAGCTCGTCCGGCATCGGTGGACGATTGGCCTTGTACTCGGCGAACAGAGCGTCGCGGAAAGTCCCGCCCTTGGCGTCAAAGACCACCGCAAAGGGGCTCTGCGGGTACTGCTTGCGCAGGCTCTTGAGCATGTTCAACACGCCCTTCACCGCGCCGGTCTGCAGGCCCTTGGAGGTAGCCAGCGGCGGCAGGGCATGGAAGGCGCGGTACAGGTAAGAGGAACCGTCGACCAGAACCAGAGGAGCGTTAGACATGCGCAGGATCAACCTTTTGCCGGGGGCGAGCGCTAGAATGGCTTCACCAACCTGAAGAAAAGGACAAGGTTACCATGCGCATGCTTACCCGCCTGACCCTGGCCGCCGTGCTGGCCGCCAGTCCGCTGCTCGCCCTGGCCGAAGACGCCGTCACCGGCGACCCGGACGTGACCATCCGCCAGGACGGCGACAAGACCATTCAGGAATACCGGCAGAACGGCTTCCTCTACGCTATCAAGGTCACCCCGAAAAATGGCAAGCCCTACTTCCTGGTGCGCGCCGATGGCAGCGATGGCAACTTCATCCGCTCGGATAACCCGGACATGCTGATCCCGGCCTGGGAAATCTTTAAGTGGTAACCCGCCGTTTCTGAACACAGGACGCCAGCGCCATGTCGGTCTTTACCCCCCTGGAACGCCACGAACTGGAAGCCTTTCTCGCGCCCTACGGGCTGGGGCGGCTGAAGGACTTCCAGGGCATCACTGCCGGCACCGAGAACAGCAACTTCTTCGTCAGCCTGGAAGGGGGCGAATATGTGCTGACCCTGGTCGAGCGTGGCCCACGGGCCGACATGCCATTCTTTATCGAGCTGCTCGCGCGCCTGCATCAAGCCGGTCTGCCGGTGCCCTATGCGGTGCCGATGCAAAGCGGTGAAGCGCTGGGCGAGCTGGCGGAGAAACCGGCGATCCTGCAGCCGCGCCTGGCCGGCAAGCATGTCAGCCAGCCGAATGCCCATCACTGCGCGGAAATTGGCAGTTGGCTGGCACGCCTACACCTGGCAACACGAGACAACATCCTCGAACGACGCAGCGACCGCGGCCTCGACTGGATGCTCGAAGAAGGGCCGATGCTGGCCCTGGAGCTGCACGACGAACAGCTGCCGCTGCTGCGCGACAGCCTGCATGAAGTGGCTGAGCTGAAAGCACGCATCCTCGCCTTGCCACGGGCCAACCTGCACGCCGACCTGTTCCGCGACAACGCGCTGTTCGATGGCAACCAGCTGGCCGGGGTGATCGACTTCTACAACGCCTGTTCCGGGCCGATGCTCTACGACCTGGCGATTACCCTTAACGACTGGTGCTCACAGGCCGACGACAGCCTCGACCTGCCGCGCGCCCGCGCCCTGCTCGGCGCCTACGCTGCGCTAAGGCCATTCACCCGCAGCGAAGCCGAGCTGTGGCCGGCCATGCTGCGCATCGCCTGCCTGCGCTTCTGGCTGTCACGCCTGATCGCCGCGCGGCGTTTTCAGGGCCGTGATGTGCTGGTCAAGGATCCCGGCGAGTTCCAACGCCGCCTGGCGCAGCGTCAGCAGGTCAGCCTGGCGCTGCCCTTCGCGCTCTGAGCACGCACGACAGGTGCGTTTGGGCTACGCAAAAGCAAGACATGAAATGACCGACCATGGCATTCCTATTGGACATACTTCGGAAAGCATCAAGGTATGACCAATAGTGGCAAGTCCATTTTCCTAGGACTGAGGGACACCCTAAAAGACAAAGCCAATATAAGTGGGCAGGATTTACCCGGTTTTGTCTTTTATGAGAGGTGCAGTTTCAGCTCACCTGCTCGACTAACCAGTAGCGCCGCCAGCGCACCTCACCCTCGCGACGAACCTGCTTCTGCTCAATCAGCTCATCCAATGCGCGCTTAACAGTACGGTTAGAGATTTCACCACCGATACGGGCGTTGATTTCGCTGGAGGATGAGCCAGGGTAGCGCTGCAGATCTTCCAAAATCAGCGCGCGCAGCCGATGCGGTTCTATACGGGTAAGGGTCGTTTTGCCCTCCAAACCGCTGCCACGCAGCCATTCTGGCGCGACGAAGTAGCGAGTTGCCTTGGTGCGTCCGCTTTCACTCACCAATTGCCACTCACGCAGGCGACCGAACCACGGCTTGAGCTCATCCGCTGAGTTGACTTCCAGGGCAGATGCCAACTCACTGGCAGTCATGCTTTCGTGCTGAGCCAGTAGACCAAGGGTGATTCGTTCGCGGCGAGTAGGCTGGAAGCGCTCATCCACAGTTTTCAACAAACCGATCATTTCCGGGCGCACGATGCGGCGTCGAATGGTGACACGCACGGAGTCCGGTCCTTCGCTGGTTTCGGGGGCAGGGCGACCTTGGGATAGCTGCACGTCATACATCAAGTCGAAACCAGTACCTTCCTTCTCCATCATTTTCAGATCGTGGAAAAGTACGGCCATCCGGTCGTTACGACGTCGGCTGGCGTGCAGAATATTGCCGGGAGTTACGCCAAACGGCAGGCGCCCAGGGTTTACCACTTCAAGCCGATCCGGATGCAGGTTCAGATAAATGTCACCGCGCTGGGTATATGGGCGGTGTACCAGGGCATTGACCAACAGTTCACGCACCACTCTCTCATCAAAAGCGGGGATATGTTGACGATAGAGGCCATCGGGCAGTTCATAGCTTTCACGAAAGTCGGGGATCTCACGCCAGATGGCATCCACCAGCTCAATGGGCGACTGCTGGTAGTCATCCCACAACCACTTATTCACCTTGTCGCCGTGCTCATCGTATTTCAGCGCTTGCACCATTGGCGCAGTGCCGAGGCGAGCACGATCACGAGCTGTGCCGAGGGTTAGTACACCGAGATTGGTCAGCCATTCACCATCGGCCAAACCATAGTGATCGAGCAGTTCGGGATCGCTCTTTTCCTTGGTGTTCAACTTGACCCGATCCGAAGCGCGCAGGCGCTGCACTAACTCAGCTTGCTTAGCTGCGTCGACGGCTGTGCGTGGCACCTGCAGGTTACTCAACGCTTCCCAGGGCACGCCGGGGCGTTCGTTAAGCAAGCGCATTACATCATCACCCAGTACCGGCTGGCAGCTGTCGCCCACCCGCAGGAAATAGCGACCATCGGAGGTGGAGGCAACGCCGAACGCCTTGGCTACCGTGAGCTCGACGTACTGGCCGCCGTTTTCGGCTGTTACCAGAAGTGGAGCAACGATGACGTTGACCGTGCGCTCTTGAACTCGACGACGCAGAGTATCCAGCAGCCCCGGCTCTACCCGTTGTTCCGCGGGTGGTAACTCAGCACCGTCTTCGATGCCGATCAGCAACTTCCCGCCTGCACTGTTAGCGAAACAGACACAATCAGAGGCCAGTTCCTGCCAACTGGCGGATTTGCCGGTCACCTTACGCAGGGACTTGCGGTCGAGATGCTGGTTTTCCAGGGTCATACGGCAAGCTCGCTGTCATTCGCGACCGGCGTTGACCTCCTAGTTTTTTTGGCAGGACGCTGGTCGGCCGCTAAACGCTGGTTGTAGCTCAAGTAAAGGTCGAAGAGAAAAGCCACACGCTCGGCTTCGCTGTTAAAGCGAGTTTTGCCGTAGGCCGCATCCACTGCTTTATCGAGAGCTTGATGAGCCTTGAGTAGGGCCGGCGGCATGCTTAGCGGGTCATACAGATCGGCCAGGGTCGCCTCGGGGAATTGCGCGCGGGCGGCTAACACTGCCTCGGCAGCGGTTTCGATGGCGCCGCGCAGTTTAGTGGCGCGCTTGGGGTCATCGATCTCTGATAGTTCCGGCCAGGGAAAGTTGTTGTAGACAATGCCGGCTGAATAGCGATAGTCGCTTTTAATTCGACCGCACACTGTACGCATCCAAGCGTTATGCATTAGCGACTGCATGACACCAAAAACGTAAATAGAACCGTCGCCGATCACCAAGTTTGCGTCCCCGCTTAGAGTTCCCGGATCAATAAATCCAATAGGTAAATAGATCCGCGACTCAGAGGAATGTCTCGGTACAAGCAAGTATTCAGATGTGGGGATATTTTCCACATGAAAGCGCGTCGGCGTTTGCCCCAGCTTGCGGGTCGGGGCGCTCTTGCTGGCCAGTCGCACTTGTTGCACGGCCTCGACGCGCCTAAGCGCGAGCGGCATTTTCTTTAGTTCATTAGGCAGGCATTCGCCCAGCCACAGGCACCAGCGGTGGTAGCCATTGAGAAACTCATCGGCCCCCAGCCAGCGCCGAAAATAAGGTGCGGCCTGCGGCTCCAGGGCAAGGAACTGCTGCTTTTCATCGTCGCTAAACAGGTAGTGCCCGCCATCAATCGGCTTATTACCAATGCCAATAGCAGGAGAGTTGCACAGCGGCTTGCTGCGGTTATCCAGCACCAGATCCGGCGCATCCACGAGATACGGGTTGATATTTTCGGCCTTGAGCGCCTGCGCTTCGCCCTTGATATCGGCGTATTCAAACAGCCACTTCTCCGCCACATCGCCCAGGCCAAAGCCAATGATCACGCAATGCACGGCAGCCTTGCCGCGCGCTTCGCTGTTCCACTGAAAGGTGCGGTGGGCAAAGTGGATTTTCACCCCTCGCGCCAGCATCCAGCTCCAGAGCACGCCCACCTGCTCACCCTGGCTGATCGAGTTGGTGGAGACAAAGGCGCAACGCAGCGTGGGCTTGGCTGCCATATAGGCAGCGGCTTTGACATACCAAGCAGCGACAAAATCCAGCAAGCCAGCGTTTTTGATCCCGCTAAACACCGCCGCCACGTCACTGCGCTGGCCATCATCGAGCAACTTGGCACCGACAAACGGCGGGTTACCCAGCAAGTAGCTCAAGCTCTGCGCCGCAATCAGCTCGTTCCAGTCCATTTGCAGGGCATTGGCGCAAACGATATGGGCCGTGGCGGCCAAAGGGATCCGGGCGAAGTACAGACCGAACTCCTGTGACACTTGCAGGTTCATCTGGTGATCCATCAGCCACATGGCCACCTGGGCGATTTGCGCCGGGAACTCCTCGATCTCGATGCCGTAGAACTGATCCACATCCAGGCGCACCAGGGTGGCGATGTTTTCCGTTTGCCCCGATTGCTGCGCTTGCAGGTGCAACTGGCGCAACACCTCCAGCTCCAGCAAGCGCAGCTCGCGGTAGGTAATTACCAGGAAGTTGCCGCAGCCACAGGCCGGGTCGAGGAAGGTCAGGCTGCGCAGCTTGTTGTGAAACTCGAAGAGCTTGTTGCGGTTGCTTTTGGCCTTGTGGAACTCGGCCCACAGCTCATCGAGAAACAGCGGCTTGAGCAGCTTGAGGATGTTCTTTTCGCTGGTGTAGTGCGCGCCCAGGTTACGCCGCGCCTGTTTGTCCATGATCGACTGAAACAGCGAGCCAAAAATTGCCGGGGAAATCCGCGACCAATCCAACGCGCAGCAGTCAAGCAAGCTCTGGCGCATGGCTGCATCGAACGCCGCCGGCGGTAGTTGCTCGGCAAAGAGTTTGCCGTTGATGTAAGGGAAGGCCGCCAACTGTTCGTCGAGGTTTTTCAGGCGCTTGGCAGAGGGGCTGTTGAGGTTATGGAACAGGCTGGCGAGGCGATCACCCAGGTCGCTGCCGTCTTCGCTGGTGCGCTGTTCGAGGTAGCCCTGAAACTGCTGGCGCTCGAAGATGCCGGTGTCTTCGGCAAACAGGCAAAACAGCAGGCGCACCAGATACAGCTCCAGCGGATGGCCGTCGTAGCCCACCGCCTGCAACTGATCGTGCAGCTTGCCCATGCGCTCGGCGGCCTTGATATTGACCGGGTCTTGCTCATGGATAACGTGGGTCTGGTAGCCGGAGATAAAACCGAACAGGCGCACGTACTTATGCAAATCAGCCAGGGCAAAATCGTGCTGACTGCCGTCGTCGAGGTCATATAAACGAAAACGGGCGAAGTCAGAAACAATCAGGTATTTCGGCAGTTCGCGCTCTTTCAGGCCGGGGAAGTAATCCAGTGCTTGCCCGTAGGCACGGTCGAGGTCTTTGCCGCGCGACTTGTGCTCGATCAGCAGCATGCCCTTCCAGAGCAGGTCAATGTAGCCGTCCTTGCCATCAACCTTCTTCACCCGCGACTCAAAGCTGGCTACCCGGCGGCGACTCACACCAAATACATGGAAAAAATCATTCCAGAAGGTTTTGGCTTCGGCGTCTTCACTGGTTTCGTCGGCCCATTCGCGGGAGAACGCGAGAGCGCGGCTTTTGATCTCGTTCCAACTCAAGGGCATTACGATTCATCCCTGACAAAGATGACTGCTCTCGCAGCAGCAAGCGGAAGGTCAGTGCAAAGACCGGACTGGCTCGCAGCGTACAACAAAGAATGGCGCAGACGGCAGAGTCAGAGGCGGAAGCCAGATGCGCCCGCCCCTACAGACTTTCCAGGCAGCCGGCCAGCTCATTGGCCAAGTCTTCCAGCAACTGCTCGTAGCTCTGCGCCTCGCTCCCCAGGGCATCCATTTCCGCCAGTTTGACCGGCAGGCCGGCGCTCAGGGTTTGCGCCAGCCGTGGGCGCAGTGGCGGCTCGCTGAACACGCAACTCGGCCCGGCCGCCTGCAGACGCTCACGCATCGCCGCGACATGCCGTGCCCCCGGCTGCACCTCGGCGGCCACGCTGAATACGCCCGCGTGCTTGAGGCCATAGGCAGCCTCGAAGTAGTCGTAGGCCTCGTGGAAGACAAAATAGGGCTTGCCCGCGAGCTTGCCCAAACGACTGTGCAGACGCTGATCAAGGGCATCCAGACGCTCGGCGAAGGCGGCAAGGTTGCTCTGATAACGAGCAGCATTGGCCGGATCGACCTGAGCCAGGTCGGCAGCCATCTTCGTCGCGATCACTCTGGCGTTGTGCGGCAGCAGCCAGAGGTGGGCGTCCAGTGTGCCAGGACGATGATCGTGATCGTGCTCATTGGTCTCTGCCACATGCTCGTCGTGCTCATGCTCGGAATGCTCAGCGGCATGTTCACTTTCACCGAAATGACGCAACTGCAGACCCGGCAAGTCCTGCAGCGCCACGCTCGGCAAGCTGCGCCCCTGCAAAACGCGCGGCAGGAAGCTTTCCATATCCGGGCCAATCCAGTACAGCAGGGACGCACTCTGCACACGGCGCACATCCGAGGGGCGCAAGGCGAAACGGTGCGGCGAGGCGCCCGGCGGCAACAGCACAGCCGGCGTGCCAACGCCCTCCTGCACGGCGGCGGCGATCAGCTGCAGCGGCTTGATGCTGGTCAGCAGCTGCACGTCGGCGCGGGCGGAGAGGGAAAACAGGCAAAGCAGGGCAACAGCAGACAGACGCAACACGACAGCAACACTCGTCAGGCAAAGGGTTATAGAATAACGTCTCTTCACCCGGACGTCCTCGTCATGTTCAAACCGCACACCGCCAACACGCCCCTGGCCTGCCTGCCGCACGACCACTCGCACTGCGTCAGCAGCGCCCTGGCCGAAGCCGATGCACTCTGCGCAAAGCAGGGCGTGCGCCTGACTGCCCTGCGCAAACGCGTGCTGGAGCTGGTCTGGCAGAGCCACAAGCCACTCGGCGCCTACGACATCCTTGGCGTGCTGAGCGAGGCAGATGGCCGTCGTGCTGCGCCACCGACCGTCTATCGGGCGCTGGATTTCCTCCAGGAAAACGGCCTGGTGCACCGCATCGCCTCGCTCAACGCCTTTATCGGTTGCGTGCATCCGGAGCATGCACACCAGGGCCAGTTCCTTATTTGCCGTAGCTGCCACACCGCTATCGAACTGGAGCTGCCGAGCATCAGCCAGGCGATTGTCGCTGGGGCCAAGGCCGTGGGCTTCGCGGTGGAAAGCCAGACCGTGGAAATTGTCGGTCTGTGCGCCAGTTGCACGGAGGCAGCATGAGCGAGGTTTTGGTCCAGCTTGATGGCGTTGGCGTCGGCTTCCGTGGGCAGGCCGTGCTGCAGGATGTGCAACTGACCGTGCGCGCCGGCGAGATCGTTACCCTGATCGGCCCCAACGGCGCCGGCAAGACCACTCTGGTGCGCGCCGTGCTCGGCCTGCTCAAGCCTGACAGCGGTCGGGTGCAGCGCAAGCCACGCCTGCGCATCGGTTATATGCCGCAGAAGCTGCACGTCGACCCGACCCTGCCACTCTCGGTGCTGCGCTTCCTGCGCCTGGTGCCAGGGGTCGACCGTGTGGCCGCGCAGGCGGCACTGGCCGAGGTCGGTGCCGAGCAGGTGATCGACAGCCCGCTGCAGGGTATTTCCGGGGGCGAACTGCAGCGCGTGCTGCTGGCTCGCGCCTTGCTGCGCGAGCCCGAACTGCTGGTGCTCGACGAACCGGTGCAGGGCGTCGACGTGGCCGGCCAGGCCGAGCTATACCGCCTGATCACCCGTCTGCGCGACCGCCACGGCTGTGGCGTACTGATGGTCTCCCACGACCTGCACCTGGTGATGAGCACCACCGACCAGGTGGTCTGCCTGAATCGCCATGTGTGCTGCTCCGGCCACCCGGAGCAGGTGAGCAATGACCCGGTATTCGTCGAGATGTTCGGCCAGGACGCCAAGAGCCTGGCTATCTACCACCACAACCACGACCACAGCCATGACCTGCACGGCGCGGTGGTCGATCAACCCGGCCTGACCATTCACGGCCCGGCACATGTGCACGGCCCAGGATGCAAACATTGATGCCCGATTTCCTTCTCAATGCGCTGCTCGCCGGCCTGGCCCTGGCGCTGGTCGCCGGGCCGCTGGGTTCCTTCGTGGTCTGGCGGCGCATGGCCTATTTCGGCGACACCCTGTCGCATGCCGCCCTGCTCGGCGTGGCCCTCGGCCTGCTGCTGGATGTCAGCCCGACCCTGGCGGTGACCGCCGGTTGTCTGCTGCTGGCAGTGCTGCTGGTGACCTTGCAGCAACGTCAGCCGCTGGCCTCGGACACCTTGCTGGGCATTCTGGCGCCGACCACCCTGTCGCTGGGTCTGGTGGTGCTGAGCTTTATGGACGAGGTGCGCATCGACCTGATGGCCTATCTGTTCGGTGACCTGCTGGCCGTCGGCCCCAGCGACCTGGCCTGGATCATCGGTGGCGCCGCTCTGGTCCTGACCCTGCTCGTGCCGCTGTGGCGCCAGTTGCTGGCGATCACCGTGCATGAGGAATTGGCACAGGTCGAAGGCCTGCCTGTGGCGGCCCTGCGACTGGCGCTGATGCTGCTGATCGCCGTGGTCATCGCCGTGGCAATGAAAATCGTCGGCGTGCTGCTGATCACCTCGCTACTGATCATTCCGGCCGCTGCCGCCCAGCGCCATGCACGCACCCCGGAGCAAATGGCCATTGGTGCCAGTTTGCTCGGTATGCTCGCGGTAGGCGCGGGCTTGAGCCTTTCCTGGTATCAGGACACGCCTGCCGGGCCATCGATCGTGGTGTCTGCTGCGGGCCTGTTTCTGTTGAGCTTTGTACTACCGCGTCGAGGCCGCTAGTATTGGCCGTTTTTTGCCCAAACAGAAACGATACAGAACCGGCCGGTCACAAAATGAATTTCAACAAAAAGCAATCCCTCGCCACGCTCGCGCTGAGCCTGCTGCTAGGCCAGGCCCATGCCGAATACTGGACCCCCGATGAGCTGGTCACGGGCTTTAATGGCGTCTCCGCGCAGATCAGCCGTGGCGAGCTGCAGGCCGCCGAGCAGAGCCTGGCCGCCCTGCAGCAACGCACCGAGAAGAATGACGTGCGTATCGAGCAATACCAGCGCGAGCTGGCCGGCGCCTACCTGAAGCAGGGCCAGCAGCAGCTGGCTGCCCAGAATCCCGACGCCGCCAGCCAGTCTCTGGCCAAGGCCAAGCCGTATATGGCCATGGCACCCGGACTGAAAGGCCAGTACGAACAGAGCCTGGCGGCCAGCCAGGGCAGCACCAGCAAACCGGCCGCCAAGCCCGCTGCCGTTGTGCCCGCCAAACCGGTGAGCAAACCTCAGGTTGCAGCAGCAGCCGCGCCAAGCGCTGAACGCCGTACTGACGTCGAGCAACGCCTGCAGCAAGCGGAAGCCACCCTGGCACAGAAAGAAGCCGAGCGTGCTCGCCAGCAGAAACTGGCCGAAGAACAAGCGGTCGCCAAACGTGAAGCCGCTGCTGCACAGGCCGCCAAGCTCGCCGCGGCCAAGGCGACGGCAGCGGCCGAAGCTGCTGCGGCCGCAGTGCCACGTGCACTTCTTATCGATCCGACTGCCAGCAGCAGCAGCGTGCCCATGCCGATGCTCGATGCCAACGACCGTGACAGCCTGCGCACCTTGCTCGACGCCGTGGCGGCCGATGTAGTGGCCTTCGACTGCGCAGTACGCCTGCAAGTACGCGAAGCCAAGGATTACCCCTTCGTCGCCGCACTGCTCTCGGCACGAATCAAGAAACTCGAACCCGGCTTCAATCCGCAGTTCTCCCCGGTACTCAAGCCAGATCAGGAACCGCGGCTGGTGCTGAGCCCGCAGAGCAGCAGCTAGAAAACGCTTTGCCGCGCGGAAGTAATGCGCGGCTTATCCTCCCGGACTATGTCCGGGCTATGGCCGCCGACTTGGCGGCCGCTTTGTTCTTATGCCTGACTCAACAGCATCCAGGCCAATAAAGACTAAGAACGCATAAACAAACCGGCTAAAATGCGCGGCTTTCGGCTAACCGCCTAGGCTAGAAGGAGTCGCCGCGCCCATCGGATGGCGGCAGTCACTCCCACGTACCCACAAGGTTCGCTCCGTGATCGAGTTCCACCACGTCAACAAGACCTATCGGGTCGCCGGGCGCGATGTGCCCGCCCTGCAGCCCACCGACCTGCGCATCGAGGCCGGACAGGTCTTCGGCCTGATCGGCCACTCCGGCGCCGGCAAAAGTACCCTGCTGCGCCTGATCAATCGCCTGGAAGAACCCAGCGGCGGCCGCATCACGGTCGACGGCGAGGACATCACCGCGCTGGATGCCAACGGCCTGCGCCGCTTCCGCCAGCAGGTCGGGATGATCTTCCAGCACTTCAACCTGCTGTCGTCGAAGACCGTCGCCGCCAACGTCGCCATGCCCCTGCAACTGGCCGGCGAGCTAAGCCGCGACGCGATCGCCCAACGGGTGGCCGAACTGCTGGCACGCGTCGGCCTGAGCGAGCACGCCAACAAGTACCCGGCGCAATTGTCCGGCGGGCAGAAGCAGCGGGTCGGCATCGCCCGCGCCCTGGCCACCCGGCCGAAAATCCTGCTGTGCGACGAGGCCACCAGCGCCCTCGACCCGCAGACCACCGCGCAGGTGTTGCAGCTGCTGGCCGAGATCAACTGTGAACTGGGCCTGACCATTGTGCTGATCACCCACGAGATGGACGTGATCCGCCGGGTCTGCGACCAAGTGGCAGTGATGGACGGCGGACAGATCGTCGAGCAGGGCCCGGTGGCCCAGGTGTTCCTGCACCCGCAGCACGCCACCACCAAACGCTTCGTCCAGGAAGACGAGCACATCGACGAGGATGAGCAGCGCGACGACTTCGCCCACGTGCAGGGCCGCATCCTCCGGCTGACCTTCCAGGGTGAGGCCACCTACGCACCGCTGCTGGGCACCGTGGCGCGCGAGACCGGGGTGGATTACAGCATCCTCACCGGGCGCATCGACCGCATCAAGGACAGCCCCTACGGCCAGCTGACTCTGGCCCTCACCGGCGGCGATATCGATGCGGCCATCGCCCGCTTCACTGCCGCCGACGTGCATCTGGAGGTGCTGCGATGATCGAGTCCCTGCTGGCCCGCTGGCTGCCCAATGTCGACTGGCAGGAGATCGGCTACGCCAGCCTCGATACCCTCAACATGCTCGGTGGCTCGCTGCTGTTCACCGTGCTGCTCGGCCTGCCGCTGGGCGTGCTGCTGTTCCTCACCGGGCCGCGGCAGATGTTCGAGCAGCGCGCGCTGTACGCCGTGCTGTCGCTGCTGGTCAACGTGCTGCGCTCGGTGCCGTTCGTGATCCTGCTGATCCTGATGATCCCGCTGACCGTACTGATTACGGGCACCTCGCTGGGTGTGGCCGGCGCCATTCCGCCGCTGGTGGTCGGCGCCACGCCATTCTTCGCCCGCTTGGTGGAGACCGCCCTGCGCGAGGTGGATCGCGGCATCATCGAGGCGACCCAGGCCATGGGCGCCACCACCCTGCAGATCATCTTCCGCGCCCTGCTGCCGGAAGCGCTGCCGGGGCTGATCGCCGCCGCCACCGTGACCGCCATTACCCTGGTGTCCTACACCGCCATGAGCGGCCTGATCGGCGGCGGCGGCCTCGGCGACCTGGCCGTGCGCTACGGCTACCAGCGCTACCAGCCGGACGTGATGGCGGTGACCGTGATCCTCCTGCTGGTGCTGGTGCAGGTCCTGCAGACCGCCGGCGACAAGCTGGTGGTGCATTTTTCAAGGAAATAAAAAGCTCGCGCAAATAGCTGACTGAATTCGCCCTACCCCATAGAACAGCGGGCGACCCGTTACCCACGGGACCCCGCGCCAAAATCCCACAAGGAGTTGAACCATGAAGAAACTGCTGACTGCCCTGGCCACCGCAGCCGCCCTGACCAGCGCTGCCGCCCAGGCCGCCGACACCCTGCGCGTCGCCGCCACCGCCGTGCCGCACGCGGAGATCCTCGAATTCGTCAAACCGGCCCTGGCCAAGGACGGCGTCGACCTGCAGGTGAAAGTCTTCACCGACTACGTGCAACCGAACGTGCAAGTGGCCGAAGAGCGCCTGGACGCCAACTTCTTCCAGCACCAACCGTACCTGGATGAATTCAATGCCTCGCGCGGCACCAAGCTGGTGAGCATTGCCGGCGTGCACGTCGAACCCTTTGGCGCCTACTCGAGCAAGATCAAGAGCCTCGCCGAGCTGAACGAAGGCGCCCAGGTGGTGATTCCCAACGACGCCACCAACGGCGGCCGTGCCTTGCTGCTGCTGCAGAAGGCCGGCGTGATCAAGCTCAAGGACGGCGCCGGCATCACCGCCACCGTCAAGGACATCGCCGAGAACCCCAAGGCAATCAAGGTGCGTGAGCTGGAAGCGGCCACCCTGCCGCGTGTGCTGGCCCAGGTCGACCTGGCGCTGATCAACACCAACTACGCCCTGGAAGCCGGCCTCAACCCGACCAAGGATGCCCTGGTGATCGAAGGCAGCGACTCGCCTTACGTCAACATCCTGGTGGTGCGTGAAGCCAGCAAGAACGACGTGGCCCTGCAGAAACTGGCCAAGGCGCTGCACAGCGCCGAAGTCAAAGCCTTCATCAACGACAAATACAACGGCGCGGTAGTGCCGGCGTTCTGATCGCCCGACACCCGCCCAACAAAAAGCCCGCTCAATGAGCGGGCTTTTTCTTGCTCTGCTTTTCGTAGGTTGGATGACGCTTTGTTCATCCACCATCAGGCCGCCACGGTGAATGGATGGAGCGCCATCCAACCTACGCTTCAGCCCAGTCCGGGCTACGGCTATTTCGCGCCGAGCAGACCCGGCAACTGCGCCGCCAACTTGTCGTTGTTCAGCGGCGCACGGATAAAGCCGCGCTGGGTGCCATCCGGGCCGATGATCACCAGATTGCCGCTGTGGTCGACGGTGTAGTTTTCCTTGCTGGTGTCAGCCGGGATATAGGGAATGCTCACCGCGCCAGCCAGTTTCTGCAGATCCTCCTGGGCACCGGTCAGGCCCATGAAGGCCGGGTCGAAGAAGCCCAGGTATTTCTTCAACTGTTCAGCGTTATCACGGTGCGGATCGACCGTCACCAGCACGACGCGCAGCTGGGCCTGGGTCTCGGCCGGCAACATGCCCTTGAGCTGGCGCAGCTGGGCCAGGGTAGCCGGGCAGATGTCCGGGCAGAAGGTGTAGCCGAAGAACAGCAGGCTCCACTGGCCCTTGAGCTGGTCCATGGCCTGCGCCTGACCATCCTGGTTGGTCAGTGACAAGCCCGGCAGGCTGCGGCTCTGCGGCAGCAGGACGATGCCGGCGTCGAGCAGGGCGACCTTGTCGGTGCCATCGCCCTTGCTGTTGAGCACCTTGTTGACGGTAAGGCCGAGCACCAGGGCCACAGCGGCGACGAGGACAAACAGGGTTTTCTGCGTTCGGGTCATAGATTCAGCAACAGGTAATGGTCGGCGAGGAGGGCGATAAACAGCAGGAACAGGTACCAGATACTGTACTTGAAGGTGTTGATCGCCGCGTGCGGTCGGCTGTCACGGTACAGCACCACGGCCCAGAACATAAAGCGCCCGCCGAGCACCACGGCGCAGGCGAGGTAGAGCAGCCCGCTCATGTGGATGGCGTAGGGCAGCAGGGTCACGGCGATCATCACGGCGGTGTACAGCAGGATATGCACCTTGGTGTAGTGCTCGCCATGGGTCACTGGCAGCATGGGGATGTCGGCCTTGGCGTATTCCTCCTTGCGGTGGATGGCCAGCGCCCAGAAATGCGGCGGTGTCCAGGCGAAGATGATCAGCACCAGCAGCAGCGGCTCGGCGCTGATATGCCCGGTGACCGCGACCCAGCCAAGTAGCGGCGGCGCAGCACCGGCCAGGCCACCGATAACGATGTTCTGCGGAGTGGCACGTTTGAGAAAACCGGTGTAGAGCACCGCGTAACCGAGCAGCGAGGCCAGGGTCAGCCAGGCAGCCAGCTCGTTGGTGAAGGTCAGCAGCAGGGCCATACCCGCCACCGCCAGCAGCAGGGCGAAGCCCAGCGCCGCCACCGGCGGCAGGCGCCCGGCGGTGACCGGACGTTTGTGGGTACGCGCCATGATCGAGTCGATGCGCCGGTCGACCACATGGTTGACCGCCGCCGCTGCGCCGGCACACAAGCCGATGCCGAGGTTGCCGAAGATCAGCACTGGCCAGGCCACCCCGGCGCGGGTGGCGAGGAACATGCCGACCAAGGATGTGATCAGCATCAGCAGCACCACGCGCGGCTTGGTCAGTTCCAGGTAGTCGCGCCAGCTGGCGTGCTCCTGGCGGGTTTGCAGCAGAGTAGCCATGGGGGTCTCTCCTTATGATTATTTGCCGACCTGGGCCAGACCGGCAGCAGCCGGCACGACGGCAGATTGGCGAGCGGTGCTCGCGGCTACGGCAACGCTACGCAAGCGGTAGTTGATCAGCACCAGCACCAGCAGCAGGGCGGCGCCACCGCCGTTATGCGCGACGGCGACGGCCAGCGGCAGATGCAGCAGCACATTGCTGATGCCCAGGCTGACCTGCGCGGCCAGGGCCAGCAGCAGCAAGGCGGCCAGCTTGCCCTGGTCAGCAGCGCGCAGGCGCCAGGCCAGAACCAGCAGCACCAACGTGACCAGCAGGGCGCCGATACGGTGGCTCATGTGAATGGCGGTGCGCGCATCGCTGTCGAGCTGGCCACCGAGGTAGTTGGGGCCGATGTGCTGGGTCAGGTGGAAGCCGTTGGCGAAGTCCATCGCCGGCAGCCATTCGCCATGGCAGGTGGGCAGGTCGACACAGGCCACCGCCGCGTAGTTGGAGCTGACCCAGCCACCCAGAGCGATCTGCCCGATGACCAGGAGCAGCGCCACGCCCGCCAGCACACGCAGTCGTCGGGAAATCTGCGCCAGCACCGGTAGCGCAGCCGACAGGCGCAGCGTGAGGAGAAAGAGCAGCGAAAGCGTGGTGAAACCGCCCAGCAGGTGCGCGGTAACCACCTGTGGCCAGAGCTTGAGGGTCACGGTCCACATGCCGAAGGCAGCCTGGGCGATCACCACGCCGAGCAGCAACAGTGGCAGCTTGAGCGGCTGGCCCGGCTCGTCGCGCCGGCGCAGGGCCTGCACCGCCAGGCCGAGAATCACCAGGCCAAGCGCTCCAGCAAAATAGCGGTGGATCATTTCGTACCAACCCTTGGCCACTTCCACCGGCGCCTCGGGAAAGCGTGCTTCGGCCAGCGCTTGTTTGTGATCGCTCATCGGTACGCCGATAAAGCCATAGCAACCCGGCCAGTCCGGGCAACCGAGACCGGCGTGGGTCAGGCGGGTATAGGCGCCGAGCAGGATCACCACTACCGCCAACAGGGTGGCGAACAGGGCCAGGCGGTAACCGGGGCGGGTTGTGCGTTCAGTCATGCGCAAGCCTCTTCTTGTTTTTATTGGGCTGATGAGCGTTCAGAACCTGTTCATGATCTTTCGAGCTAGAGCCAGGCAAGGCGGAAGCGGGCGAAGAAGCGCAGTTTACGAGGTGTAAATGAGCATTCTGAGCCCGCTTCCAACGCGGCATGGCCGACGCGCAGCAGATCATGAGCTGGTTCTCAGCCGATCTGCGACAGTTTAAGGAGCAAGCGCAAGTCATTGAGGATGGCCTTGCCCTTGGTCGTGGCGTCGTAACGCAGCACCAGGTTGCCATGCGGATCGACCAGCCACAGCTGCGCCCCGCTGGCACCTTTGGCGGTCTTCTCATAGGCCGGTAGCTCCAGCTCATAGCGACCCAGCTGCGGATACTCGCGCTGCAGCTGGGCGTCGTAATCGGCCGGCAACGGGCTACTAACGGCCAGGCCATGGCTGGCGCGGGTGGCATCGCGATTGAGACCAATCTGGATCTGCCGGGCGGTGTAGACCAACTGGCGGCAATCTTCGGCGCACTGCTGCGGCGCGGTAACCAGGATCTGCCAGCGTGCCTGGGTAGCACCGCTAACCCCGAGGTCGGCCAGGCTCTGGCCGTTGCCGATCAGCTCGCCATGGTAGTTGCGCGCATCCGGCACCCAGAAGCGCCACTGGTACATGGCAGTGGCGAGGATCATCGGGCCGATCGCCACCAGCAGCAGCAGGATCAGTTGCAGGCGTCCACGCAGGCGCGGCACGGCGACCTCAGGAATGCTGTTGGGGGGATTCATGGTTGTGCTCATCGTGCTGCTCCCGCGCATTGCGCCATCCGAAATAGAGGTAAAGGCCACAGAGTGCCGCCGCCAGGGCGAACCACTGCACGGCGTAGCCGGTGTGCTTGTCCGGGCTCATGGCCACCACCGGCCATTCGGCCAGGTAGCTAGCCGGGCCGGGCTCGAGCCGCACTTCATAGGCCAGACCGCCGCGACCGAGCTGCTGCCACAAACGCTGCGGCTCGACCAGGGTAATCAGCCGTGGCCAGCTCTTGTCCGGCACATCGCCCTGCAGCTGGAAGCTGGCGCCCGGCGGCACATAGACCTGCGCCACCAGCTCCAGCGGTTGCTGCGGGGTGGTGAACTGCGGTGGAGTACGCCGATCCGGCCAGGGCAGCCAGCCACGGTTGACCAGCAGCCACAGGCCGCTGGGTTGGTCATAGAAGGGTTGCAGCAACTCGACGCCGACCTGGCCATTGCGCTGACGGTTATCGAGCAACAGGCTGTGCTGCTCGTCGAACTGTCCTTGCAAGCGGATACGCGTGTGCGCCGGGTCGCGCTGCTGCTCAAGCTCGGTCAGGCTAATCGGTGCCGCGTTCTGCCGGGTTTCGTGGCTGGCCAGCAGGGCGCGCTTCTCCTCTGCTCGGGCCAGCTGCCAGAAGCCAAGCGTCACCAGCAGCGGCAGCAACAGGGCCACCACCACACTGGGCAGAATGCCGGGGCGAAAGGCGCTCATCGGCGACTCCCGGAACCCGCTGCGCGTCTGGCTATACTGCAACTGCACATTCCCCATCCCCCGGAGTCACGCATGCTCAAGGCCGCGATCATCCTCTTGCTGCTGGCCACCCTGGTCAGCCTGTTCAGCGGCCTGTTCTTCCTGGTCAAGGACGAGGGCCACGGCTCGCGAGTGGTCAATTCGCTGAGCGTTCGGGTGATTCTTACCGCACTGACCGTGGCGCTGATCGCCTGGGGTTTCTACAGCGGCCAATTGGTCAGTCATGTCACCTGGTAGCGGCAGGTCTTGGCCTGCCGCCAGCCAGTTCGGTCAAAGCACGTAGACGAAGATAAACAGCCCCAGCCAGACCACGTCGACGAAGTGCCAGTACCAACTGGCGGCCTCGAAGCCGAAGTGCTTATCGCCGTCGAAGTGGCCCTTGAGGATGCGCACCAGCATTACCGTGAGGATGATCGCCCCCAGGGTCACGTGAGCACCGTGGAAACCGGTGAGCATGAAAAAGGTCGCGCCATAGATGCCCGAGCCGAGGGTCAGACCCAGTTCGGTGTAGGCCTCGATGTATTCCTCGACCTGTAGCACCAGGAAAGCCGCACCCAGCAGGATGGTCAGCGCTAGCCAGGCCTTGAGCGGGCCGCGCTTGTTCTTCTTCAGCGCATGGTGGGCAAAGGTCACGGTGAAACTGGAGCTGACCAGCAGGATGGTGTTGATCAGCGGCAGGTGCCAGGGATCGATCACCGCGCTCGGCGGCGGGAACAGTTTGGAGTCCGGGTTGGTCAGCGCCGGCCAGCTGTACTGGAAGCCCTCCCAGAGCATGTTGCTGACGCCCTTGGCGCCCTCGCCGCCGAGCCAGGGCCCGGCGAAGTGGCGAACGTAGAACAGCGCGCCGAAGAAGGCAGCGAAGAACATCACCTCGGAGAAGATGAACCAGCTCATGCCCCAACGGAACGAGCGATCCATCTGCGGGCTGTACAGGCCGCCGCGACTCTCCTTGATCACCGCGCCGAACCAGCCGAACAGCATGTAGGCGAGGAACAGGCCGCCGACGAAGAAGATCAGCGGGCCGTTGGACTCGGCGCGCTCGGCCTTGAGGTCGTTGAACCAAGTGCCGAGACCGTAGACGGTCAACAGCATGCCCAGGGTGGCGATGATTGGCCACTTGCTCTGGGCGGGAACGTAGTACTGCTCGTGACTCGACATTGTTGTTCTCCTTATGGAGCCGACTGGGCAAGGGTCGCCTGGGCGACAGGCGGTTTACGCGCAGTGATATCGAACAGGGTATAGGCCAGGGTCAGGTGCTTCACATCGGCCGGTAAATCGCGGTCAACGATAAAACGCACCGGCATCTCGATGCGTTCGCCCGGCTGCAGCACCTGCTGGGTAAAGCAGAAACACTCGGTTTTGTGAAAGAAGGCAGCGGCCTTGGACGGCGCCACGCTGGGAATCGCCTGGGCAGTCATCGGCTTGTCGGTCGGGTTATGGGCAATGAACAGCATCTCGTTGCTCGCCCCCGGATGTACCGCCAGCTCGTCGCCTACGGGTTTGAACTCCCAGACCATGCCGGCAGCATTGGTGGCGAGGAACTGCACGCGCACCTGCCGCGCCTCGTCCACCGTCTGCGTGCCGTCATAGGCCCCGGCGGTCTTGCCGTTAATACCGAAGGCCTGGCACATCACGTCATAGATCGGCACCAGAGCGAAACCGAAAGCGAACATACCGACCACTACCGCCAGCAGGCGAAGAATCAGACGACGGTTTGCCAGGGCTTCGCTCACGATGCGGCTCCTACTTCACTTCCGGCGGAGTACTGAAGGTGTGGTAGGGCGCCGGCGACGGCACCGTCCACTCCAACCCTTCGGCGCCATCCCAGGGCTTGGCCGGAGCGGGCTTGCCGCCACGGATGCACTTGATGACGATGAACAGGAAGAGAAACTGGGTAGCGCCGAAGGTGAAGGCTCCGATCGACGAGAGCATGTTGAAGTCGGCGAACTGCAGGTTGTAATCCGGAATGCGCCGCGGCATGCCAGCCAGGCCGACAAAGTGCATCGGGAAGAACGCCAGGTTCATGCCGATGAAGCTCATCCAGAAATGCAGCTTGCCGAGGGTCTCGTCGTACATGTGGCCGGTCCACTTGGGCAGCCAGTAGTAGGCCGAGGCGAAGATGCCGAAGATCGCGCCGGGCACCAGCACATAGTGGAAATGCGCCACCACGAAGTAGGTGTCGTGGTACTGGAAGTCCGCCGGGGCGATGGCCAGCATCAGCCCGGAGAACCCGCCGATGGTGAACAGGATGACGAAGGCCACGGAGAACAGCATCGGCGTCTCGAAGGTCATCGAGCCCTGCCACATGGTGCTGGCCCAGTTGAACACCTTCACCCCGGTCGGTACGGCGATCAGCATGGTGGCGTACATGAAGAACAGCTCACCGGTGAGCGGGATACCGACGGTGAACATGTGGTGCGCCCAAACGATGAACGATAGGAAGGCGATCGAGGCGGTCGCGTAGACCATCGAGGTGTAGCCGAACAGCGGCTTACGGGCGAAGGCCGGGATGATCGAGCTGACCGCACCAAAGGCCGGCAGGATCATGATGTACACCTCGGGGTGACCGAAGAACCAGAACACGTGCTGGAACAGCACCGGGTCACCACCACCGGCCGCGCTGAAGAAGCTGGTGCCGAAGTGGATGTCCATCAGCATCATGGTCACCACACCAGCCAGCACCGGCATCACCGCGATCAGCAGAAAGGCGGTGATCAGCCAGGTCCAGACGAACAGCGGCATCTTCATCAGGGTCATGCCGGGAGCACGCAGGTTGAGGATGGTGGCGATCACGTTGATCGCACCCATGATCGAGCTGATGCCCATCAGGTGGACGGCGAAGATGAAGAAGGTCACCGACTCCGGCGCATAGGTGGTCGACAGCGGCGCATAGAACGTCCAGCCGAAGTTCGGCCCGCCACCCTCAGTGAACAAAGTGCTGACCAACAGGCCGAAGGCCGCCGGCAGCAGCCAGAAGCTGAAGTTGTTCATCCGTGGCAGAGCCATGTCTGGCGCGCCGACCATCAGCGGGATCATCCAGTTGGCCAAGCCGACGAAGGCCGGCATCACCGCGCCGAACACCATGATCAGGCCGTGCATGGTGGTCATCTGGTTGAAGAATTCCGGCTGCACGATCTGCAAGCCCGGCTGGAACAGCTCGGCACGGATCACCATGGCCATGCTGCCACCCAGCAGGAACATGGCGAAGCTGAACCACAGGTACATGGTGCCGATGTCTTTGTGGTTGGTGGTCAACACCCAGCGCATCAGGCCCTTGGCCGGGCCGTGGTGATGGTCATGTCCGGCATGACCGTGGTCGATCACTGCACTCATGTCCTTACTCCTGAGCCTGTTTGAACGCGAGGATGTCTTTCGGCGTGACCATGTCGCCTACCGCATTGCCCCAGGCGTTGCGTTCGTAGGTGATGATCGCGGCGATATCGACTTCCGAGAGCTGCTTGCCGAAAGCAGCCATGGCAGTCCCCGGTTTGCCGTTGACCACAATGCCGATATGGCCGGCAGCCGGACCGGTAGCGATGGCCGAGCCTTTGAGAGCCGGGAACATTGGCGGCAGGCCCTCGCCACTGGCCTGGTGACAGGCGGCACAGGAGGTGTTGTAGGCCTTTTCACCACGCGCCATCAGCTCGTCGTAAGTCCACTCCTTGCTCGTCAGTTCCTTGAGCTTGAGGGCCTGCTCCTTGCGCTCGGCCAGCCAGATGGCAAAGTCCTCCTTGGACTTGGCCTCGACCACCACCGGCATGAAGCCATGATCCTTGCCACACAGCTCGGTGCACTGACCACGGAAAATCCCGGGCTCATCGATGCGCGTCCAGGACTCGTTGACGAAGCCGGGGATGGCATCCTTCTTCACCGCCAGCGCGGGCACCCACCAGGAGTGGATGACGTCGGCGGCGGTGATCAGGAAACGCACCTTGGTGCCTACCGGCACTACCAGCGGCTCGTCGACTTCGAGCAGATAGTGCTCGCCCTTCTCGGCCTGGTTGTGAATCTGCGCCGATGGTGTCGCCAGGTTGCTGAAGAACTCGACGTCCTGGCCCAGGTATTTGTAATGCCACTTCCACTGGTAGCCGGTGACCTGGATATCCAGCTCCGACTCAGACGTGTCGTAGATGTCGATCAGCGTCTTGGTTGCCGGTACCGCCATCACTACCAGAATGACGAAAGGCACTACGGTCCAGAGAATCTCCACCGTGGTGCTTTCGTGAAAGTGAGCGGCGACCTGGCCGGTGGATCGACGGTGGATGATCATCGACCAGAACATGGCGCCGAAGACCACCACGCCGATGACGACGCAGATCCAGAAAATGATCATGTGCAGGTCGAAGACTGAACGACTGACCTCGGTGGCGCCTGGCAGCATATTCACTGCCCACTCGGCCTGCGCCGAGCCAAATGCCAACCACAGCAGGAGGCCCATCCAGACTCGTGGATGTCGCATCATTGCGGGTTCCCCTTAATTGTTCTTGTTATCCCGCCGGCAAAGCCCGCGGCAAAGGGATCGACTGCCGATACTGCTGGCAAAAGCTGTCGAAACCTCTCCGTGCCGAAGCCCGTCCGGTTCCATCAGTAACGCCTTGCGATTTCGAGTATAGACAGCCTCTGCGACATAACAACGCAGCCGGGAAAATGCCTGCTCAATTTTAGCCTCTGGCTGGAGGACTCGGATGACAAGGGATGCAGCGCAGAGCGGGGCGCGCTATATAGCGAGTCAGAATAAATATTTAATAATTATGACAATCTGGTCTTAGCCGGCAGACTTTGCCAGCTAAGGTGAATTCTCGTTTGACTCATGTCCTCATCACAGGAGCCGTCATGAATACCACCGCGCTGCGCGAACAGATCCAACAGGCACAGGCCCATGAAGCCGATAGCGGTGCACTGGCCAACCAGCTGCAGGCCCAACTGGGCAAGCTGCACCCGGCCATCCAACTCCCAGACAGCGATGCCCACGGTGTACTCGGGCGCTTTGTCGCCGCTTACATCGAACAAGTACCAGACGTACTCGATGCGGCCAACAGCGTGGCCCGCGAGGCCGGCATCGAGGCTCAGGTGAAGCCGGTACTGAAACTCGCCGAACAGTTCTTCGTCCGTCCGCCGAGCGTCATGGAAGGCCATCAGGGTCTCGATGCGTTGCTCGACGAGGCCTACCTGGCCCACCGATTGGTCGAAGAGGTCAACGACCGCTACATCACTCACCTCGGTCAGCCATTGATCCCGCTGGACACCACCGTAGCCAATCTGATCGCCCATCAGCTGATCGGCGAGCCGTTCGCCAACCAGCTGGATGAGGCGGTGCACCACGCCATGGAAGGACTGCTGGATGACAGCGTGTTCCAGCAAAGCTCGGTGCAGGATTACCGAACCCGCTTGAGCAGTCCGCAGACCTTGGCGGCCTGGCAGAACTGGCCGTGCCTGTCGCGCCAGCTGGGTGTCGAACTGGGCCTGCCGGCATAGCAACAGTCGCCAACGTCTGACCACGCGCCAGATGCAACAAGGCCCGCATGTGCGGGCCTTGTGGTTTCACTGCGCCTGGTAGCGCGCCTTGGGCGTGGCCATCGGCACCACCTCGCCATCCAGTGGCAGGAAGCCGCCGCTCTTGGCATCGTAGGCACGGATCGCGCTGCTCTCGATGTCGTAGACCCAGCCGTGGATGAACAGCTGCCCGCTGGCCACCCTGGCCGCCACCGAGGGATGGGTGCACAGGTGATTGAGCTGGGCGATGACGTTCTCTTCGGTAAGGATGCTCAGGGTATCGTGGCCGCTGCAGCCACAGTTCTCCTCGACCACCTTGAGCGCTACCTCGCTGTGACGCAGCCAGGCTTTGACCGTGGGCATGCTCGCGAGTGTCTCGGGGGCCAGTACCGCCTTCATCGCACCGCAGTCGGAATGGCCGCAGACAATGATGTGCTGCACGCCCAGGGCCAGTACCGCGTACTCGATGGCCGTGGAAACGCCGCCCATCATCTGCCCATAGGACGGCACCACGTTGCCGACATTGCGCGTGACGAACAGATCGCCCGGCGAGCTTTGGGTAATAAGCTCCGGGACGATGCGCGAGTCGGCACAGGTGATGAACATGGCACGCGGGTTCTGCGCGCTGGCCAGGGCCTTGAACAGCTCTTCCTGTTGCGGGAAGACCTCATGGCGAAAACGCTTGAAGCCCCCAACAATGGCATTCAGCGCCTCGTCGGCGCTTTCCGGCGCGGTGCGCGCCTGCAGGGGAATGGCGTTGTGCTTGTAGGGCATTGCGTCTACCTCATGCTGAACTGTTGCGCTGGGCGGATTATCGACCTGGCATGCGGACAGACGCCAGCGCTGACGAGTCACAAATTAAAGTAAGGACAACTGCCCACCGGGTGGCGCGAACTGACTGCAGTCGAGACTGAGGTCAGCCCGCCGGGCCAGCCCCAGGCGTTTGAGTGCCAGTTGAAAGCGCTGCGCCAGCAGCTCGGCGAACACGCCCTCGCCACGAAAGCGCTGACCGAAGCGGCTGTCGTACAACTCACCGCCTCGGCTCTGGCGAATCAGGCTCAGCACATGCTCGGCGCGTTGCGGGTGGTGCGCCTGCAACCATTCCTCGAACAGCGGCGCCACCTCGCGCGGCAGGCGCAGCAGCATGTAGTTGGCGCTCTGTGCACCAGACTGTTTGGCCGCCTCCAGCAGGCTTTCCAACTCCATGTCGTTGATCATCGGAATCATCGGCGAACACAGCACACCCACCGGAATACGCTGCTCGCGCAGTACGCGGATCATCCGTAAACGCGCGGCAGGCGCTGCCGCGCGCGGTTCGAGGATGCGCTTGAGCTCATCATCCAGGGTGGTCAGGCTGATGTACACCGAGACCAGGCGGCGCTCGGCCAGCTGAGTCAGCAAGTCGAGATCACGCAGGATCAACGCGCCCTTGGTGACGATGGTCAGCGGGTGGCCATAGCGCAGCAGCACTTCCAGGCAGCGACGGGTCAACTGGTGTTCGCGTTCGATCGGTTGATACGGATCAGTGTTGCTGCCCAGGGCAATCGGTGCGCAGACGTAGCCGGGCTTGCTCAGCTGCTGTTCGAGCAGGGCCGGCGCATTGAGCTTGGCGATCAGTTTGGTTTCGAAGTCGATGCCCGGCGATAGGTCCCAGTAGGCATGACTGGGCCGTGCGTAACAGTAGATACAGCCGTGTTCGCAGCCGCGATAAGGGTTGAGCGAGCGGTCGAACGGCAAGTCAGGCGACTGGTTGCGGCTGATGATGCTCTTGGCCATTTCCACCCGCACCTCGGTGGCGCGGCTGGGCGGCACTTCCTGGAACCAGCCGTCATCGCTGGCGATGATGCGCTGCGCCGCGAAGCGGTTGTGCGGATTGCTGGCGGTGCCGCGACCGCGGGGTGGCAGGGTGAAGGACATACTGGATGCTCACGAATACTGTATATAAAAACAGTATTCGTTTTGCACCCGCTTGACCAGAGCGCCGGCGACGGCTGGTCACCTACTCCGGCTTCTTACGGCCCGCCCGCCCTGCGAGATCATTGATCCAGCCCGGTTAACCGCGCGACTACTGTAAGAGCCAGCTTGCTGGCGATTCGTGGCGCGAAGAGCATCGCCAGCAAGCTGGCTCCTACACCCATCAGTCTATTTACGGGCCGAATCTATAAAAATGACTTCCGGCTATTTTTTCAGCTTCGGATTAGGGAAGAACTGCACCGCCTGCACCTTGGGGTTGGTCGGTTTGGCTGCAGCCTTGTTGACCCGGGTCGGCAGCTCGCGGGGGATCGAGTTGCCCTGGGCATCCAGGGTGTCGCCAAAGCCGCAGGCCACGCACTCGCGATTCGGAGTGCCGTCCACGTCCCACATCTGAATGGTGTCCATGGCGCTGCACGCCGGGCACACGGCGCCGGCGATAAAGCGCTTCTTGCCCACATTCACCGGTGCGTCGCTCATGCTGCTTCTCCGCTCAGGCCGGAGTGGCGCAGCAGGGCATCGATGCTCGGCTCGCGGCCACGGAAGTCGACGAACAGCAGCATCGGCGCCTGCGAGCCGCCACGAGCGAGGATCGCCTCGCGGAAGGCGCGGCCGGTCGCCGGGTTGAGCACGCCCTCTTCCTCGAACTTGGAGAAGGCATCGGCGCTCAGCACCTCGGCCCATTTGTAGCTGTAGTAACCGGCCGCGTAACCGCCGGCGAAGATGTGCGCGAAGCTGTTGGCGAAGCGGTTGTAGGCCGGTGGCCGCAGTACCGAAACCTCAGTGCGAATGCCTTCGAGCACGTCCAGTACGCTGCGACCGTCGCCATGCGTGGCGTGCAGCTCGAAGTCGAACAGCGAGAACTCCAGCTGGCGCACCATCATCAGCCCGGACTGAAAGTTCTTCGCCGCCAGCATCTTGTCCAGCAGGTCCTGCGGTAGCGGCTCGCCGGTTTCATAGTGGCCGGAGATCAGCGCCAGGCCCTCGGGCTCCCAGCACCAGTTTTCCATGAACTGGCTCGGCAGCTCGACTGCATCCCAGGCCACGCCGTTGATGCCCGAGGCGCCGGCATGCTCGACGCGGGTCAGCAGGTGATGCAGGCCATGACCGAACTCGTGGAACAGGGTGGTGACTTCATCGTGGGTCAGCAGCGCCGGTTTGCCGAGGGAGGCCGGGGTGAAGTTGCACACCAGGTTGGCCACCGGGCTGACCAGCTTGCCATCGGCGGCGCGGCGCTTGTCGCGGGCGCCATCCATCCAGGCGCCACCGCGCTTGTTGGCGCGGGCGTAGAGGTCGAAGAAGAAGCGCCCGACGTGCTGGCCGTTCTCCTCAATCTCGAACAGGCGCACATCCGGATGCCAGCTATCGAAGCCGGACAGCTCCTTGATCTGGATGCCGTAGAGCTTCTCGACAATGGCGAACAGGCCACTGAGCACCTTGTCGATGGGAAACCAGGCGCGTACCTGCTCCTGGGAAATGCTGTAGCGCTGCTCACGCAGCTTCTCGCTGTAGTAGCCGACGTCCCAGCTCTGCAGATCGGCGCAGCCTTGCTCCTTAGCGAAGGCTTTCAGTTCCTGCAGATCCTGGGCGGCGAAGGGCTTGCTGCGCACGGCCAGGTCGCGGAGAAAATGCAGAACCTGGTCGGTATTTTCGGCCATCTTGCTGGCCAGCGACAGCTCGCTGTAATTGCCGAAACCGAGCAGGCGGGCCAGTTCCTGGCGCAGGTCGAGGATCTCGGCCATCAGCGGGCCGTTGTCGAACTGGCCGGCATTCGGCCCCTGGTCGGAAGCGCGGGTGCAGTAGGCGGCATACAGCTCTTCGCGCAGGGCGCGGTCGTCGGCGTAAGTCATCACCGCGAAGTAGCTGGGGAACTCCAGGCTGATCAGCCAGCCGTCCAGGCCCTTGGCTTCGGCAGCCTGCTGCATCTGCGCCTTGGCCGAGTCGGTGAGGCCGGCCAGGGCGGCTTCATCGGTGACGTGCTTGGTCCAGGCCTGGGTGGCGTCGAGCAGCTGGTTGGAGAATTTGCTGGTCAGCTCGGACAGCTTCATCTGGATCTCGCCGTAGCGCTTCTGCTCGGCGGCCGGCAGATCGATACCGGACAGGCGGAAATCGCGCAGGGCATGTTCGAGGATGGTCTTCTGCGCCACGTCGAAACCGCCGGCAACCGGGCTATTGGCCAGCGCCTCATAAGCCTCGAACAGCGGCTTGTTCTGGCCCATCTCGGTCCAGTATTCGGACAACTTGGGCAGGCAGGCCTCGTAGGCCGCGCGCAGCTCGGCGTTGTTGCACACCGCATTGAGGTGGCTGACCGGGCTCCAGGCGCGGCCCAGGCGCGCGTTCAGCTCGTCCAGGGCCAGCACCAGGCCGTCCCAGCTTGGCGCGGCGCGCTGGCTTTCGAGGATGGACAGCAGTGCCGCACGACTGTCAGCAAGAATGCTGTCGATGGCTGGCTCGACATGCTCGGGCTTGATCGCGGAGTAGGGCGGCAGGTCGAAATCTTGGAGGAGGGGGTTGCTGGCGGACACGGCAAGGCACCTTTGATGCACGAATTCATGAAGCGGTTATGGGGCCGCAGCCGGCATTTCACAACCGCAATGCCCTGCATGTTAATTACAATCGGGGCAAACCGCAGCCTGGGAGCTTTCTATCGTGGCGATTCGTAAATACCAGGGGATCAGCCCGCAGCTCGGTGCGCGGGTGTTCGTCGACCGCTCGTCCGTGGTCATCGGCGATGTCGAACTGGGCGAAGACAGCTCGGTGTGGCCGTTCGCCCTGATTCGCGGCGATATGCACCGCATCCGCATCGGCGCGCGCACCAGCGTGCAGGACGGCAGCGTGCTGCATATCACCCATGCCGGGCCGTTCAACCCGGACGGCTACCCGCTGCTGATCGGCGACGAGGTGACCATCGGCCACAAAGTCACCCTGCACGGCTGCACCCTGGGCAACCGCATTCTGGTCGGCATGGGCAGCATCGTCATGGACGGCGCCGTAGTAGAGGACGAGGTGGTAATCGGCGCGGGTTCGCTGGTGCCGCCGGGCAAGGTGCTGGAGAGCAGCTACCTGTATGTCGGCAGCCCGGTTAAGCAGGCGCGGGCGCTGACAGACAAGGAACGCGCCTTCTTCAGCTACAGCGCGGCCAACTACGTGAAGCTGAAAGACCTGCACCTGGCCGAAGGTTACGACCAGGCCGAGTGACCGGTATCACGCCGCCGACCGGGCTGGCTATGGCCGGCCAACCCTGCCGGCTATGCTGGCAGCGCGCCGTCTTCCAAGCAGAAAAGGATCTTCCCGTGCACGCCAACCCGTTCGACCTACCCGTCAGCCAACCCCCCGCAACAGCGCCAACGGCCCGAGCATCTGCCCTGCCCTTTGCCTTTATGGGCCTGGCGCTGCTGATCAGCCTGATCGGTTTTGTGATCAGCCTGCTCAGCGTGTGGCTGCTGCAGGATGAGCAGATGTTCGCCAGCTATCTGGAGTACCTGCCGCAAATCCTCGCCTCGTTTGTTGAAGGGGCGCTGCTCAGCGCCGTCGCCGTCCTGCTGCTGAGTCGCAGCTACCTAGAGCGCCACGCCATTGCCGGCTTCGTGCGCCACCGGCAGCTGCTGGCGCTGTTCTTCGGCATGGCGCTGGTACTGTCGCTGGTGCTGGGTTTTGTAGCGGGGCAGGTGTTGTCACAGCTGTTGTCGTGGGCCTACGAATGGTTCGAGTCACCGACCCTGGCCCAGCTGCTGGTCAGCGAGCCGATCAACCTGCTGCTGTTCGTCCTCGATACCCTGTTGCCGCTGTGGTTGAGTCTGCATCTGTTGCGCCGCCACGTCGTGCCTGGCGCGGCGGGCCCGGTTCCGCGCTGGGAGCCGGCTCTGGCCTTCGCCCTGTGCTTTGCCGTGATCTACCTGAAACTGGTGAGCATGCTGCCGGAACAGCTGTTCTTCTACGACAGTGCCTGGATCTACAGCCTGCTCCTTCTAGCCGGCCTGCTGCATACCGCGCTGGTCTTCGCCGCCGCCTGGGGTGGTCTGCCGCAGCAGCTGCGCCAGTGCAACCCGGGCCGACTGATTCTCGCCAGCCTGCTGTGTGCGCTGCTCTGGTTGCTGGCCCTCGTGCTGGTGGCCGTGGCCATCGCACTGTACACCCTGAGCGGCAACGAGCTATTCAGCGAAGCGCTACTGGCGCTGCCCGGCCTGGGACTGCTGGCTCTGCTCTGGCCGCTGACCCGCCTGATTTTGCGCTGGGTGTACCGGCCGCAGGCCGTCTGATGGTCAAGCCAACGCGCTAGTTTCCCGCCGTCAGTCTGCTCAACCGGGCATCGCGTTGCTCGGCCGGCAACTCGCCTAGCTCGGCGGCGCGCGCGTAGAAGGTTGTCCAGTCGCTGCCGGCCTGGTCAAACAGGGCAGCAAAAGCCGGCACCCAGCGGTCGTAGAGGCCGAAGGGCAGTAGCTTGGCATTGTTCAGCGGCGCGTCGATCCAGGCGTCGTAGCGCCGGTCGCCGTGCCACTGGCTGTCGCGCAGCTGGCGGTATTCGCTGCGCAGGCGGGCGAACTCGGCGGCCTTGCCCCGGCGTTTCTGTTCATCGCTGCGTGGGCTGGCGTACAGTTGCTCGAGGCGCGCGCGGCTGGCCAGGATCAGCGCGATGAACTGCTGCTTCTGCCGCTCGCCAGCACCGTCCGGTGCCGGCAGGCCACGGCTGGCGCGCCACTGACGCAGACCTTGCTGCTCGACGAAGCTGGCGAAGGATTCGTTGAACGCGGTGTCGTCCGGCACATACAGCTGCTGGTGCGCCAGTTCGTGGAAGATCACCGCGGCCAGGTGCTCGTCATCCCAACGCAGCATGCTGCTGAGGATCGGGTCATCGAACCAGCCCAGGGTTGAATAGGCCTCGATCCCGGCGACATAGGTATCCAGGCCTTCCTGGCGCAGCAGGGCGGCAGCGCCACGGGCGCGGCCCTGTTGGTAGAAACCGCGGTAGGCCACGCAGCCGGCGATGGGGAAGCAGTGGGTCAGCGGCGCCAGCGACAGCTCGGCGGTGGCGAACACATTCCACACTACATAGGGCCGCTGCAGGTCGGCATACAGGCGGTAGCTGCGGTTGTCCGGTAGGTCCAACTCGGCGCTGGCGAAGCTGCGCGCCTGCTCGGCCAGGGCCAGGCGCCGCTGCAACTGCGGGTCGCGCGCCGGGTCAGCGATGATCGCGCCGACCGGCTCGCGCGCCTGCAGCAGTTGCCACTGGCCTGCGGCCAGCTGGCCAAAGTAATCCAGGCTGGCGCAACCGCTCAGCAGCAGGCCGCACAGCAGAGGTACCAGGCGCTGGCTGATGCGGGCAAATATGGCGAGCGAATGAGTCGTGGGCATACCCACGAGCCTATTGCATTGCCCCTGCCATGCGCCACCCGCGAGAAATAGCCGGATGCCTTTCACCTCGCCACGATCAACATGAGCGGCGCCCGGCAAGACGCGCGAAGGCCGCTGCACCGCAGTTTGATCAGCGCTATGCTGCAAATCTGCCGCCCGGAGCAACCAACCATGCGCCCACTCTTTCTCCTTACCCTGCTGACCCTCGCGGCCTGTGCCAGCCCGCTGCCCACACCTGACCCACAACAGGCCTGGGTTAGCCTGTACGCCAGTGCCGGGTACACCCTGATGGCGCACAAGCTGGATGATAAACAGACCCGCGATGGCCGCTACTTCCAGGTCAGCCCCGGCGCCCACACGCTGGATGTGCGCTTCCAGTTCGAAGTGGCGGGCGGCGGCGGTGGCAGTGACTTCAACAGCGAACCGCTGCAGATGACCTGCCACCTGCGCCTGCAATACGACGGCTTCGCCGCCGGCCAGCAGTACCGCATCGAGGCCCGACCACTGCAGTACAAGGCCCAGGGTTGGCTGTACGATGGCCAACGCCAGGTGCTGGCGCGAGCCAAAGTGCTGCGCTGCAACACCTTTGGTTAATGACCGGCAGCGAACCTTGCGTAGCCCGGATGCAATCCGGGGATAGGCAACTTCACTGCCGGATTGCATCCGGGCTGCACCTGTAGGGTGGATGACGCTTTCTTCATCTACCACAGCGCCGCTCGGTGGATCGATGGAGCGCGATCCACCCTACAACGGCAATAAGGTGAGAGTTATCGGCGTACCCTGCAATCCGGAGTGCAGGCAACTCCGCTCCCGGATTGCATCCGGGCTAAACCTGTAGGGTGGATGACGCTTTTTTCATCCACCACGGCGCCGCTCGGCGGATCGATGGAGCGCGATCCACCCTACAGCCCAGCTCCTGCCTTAACGCAAGCCGGCAACAATCTCGAAGCTGCGCAGGCGATGCTCGTGCTGGTACAGATCGCCGGTAAAGATCAGTTCGTCGGCGTCAGTCTGCTCCAGCAGGATTTCCAGACGCGCGCGCACTTTCTCCGGCCCACCGATCACCGCCAGACCGAGGAAATCGCCCACCACCTGCTGCTCATGGGGCTGCCAGCGTCCGGCCATGCTTTCTACCGGCGGGCGCAGCACCAGACTCTGCCCACGCATCAGCGCTAGCACTCGCTGGAAGGCGGTGGTGGCGAGGAACTCGGCCTCTTCGTCCGTCGGCGCGGCGATCAGCGGTACGCCGACCATCGCATAGGGTTTGTCGAGCACGGCCGAGGGCTGGAAGTTGTCGCGGTAGATGCGCAGCGCCTGGTGCAGGTAGCGCGGCGCGAAGTGCGCGGCGAAGGCATAGGGCAGGCCTTTCTGCGCCGCCAACTGGGCGCTGAACAGGCTGGAGCCGAGCAGCCAGAGCGGCACGTTGCTGTCCATGCCGGGCATGGCGATCACCTGCTGCCCCGGCTGCCGCGGGCCGAGCAGGGCCTGCAGCTCCTCGACATCCTGAGGAAAGTCGTCGGCGCTGCCCAGGCGGTCGCGGCGCAAGGCGCGGGCGGTCTGCTGATCGGCCCCCGGCGCACGACCGAGACCCAGTTCGATACGCCCCGGATACAGCGCGGCAAGGGTGCCGAACTGCTCAGCCACCACCAGCGGCGCATGGTTGGGCAGCATGATGCCGCCGGAGCCCAGGCGCAGGGTGGTGGTGCCGGCCGCCAGGTAGCCGAGCAGCACGGCAGTGGCCGAGCTGGCGATCCCCTCCATGTTGTGGTGCTCGGCCACCCAGTAGCGCGAGAAGCCCAGGCGTTCGGCATGCTGTGCCAGCGCCAGGGAGCGTTGCAGGGCTGGCGCCGGGCCGCTCTCGTCGTCGCGCATCGGCGCCAGGTCAAGGATGGAAATCGGGGTGGTGGACAGCCTGCTCATACAGCCTCCTGAGGTCGTCCTTCCTTTATGGGGCCGACTGCGGCAAAGGCAACCCTAACCTCAGCGGCGTCCCCGCGCTTCGGCGGGCGTGGCGCCTGAGAGTCTGTTTCGGATCTCGGTAACTCCCCTCGCCCACTTGTGGGAGAGGGGCTGGGGGAGAGGGTATTGGCCTACACACCCTCGCCCCAACCCTCGGCTTTGGCTTCCTGCGGCGCTCTAACTCCTGCATCTATGCAGTCGTCTCCCGTAAACGGGAGAGGGGACAAAAGCAGCCCGCATCTGTCTCTACACGCAGCATGGCTGACGCGCAGCAGACTTTGAAAATGTTCTTAGCACCCGCCGCACAACGCATCGAACCGTTCGTACAGGGCGCTCAAGGCCACTGCATTTCACCTTTCAGCACCTTGGCACTCAGCTCCAGGCTGGACTCGCCCGGCAGGCCGGGGTAGTGGCGCTGCATGGCCTCGATCAGTGCGGCAGCGTCCTTGGTCTTGACCAGTTCGGTTTCCAGGGTGGTCAGGTAGTCACGGGTGAACTGCAGGGCGGCCAGGGTGTGCGGCACGTCACCCAGGTAATGGCCGGGCACCAGCACCTCGGGTTGCAGCGCTTCGATGCGCGCCAGCATGGCCAGCCAGTCCTGGCGCGATTGCGCAGTCTGGGTATCGGCCGTCCACACATGTTCGCCGGCATCCACCAGCACACCGCCGACGATCGCCTTGAGCAAGGGAATCCACAGTGTGGTGCGCTCGGGGTCGAGGCCGATCACCTGCAGTTCCTGGCCCTCCAGAGTCAGGCGGTCACCTGACAAAGGCTCGGGCATGATCACTGCGCTGGGCGCACCGTCCTTGAGGATCGGCCCCCAGTAAGCCAGCTTGCCGGCCTGGGTAGCGCGGATATGTTCGATGGTGGCGGCGGTGGCGACCACGCGGGCCCGGGGGAAGGCCTGCTTGAGGGCCTGCAGACCAAAGTAGAAATCCGGGTCGCCATGACTGATGTAAATGGTGGTCAGCCGCTTGCCGCTGGCGTGGATCAGTTTGACCAGCTCGGCGGCCTGCTGGCTGGAGAACTGCGCATCGACCAGCACAGCATCGCGCTTGCCGCTGATCAGGGTGGAGCTGACCGGGAACACCGCCGCCTCGCCGGGGTTATACACCTGTAACTCAAGGGCCGGCTGGGTGGCCTGGGCCAGGTTGGCGACGGCAAACAGGCCGGCGGCGAACAGCGAACGCAAACGAAGGGAACTGAACATGCTGGTCTCGAGGATGATGGATTCGACGAGGGCCATGTTAGTTGCTGGAAAGCGTGCAAAAAGCCACTTAACCTGTCCTTATCTATTGCACCAATCGAGCTAATCATGGATCGACTTACCGCTGCCCGGGTCTTCGTCGAAGTGGTCGAACGTGGCAGTCAGACCGCCGCCGCCGAGCACCTGGACATGTCGCGGGCGATGGTCTCACGCTACCTGGGCGAGCTGGAGGACTGGGTTGGTGCCCGCCTGCTGCATCGCACCACGCGCAAATTGAGCCTGACCGGGCTAGGCGAGCAGCTGTTGCCACGCTGCCGCGAGATGCTGGCGGTGGCCGATGACTTGCACAGCGCCGGCCAGCGCGCCAGCGACAAGCCCAGCGGCACGCTGCGCATCACCAGCAGCCAGTCCTTCGCTCAGGCCTGGCTGGCGCGGGCGGTGGCGGCCTTCATCGAGCGTTATCCGGGGGTGGCGGTGGACCTGCAGGTAAGCAGCCAGGCGGTCAATCTGGTGGAGGAGCGTATCGACCTGGCCGTACGCATCAGCAACCAGCTCGATCCCAACCTGATCGCCCGGCGCCTGGCCACCTGTCACTCAGTGCTGTGCGCCGCACCAGCCTATCTGACCCGACATGGCACGCCGCAGACGCCACAGGAGCTGGCCCGGCACAACTGCCTGACCTACGCCTACTTCGGCCGCAGCCTGTGGCAGTTCAGCCACGCCGGAGAGCCTATCAGCGTGCCTGTCGGCGGCACGATCAGCGCCAACGAGTCCACCGTACTGCTGGAAGCCACCCTGGCCGGCGCCGGCATCAGCCTGCAGCCGCTGTACTCGGTCGCGTCACTGCTGCGCTCTGGGCAATTGCTGGCTCTGTTGCCGGGCTACGAGGTAGAAGCTCTGGGCATCCATGCGCTCTACGGCTCGCGGCGGCAGATGCTGCCGGCGCTGCGTGCGCTGGTGGATTTCCTGGTCGAACGGCTGGCCGCCGAGCCGCATTGGGATCGGCAGATGCGCGGTTGACTCGGCCTTTTTTGCGGCGCAAGCCGCTCCCGCACAAACACTCGGGAAGACGCTAGGCACCACAACAAAAAAGCCGGAGTCCCTGACGGAAACTCCGGCCTGCGGTCCCGCCAGATAATCAGCCGCGCTGGTAGACAATTTCCTTGCTACCGGCTTCGCAGGTGCCGACCACGGTCTTGTCGCCGGCGCTGCCCTTGTCCACTACTTCCAGGCTGTAAGCGGCGACGCCCTTGGCCTTGAGCTTGGCGTCGATCTCCGCCTTCAGCTCCTCGCACGGCTTGGCCGCCGCCAGGGCCGAGCCGGCCAGGGAAAACAGGGCCAGGCCCAGGATCAGTTGCTTCATGGTTAACGCTCCTTCGTTAGACAAACGGCCCAAACGAGCCATGGCGGGGCAATCTACCCCCAGACGGAAAGGGCGCGCGCTCTTGTTCGAACCCCAGCGCCACGCTGCCAGACCACAGGCAGCCTAGCGCAAGGAGCGGGGGATTTCTGCCAACGCCGTGGAGCTTGTTGACGATGTTCTTTGCCGACCACCCCACAGCGTTGCAGGGCAGACACGGATAGCCCCCTCTCCCGTTCACGGGAGAGGGCTGGGGAGAGGGGTGTGCCGAAGCCCGCAACGGGATCCTAGCTATTGCCGATGCGGAAACCGACTTTCAGGGTGACCTGGTAGTGGCCGACCTTGCCACCCTCGATATGCCCGCGGGTTTCGGTGACTTCAAACCAGTCCATATTGCGCACGGACTTGGCGCATTCGGCCAGGGCATTGCTGATTGCGTCCTCGATGCTGGTCTTCGACGAGCCGACGACTTCGATCTTTTTATAGGTGTGGTGATCGGACATGCTGCTTCTCCTTAGGCAGAGCGGTTCACCCCTGAGGCTAGTCGAGAATCAGCCGGTCAGTTCCTGTCGCAGCCATCCAGCCAGGCGCTCGGCACGGCTGTCGCGGGCGCGTGCCGGCACCCACAGGGCCAGCCGTGCCGGTGTCTCGACAAAGCCCCAGGGTGCCAGCAGGCGGCCGCCGGCCAGGTCGTCGGCGACCAATTGCTGCGGCGCGATGGCTACACCGAGTCCGGCCGCCGCTGCCTCCAGCAGGTAATAGAGGTGCTCGAAACCCTGGCCCAGCTGCAGACGCGTAGCATCCAGTTGCTGCGCCCGCGCCCACTGCGGCCAGGCCTGCGGGCGCGACACGGTATGCAGCAAAGGTTCGTCCAGCAAAGCGCCGGCCGGCGCCTGGGCCAACTCGGCAAAGCGTGGCGAGCGTGGACTTAGCACCGGGCCGATGCGCTCGGCCGCCAGCTCGAACACCTGCATATCTGCCGGCCAGGGCGGCTCGGCGAAGCACAGGGTGGCATCCACGCCGGGGCGGCGCGGGTCCAGCTCACCCTCGCTGGCCGAGAGCTGCAGACGCAGCTCAGGCAGTTCGCGGTTGAGCCGGTCCAGGCGCGGAATAAACCAGCGCGCCAGCAGGCTGCCGGGGCAACCGAGGACAAACGGCGCATCAACCTGCTGCTGTTTCAGCTCGGCACAGGTGCTGCGCAGGCGCTCGAAGGCTTCGCCCGCCGCATCGCGCAGGCGGGCGCCAGCATCGGTGAGTTTTACGCCGCGACCGTCCTTACTGAACAGGGCCACACCCAGCTGCTCCTCCAGCACGCGGATCTGCCGGCTCACCGCGCCATGGGTTACGCTCAGCTCATCCGCCGCCTGGCTGACACTCTGCAGGCGAGCAGCCGCCTCAAAGGCGCGCAGAGCATTCAGCGGGGGCAATTCTCGGCTCATGGTATTTGTGAGTTTTTCTGACGTGTTACGGCAATCTAATCGCTTTTCAGGTGAGCGGCCAGGGGTAGAATGGCGCCATCGTCCATACCCTCTCCCCAGGCCCCTCGTTCAGCAGCGGGCGAGGGGGCAGAAACAGGAGCTCCGCCATGACTTCACTGCGCACCGGCCCAGACGCCACTGGCCTGTTCGGCCACTTTGGCGGTCAGTACGTCGCCGAAACCCTGATGCCGCTGATCCACGACCTGGCCGCCGAGTACGAGAAGGCCAAGCTCGATCCCGAGTTCCAGAAGGAACTGGCCTACTTCCAGCGTGATTTCGTCGGCCGGCCGAGCCCGCTGTATTTCGCCGAGCGCCTGACCGAGATGTGCGGCGGGGCGAAGATCTACTTCAAGCGCGAAGAGCTCAATCACACCGGCGCGCACAAGATCAACAACTGCATCGGCCAGGCCCTGCTGGCCCGGCGCATGGGCAAGAAACGCATCATCGCCGAGACCGGCGCCGGCATGCACGGCGTGGCCACTGCCACCGTGGCTGCACGCTTCGGCATGGAGTGTGTGATCTTCATGGGCACCACCGACATCGATCGCCAGCAGGCCAACGTATTCCGCATGAAGCTGCTGGGCGCCACCGTGATTCCGGTAGTCGCCGGCACCGGCACCTTGAAAGACGCGATGAACGAGGCACTGCGCGACTGGGTGACCAACGTCGACAACACCTTCTACATGATCGGCACCGTGGCCGGTCCGCACCCGTACCCGGCGATGGTGCGCGACTTCCAGGCGGTGATCGGCAAGGAAACCCGCGAGCAGATCCTCGCCCAGGAAGGCCGTCTGCCCGACAGCCTGGTCGCCTGCATCGGTGGCGGCTCCAACGCCATCGGCCTGTTCCACCCCTTCCTCGATGACAAGGACGTACAGATAGTCGGCGTCGAAGCCGCCGGTTACGGCATCGCCACCGGCAAGCATGCGGCCAGCCTCAACGGCGGCGTACCGGGCGTGCTGCACGGCAATCGCACCTTCCTGCTGCAGGACGACGACGGCCAGATCATCGACGCCCACTCGATTTCCGCCGGCCTCGACTACCCCGGCATCGGCCCGGAACACGCCTGGTTGCATGATATCGGCCGCGTCGAATACACCTCGGTAACCGACGACGAAGCCCTGGCCGCGTTCCACACCTGCTGCCGTCAGGAAGGCATCATCCCGGCCCTGGAAAGCGCCCACGCCCTGGCCGAAGCCTTCAAACGTGCGCCGCAGCTGCCCAAGGATCATCTGATGGTGATCAACCTGTCCGGCCGCGGTGACAAGGATATGCAGACCGTCATGCACCACATGGAACAGTCCAAGCAGGAGAAACACTGATGAGCCGCCTGCAAAGCCGCTTTGCCGAACTGAAGGAACAAAACCGCGCCGCCCTGGTGACCTTCGTCACCGCCGGCGACCCCAACTACGATGCGTCCCTGGCCATCCTCAAGGGCTTGCCGGCGGCCGGTGCCGATGTGATCGAGCTGGGCATGCCGTTCACCGACCCGATGGCCGACGGCCCGGCGATCCAGCTGGCCAACATCCGCGCACTGGGCGCCAAGCAGAACCTGGCCAAGACCCTACAGATGGTGCGCGAGTTTCGCGCCGGCGATCAGACCACTCCGCTGGTGCTGATGGGCTACTTCAACCCGATCCACCACTACGGCGTCGCGGCCTTTATCGCCGAGGCCAAGGAGTCCGGTGTCGACGGCCTGATCGTGGTCGACCTGCCGCCGGAACATAACCCCGATCTGTGCGACCCGGCGCAAGCAGCGGGCCTGGACTTTATCCGCCTGACCACCCCGACTACCGACGACAAGCGCCTGCCCACCGTACTCAACGGCAGCTCGGGCTTCGTTTATTACGTCTCGGTAGCGGGCGTTACCGGCGCCGGTTCGGCCACCATCGAGCATGTGCAGGAAGCCGTAACCCGCCTGCGCCGGCATACCGACCTGCCGCTGTGCATCGGCTTCGGCATCCGCACCCCGGAACACGCGGCGACCATCGCCCGCCTGGCCGAAGGCGTCGTAGTCGGCTCGGCGCTGATCGACCAGATCGCCAATGCCGCAGACGACCAGCAGGCCATCAGTGGCGTACTGGACCTGTGCCAGGCGCTGGCTGAAGGGGTTCGCGGTGCGCGAGGCTAAGTGACTAACCGCCCCTCGACGAGACGAGGGGCGGTTCTCGCCGCAACAGAGAATTCAGCTGTCCATACCGTGGTATCTGCGTACATGCCGGCACCGCGTACCAACAAACGGCGTCTGGTGTTAACACCATCACTGGTTGCTTTAGTCCAGCCCACCACCCGACAACTTTTTTGCTCTGGCGTCCGAGCCATGTTGATCGTTAGCACTTAACTCAGCACTGCCGTTGCATGGCCAGAACTTAAAGCGAGCCTGCCTCCAATACGGCGGCGGAGGCGGCGCTGGAACTGCAGCAGACACATATCCAGCCTCGCCTGTGACCTGTATCTTCTGCACAGCTATAGCGATACACAGCCAGCAGATGGAACCTTCCATGCCCCTCGCCATCTCCGCCCCCCAGCACGTGCTTGACGCCATCTCCGCCATAGGTCGAACCGAGGACATACGCTTCTCTCCTGATCGCCGGCGGTTGGCTGTGGCGGCCATCCTCCGGGCGCAGATATTCGTTTTCGACATCGAGGTGCAGGCCACTACGAAAGGCAAGCAGGTGCACCTGAGTCAGGTCATCGAGCTGTCGTCAGATCATCTGCTCGCACCACACGGCCTGGACTTCATCGACGACGACACTCTGGTGGTGGCCAATCGCGAAGGCGAGCTATGCCTATTCCGTCTGCCGCCGCGCGACGGCGCAGCGCAGGGCCAACTGAACCTGCTGAAAAGCTTCCCCAGCACCGACCGAGAGCTGCTTGGACCCGGCTCAGTGGTCGCCTCGTGGCGCGACGGCGAACACTGTGAGTTATTGGTATGTCGCAACTTCAGTCATCGAATATCACGTCATGCGGTGGTAGCAGCAAACGCCTATGCACTCAGTGAGGAAGAGGTGCTGCTGGGCAGATGGTTGGAAATCCCCGACGGCATCTGCCTCGATCGCGAGCGACGCTGGCTGGCAGTAAGCAGCCACAATACCCAGAGCGTGCTGCTCTACTCCTATGCAACGGCACTGCACGCGCAGAGCAATCCGCAGGCCGTGCTGCGCGGCGCCAGCTACCCCCATGGGTTGCGCTTCAGCGACGATGGCCGCTATCTGCTGCTGGCCGACGCCGGAGCGCCCTACATACACATCTATCATCAGCTCGATGGCCACTGGCAGGGAGTCTACGACCCCAGCCTGAGCCTGCGGGTAATGGACGACGCGCTGTTCCACAGCGGCAACGAGAACCCTCAGGAGGGCGGGCCCAAGGGCATAGATGTGGACTGCAAGGCCGGCATCCTGGTGACCACTTGCCTAACCCAGCCACTGGCCTTCTTCGATCTGGATCAAACGCTGGCCAGTGTCGAGCGCTCGGGACCGCTCGGCCTGCTCGACGGCTCCGCCAGTGCACCCACCACAGCAGTGGCGGTGCGCCTTGAGCTGGAAAAACAGCAACGCCATGCTCAGATGATGACCAACGCTATCGCCCGCGAGCGCCAGGCGCTTCAGGCCGAACAGCGGGCCGCAGAAAACCTGGGCTACGCCAGAGAAGCCGAAGCTCGGGCGTTGCATGCCGAGGCCCTGCTGACGGAAATGACCGCCCGCGCCAGCTATTTCGAAGCGCGCGTCCAGGCCCTATTGGCCAGTAGCTCCTGGCGCATCACCGCGCCTCTGCGCCAGCTGCTGGCGCTACTAGGATGGAATAGGACATGAGCATGCTGGGAGCCTCCCTACCCAACAGAGACAGAGCCGCCGCGCAGCCCCCCCAGCGTGGCCGGCTGTGCAGCATCCTGCAGATTGCCTGGTTACGCGCACTGATGGGGCTCAAGTCCGAAGCCCGCGAGACGCGCCTGGGCTATATCTGGTGGCTGGTTGAGCCCGCCATGCACCTCACGGTCTACTACCTGGTATTCGGCCTGCTGCTGCGCCACGGCGGCGACGATTACGTGGCCTACCTGTTGGTCGGCGTCGTGCACTGGCTGTGGTTTTCCAAGAGCATCCAGAACGCCAGCTCGGCGATTCTGGTCAGCCGCGGGCTAATCCTCCAGCTGCCCCTGCATACCGCCATCTTCCCGCTGGCCGAAGTGCTGCGAGACGCTCTTAAGCAGCTGCTGGTGGTTGGCGTGTTGCTGGCGATACTAGCCGCCATGGGCTATCTGCCGAGCCGCCTATATCTTCTCTATCCATTGCTATTTGCCCTGCAACTGCTGCTGATATTGCCCTGTGCCGGGCTGGCCGCGATGCTGATGCCATTCTTTCCGGACATGCGGGTAATCATTCCAGCAGGCCTGCAGCTGGGCATGTTCATCTCGGGTGTGTTCTTCACCCGCGACTTGATCCCCGCAGACTATCAATGGCTCCTGCAACTCAACCCGGTGTACCTGATCCTGGAAAGCCAGCGCGATGTGCTGATCCGCCAGAGCGCACCCGACTGGGCAGCGCTGGGCCTGCTGCTGGGCACCCTGCTGCTGGCCAACCTGGCCATGCTGATGCTGTTCGCCCGTCTCAACCGGCGCTTCGCGCGCATCGTGCAGGAATGACATGAGCCAACGACTTCTCCTGCAGATGCAAGACGTACACCTGGCCTACCGCCAGCGCCGCTCGCTGCTGCGCAGCAGCCTGCACCCGGTGATCAACGGCGTCAGCCTGGACATCCACGCCGGCCAGCGCCTGGGCATCATGGGCCACAACGGCGCCGGCAAGTCGACCCTGCTGCGCCTGATGGCCGGCATCTACGACCCGGACCGCGGCCGCGTACTCAACCACGGCTCGCGAGTGTCCATGCTGTCGCTGCAAGCCGGCTTCGACCCGCGCCTCAATGGTTGGGAGAACGCCCTGCTCAGCGGTGTACTGATGGGCATGACGCCGCAACAGGCGCGCGCGCGGCTGGAGCAGATCTACGAGTTCTGCGGCCTTGGTGAACAGATGGGGGATGCCCTGGGTACTTACTCCTCGGGCATGCGCGCACGCCTGGGCTTCGCCGTGGCCCTGGCCATGGAAGTCGACCTGATGCTGGTCGACGAGATATTGGCAGTCGGCGATGAGGACTTCCAGCGCAAGTGTGCACAAGCCGTCCACGCCGCGGTCGAGCGCGGCTGCTCGCTGGTGCTGGTGTCACACTCGCTTCCCCAACTGCAGACCTGGACCGACAGCATCATGGTCTTCAGCGACGGCCGTCTGCACCCCACCGACCTTCCCGTCTACCCGAGATGACGACCGCGCATGCCATCCACATCCTCCGTAACACCTGTTCGTGGCAGCGATGTCTGTATCTTCACCATCGTTTCAAACAACTACCTGCACTATGCAGCAGCTCTGTTCGACAGCCTGCAGCAGCACTGCCCACAGGCCGACCTGGTGCTCGGCCTGTGCGACCGACCGCATGAGGCCACCTCCTGCCCGCACGCACGCGAGATAATCGCCGTCGAGGCACTGGGCATCCCCGAGCTGAGCACCTTCATCTACCAGTATTCGATCCTCGAGCTGAACACTGCGATCAAGCCCTACCTGATCGAGAAGTTGCTAGCCCGCGGCTACCGCAAGGTCATCTATTTCGACCCGGACATCCGTGTCTACCGATCGCTGGAGCCGCTGCTGGAGTTGCTGGAGCAGCACACCGCGATACTCACCCCGCACCTCACAGCTCCGCTCGACGACGACGGCTGGCCAAGCGAGCTGAACATCCTCCAGGCCGGCTCCTACAACCTTGGCTTCATCGCCCTGAGCAACAGCGAGGAAAGCCTGAAGCTGGTGCGCTGGTGGCAGCGCAAACTCTACAAGGACTGCGTGGTCGATCTGCCGCGCAACCTGTTCGTCGACCAGAAATGGATGGACATGGCGCCCTCGCTGTTCGCCGGCGTGCATATCGAACGTGACGCCGGCTGGAACCTCGCCTACTGGAACCTCAACCATAGGCCGCTGAGCCGGACGGTAGACGGCACCATCCAGGCCAACGAGCGACCACTACTGTTCTTTCATTTCTCCGGATTTGCCATCGCAGACAACAGCCTGAGTCGGCATCAGAATCGCTTCGACAAGGGCGAGCCAGGCTCACCACTGCGCGAGCTGTGCGACGAATACGCCAGGGTGTTGAGCCGCTTCGGTGCCGAGCGTTTCGCCGCTATTCCCTATGCCTACGCCTGCTTCGCCGACGGTACCTTGGTGCCGGATGCCGCGCGCCGACTGATCCGTACCAACAGCGCCTTCGCCAACATCAACTTCTTCGACGCTGACCACTGCCCGCGCCTGCACCAACAGCTCAATCGCCTGCAGGCCTCAGTGCGTGGCGGCTTGCCATTGACTGACCTGGCTCTGGCGCTATGGCAGTCACGCAGCGACCTGCGCGAAGCCTTCCCGGCCGTGGAAAGCGTGGACAGCCTGCGCTTCGCAGAATGGCTAGTGGACTCGGCAAGCCGCGAAGCCGGCTTTGCCGAGCTGTACCTGCAGCCGATTCACAAGGAACTGGCCAAAGCGCAAGGGGACGCGTCGGGCCAGTCGCTGCTGCACCGCCTGCTGCATTTCGTCTGGCGCCAGCGCCTGCTGCGTTTCATCTGGCGCCAGCGCCGGCGCGTACCACTGAAACTGCGCATCGCCCTGCAACCCTACGCCGCACGCGTACTGCGCCATGCCTATCCGCGCCCGGTTTTAGACAAACCACCGCGCAGTGAAGAGGCCGGAGTCAACCTGATCGGTTATCTGCATGCCGAGAGCGGCATCGGCGAGGCGGCGCGGGCCTCATTGCGGGCCCTGCGCAGCTCGCGGCTGCCCTTCTCGCTGGTCGACTATCGCCTGGGCAACATCTCGCGCATGGGCGAAGCGATCGAGGCTGGTAACCACTGGGTAAACTATCCGGTCAATCTGCTGCATGTGAACGCCGACCAGAGCAAGGTGGCCCGCGATCATCTGGGCAACGAGCTGTTCGAGGGCCGCTACACCCTCGGGTACTGGTTCTGGGAGATGCCGTACTTCCCTGATTGCCTGCATTTCGCCTTCGACCAGGTTGACGAGATTCTGGTGGCCAGCGAGTACAACCGCCAAGCCATAGCCGCTCATACCGACAAGCCGGTGACCCTGATACCGCCAGCTATCCAGGTGGAGATCGCCCCAGTGCTGAGTCGCCAGCAATTGCAGCTGGAGGAAGACTGCTTCATCTTCCTGCACCTGTCCGATGCCCTGAGTATGCCGCAGCGCAAGAACCCGCTGGGAGTCATCGAGGCTTTCTTGCTGGCCTTTACTGATACGCCACAGCTAGCAGTGCGCCTGCTGCTGAAAGTCTCCAACCTGGAACACCAGCCCGAACTCGGCCAAGCGCTACGCCTGGCAGCTCAGCGCGATGGGCGCATCCGCCTGATCGAGGGATATCTGGATCGCCATACCCTGAACAACCTGATCAACGCCTGCGACTGTTACGTCAGCTTGCACCGCGCCGAGGGCTTCGGCCTGCCGCTGGCCGAAGCCATGTATCTGGGCAAGCCGGTAATCGCCACCCATTGGTCGGGTAACGTCGACTTCATGGACGCGTCCAACTCGCTGCCTGTGGGCTACCAGTTGGTCGAGCTGGTGGAAGACATCGGTCCTTATCAGAAAGGACAGACCTGGGCAGAACCCGATCTGCAGCAGGCAGCAACCCATATGTCGACTCTGCTCAGTTCTCCAGCACTTGCCCAGCAGATCGGCAAACGCGCTGCACAGACCATTCGCCAGCGCTATTCCCCACAACTTGCGGGCCACTTACTCGAGAGCAGAATTAAGGCCATCCGTACTGTCACTAGATAAGCCTTGAGTCAGGTCTTCCAGATGAACGACATGGCACACGATCTCCAACCGATCTAGCCTGACAGGAAATCCCCGGCACCCGGCCCCGGATTTTCCTGTGCGCTAGCCAGGAATGGAGCAGCCCCATGGCAGACCTAGACCCCATTGATTTTGCCGCGCCCGGCCTGGCTCTGGAGCCAGAGCAGGGGTCAGTCACAGCTCAGCAAGCGCAGAAGAAAAAAGCCTGCTTCCAGATCGATACCCGCGACAAATGCAAGAGCGAGCGCCGCCAGCACAGCGAACGCCGGCAGAGCATTCGCTTCGAGGCCGATCGGCGCAGCGGCGCAGACCGGCGCCCGCACACGCCCGGCTGGGAGCTGGGCGTCGATCTTTAGACTGCGCTCGCGAAACAGCCCGATCAGCGCAGCTTGCCGACCATTGCCGCCAGCACATTGCATACAGCACGGGCCAGACGCTTGCTGCGTGCGCCATTCCAGCCGGTGCGCGAATCGGGCGAAAGGTCGTGGTCCTTGAACGGCATCTCCACCGTATAGGCCAGGCAATCATAGGTCTGCCCGACCCAGTTGCAGGCCAGCGCCAGGTTGGCCTGGCCGGGTTCGTCGCGCGGGTAGCCGTGTTCCACCTGAAACTCGCCACAGGCCATCAGGCGCTCGCGGAACTCCTGTTCCAGGGCGTCCAGACGCGCAGTGAAACCGGGGTTGCCTTCGCAGCCGGCGGTGAACACGTAGGGAATTTCCTCGTCGCCGTGGATATCCAGGAAGCAGTCGACGCCGTGGGCGGCCATCTGCTGCTGGACGAACAGCACTTCCGGGCTTTGCCCAGCACTGGGCGCCTGCCAGGCGCGGTTGAGGTCCTGGCCGGCAGCGTTGGTGCGCAGGTTGCCGAGGAAGGCGCCGTCCGGGTTCATGTTCGGCACCAGATACAGATCGGCCTGACTGAGCAGCTGCTGCAGCTCGGCGTCGCCCTCGGCCAAGCGCTCGATCAGGCCCTCCATGAACCACTCGGCCATGTGCTCGCCCGGATGCTGCTGGGCGATCAGCCAGATCTTGCGCGGCGCCTGGGCCGTGCCGCGCACCCGCAGCAACGGTAATTCGCGACCCTGCAGGCTGCTGCCGCAGGCCAACAGCTGGACATTCGGCAGGGCCAGGGCACGCACCAGCAACTGGGCGTGACGGGCGCGACTGTATGGCTCGAAATAGGCAAAGCGGGCCTGGGCTTGCTCGGCGAGCAGTTCGAAATGCAGGCCGCCCTCGTCGTAGCGGGTCGGCACCCGGAACCACTCCTGGCCATCGTAACTGGCCACCGCCTGGTAGCCGCTCCAGGCGTTCTTGTAGCTGGACTGCGGCGCGTTGACCAGGCTGAAGCCATGGCGCTGGCCCGGCAGCAGGCCATCGGCGAGAAAGTGGAACCACTGGAAATGCTCGCTGGCGAAATCCTTGCGGATGGCCAGGCGCACCTGTTGCGGATTGCTGGCATCCACTAACTGGATATTGCCGCTGTCGAAATCGCTGCGAATCTGCATGGCCGGGCCCTCTGCGCTGAATGCAGGGAGGATAACCGCCTGCGACGCCCCCTGCATGCAGCCGCCACAGCTATGTCGCATTCCTGCAAATAACCGAGCTATGCCGTCATCTGTGTGCCAGAGCGCTCGGCCCGCAATACACATCAGGGTTGGCCTTGTGAACTTTATCGTGTAGATTTTCATGAACTTTCAGATAAGAAATTTCACGAGGCTTCCATGTTCAAGCAATCCGCGCAGCACGTCGGCACCTACTACGCCGCCACCTATGGCGAGATTCCGCTGCGCGCGCGCCTGGAAGGTCGTGAAGACGCGCAGATTCTGATTATCGGTGGCGGTTTCAGCGGCCTGCATACCGCTCTGCGGCTGGCTCTGGCCGGCAAGAAAGTCGTGCTGCTGGAGGCCAGCCGCCTGGCCTGGGCCGCTTCCGGGCGCAACGGCGGCCAGGCGCTGCCAGGCTGGTCCTGCGATATGCCGCCCTTCGAAAAGGCTCTGGGCCTGGAGCGCGCTCGCCAGTTGTGGGACAGCATGACCTGGGCCGCCAAGGAAATGCACGAGCTGCCCGAGCGCCACGGCTTCGACATCGACTACCGCACCGGTGCCATTTACACCGCGGTGTTACCGCGCCGCGTGCGCCTGCTGCAGGAAAACCTCGAAGAGGCGAGCGAGAAATACGGCTACCAGCAGCTGAGCTTTATTCCCAAGCAGGACCTGCCCAAGTGGATTGCCAGCCCGCGCTACCTGGCCGCCCTGCATGACGCCGGCGCCGCCCACCTCAACCCGCTGAAACTGGCCCAAGGCCTGGCAGATGCCATCGAGAAGGCCGGCGGACGCATCTTCGAGCAGAGCAAGGTGCTCGACTACCGCGAGACCGGTGAGGGCTACGTTGCTCGTACCGAGCACGGCGAAGTGCGCGGCGACGTGTTGGTGCTGGCCTGCAACGCCTACATCGACCGCCTCGACCCCGCGCTGTCCAAGCGCCTGCTGCCGGTCGGCTCCTACCAGGTGGCGACCGCGCCGCTCGATCCGCAGCTGGCGCGTTCGCTGTTCCCGCAAGGTGCCTGCGCCATCGACAACCAGTTCGTCCCCGACTATTTCCGTGTCACCCCGGATAACCGCCTGCTGTTCGGCGGCGGCTGCACCTACCTGGGTGGCATCCCGGCGGACGTACCGGCAGCCACCCGGCCATACCTGGAACGGGTCTTCCCGCAGCTGCGCGGGGTGCAGATCGACTACGGCTGGGGCGGCCATATCGACTGCACCATGCACCGTACCCCGGACGTCGGCCGTCATGGCCAGAAGTACTGGCTGCAGGGTTTCTCCGGCCACGGCATCCTGCCGACCCTGGCCGCCGCCCGCGCGGTCAGCGATGCGATCCTCGGCGACGAACAGCTGCTCGGCCTGTACCAGGGCCTGAACAACCCGCGCTTCCCCGGTGGCGACCTGCTGGCAGCGCCGATCGAGGCCGTTGGCAAGGCCTGGTACCGTCTGCGCGACGTCATTTAATCCCCCTCTCCCAAAGAGAGGGGGGTAGCACGGAGGAATACTTAACTTGGACAAACAAGACGAAATCGAAGGGCTGGCGATCCTGGTGCGCGACCTGCGCAAGCACAAGAACGTCACCCTCAACGAGCTGGCCGAGCGCATCGGTCGCTCGGTGGGTTTTCTGTCCCAGGTCGAGCGTGGCCTGTCGCGCCCGACTGTGGCCGACCTGACCGCCATCAGCGAAGCCCTCGGCGTACCGACCACCTACTTTTACAACCCCGGCCATCCGCGCGCGGTGCGCTGGGTGACCCGCCCAGATGAGCGGCGCACCTTGTACTACGCCGGCGGCATTACCGATGTACTGGCCTCGCCAGGCATGGCCGGTGGTTTCGCCATGCTCGAAAGCTTCCTGGAGCCCGGCGCCAGCAGCGGCGAAGGGCATCTGAACGACAGTTCCGAACAGGGTGGCTTCGTCCTCGAGGGCGAGCTGACTGTCTGGTACGGCGACGATAGCGAACCAGTCACCCTCCGCCCGCGCGACAGCTTCCAGCTGCCCCCGCACGCCCAGTTCCGCTACGCCAACCTCACCGATTTCCCCACCAGAGTGCTTTGGGTCTTCACCTGATCCGCGCAGATAGCCACCATGACAACAACAACGAAATTCCCCGACCTGCTCAGCGAAGTCCGTGCCTTCCGCGAAGCCAATCCTGATGTGCGCTACGTCGAACTGATCTGCCTGGATATTCCCGGGCACTTCTACGGCAAGCGCTACCCCATGGACATGCTGGAGAAGGTCGCCGGCGGCGGTCCGCTGAAAGTGCCGCAGAACTGCGTGCTGCTGGGCGCCCAGGGCGGCTTGCACCCGATTGGCGACTACTGCTTCAACGACGGCGACCCGGATGCGCCGCGCCGCCTGATCCCCGGCACCCTCAAACCGGTGCGCTGGGAAAAACAGCCAATGGGACAAATGCTGATTAGCTCCGACGGCACCGAAGCGCCCATCGAATTCGAGCCACGCGAAGTGCTGGCCCGCGTACTCAAACGCCTGGAGGCCCGTGGTATTCGTCCGGTGGTGGCCTTCGAGCTGGAGTTCTACCTGTTCGACCGCAAGCTGGAAAATGGCCTGCCGCAGTTCCCCCGCGACCCGCTGACCGGCGATGCCGACGACCAGCCGAACATGCATATCGAGCGCCTGACGCGCTTCTCCGAGGTACTGCATGAAACCGTGGAAGCGGCGCGGGAGCAGGGCGTGGACGCCAACGTGATCACCGCCGAACTCGGCCCCGGCCAGTTCGAGATCAACTTCGCCCACTGCGACGATGGCCTGCACGCTGCCGACCAGGCCGCGCTGTTCTGCCGCAGTACCCGCGGCGTGGCGATGCAGCACGGCTACCGCGCCAGTTTCATGAGCAAGCCTTACCTGCAGGCGCCAGGCAGCGGCATGCACGTGCATGTCAGCCTCTACGACCAGGAAGGCCGCAACCTGCTCGACGGCGACCAGCAGCGCCCGCTGCGTCACGCCGTGGCCGGCTGCCTGGAACTGCTGCCGCACTGCATGCCGATCTTTGCCGCCAACCACAATGCCTTCCGCCGCTACGGCGCCATGGTCAACTCGGCGAGCAAGGCCAGCTGGGGCTTCGAGGACCGCGATGCATGCATCCGCATCCCCGAGTCGGACGGCAAGAACCTGCGCATCGAACACCGCCTGGCCGGCGCCGACGCCAACCCCTACCTGGTGCTGGCAGCCATCCTCAGCGGCATGGAATACGGCCTGGATCAGGCCCGCGAGCCGATTCCCTCGCTCAACGAAGACCGCAGCAGCGGCATCGACTTCCCCAAGGACATGCTCACCGCCGTGGCGGCGATGGCCTCGCACGAGGTGGTCAAGGACAAGCTGGGCAGCGAATTCGTCTTCGTCTACTGCGAGAACAAGCGCCAGGACCATCTGGACTTCATGCATGAAGTCAGTGCGCGGGAGTACCGCTGGTTTCTCTGAGCCGGCAGCGACCTGCGCGATAAGGCAGTAGCCCGGATGCAATCCGGGGGCGGGGTGGCGCCTGCCTTCCCGGATTGCATCCGGGCTACGCTCTGTATGCTTGGCGACCCACACGTAGAAGGGAATATTGGTCGCGACGCTGCGCTTTTCCCGGCACAGCCAACACACTGCAAGCAAGGCCAGCGCAACCCTTAACCTCAGTCCTGAACTTGTCGCGGCTGCCGCCAGTCACGCCAGACGACCCAGACCATCAGGCCGACAGCCAGCACGCGCAACCACATTGCCAGCGTGGTATCCCAAGACAGCAGCCCCCAGCTGTTGAGGATATAGGTCCAGTCGTGATCACCGCCCACCAGCGGCAATTCCTGCCGACGCGCATCGGCCATGTAGCGGGCGACATTCAACAGATTCTCGGCGAGCCAAATCAGGCACAGGTGGTAACCGCCGATCTGTTGCTGGCGCCGCAGCTGCCAGGCAGCCGCCAATGGCAACAGCAGTTGCATGAACGTACCGCCGTAAACCATCAGCCGTGAGGAAATCAGGCCAAACAACGGGTGGCCCGCCTCATGAAAAGCCAGATTGGCCGAGTCGAGAATCGGCACCCAGCCCCAGCGGACGTGACAGAACAGCAACAGACCAGCAAAAGCAGCAAGGGCAAGGGTACGCATGAATGCTCAACGGTCCTTGTGACGAAATGGTGGCAGGCAGGTTGCCACAGCAGAAGGCTAGGTCGCATCCATCGCGCTCAGTCCTTGCCACGAAAACACTAAATCCCAGCAACCAAAATAGTTACGCTGCAAGAAGCAGCCTATGGGGCAACTGCTGATCTGCATCCACAGCACTGATCAATTTCAAGCAGCACGAAGTATTCGACACATTCAAGTGCCTGCACGCCAACATGATCACCGCTGAGCTTGACCCAGCCAGTTCGAGATCAACTACATCCACCGTGACGACAGCCTGCACATACACGTCAGCCTTTCCTAAAAGATCTGCAGCGACAAACGTCAGGTGCACATTTACTTCATAAATGAAGACCGTAAGTAGGCGTAGCGCCGATTCCTCTGAGGCCTGCCGTTCCAACTATCAGCAGACCGGTAAATACACTTGCGAGGCCTGGCTATTGGCCATCAAACTACGCCAAATTTCCTCACATGGACGTAGTGCCTATGGCCACTGTAACCCTCTACCAGCCTTATACGAGTTTCGATGCCAACCCCTGGTATGGGGAGATAACCGCCACAAGCACCAAGGTCACCATCAGCGACGGCTACCACAAGGAGGTTTTCTCTGGCTCCTTCTCGTACAACGATTGGGGTGACATCACCGGCGGAACAATGAAGAGCTATGGCTACTATCAAAGCGGTGCCACCTTCGTCAGCATCAGCGGTTTTTCGGTCAGCTCGGCAACAGCCTACAGCTACTACATGAGCGGCAACGGCGCTGGCCTGATGGCCTTGATGCTCAGCCAAGCCGATACCATCAACGGTTCGAAATATAACGACAAATTTTTTGGCTATGCCGGCAATGACAAGCTCTATGGCAATGTCGGTAATGATCTGCTTAATGGCGATGCCGGCAACGATGTGCTTGATGGCGGGCAGGGTATCGATACGCTTGATGGCGGCTCAGGTAACGATACCTATTACATCGATAACTCCTCCGACAAGGTCATAGAGTCCAGCGCAAGCGGTGGCACTGATACCGTTATTTCTTCCGTAGGCAGGACACTTGGCAGTAATCAGGAATACCTTTCCCTGACGGGTAGTGCTGCCATCAATGGCACGGGCAATAGCCTGGCCAATATTCTTTCAGGCAACAGCGGCAATAATGTGCTGAATGGTCAGGCTGGCGCAGACATCATGTCTGGAGGCTTGGGCAACGATACCTACCATGTCGACAATGCCAATGATGTGGTTACCGAAGCCGCTAACGGCGGTATCGACACCGTCATTTCCAGCGTGACTCGAAGCCTCGGTACGGCCCAGGAAAATCTGAGTCTATCCGGCACCGCAAACATCAACGGTACCGGCAACGAGCTGGTAAATCAGTTAGTCGGTAATGGTGCCAACAATGTGCTTAATGGCATGGCAGGCAATGACAATCTGTCGGGTGGGGCAGGCAACGATACCTTGATCGGTGGGGCCGGCAAGGACTCGCTTAACGGTGGTAGTGGTCAGGACATCTTCGACTTCAATGCCCTGTCCGAGATGGGGCTGACCAGCGCTAACTGGGATTCGATCAGCGATTTCGTTGGTGGCTCCGATCGAATCGACCTCTCTACGCTGGATGCTGATAGCGCTACGACGGGGAACGATGCGTTCACGGCCGTTATCGATGGATCTTCCGCCTTTAGCGCAGCAGGGCAACTGAAGCTGATTAACGGCGTGCTATATGGCAACGTCGACGCCGATGCGGACGCAGAATTCGCCATTCAGCTAGTCGGGGTCAGCAGCGTGACCCTGGCTGACTTCATCGCCTGAAAATACTGCGCTCGCACCAGCAAAAGCCCGGCACTGTAGCTGGGCTTTTTCATATCCGCAGGTTTACTGCGCCGCCTGTACCAGGCGAGCCCGCTCGGCCTGTTTCTGTTTTTTGTAGGCCAGTGCAGCTGGTGCGACGGCGGTGACCTGGCCGGTCTCCAGCCACTTCTTCAGGCGGTTGGCATCGGCCATGTGGGTGTATTTGCCGAAGGCATCCAGCACCACGAAGGCCACCGGCTTGCCGGCCATCTGGGTGCGCATCACCAGGCAATGGCCGGCCGCGTTGGTGAAGCCGGTCTTGGTCAGCTGAATGCTCCAGTTCGGCTTGTGAACCAGGCTGTTGGTGTTGCGGAAACCCAGGCTGTAGCGCGGCTTGGCGAACACCTGGACGCGCTCGCGGGTGCTGCTGAACTGGCCGATCAGCGGGTACTGGCCGCTGGCCTTGATCAGTTTGACCAGGTCATTGGCGGTGGACAGGTTGCCCTCCGACAGGCCGGTCGGTTCGGTGTAGCGGGTACGGGTCATGCCCAGGGCGCGGGCCTTGGCGTTCATCGCCGCGACGAAGGCCGACACACCGCCCGGATAGTGGTGGGCGAGGCTGGCCGCGGCGCGGTTTTCCGAGGACATCAGGGTCAGCAACAACATGTCGCGACGGCTCAGTTCGCTACCGACGCGCACCCGCGAATAGACGCCACGCATCTCGTGGACGTCCTTGATGACGATGGGCAGTTGCTGATCCAGCGGCAGCTTGGCATCCAGGGTGACCATGGCGGTCATCAGCTTGGTCACCGAGGCGATCGGTACCTGCAGGTCGGGATTGCTGGAGTAGAGGATCTGGTTGCTGTTGAGGTCGACCAGCAGGGCGCTGCCGGAGGCCAGTTCCTGGGTCTTGGGCGCCGCCTGCAGAGCCGGGCTGGCGATGAAGGTGAGGCAGGCCAGCAGCAGGCCGGCGAGGGAGAAAGCTTTGTTCACGAGATCGATCCGCGCAGTGGAAAGGTGCCTGGGCGATCCCTGCCGGCTGATCCTGAAAGTATAAGTGCGCGCCGCGGCACAGGCGAGCGGCGCAGGCTCTGCAACCAGCTATTCAGCCCAACTGCCGGCGCAGTTCGGCGAGCACCGGCGCGCTGTCCGGGCGCACGCCGCGCCAGAGAGAAAAGGCCTCGGCAGCCTGTTCGACCAGCATGCCCAGGCCATCCAGGCAGCGCGCAGCGCCGTGGGCAGCGGCCCAGCGGTTGAAGGCGGTCGGCTCCTTGCCGTACATCATGTCGTAGCAGACCGTGTGGCCGGGGCGGATCAGCCCTGGCTCGATCGGCGGCAGCTCGCCAGCCAGGCTGGCCGAGGTGCCATTGATGATCAGATCGACCGGTTCACTGAGCCAGTCGAAGCCGCTGGCGGCCACCGGGCCGAGGTCGGCAAATTCGTGGGCCAGTTGTTCGGCCTTGGCCACGGTACGGTTGGCGATCACCAGGGCCTGCGGCTCGTGCGCCAGAATGGGCGCCAGCACGCCGCGCACGGCGCCGCCGGCACCGAGCAGGAGGATGCGCTTGCCCGCCAGGTCGAGCCCGGCATTGACCGTGAGGTCACGCACCAGGCCTGCGCCGTCAGTGTTGTCGCCGAGCAGGCGGCCGTCATCGAGCTTCTTCAGGGTATTCACCGCACCGGCGCGACGCGCCCGCTCGCTCAGCTCGTCGGCCAGGCGGAAGGCCTCTTCCTTGAATGGCACGGTGACATTGCCGCCCTTGCCCTCGGCGAAGAAGGTACGGGCAAACCCGGCGAAATCATCCAGCGGCGCCAGCAGGGCTTCGTAGGACAGATCCTGGGCGGTCTGCGCAGCAAACAGGCGATGGATCAGCGGCGACTTGCTATGGCCGATGGGGTTGCCGAAGACGCCGTAGCGGTCCATGGAATATCCTTTTTTGATGGCGGACGGGGAATACGCGGGTTGCACTCGCCCTACGCGCTGCTTTGCTCCACTCGCCCATATATTGGAGAGGGGCCGGGGGAGAGGGAACGGCAGCCCTATCCCAACACTCTCTCGAAGGCAGGAGAGGGGGCAGTTTTACGCGCCGGCGAGCCAGTCGCGGTCCTGCAGGAAGTACTCGGTCAGGCGCGCTTCCTCGCTGCCCGGCTCGGGCTTCCAGTCATAGCCCCAACGTACATGCGGCGGCAGGGACATGAGAATCGACTCGGTGCGCCCGCCCGATTGCAGGCCGAACAGCGTGCCACGATCGAACACCAGATTGAACTCGACATAGCGGCCCCGGCGGTAAGCCTGGAACTCGCGCTGCGCCTCGGTGAACGGGGTGGCCTTGCGCCGCTGGACGATGGGCAGATAGGCATCGATATAGGCATCGCCGATGGCGCGTAGAAAAGCGAAGCTGGTGTCGAAGTCCCACTGGTTGAGGTCGTCGAAGAACAACCCGCCGATGCCGCGCGGCTCGCCACGGTGCTTGAGGTGGAAATAGCGGTCGCACCATTCCTTGTACTTCGGGTAGACCTCAGCACCGAAGGGCGCGCAGGCGTCACGAGCCACCTGATGCCAGTGCACACAGTCTTCTTCGTTGCCGTAGTAAGGGGTGAGGTCGAAGCCGCCGCCGAACCACCAGACCGCTTCCTCGCCTTCTTTCTCGGCGCTGAAGAAACGCACGTTGGCGTGGGAGGTGGGTACGTGCGGGTTCTGCGGGTGGATCACCAGAGACACGCCCATGGCCTCGAAGCCGCGACCGGCCAGTTCCGGACGGTGGGCGCTGGCCGAGGGCGGCAGGCTGTCGCCGAAGACGTGGGAGAAATTGACCCCGCCCTTCTCGATGAGTGCGCCGTTCTCGATCACCCGGGTGCGGCCGCCGCCACCGGCCGGCCTGTCCCAGCTGTCCTCGAAGAAACGGGTGCCGCCGTCCTCGGTTTCGAGGGCAACGCAGATACGGTCTTGCAGGTCGAGCAGGTAGGCCTTCACGGCCTGGGTACGGTCACTCACGGCAGTCATCCGGACGAGCTGGAAAGGGCGCAAGCATAGCATCGTCGCTGCCGCTGCAGACTTGACGACGATCAGTCCAAGCGCCTGCGCCGGCTGGGCAGGAGGTCAGATGCGTCCAGGTTCTAAGACGGGCGCACCACGTCGCCACTGCGCAGATCGCGAATCAGGCTGGGATTACGTCGCCCACCCAGGGCACCACCGAGCACGCCGTCGAGCTGTTGGTGAAAATACTGCTCGACGCGTAACCGCGAGCGGGCGGACGGGCGCCCGGCCGGGTTGGCCGATGTCGAGACCAGTGGGCCGGTCAGGGCGCAGAGGTCGCGCACCAGCGGGTGCTCGCTGACACGCAGGGCCACCGTGTCGTGCTGGCCGCTGATCCAATCGGGCAACAGGCCCTGGTGCGGCACCAGCCAGGTGTTCGGCCCCGGCCAGGTGCTGGCCAGACGATCAACCCAGCGCTCGGGCAGATCGTCCAGAAGGAAGTCGAACTGGCGAATGTTATCGGCCACCAGAATCAGGCCCTTGTGCACCGGACGATCCTTGAGCGCCAGCAGACGGTCCACGGCCATTTCGTTCCACGGATCACAGCCCAGCCCCCAGACGGCCTCGGTCGGATAGGCAATCACGCCGCCCTCGCGGACGATGCGCGCCATGCGCTGTACCCGCCAACTGCTGTGCATGCCTACCCCCGGAGCGATGTACTCGCGGCGAGTGTACCCAGCTCAGCCGGCACGCGGTACCCAGCGCCCCGCCTCGCAGACGATTTGCCCCTCCAGCTCCAGCTCGGTGAGCAGCACCAGGGTTTCGCCCATGCTCAGGCCGCAGGCACGCGCCAGGCTCTCGCTGTTCTGCGGCGCGGCGCGCAGGTGCAGCAGCAGGGGATGTTCGTCGCACGGCGCTGGCATAGGCGCAGACGGCACGCTCTGCCAGCCGCGCAGAGCTTCGAGGATATGCTCGATACTTTCCACCAGGATGGCGCCCTCGCGAATCAGCTGGTGACAGCCGCGCGCGCCCGGATGATGGATCGAACCCGGAATCGCGTAGACCTCACGACCCTGTTCGGCGGCCAGCTTGGCGGTGATCAGCGAACCACTGGAAGGGCTGGCTTCAACCACCAGTACGCCCAGCGACAAGCCGCTGATGATGCGGTTGCGCCGGGGGAAGTTGCTCGCTTGCGGCGGACAGTCCAGCGGCAGCTCGGAGACCAGTGCACCACCACCTTCGATAATCCGCGCGGCCAAACCGACATGGCGCTGCGGATAAAGCCGGCGCAGACCCGTGCCGAGTACTGCCACCGTCTGGCCGCCGCCATCCAGCGCCCCCTGATGCGCGGCGCCGTCAATGCCCAGAGCCAGACCGCTGGTGATTACAAACCCACCGCCGGCCAGGCTGCGAGCAAAGGCCTGCGCCGTATCCAGTCCCGGCCGCGAAGCGCGTCGGCTACCGACCATGGCCAGTTGTGGCCGCTCGAGAATGCCTGCATCGCCGGCGACAAACAGCAGCGGTGGCGCGTCATGCAGCTCGGCCAGCAGCGCGGGATAGTCCGGCTGCCCCCATAACAGCAGGTGCTGACCGGGCTGCTCCAGCCAGGCCAGCGCCTGGGCCGCGCGGTCACGAATCTGCGCACTGCGGCGTGGCTCGGCACAGCCGTCCGGCAAGCCCAGCGAACGCCAGGCCGCCGCCGGTGCGCTGAGGGCAGCGGAAGCCGAGCCAAAGGCATCGAGCAGACGACGGAAACGCCGGGGCCCCAGTTCGGGCAGGCAATGCAGGCGCAGGCGCGCCTCAAGTTCGGCAGGAGAGAATGCGGGCATGACGATCATCCTTGATCGGGTAACGCAAACGAGCCAGAAAGCAAAACCCCCGCAGGGCGGGGGTTTCGGCTATTACGGGTTCTTTACCTTGTCCATCAGCGCCAGGTCGCGGGTGGCATACAACACCAGGCCGTAGCTGAGCTTCTCATAGGTGCGGAACACCATCAGCAGGCCGGCACGCTCGTCCGGGATCTTCACCGACTCACCGGTAATGCGATCACGTACGGTCTCGCCGGTCTTGTACAGGGCCAGCACGTTACCTTCGACAAGGCCGTCGATCTTGCCCTTGTTGATGGTCACCACGTCGTACTGACCGACACGGGCGACACCACGCGGAACATCGAGGATCACGCCATCGACGTCAGTTACTGGCTCGCTGGGCATGAAGGTCGAATTGATCGCGCGCTCTTCGGTGGGGAACAGGCGATCGCCGAGGCGCACTTCCTGAGTGGAGCGGCTCAGGCTGACAGTGGCGATATCACCTTCCTGGGCTACCACTTCACCACTGCCGATATCGTCGGCATTGATGCCGAGGAATTCCTTGGTTTCCGGATCGGTGTAAATCTTGCCCTGGCGGAAGATGCCATACGCCGGCTCGGACTCGTTAAAGGCGCCACGGGCGTAGAGGCGGTCACCCGCACCACTGACCACGCGTTCGGCGTTGCCCGCCACCACATAGGGTTGCTTGGCAAAGTCTTCTTCGCTATCGACGATGCGGTTGCTCAACAGAAAGCTGTTGATCGCCTCCAGCGGAATGGTCGGAATCGCCTGGGCAATTGGCGTGCTGCGCACTTGCGGCGACAGCTTGATGGTACCGCGCGACTCGCCACGGTTGAGTACCAGCCGCGGCTGACCGTCAACGTAGACAAGGCTCAGGGTGTCGCCCGGATAGATCAGGTGCGGATTCTCGATCTGCGGGTTGGCATGCCAGAGTTCCGGCCACTTCCAGGGCTGGCTGAGGAACTTGCCAGAGATATCCCAGAGTGTGTCGCCCTTGACCACGGTATAGCGGTCCGGGTGGCCTTCCTTGAGTTGCACTTCTGCCTGGGCCAGACCGCCAATGGCGAGAAGCAACAGGGCGAGTAGTGATTTCCTCATGCGGTGAATCCCTTTATTATGTGGCTGGCGCCTGTAAGCCGCAGAAGACGCGGCCTTAAGCCGTTTTTCAAAGCTGCTCATCATCTTAGCAGCGCTTTTTGACTTTATTCCACAAGTGCATCACAAACATCTATGGCGATTCTCAACATCCTCGAATTTCCCGACTCGCGCCTGCGCACCATTGCCAAGCCGGTCACCGTATTCGACGACGCACTGCACAAGCTGATCGACGATATGTTCGAGACCATGTACGCCGCGCCCGGTATCGGCCTGGCTGCAACCCAGGTCAACGTACACAAGCGTCTGGTGGTGATGGATCTGTCCGAAGACAAGTCCGAACCGCGGGTGTTTATCAATCCCGAGTTCGAATCCCTCACCGAGCAAATGGATCAGTACCAGGAAGGCTGCCTGTCGGTACCCGGCTTCTATGAAAATGTAGACCGTCCGCAGAAAGTCCGGATCAAGGCTCAGGATCGTGACGGCAAGCCCTACGAGCTGATCGCCGAAGGCCTGCTGGCGGTGTGTATTCAGCACGAGTGCGACCACCTCAACGGCAAGCTGTTCGTCGACTACCTGTCCAGCCTCAAGCGCGACCGGATCAAGAAGAAGCTGGAAAAACAGCACCGCCAGCAAGCTTGAACCCGATCCCCAAAGGCTTGCTCCGGCAAGCCTTTTTCTTTTCCAGCAGTGAGTGATCCATGCGTATCGTCTTTGCCGGCACCCCGGAATTCGCCGCCCAGCACCTGCAGGCCCTGCTCGATGCCGGCCGCCAGATCGTCGCCGTCTACACCCAGCCGGATCGCCCAGCCGGCCGTGGGCAGAAACTGATGCCCAGTCCGGTCAAACAGCTGGCTGTGCAACATGGCATCGCCGTGTACCAGCCGCAGACCCTGCGTGACCCGGTGGCCCAGGCCGAACTGGCCGCGCTCAAACCGGACCTGATGGTGGTGGTGGCCTACGGCCTGATCCTGCCGCAGGTGGTGCTGGATACCCCGCGCCTGGGCTGCATCAACAGCCACGCCTCGCTGCTGCCACGCTGGCGCGGTGCCGCGCCGATCCAGCGCGCGGTGCAGGCCGGCGATGCCAGCTCGGGCGTCACCGTGATGCAGATGGAGGCCGGCCTGGATACCGGGCCAATGCTGCTCAAGGTCAGCACCACCATCACCGCCGACGATACCGGTGGCAGCCTGCATGACCGCCTCGCCCGACTCGGTTCGGCCGCGGTGGTCGACGCCATCGGCAAACTGGCCGCCGGCGAACTGCGCGGCGAGGTGCAGGACGATAGCCAAGCGACCTACGCACATAAGCTGAATAAGGATGAGGCACGTATCGACTGGAGCCGCCCGGCCGAGGAGTTGGAGCGTCTGATCCGCGCCTTCAACCCCTGGCCGATCTGTCACAGCACACTGCGCGGCGAGCCGCTGAAAGTACTGGCTGCCAGCCTGGGCGAGGGCACAGGCCAGCCCGGTGAGATCCTCACCGCGAGCAAGGACGGCCTGACCGTCGCCTGCGGTATCGGCGCCTTGCGCCTGACCCGCCTGCAGCTGCCCGGTGGCAAACCGCTGAACTTCGCCGATCTGTACAACAGCCGCCGCGAGCAGTTTGCTCCCGGCCTGGTACTCGGTCAGTGAACCCGCGCCTGGCCGCTGCCCGCGCCCTGGCCGCGGTGCTGAATGGCAAGGCCTCGCTGGGCAGCAGCCTGCCGCCGCTACTGGACAAGGTCGAGGCTCGCGATCGCGGTCTGGCCCAGGACCTGGCCTTCGGCGCCGCGCGCTGGCAACCGCGCCTGGCCCTGCTCGCCGAAAAACTCCTGCAGAAGCCCTTCAAGGCCGCCGACCGCGATGTCGAAGCGCTGCTGCTGATCGGCCTTTACCAGCTGTTCTACACGCGCATCCCGGCCCACGCGGCAATCGGCGAGACCGTGGCGTGCGTCGACAAGCTGAAGAAATCCTCGCTCAAGGGCCTGCTCAACGCCGTGCTGCGCAACGCCCAGCGTGATCATGCCGCGCTGCTGGCCGAGCTGGATCGCGACCCGGTGCTGCACACCGCCCATCCGCGCTGGCTGCAAAAGCGCCTGAAGGCTGACTGGCCGGAGCACTGGCAGGCCATCTGCACCGCCAACAACGAGCATCCGCCTTTGCTGCTGCGGGTCAACCGCCGCCATGGCAGTCGCGATGCCTACCTGGCGGAACTGCAGGCCGCCAGCTTCGAAGCCGTGCCCTGCAGCTTCAGCCGCGACGGCATCCGCCTGCTACAGCCCTGTGATGTGAAAACCCTGCCGGGCTTCGCCGCAGGTCGTGTCAGCGTGCAGGACGAAGCCGCGCAACTGGCCGCCGAGCTGCTCGATCTGGCCCCCGGCCAACGGGTGCTGGATGCCTGCGCCGCGCCGGGCGGCAAGACCTGTCACCTGCTGGAAGTCGAACCAGGGCTCAAAGAAGTAGTCGCCATCGACCTGGAGCCGAGCCGCCTGCTGCGCGTGCGCGAAAACCTCGAACGTCTGCAGCTGCAGGCTACCCTGATCGCCGCCGACGGCCGTGATACCGCCGCCTGGTGGGACGGCCAGCCGTTCCAGCGCATCCTGCTCGACGCGCCCTGCTCGGCCACCGGAGTAATCCGTCGCCACCCGGATATCAAGCTGACCCGTCAGTCGGATGACATTACCGCTCTCGCCCAGTTGCAGGGCGAGCTGCTCGATGCCCTGTGGGCCACCCTGGAAGTCGGCGGCTTGCTGCTCTACGCCACCTGCTCGGTACTGCCCGAGGAAAACAGCGAGAACATCGCCGCCTTCCTAGCCCGCACCCCGGGAGCGCGTGAACTGGACATCGCCGGCCAGCCAGGACAACCAACCGCCGGCCTGAAAACGAGCCATGGTCGCCAGTTGCTGCCGCAAGTCGACGGCCACGACGGCTTCTACTATGCCAAGCTGATAAAAATCGCCGCCTCAGCGCGCGGCTAACGGAGCGATCAGTGAAGATCATTATTCTCGGTGCCGGCCAGGTCGGCGGCACATTGGCGGAACACCTGGCCGGCGAGGCCAACGACATCACCGTGGTCGATACCGATGCCGACCGCCTGCGCGATCTCGGTGACCGCCTGGATATCCGCACCGTGGTCGGTCGCGGCTCCTTCCCCACTGTGCTGCGCCAGGCCGGCGCCGATGACGCCGACATGCTGGTAGCGGTAACCAACAGCGACGAAGTCAACATGATCGCCTGCCAGGTTGCCTACACCCTGTTCCACACGCCGACCAAGATCGCCCGGGTGCGCGAGGCGGCCTACCTGACCCGCAGCGGCCTGTTCGACAACGAAGCGATCCCGGTCGATGTACTGATCAGTCCCGAGCAGGTGGTGACCAACTACATCAAGCGTCTGATCGAATACCCCGGCGCCCTGCAGGTAATCGACTTCGCCGAGGGCAAGGCCCAGCTGGTGGCGGTTCGGGCTTACTACGGTGGGCCGCTGGTCGGCCAGCAGCTCAAGCAGCTGCGCCAGCACATGCCCAACGTCGACACGCGAGTGGCGGCGATCTTCCGTCGCAACCGGCCGATCATGCCGCAGGGCGACACGGTGATCGAAGCGGACGACGAGGTGTTCTTCATCGCCGCCAAGGCACATATCCGCGCAGTAATGAGCGAGATGCGCCGCCTCGAAGACAGCTACAAAAAGGTGGTAATCGCCGGCGGCGGCCACATCGGCGAACGCCTGGCCGAAGCCATCGAGAGCCGCTACCAGGTGAAGATCATCGAGATGAACCCGGCGCGCTGCCGCTACCTCTCGGAGAACCTGGAAAGCACCATCGTCCTGCAGGGCAGCGCCTCCGACCGCGACCTGCTGGTGGAAGAGAACATCAACGATGCCGACATCTTCCTGGCCCTGACCAACGACGACGAGGCCAACATCATGTCCTCGCTGCTGGCCAAGCGCCTGGGCGCGCGCAAGGTGATGACCATCATCAACAACCCGGCGTATGTCGACCTGGTTCAGGGTGGCGACATCGACATCGCTATCAGCCCGCAGCTGGCCACCATCGGTACCCTGCTGACCCACGTACGACGTGGCGACATCGAGAGCGTGCACTCGCTGCGGCGTGGCGCGGCGGAGGCCATCGAGGCCATCGCCCACGGCGATGCCAAGTCGAGCAAGGTGGTTGGGCGGATGATCGAAGAGATCGCCCTGCCGCCGGGCACCACCATCGGCGCCATCATCCGCGACGAAGAAGTGCTGATCGCCCACGACGACACCCTGATCGAATCGGGTGACCATGTGATCCTGTTCCTGGTCGACAAGAAGTACATCCGCGACGTGGAACGCCTGTTCCAGGTAGGGTTGACCTTCTTCTAGAGGCGCAGACGAACATGCTGGATTCCCTGGAAAAGCTGCTGGCCAAAGGCGTCGACAACGCCCTGCTGCGCTTCGGCCTGGGCAAGGGCTACCTCGACGCCGGCGAGCCGGCCCTGGCGGCCGAGCACCTGCAGAAGTGCCTGGGCTTCGACCCCAACTATTCGGCGGCGTGGAAGCTGTTGGGGCAAGCCTGCCAGCGCCAGGGACTCGGCGAAGAAGCCCGCCAGGCCTGGCACAACGGCCTGGAAGTGGCACGCAAACGCGGCGACAAGCAGACGGAAAAGGAAATGCTGGTGTTTCTGCGGCGCCTGGAGAAGGCTGCTGGTCAGGATGGCAAGAGCGTTTAGAGCAGCCGCAGCACCGGTAACCCGGTCGGACTGATGCCTTTAATCGCGCTGGAAGATCAGGGCCACGCCGCTGGGTTCGAAGCGCACTACTTCCATCTGCACCACCGGCGCCTCGATGGGCAGGCCCTGCACCTGACCACTGACCCGCTCGCCAATCTGCAGCAGGCGCTGGGCATCGTCGATCACCACAAACACACCGCTGTCGGATATATCCCGGGTGGTCACCAGCATCTGGCCATGCAGCGGATGGTCGATACGCAGCTGAACCTTGAGCGGGGTGCGGTTGTGCTCGCGCTTGTTGTCCATGCCTGTCCTGTCGTGAGCCGGTGATAAGTGTTCAGACGTTAATAGCTATCGGTCGCGGCATCAATACCACTTCTGCTCGCCGGCCGGGCGCTTCTTGAAACGTTTCATGCTCCACATGTACTGGCTGGGCGCCTGGCTGACCTGTTTTTCGATGCCCTGATTGAGCGCAGTGACGGCCGCTTCGATGTCATCGCCATAAATCGCCTCGGGCGCAGCTTCGATTACCACCCGGTAGCCGCTGCCATCATCCAGGCGCAAGGCGTGCATGAATACCGCTTCGGCCTTGCGCCCCTTGACCAGGGACGGCACGAACTTGCTGGTCAACGCTGGCACGCCGAAAAACGGCACGAACACGCCACTCGACAGGCTCGGCTCGGGGTCGGCGGCAATACCGGCAACCCCGCCTTTGCGCACGGCCTTGATCAGGCTGAGGATGCCTTCCTTGGTCGACGAGGCCATCTGGTTGCCCAGCTGGGTGCGTTGCTTGACCAGCAACTCGTCTACCGCCTGCAGCTTCTGCGGGCGATAAAGAATGATGGGCTGACACAGCGAGCAGACGTACTGCAACAGCAGCTCCCAGTTGCCCAGGTGACTGCTCAACAGCACCACGCCCTTGCCCGAGTCGAGGGCGGCTTGCAGCACCTCGGCACCGTCCACCTGGCGAATAAGCTTGAGCGATTTCTGCGCCGGCCAGATCCAGGCGCAAGCGCTTTCGGTCATGGTGCGACCGATATCACGTAAGCTCTGCCCGACCAGCCGCTCACGCGCAGCAGCGTCCAGCTGCGGAAAGCAGTTCGCCAGGTTGATGCGCACCACCTCGCGTGAACGGTTCGGCAGCTTCCACATCAGCCAGCCGATGGCCGCACCGACGGCCTGGGCGGCACGCCAGGGCAGCAAGGCAAACAAGCGCAGGATGCCAACCACCAAGGCGCCTTTGAACTTCTCCACGAGCAACTCCTGAACGGAAAGAGGCGGGCATTGTAACCAGTGTGACTGCCGGGTTCAGCCACGCAATGCGCTGTAGCGATCACAGTCGGTGGTGTGATCCATGACCATGCCGGCCGCCTGCATGTAGGCGTAGCAGATGGTCGGCCCAACGAAGGTGAAGCCGCGCTTCTTCAGCGCCTTGCTCATCGCCTCGGCTTCCGCGGTGACCGCCGGAACCTCGCCGCGTCCGGTGAAGTGGTTGATCTTCGGCGCACCGCCGACAAACGACCAGAGCAGCGTCACCGGGTCTTCCAGGTTGAGCCAGGCCTGGGCATTCTGCCGCGCAGCCTTGAGTTTGAGACGGTTGCGGATGATCCCGGGATCCTGCATGCGCACCTCAATCTCGGCATCGGTCATCCGCGCCAGGCGCTCGGGGTCGAAGGCGAACAACACTTCGCGGTAGCGTTCGCGCTTCTTCAGCACGGTGATCCATGACAACCCGGCCTGAGCGCCTTCGAGCAGCAGCAGCTCGAACAGACGTCGCGGGTCGTACAGCGGCACCCCCCATTCCCGGTCGTGATAAGCGATGTACAGCGGATCGTCGGTGCACCAGAAGCAGCGGGGCATGGCATTCGAACCTGGCGATTGAGAGAGACCTGACTATAACCAAAACACTGTATGAAAAAACAGTTACCCGACATCGTCTCCGCGCTGTGGGCCGCTGCCCTCAAGGGCGGGGTTGATCGGGTATACTGCGCGGCTTTACGAAATCGTTTCGATACCGGTGAAATTCGTGAGCCAGACTAAGCCCGACGTGAGCACCTTCCAAGGTCTGATCCTTGCCCTGCAGAGTTACTGGGCCGAGCAGGGTTGTGTGATCCTGCAGCCCTACGACATGGAAATGGGTGCCGGCACCTTCCACACCGCCACCTTCCTGCGCGCCATCGGCCCGGAGACCTGGAACGCCGCCTACGTGCAGCCGTCCCGGCGTCCCGCCGACGGTCGCTACGGCGAGAACCCCAACCGCCTGCAGCACTACTACCAGTTCCAGGTGGTGCTCAAGCCGAACCCGGCGAACATCCAGGACCTGTACCTGGAATCGCTGCGCCGCATCGGCGTCGACACCCTGGTCCACGACATCCGCTTCGTCGAGGACAACTGGGAATCGCCGACCCTCGGAGCCTGGGGCCTGGGCTGGGAAGTCTGGCTGAACGGCATGGAAGTCACCCAGTTCACCTACTTCCAGCAGGTCGGCGGCGTCGAGTGCTACCCGGTGACCGGCGAGATCACCTATGGTCTGGAGCGTCTGGCCATGTACCTGCAGGGGGTCGACTCGGTGTATGACCTGGTCTACTCCGACGGCCCGTTCGGCAAGGTCACCTACGGCGACGTGTTCCACCAGAACGAAGTGGAGCAGTCCACTTTCAACTTCGAGCACGCCAACGTCGACAAGCTTTTCGACCTGTTCGACTTCTACGAGTCCGAAGCCAACCGCCTGATGGAGCTGCAGCTGCCGCTGCCGGCCTACGAAATGGTGATCAAGGCTTCGCACAGCTTCAACCTGCTGGATGCCCGCCGCGCCATCTCGGTGACCGCGCGCCAGCAGTACATCCTGCGCGTGCGCAGCCTGGCGCGAAACATCGCCCAGAGCTACCTGCTGGCCCGCGCCAAGCTCGGCTTCCCGATGGCCACCCCCGAACTGCGTGACGAAGTACTGGCGAAGCTGAAGGAGGCCGAATAATGAGCGCCCACGATTTCCTGGTTGAACTGGGCACCGAAGAGCTGCCACCGAAAGCCCTGAAAAGCCTTGGCGAAGCCTTCCTCGCCGGTGTTGAGAAAGGCCTCAAGGCTGCCGGCCTGAGCTACCAGAGCGCCCGCTACTACGCTGCGCCGCGCCGCCTGGCCGTACTGGTCGAGACCCTGTCCAGCCAGCAGCCGGATCGCACCGTCAACCTCGACGGCCCGCCCGTACAGGCCGCCTTCGACAAGGATGGCAACCCGACCCAGGCTGCGCTGGGCTTTGCCAAGAAGTGCGGCGTCGAGCTGAGCCAGATCGACCAGAGCGGGCCGAAGCTGAAGTTCAGCCAGTCCATCGCCGGGCAGAAAACCGTCAGCCTGCTGCCGGGCATCGTCGAAGCCTCTTTGAACGACCTGCCGATCCCCAAGCGCATGCGCTGGGGCGCCGGCAAGACCGAATTCGTCCGTCCGAGCCAGTGGCTGGTGATGCTCTTCGGCCAACATGTGGTCGATTGCGAAATTCTCGCCCAGAAGGCCGGACGCATGTCCCGTGGCCACCGCTTCCACGCCAACTTCGAAGTGGCGATCGAGAGCCCGGCCAGCTACTCCCATGACCTGCGCGGCGCCTTCGTGGTCGCCGACTTCGCCAAGCGCCGCGAGCAGATCGCCGCGCGCGTGGCAGAACTGGCCAAGGCCGAGAACGGCACCGCCATCGTGCCGCCGGCGCTGCTGGATGAAGTCACCGCCCTGGTCGAATGGCCGGTGCCGCTGGTCTGCTCGTTCGAGGAGCGCTTCCTCGACGTGCCGCAGGAAGCGCTGATCACCACCATGCAGGACAACCAGAAGTACTTCTGCCTGCTGGACGGCAACGGCAAGCTGCTGCCGCGCTTTATCACCGTGGCCAACATCGAATCGAAAGACCCAGCGCAGATCGTTGCCGGCAACGAGAAAGTGGTGCGCCCACGCCTCACCGACGCCGAGTTCTTCTTCAAGCAGGACAAGCGCCAGCCGCTGGAAAAACGCAACGAGCGCCTGGCCAACGTGGTGTTCCAGGCCCAGCTCGGCAGCGTGTTCAACAAGGCTGAGCGGGTTTCCGCCCTGGCCGGTTTTATCGCCGCACGTATCGGCGGCGACGCCACCCGCGCGGCCCGTGCCGGCATCCTGTCCAAGTGCGATCTGGCCAGCGAGATGGTCGGCGAGTTCCCCGAGATGCAGGGCATTGCCGGCTACTACTACGCCAAGCATGACGGCGAAGCCGATGATGTAGCCCAGGCGCTGAACGAGCAGTACATGCCGCGTGGCGCCGGTGCCGAACTGCCGCAGACCCTGACCGGCGCTGCCGTAGCGGTGGCCGACAAGCTCGACACCCTGGTCGGCATCTTCGGCATCGGCATGCTGCCGACCGGCTCCAAGGATCCCTATGCACTGCGTCGCGCCGCCCTCGGCGTGCTGCGCATCCTGATCGAGAAGCAGCTGGATCTGGACCTGGGCGAGGCCATCGCCTTCGCCATCGCCCAGTACGGCGACAAGGTCAAGGCCGATGGCCTGGCCGCCCAGGTGCAGGACTTCATCTTCGACCGCTTGCGTGCGCGCTATGAAGACGAAGGCGTCGACGTCGCCGTGTACCAGGCCGTGCGTGCCCTCGGCCCAACCGCGCCGCTGGACTTCGACCAGCGCGTACAGGCCGTGCAGGCCTTCCGTGCGCGCAGTGAAGCCGAGGCCCTGGCCGCGGCGAACAAGCGCGTGTCCAACCTGCTGGGCAAGTTCGACGGGCAGATTCCGAGCAGTGTCGACAGCGCCTTGCTGGAAGCCGGTGCTGAGCAGACCCTGGCCGCCGCCGTGGCTGTCGCCGAACAGGCCGTGGCTCCGTTGGCTGCCGCACGCTGCTACCGCGAGACGCTGGAGCAACTGGCCAGCCTGCGCGAGCCGGTGGATGCGTTCTTCGAGGCGGTGCTGGTAAACGCCGAGGATGCCGCCGTACGGGCCAACCGCTACGCCTTGCTGGCCAAGCTGCGCGGGCTGTTCCTCGGCGTTGCCGACATCTCGCTGCTGGGCTGATCGATGAAGCTGCTGATCCTCGACCGCGACGGCGTGATCAATTACGACTCCGACGCCTACATCAAGTCGCTGGAGGAGTGGATTCCGCTGCCCGGCGCGGTCGAGGCCATCGCCCGCCTGAGCAAGGCCGGCTGGACCGTGGCGGTCGCCACCAACCAGTCCGGCCTGGCCCGCGGTTACTACGACCTGACCACGCTCGAGGCCATGCACGCGCGCCTGCGTGAGCTGGTGGCAGAGCAGGGCGGTACGGTCGGTCTGATCGTGCACTGCCCGCACGGGCCAGATGATGGCTGCGAGTGTCGCAAGCCAAAGCCGGGCATGCTCCGGCAAATCGCTGCGCACTACGGCACGCAATTGGCAGGTATCTGGTTCGTTGGCGACAGCAGCGGTGACCTCGAAGCCGCGCTGGCCGTCCATTGCCAGCCCGTACTGGTAAAAACCGGCAAGGGCGAACGCACCCTGAGCAAACCATTGCCAGCGGGAACCCTGATATTCGATGATTTGGCGGCCATCGCCGATCAGCTTCTTCTCTAGAGAACTCGAGCCCCCATGACGACAGTGCAGGCCATCAGAACTTTCCTCTTCTACCTGCTGCTGTCCTCCAGCTCCTTCTTCTGGTGCATCCTCTGCGTGTTCATTGCACCGTTTCTGCCGTTTCGCGCGCGCTACCGTTTTGTCATCCAGGCCTGGTGCCGCTGTGCCACCTGGCTGGCAAAAACCGTGGTGGGCCTGCGCTACGAAGTCGAAGGCCTGGAGAACATCCCGCAGCAGCCCTGCGTGGTCCTCGCCAAACACCAGAGCACCTGGGAAACCTTCTACCTGTCCGCGCTGTTCGAACCGCTGTCGCAGGTGGTCAAGCGCGAACTGCTCTACGTGCCGTTCTTCGGCTGGGCCATGGCCATGCTCAAGCCCATCGCCATCGACCGCAGCAATCCCAAGGCAGCACTCAAGCAATTGGCCAAGCAGGGCCATGAACGCCTGGGGCAGGGCGCCTGGGTGCTGATCTTCCCGGAAGGCACGCGCATCCCGCCGGGTCAGATCGGCAAGTTCTCCCGTGGCGGTACTTCGCTGGCGGTAAACGCCGGCCTGCCAGTGCTGCCGATTGCCCATAACGCCGGCGAGTTCTGGCCCAAGCACGGCTGGGCCAAGTATCCGGGCACCATCAAGGTGGTAATCGGGCCGGTGATGCATGCCGAGGGTACTGGCCCACGTGCGATTGCCGAACTCAACGAACGCGCCTTCGCCTGGGTGCAGCAGACCCAGCAGCGCATTTCCGGTGTGCCCATGCAGAGCGCCGTGGCAGAAGCCGCCGAGACCGTCTGATCATGGCCAGCTGTGGATAAGCTGTGGGCAAAATACCGGCAGAGTGCCATTACCACGCGTAACTGATTGAATAGGTTGGCTTTATACTAGTTTTATAAAGCCGCCCCAGCGGGGCATAAGTTTTTCCCGCAGGCCACGCCGCAGCTGGAGAAATCCAGGCATTGCGCACGGAAGATAATCGCCCAATAAGGCTAAGCTTGGAGCTGACTGCCGGGCCCGCTAGAAAAGGAATTTCGTTCATGCTGTCGATCTATCAGCTCAAACCGCGTTTCCAGAATCTGCTGCGTCCCGGCGTGCAACGCCTGTTCGATCGTGGCGTCACCGCCAACCAGGTCACCCTGGCCGCCGGCATCGTTTCGCTGCTACTTGGTGTGCTCCTCGCCGTCTTTATCAGCCACGTCTGGCTGTTCGCCCTGATCCCGCTGTGGATGCTGCTGCGCATGGCGCTGAATGCCGTGGATGGCATGCTCGCCCGCGAGTTCGGCCAGCAGTCCAAGCTCGGCGCCTACCTCAACGAGCTGTGCGACGTGATCGCCGACAGCGCCCTGTACCTGCCGTTCGCCCTGCTGCCAGGCGTTTCGCCGCTGCTGGTGGTGCTGGTGGTGCTATTCGCCGTGATCAGCGAATACGCCGGCGTGCTCGGCCCGATGGTCGGCGCTGGTCGGCGCTATGACGGGCCGATGGGCAAGAGCGACCGCGCCTTCTGCTTCGGTGTGCTGGGTACTGGTGTGGCGTGCGGGCTACTGGCGGCGTCTTGGATAAACGGGCTGCTCGCCGTGATTCTGGCCCTGTTGCTGTACACCCTGTTCAACCGCGTGCGCCAAGGTTTGGCCGAGGCGACACAACCCTCCTGATCGGAATAAGGATATTTCGATGCGCGAATCTCAGAACCATATCTTCACCACCCATGATGGCGTCGAGTTGCTCTATCGCCACTGGCCCGCCACCACCTCGACTGCAGGCCCACGCCAAGCCGTGGTGATGTTCCACCGCGGCCACGAGCATGGTGGGCGCATGGCCCACCTACCGGGCGAACTGGACCTGCCCGAGTTCGACTTCTTCGCCTGGGATGCCCGTGGCCATGGCCTGTCTCCCGGTGCACGTGGCGACAGCCCGAGCTTCGCCACCAGCGTGCGCGACGTACAGACCTTTATCGACCACATCAGCGCCACCCATGGCATCCAGCAGACAGATATGGCCGTACTGGCGCAAAGCGTCGGCGCCGTGGTGGTGTCAACCTGGGCCCACGACTACGCGCCGCAGATCCGCTGCCTGGTGCTGGCTTCGCCGGCGTTCAAGGTCAAGCTCTACGTGCCCTTCGCCCGTCCCGGCCTCAAGCTGATGCGCGCCTGGCGCGGCAACTTCTTCGTCAACAGCTATGTGAAGGCGCGCTTCCTCAGTCATGACCCCGAGCGCATCCGCTCGTTCGAGAACGACCCGCTGATCAGCCGGCCGATCTCGGTGAACATGCTGCTCGGCCTGTATGAAGCCGCCGACCGCGTGGTGGCCGACGCCCAGGCCATCCAGATACCCACCCAGCTGCTGATCTCCGGCGCCGACTTCGTCGTCCATCGCAAGCCGCAGGAGCAGTTCTTCGAGCGTCTGGGCAGCCTGCGCAAAGAGAAACACATCCTCCCCGGCTTCTTCCACGACACCCTCGGCGAGCGCGACCGTGCTCATGCACTGAGCCGTGCCCGCCGTTTCATCCTGCGCAGTTTCGAAGAGCCGCTGAACCGCCCTTCGTTGCTGGATGCCGACCGCCTCGGCGCTACCTGTGCGGAAGCCGAGGAGCTGGCCGCGCCGCTGCCGCAAAACTCCCTCGCGGACCTGTACTGGCGCGCCACCCGCGCCGGCCTCAAGCTCGGCAGCAGCCTATCCGACGGGGTCAAGCTGGGCTTCGCCACCGGCTTCGACTCCGGCAGCACCCTGGACTATGTCTACCGCAATACTCCGAGCGGCAAGGGTGCGCTGGGGCGTCTGATCGACCAGAACTACCTCAACTCCATCGGCTGGCGCGGCATCCGCCAGCGCAAGGTGCATGCCGAGGAACTGCTGCGCCTGGCCATGGGCAAACTACGCGAATCCGACAAGGCGGTGCGTATCGTCGATATTGCCGCCGGCCACGGCCGCTACATCCTCGAATCCCTCGAAGGCATGGAGCACAAACCGGACACGATCCTGCTGCGCGACTACAGCGAGATCAACGTGCGCGATGGCAGTGCGCTGATCGAGCAGAAAGGCCTGGGCGCCATCGCCCGCTTCGTCAAAGGCGATGCCTTCGACCAGGCCGACTTGGCCGCCCTCGAGCCGAAACCGACACTGGCAGTGGTCTCCGGCCTGTATGAGCTGTTCGGCAGCAACCAGATGGTCGGCGACTCGCTGGCTGGCCTGGCCGCGGCGGTCGAGGAGGGCGGTTACCTGGTCTACACCGGCCAGCCCTGGCACCCGCAGCTGGAGCTGATCGCCCGTGCCCTGACCAGCCACCGTGAAGGTCAACCCTGGGTCATGCGCCGCCGCAGCCAGGCAGAGATGGACCAACTGGTCGCCGCTGCCGGCTTCCGCAAGCTGGAACAGCGCATCGACGAATGGGGCATCTTCAGCGTATCCCTGGCGCAGCGGGTATCCTGATGGACGCCTCTGTTCCACGTGAAACGGGGCTGTGGAAACGCGGGGTGCTCTGGCTGCTGCTGCTCGGCCCGCTGTTCTTCGCCAGTTACGGTTTCGCCAACTGGCTGACCACCCAGCGCGATGATGTCGGCAGCCTGGTATTCGCCTGGGAAAACGCGATGCCGCTGTGGCCCTGGAGCATCGTGCCCTACTGGTCGATCGACCTGCTCTACGGCCTGTCCTTCCTGCTCCCGGCCACCCGCCGGGAAATGGACCGCCACGCCCTGCGCCTGCTCAGTGTCCAGCTCATCTGTGTCACCTGTTTCCTGCTCTGGCCGTTGCGCTTCACCTTCGAACGGCCGGAACTGAGCGGGGTATTCGGCTGGATGTTCGACGTACTGATGGGCTTCGACAAACCCTTCAACCAGGCGCCCTCGCTGCATATCGCCCTGCTGGTAGTCATCTGGGTAATGTTTGCCCGGCATACCCGTGGTCTGCTGTTACGCGGCCTGCTGCACGGCTGGATGGCGCTGATCGGCCTGTCGGTGCTGACCACCTGGCAGCATCACTTTATCGATGTACCGACCGGCATCCTGGCCGGCTGGTTGTGCGTATGGCTGTGGCCCATAGAAGGGCGTAGCCCGCTGCAGCAGCTGAGACTGGCGCGTACGGCGCAGCGCTGGCGTTTGGCCCTACGCTATGGCTTCGGCGCGGCGCTGTGCACTGCCCTGGCAGTCAACCTCGGCGGTGCCTGGCTATGGCTGCTGTGGCCCGCCTGTGCGCTGCTGCTGGTGGCGCTGAACTACGCCTGCATCGGCGCCGAGGGCTTCCAGAAGCAGGCCAGTGGACGTCTGACCCATGCAGCATTGTGGTTGTTCGCCCCCTACCTGGCCGCCGCCTGGCTCAACTCGCGCCTGTGGACCCGTCGCCATCCCCTGCCGGATCAGATCGTCGAAGGCATCTGGCTCGGGCGCTTGCCTGGGGCAGGGCAGGCCCAACCGTTCAACGCTCTGCTAGACCTGTGTGCCGAGCTGCCAGTCGACAGCCGGGGCAAGGCCTACCGTGCGCTGCCCTGGCTAGATCTCTGCGCGCCTGCGCCTGAAGCCTGCCTGCAAGCAGCCGAGGCCATCGAAATGTTGCGTCAGCAGGGGCCGCTGCTAGTCTGCTGCGCCCTCGGCTATTCGCGCAGTGCCACCGCCGTGGCGGCCTGGCTGTTGCGCTATGGCCACTGCGCGGATGTGCCGGCGGCGCTGCAGCTGATCCAGCAGGCTAGGCCGCAGATAGTCCTGGGGGCGGCTCAGTTGCAAGCACTGCAGGACATGCTGCAGCTGCCGAGCGAAAACCGCAGCGCAGCACTGGAGATCGCCCATGGCCACTGACATGCAATTGCAGCTGGTGGCCAGCCTGCTACGCCGGGGGCGGTTGCTTGATCAGCTGTCCACCGGGCTGACCCTGCTGGCCCTGACACTGGGCCTGGCGCCACTGCTCAGCGCCCAGGTCAATCCGACTAGCGCAGTGCTCTGTGGCCTGCTAATCCTGCTTGGCCTGGCGCAGAAGTACTGGGCCGTGCGGGTCGTCCTGGATGCCGACCTGTTCGCCCAACTGGCAGGCCAACCCGATCAGCTTGCCGAAAACACTCGTCAGCTCGATGCGGCCCTGCACAACCTCGGTCTGCAACCGGCCAACCCGGTCGAACGGTCCTGGCCTGAACGCTGTCGTGGTGCGCTGCGTCTGTTGCGCCTGCAGGTCGCCTGGTTGGCTGCGCAAATACTGTTGGCATTGGCTGCCGTGCTGGCCATGCCCTGGCTTTCCCTCGCTGGATAGGAGTTGTCCATGCTCGCTTCATTAGTTGCCTTCGCCATTACCTCGGCGGCGCGCCTGCTCACCGGGGCCCGCGCGCTCTGGCTGGGTTGTACCGCGCAGCCGGTACAGCGCCTGTACTACGCCAACCACAGCAGTCATGGTGACTTTGTCCTGCTGTGGGCCTCGTTGCCCGATGAACTGCGCCGCACCACCCGCCCAGTGGCCGGTGCCGATTACTGGCAGAAGGGCGGCCTGCGCAGCTTTCTGATCAACGATGTATTCAACGGCGTACTGGTCGACCGCGACCGCAGCAACCCCGAGCACAATCCACTGCAACCAATGCTTGATGCCCTGAGCCAGGGCGACTCGCTGATCATCTTCCCCGAGGGCACCCGCAATCTCAGCGATGAACCCTTGCTGCCGTTCAAGAGCGGCCTGTTTCACCTGGCCAAGGCCAATCCACAGGTCGAGTTGATCCCGGTGTGGATCGCCAACCTCAACCGGGTCATGCCCAAGGGTCGTGCTCTGCCACTGCCGCTGCTGTGCACCCTGAGCTTCGGCGCGCCTCTCGAGCGCCTGGCTGACGAAGACAAGGCGGCGTTCCTCGAACGTGCGCGCAACGCCCTGCTGGCACTCGCGCCCGAGGAGGCTTGAGATGGATCGCAATACGCTGCTGTTGTTCGCCGGTATCGGCGCCGTTCTGCTGCTGGCTTCACTGGTCGGTTTCATCCTCAAGCGCCGCGCCGGTGACACGCCAAACTCGGTAATCGACAACCTCAATGCGCGCATCAACGCCTGGTGGGTGATGGTGCTGGTGATCGGCATTGCCTTCCTGTTCGGCAATACCGGGGTGATCGTGCTGTTCTACGGCGTGTCCTTCTACGCCCTGCGCGAGTTCATGACCCTGACGCCGACCCGGCGCAGCGACTACCCGGCGCTGGTGGCCGCCTTCTACTTCGCCCTGCCGGTGCAGTACCTGCTGATCGGCATCGACTGGTACGGCATGTTCAGCATCTTCATCCCGGTCTATCTGTTCCTCCTGCTGCCGATTCTCGCGTCCCTCGGCGGCGACACCACGCGCTTCCTCGAACGCGCGTCCAAGGTGCAGTGGGGCCTGATGATTGCGGTGTACTGCATCTCTGCCGTACCGGCGTTGCTGACCCTGGATATCCCCGGTTACGAAGGGCGCAACCTGCTGCTGATCGCCTGGCTGGTGATAGTCGTGCAGCTCTCCGACGTGCTGCAGTACGTTTGCGGCAAGCTGGCCGGCAAGCACAAGATCGCGCCACTGCTGTCGCCGTCGAAGACCGTGGAAGGCTTCGTCGGCGGTGTCGCCCTGGCCACCCTGGTCGGCGCGCTGCTGTGCTGGATCACCCCGTTCAGCTTCTGGCAGGCTGCTGCCCTGGCCCTGCTGGTCAATTTGCTGGGCTTTGCCGGCGGCCTGGTGATGTCGGCGATCAAGCGCGACCGCGGCGTGAAAGACTGGGGTCACATGATCGAAGGCCACGGCGGCATGCTCGACCGCCTCGACTCGGTGTGTTTCGCAGCACCGATCTTCTTCCATCTGGTGCGTTACTGGTGGGCCTGATCAGCTAAGCGACAGGCAATAAAAAACCCCGGCATGCCGGGGTTTTTTATTGGGGGATACAAGCCGGATCAGAAGTCCAGGTTGGATACCGCCAGGGCGTTGCTTTCGATGAAGTCGCGGCGCGGCTCCACGGCATCGCCCATCAGGGTGTTGAAGATCTGATCCGCCGCGATGGCATCTTCGATGGTCACCTTGAGCATACGGCGCACGCTCGGGTCCATGGTGGTTTCCCACAGCTGTTCCGGGTTCATCTCGCCCAGACCTTTATAGCGCTGGATGCTGTGGCGCTTGGTACTTTCGGCCATCAGCCAGCCCAGTGCTTCCTTGAAGGTGCTGACCGGCTTCTTGCGCTCGCCGCGCTGCACGTAGGCACCATCTTCCAGCAGGCTGTTGAGCTGCTCGCCGAGAGTGGTCACGGTGCGGTAGTCGTTGCTGGCGAAGAAGTCACGGTTGAAGGTGATGTAGCTCGACAGGCCGTGAGCCATGACTTCCACTTCCGGCAGCCACAGGTGACGCTCGCGGTCTTCGCGCAGGCTGGCGGTGTAGGTCTGGCCGGACTTCTCGACGCCCTTCAGGCGCGCCTGGAAGGCCTCCAGCCAGGTCTGCATGGCGGCCTGATCGGCCAGCTGTTCGACCGATACACGCGGCAGGTAAACGAAGTGTTCGGTGATGTCCTGCGGGTAAACGCGGGACAGGCGGCCGAGGGTCTTCATCACCGCGCGGTACTCGTTGACCAGCTTCTCCAGCGCTGCGCCGGACAGGCCTGGGGCGTTCTCGTTGACGTGCAGGCTGGCATCGTCGAGGGCCGACTGGGTCATGTATTCGTCCATGGCCTCGTCGTCCTTGATGTACTGCTCCTGCTTGCCCTTCTTGACCTTGTACAGCGGCGGCTGGGCGATGTAGATGTAGCCGCGCTCGACCAGCTCCGGCAGCTGCCGGAAGAAGAAGGTCAGCAGCAGGGTGCGGATGTGCGAACCGTCGACGTCGGCGTCGGTCATGATGATGATGTTGTGGTAGCGCAGCTTGTCGATGTTGTACTCGTCGCGCCCGATACCGCAGCCGAGGGCGGTGATCAGCGTGCCAACTTCCTGGGAGGAAATCATGCGGTCGAAACGGGCGCGCTCGACGTTGAGGATCTTGCCCTTGAGCGGCAGGATCGCCTGGGTCTTGCGGTTACGGCCCTGCTTGGCAGAACCGCCCGCGGAATCCCCTTCCACGATGTAGAGTTCGGACAGCGCCGGGTCTTTTTCCTGGCAGTCGGCCAGCTTGCCGGGCAGGCCGGCGATATCCAGCGCGCCTTTACGGCGGGTCATCTCGCGCGCCTTACGTGCGGCTTCACGGGCACGGGCGGCGTCGATCATCTTGCCGACCACAGCCTTGGCTTCGTTGGGGTTCTCCAGCAGGAAGTCGGCGAAGTGTTTGCCCATTTCCTGTTCAACGGCGGTTTTCACCTCGGAGGAAACCAGCTTGTCCTTGGTCTGCGAGCTGAACTTGGGATCCGGAACCTTGACCGAGATAATCGCGGTCAGGCCTTCGCGGGCATCATCACCGGTGGTCGCGACCTTGTGCTTCTTGGCCAGACCTTCAGCTTCGATGTAGTTGTTCAGATGGCGGGTGAGGGCGGAGCGGAAGCCGGCCAGGTGTGTACCGCCGTCACGCTGCGGAATGTTGTTGGTGAAGCACAACAGGTTCTCGTTGAAGCTGTCGTTCCACTGCAGGGCGACTTCGACACCGACGCCATCTTCCTCGCGCTGGATGTTGAAGTGGAACACCTGGTTGACCACGGTCTTGTTGGTATTCAGGTATTCGACGAAGGCCTTGAGACCGCCTTCGTACTTGAACAGCTCTTCCTTGCCACTGCGCTCATCCTTGAGGACGATGCCGACACCGGAGTTGAGGAAGGACAGCTCGCGCAGGCGCTTGGCCAGGATGTCCCAGCTGAAGTGGATGTTGTGGAAGGTGTCTTCCGACGGCTTGAAGTGGATCTGCGTGCCAGTACCATCGGCATCACCTACCGCGGCCAGCGGAGCCTGCGGTACGCCATGCACGTAGGTCTGCTCCCAGACCTTGCCGCTGCGGCGAATGGTCAGGATCAGTTCCTTCGACAGCGCGTTCACTACCGATACACCCACGCCGTGCAGGCCGCCGGATACCTTGTAGCTGTTGTCGTCGAACTTACCGCCGGCGTGCAGCACGGTCATGATGACCTCGGCTGCAGAAACGCCTTCTTCTTTGTGCATGTCCACCGGGATACCGCGACCGTTGTCGCGCACGGTGATCGACTCATCCGGGTGGATGGTGATACTGATGTCGCTGCAATGACCGGCCAGCGCTTCGTCGATCGAGTTGTCGACCACCTCGAAGACCATGTGGTGCAGACCGCTGCCGTCATCGGTATCGCCGATGTACATGCCTGGTCGCTTGCGTACGGCATCCAGTCCCTTGAGGACCTTGATACTGTTGGAGTCGTACGTTTGGTTTTCGCTCATGCCTTCACTCCCGGTGGTCGTGTCTGGGTGATACAGCCATGTTCCACGTGGAACATGGCGACCGGCGTATCCGTGCGCCAGCCATCATTCAGTAATTCGTGATCGACACAGGTGATGAACACCTGACACTGCAAATCATCCAGCAGTCGGCACAAGGCCCGTCGATGTTGCTCATCCAGCTCCGACGGCAAGTCGTCCACCAGATAAATGCATTGGCCATGTTTGGCCTGGTTCAGCAGATGCCCCTGGGCGATGCGCAGTGCGCAGACCACCAGCTTCTGCTGACCGCGGGACAGAATCTCCGCGGCATTGTGTGCGCCAAGGCGCAGACGTAAATCAGCGCGCTGCGGCCCGGCCTGTGTATGCCCGAGCTGCTGGTCGCGGGGTAGGGTGGCGGCCAGTACATCGGTCAGCGCCTTGTCCTTGTCCCAACCGCGGTAGTAACTCAAGGTCAGCCCTTCGAG
>CAZFKQ010000020.1:0-50401 GCA_964518735.1 uncultured Pseudomonas sp.
TCTGGGTCATGAAGTAGTCGCCGCTGGCATGCGGCACCGCCTGGGCGTAGTAGCGTTTGACGCTGTCACCGCGGTAGCGCACCAGGTGGTTCCACAGCACTTCCAGGGCTGACTGCGGGATCGGGAACGGCGTGGCGGTCTTGAAGTCGGCGATGCCGTTACCGCCCTCGATCAGCTTGGCGCTGGTGGCATTGGCCTTGATCGCCGCATACACCTTGTCCGGGTAGGAAGCCGAGCGGCGGGTCGGGTAGACCTGCAGCTTCCAGCTGTCCGGATAGCGCGCCAGCATGGCCCGCTGACCGGGGCTGAGCTGCTGGCTGTACTGCGCGGCGTTGGCGTGGCTGATGCTGAACAGCGGCTGGTCGGCGGCGAACGGGTCCTTGTAGCCGGCCACCGGGTCGAAGGCATCACTGCGCGGCGCCAGGCCACCGTCCCAGGCGGGAATGGTGCCGGCGGCATTGCCGGCCTTCTCGGCGCCCAGCGGGGTGAGGTCCTGACCCAGGCGCGCGGCCTGTTCGGCGCTGACTTGCGCCTGTACCAGGGGCGCGGCCAGGAGCATGGCAGCCAGCAAACCGCTGTGGAGAAATCCTGTCTTGTACATGTCGGTTCGTCCCTTGCTCAGAAGCTGTATTTGACGTTGAAGCTGAGGAAGTCGCGGTCGCTGCGCTTGTTCGAAAGGCCGCCGCCGCTGTAGTCGACGTACTTGGCGCCGACGGTGAAGGACTCCTTGTAGATCGCGTCGAGGCCCAGCGAGTAGCTCTGCGCCTCTTCATCCAGGCCGTTGGTGAGCTGGGGAGCGACACCGTTGATGCTGTACTGGTAGCTGACGTTGGGTACCAGGTTCACCAGGTTGAACACGTTGGTGTAGGTCAGCTGCATGCTGACCTGGCCGCCGTAGGCGCTGCTGGTGGCTTCGTAGTAGTCGACATCCGATTCCAGGCCCTGCACGCGGCTGGCGACCAGCTCGGAGAACAGGGTGGCCGAGTCGGCGCCGAGCACGCCGGTGAAGTTGTAGATGCCGACCAGCGAGGCCTGGTACATGTCCTTCTCGCGGTAACCATCCAGCTGGCTGCCCACCGGCAGCCCGCTGAGGCTGCCGAGCAGGGCATCCGGCAGGTACTCGTTGAGGCCGAGGGCAATCGGCGTATCCGGCCGGTAGCTCAGTTCACCGGCCAGTGACAGGCCATTGAAGATGCTGTCGCCACCGATCGAGGTGTTGAAGCTGATGCCGAACAGGTCGCGCTTCTCCAGGTACTCGGCGTAGTAGCGCGAGCTGCTGGCATCGGGTAGCGTGCCGGCGCCCGGCAGGGTCACCGGCTGGCCGACGGTCAGGCCGATCATCGGCACCTGCATGTTGTAGCGCAGGTAGTAGAAGCCCAGCTCGGTGTCGTTCAGCTCCGGTACATACCAGCGCAGGGCGGCGCCGTACTGCGGTGAATCATCGGCGTCAATGTCCTTGCCGCGCTGGATGAAGGTGCTCGGCAGGTAACCGCGCAGCAGGTCGTTGACGAAGCCCGGCGCCAGGCTGTCGGCATAGGCCTGGGCCGCTGCCGGGTTGTCGAACGCCATTGGCTCGCCGACCAGCCCGGTCGCCGACTCCTGCAGGGGCGAGGCGGACAGGTAGTCGCAGCCTTCACCGAGCACATCGAGGGTCGAATAGTAGGTGCCGCAGGGGTCGATCTTCGAGGCCTCCCAGGCCCAGCCCGGCTGCCAGTAACCTTCCAGCGTGAGGTTATCGCGCAGCTCGAAGGAGCCGGAGACCATGAAGGTCGGCATGTAGGCCTCCTTCACTTCCGAACCGGGCGCGCGCAGGGCATTGATGTCCACCGGGTTGGTAGCGCCGATGCCGTTCTGATAGAACAGCCCCTCGCCCCAGTTGATCACCTGGCGCCCGAGGCGGGCATTGAGGTCGCGTTCATTGAGCGTCCAGCTGCCATAGACGAAGGCGTCGAGCAGGTCGGCGCTGGAGCCGGCCTCTTCCAGGCCGTCATTGCTGATCTCGCGGTGGCGGCGCTGGTCATCTTCCAGTTCGAAGTCATAGAAGGTGCGCCCACGGACGAACACGCCGTAGCGGTCCTGGTAGCGCAGGTCCAGCTCGGACACCGCCTTGACCACTTCGGAGAACAGCTCACCCTTGCGGAAATTGAGGTTGCCGTCGTCCGAGTTGATCAGCCCGGCATTGCTGCCTTTGCCGCCATTGGCACGGGCGATCAGCTTGTTGTCCTGATCTTCCATGCGGTAGCTGACGCCGTAGGACAGCGTCGTATCGAGCGACGTGGTCCAGTCGCCCGAACGCACCTGAAACGCCTGTGCCACCCCTACGGGTAGCGCGCCGAGCAATGCCAGACCAGCAAGTGCCAAGCCCTTTCCTTGGTAAGTCACGATGACCTCCAGCTGTTGTTTTTATCGGAATCGGAACATCGGTTCCGAATCAATTTAGCTGCGTCATCGAACTCTGGCAAGACCACCCCGTTATTTTTTTGCCAACGCCTTTGTCACTTAGCTGTGCCGGCCATCGCATGCCGTAAATATGGCGCCAATAAATCGAGCATTTCCGGCAAAGCCGGCGTCTACTGCCTTGTCACTTACACAAAGCAGGAGCCGCAGTATGTCGACTGCCTATTTGACCCGCCCCATTTTCGCCGCCGCCCTGCTGCTGGCCGGCACAGCCGCCTGGGCCGATTCACGCTGCAGTGAAAACACCAGCAGCCAGCCGGCCACCCTCACCTGCAGCTACAAGACCCTCTCGATCGACTCCGGCAGCGCCGGCAAACGCAAGGTGGTCTACCAGATCCCGACCGGCAAGGCGCCAGCGGGAGGCTGGCCGGTGGCCCTGCTGTTCCACGGCTCCCTGGTCACGGTGTACAACCTCAGCTATCACAGCGACATGCCCTTCGGCGGTTATCACCAGGGCAAGCTGGTGCAGGCCCTGCTGAATAACGGCTACGCGGTCGTCCTGCCCAACGCCCTGACCGCCAAGGATGCCTGGCAGACCAATGCCCCCGAGTACGCCAGCAATTACCAGCAGAGCAACGACTACCTGTTCTTCAACAACCTGTTCAGCGCCATCGCCACTGGCAAGTTCGGCCCGCTGAACAAGCAACGTCAGTACGCCGGCGGCATCTCCAGCGGTGGCTACAACACCAGCCGCATGGCCGTGTCCTTCCCCGGCAAGTTCAAGGCCCTGGCCATCCAGTCGGCCTCCTATGCCACCTGCGTCGGGGCACCTTGCGACGTACCGGCATTGCCGGCCGATCATCCGCCCACCCTGTTCGTGCATGGCCAGACGGACTGGGTCGTGCCCTGGACCAGCATGCAGCCCTACCACGACCGCATGCTCTACCAGGGCCTGAAAACCGCGCTATATACCGAACCCAGTGGCGGCCATGCCTGGTTCGCCAGTAGCCCGGGGCAGATACTCAACTGGTTCAAGCAGCATCCCTGATTCGCTGGGCGCCAGCCCCCTCCGGGCGGATTACCCGATCGCCTCGGCGAGCGCTCTAGCTCGCCGATCTCCCCGAACAAACTGAACCGTTACCCGTGCAGGCCCCGTCTTCCGTGGCCTGCAGCCACTTGACGGAATCGGAATTCCGGTTTCTATTAAAAAGGCGGTACACAATAACAACGGAGAAATACTGCCATGCTCACTGCCCGCTTTCGCCGTTTCACCCCACTGTTCGTCCTGCTCCTGAGCGGCCTGCTGCACGACACGGCCGCCGCCGACTCGCGCTGCAGCGAACGCAAGAAGAGCCTGCTGCTACCGGCCAAGGTCAGCTGCAGCTACCAGTCCACCTGGATCGACTCCGGCCTGGTCGGCCAGCGCAAGGTGATCTACCAGACGCCCCTCGGCAGCCCTCCGGCCGGCGGCTGGCCGACAGTGCTGATCTATCAGGGCTCGTTCTTCCCGCTGGATAACTTCACCTACTACAGCAACCAGCCGTTCGGCGGCTTCTACGAAGGCAAGCTGGTGCAGACCCTGCTGGACAACGGCTATGCGGTGGTCGCGCCCAGCGCCCCGGCCGACCTGTTCTGGCAGACCAACATCCCCGGCCTGGCCCAGGCCTATGAGTTGAGCACCGACTACGACTTCCTCGGCAACGTCTTCGACGCCATCGCCAGCGGCCACTTCGGCCCATTGAACAGCCAGCGCCAGTACGCCACCGGGATTTCCAGCGGTGGCTACAACACCAGCCGCATGGCCGTTTCCTTCCCCGGCAAGTTCAAGGCCCTGGCCATCCAGTCCGGCTCCTATGCCACCTGCAGCGGCCCGCTGTGCGTGGTACCCGACGAGCTGCCGGCCGACCATCCGCCGACCTACTTCCTGCATGGCTTCGTCGACTTCACCGTGCCGTGGTGGAGCATGGACCTGTACTACGAGCGCCTGCTCTACCACGGCATCGAAACCGCGCGTCATACCGAGTCCCTGGGCGGCCATGAGTGGTTCGCCGCTTCGCCCGGCAAGATCCTCGCCTGGTTCAACGGCCACCCCTGATGACCGTTTGCGGGCAGCCCCGGCGCTGCCCGCCTCACCCTTTCACCCGCCTGCCCCCGGCTCGATCCGCTCGCCGCCGTCGACCGGGCGCGCCACGGAGTCCGTATGCCGCAACCCCTCCTCAGCCTGCTCCTGAGCATCTGCCTGGCGCTGTTCTGCCACCCCGTCAACGCCAGCAGCACAGACGCCGCGCCGGCCCACCTGCACCAGTTACGCCTGGCCGTGCTGGGCACGCTAGGCGACTTCTACCTGCTGTATGGCGTCGATGCCGACCCGGCCCACAGCCGCTCGCTGGAACGACGCCTGGCGCTAGCCGATGTACAGCTCACCCTGCTCGCCGATAGCGCTGATGTGACCGCTATCCGCCAGCCTTGGCAGCGCTATGCCAGCCTGCTCGGCGAGCTGAATGCCCAGCTGCAACAACAGGAGGACCTGGACGGCAGTGCAATCGCCGAGCTGATTCGTCTCAACGGCCTGCTCATGACGCAGTGCGATGCCTTCGCTAACAGCCTGGCTCAGCCGCCCATGCCCGCCTCTGCCGAGCTGACGCAGCGCGCCAGCAATCTGGAGCTTCTGCTGCAGCAAATCGCCACCCACTACATCGCCTACAACGTGGGAGCCAATAGCCTGGGCGGCGATCAACCAGCAATCGACCAGCTAGCCCGCCAGTTCGACAGCGAGCTCATGGCGCTGACTCCCGCGCCAGCCAGCGAATACCAACGCCTGCTCGACGAGATCGAAGCCAAGTGGCGCTTTATCGAACCGTCGCTGCGCAACTATCAACGCTCGGCGATTCCGTCGCTGGTCAACCGCTACAGCGCGCGGATCATCGAAGCCATCGCCAGGTTGCCGCTGGCCAGTACTGCGAGCGGAGTCGGCGTCAGTCGCTGAGCCGGCAGGCGCGCATAGCGCGCTGCAGTTCAGCCTCGTCCTGCGCTTCGCGGAAGATCAGCTCCAGGCGCGAATCCTTGCGCCACTCGCTGCTCTGCCAGTGCAGCGCCTGGCCGTGCAAGGCGTTGGCCGACAGCCAGCCGGCGTTGCTGTGCAGCACCAGCTTGGCCCGCAGCCAGGGCAACGTAGCCAGCCACTGCTGCACGCGCAGCAGCTCGAAGCGCTGGCTCGGGTGCCAGCGCCAGCCGATGCTCCAGCCCTCGGCCTGCTGCTGGATCTGGCAGATCGGCTCGCCGGCATCACGCCACACCGCCGCGATAGGTGCCTGGCCGTGGGGCAGGTCGATCCCCTCACTGGCTACCCCGGCCCGGCTCGCACAGCCGGGCAAGGCACTGAAATCCAGCTGCCCCTGGCTGGTCCATAGCAGGGGCAGCGTCGGTAACTGCGCAGCCAGTTGCGCGCGAGCGGTCTGGTCCAACGCTTCGGCCTTGTTCAGCAACAGCAGGCCCATGCTACCCAGGGCAGCCTGCTGCGCCGCCGGCAGCGGCTCAGCGGCGGCCAGGGCGGCAGCATCCAGCACCATCACCGGCGGCTGCAGGGCCAACACCTCGCCCCAGGGCGGCTCGCGCAGCTGCTGCAACAGCTCGGCCGGGTGACCCAGCCCCGACGGTTCGATCAGCAAACGATCCGGCCGCGCCTGGCGCAGCAGGCGGCCCAAGCCGACCTGGAATGGCGCGCCGTTGACGCAGCACAGGCAACCGCCAGCGACCTCGGCCAGGCTGATGCCATCGGCGTCGGTACTCAGCAGCGCGGCGTCCAGACCGATCTGGCCGAACTCGTTGATCAGCACCGCCCAGCGCTCATGCGCCGGCTTCTGCGTCAGCAGGTGGCGGATCAGGCTGGTCTTGCCGGCACCCAGCGGGCCGGTGATCAGATGGGTGGGAATATTCGTCAGCATGGGCCTATGGTGCGGTTTTGCCGCCGCGCAGAAAAGGCTAAAGTCGCGCCTTTGCACGGAAGGACAAATGGAATGCGTTCGATTGCTGTCGTACTGCTGCTGGGGCTGGCCGGCCAGGCCTGGGGCGAAGCCTGCGTGATCCACAGCCAGGGCAACCAGGTGGATGTAAAGATCTGCCAGCAGAACCGCAGTATCCCGGCCAACCTGTTCCGTGGCGGCTTCTGCGCACCACAGCTGCAGGGACAAAAGGTCGAAGTCAGTTTCGTCGAACAATGCCCCAACGGCGCCTTCGGCGAGTGTCGCAACGCCCGTGTCAGCGGCACGCCCTATCAGCAGGATATCTTCTACTACGGCGTGGAAACCGACGCGCGCTACCTCAAGCCGGCTTGCGAACAGCAGAGCAAGGGCGTGTGGATGGCGCGCTAAGTCGAGCACTCCCTGTAGGAGCCAGGGGGACGCCTAGTCCTTGCTGGCGATAGGCGCACCGCATCGCCAACAAGCGGGCTCCTACAACAGCTTGCGCATCCGACAATCATTCATGCCAGCCAATCCAGAGTCAGCAACAAGCGGCGCTCGCCTGGTGGTGGCGCTGGCGAACGATGGATAAGCCCTTGGCCCTCGTTGCCGACCCATTTCTCACCCTTGGCGAGCAGCACATGGCCAGCCGCAGCCTGCTCGATCAGCACCTCATCTTCAGGCTCGGCTGCCGGGTCGCCCAAGCGGCAGCGGTCCATGACCGCCTCCGGCAACCACTCGCTGGCCACCCCGGAATAGGTCGTGATCAGCCTGAGCGGCACGTGGTCAACGTGAAAACGCGGGCACATCGGCTTGGCCAGGCTGCGTAGACGCAGACCGACCCGGCGGGCATCAAGCAGGCAGGCAAAGGCCTGCACCAGCCAGACGACATCGGCGACAAACGCCGCATGCCCCTGCAGATCGGCCTGCGCGCTGAGTAGCGGCGGCATACGCAATGCCTCGTCAGCATCGATCTCGATCTGCAGGGTCTCGCTCACCTCCAGCGGCTGAGCCAGCAGCACCTGCACGAAATCCTCCACCTGCGGCGCCAGGCGACGCTGCCAGACGGCCAGATTGATCCCGTCATGTAGCACTTCGGTGAGCACTTCGTGCTTCTCGTTCAGCACCTGACGTGGCGGCGCGCGCAACTGCAGGGCCTGCATCAGGCGGCCTCCTCGGTCCAGGCACCGAACGGGTCAGGCAGACTCAGCCAGGCCTCCGGGCCGCCGGCCAGCTCGACGTCAGTCAGCAGACAGTCATCCAGCTCGTGGTGCAGCAAGGCGAAGTCGATGTGTTGGCCGATAAACACCAGCTCCTGGCGACAATCGCCGACGTCAGCCTGCCACTTGGCCATCACCGTGCGCAGCCCTTCTTCATCCTGCGGCCACTGCGCCTTGGCCACGAAGCGCCACCAGCGCCCGGCGTAGCCATGACGCATCAGACCGCCGGCCTGCGACCAGCTGCCAGCCTCCTGGTACTTGCTGGCCAGCCAGAAGTAACCCTTGGAGCGCAGCAGGCGGCCATTGACCCACTCGCGGTTGAGAAAGGCGAAGAAACGCTCGGGGTGGAACGGCCGACGCGCCTGATAGGCGGTGGAAGCGATGCCGTACTCCTCGGTTTCCGGGATGTGCTCGCCACGCAGCTCCTTGAGCCAGCCGGGCGCCTGGGCGGCGCGGTCGAAGTCGAAGCGACCGGTGTTGAGGATCTTCGCCAGCGGCGCCTGGCCCATCACCATCGGCACGATCTCGGCCTCGGTGTTCAGGCCGCGCAGGATGGCCGTCAGCTCCTCGCGCTCGGCGCTGGAGATCAGGTCGGTCTTGCTGATCAGGATCACGTCGGCGAACTCCACCTGCTCGATCAGCAGGTCGGTGATCGAGCGCTCGTCTTCCTCACCCAGGGTTTCGCCACGACTGGCGAGGCTCTCCGCCTCATGAAAATCACGCAGGAAGTTCACCCCGTCGACCACCGTCACCAGCGTATCCAGGCGCGCCAGATCGGACAGGCTCTGGCCCTGCTCGTCACGGAAGGTGAAGGTCTCGGCCACCGGCAGCGGTTCGCTGATGCCGGTGGACTCGATCAGCAGGTAGTCGAAGCGGCCGTCGCGGGCCAGCCGCGCCACTTCCTCCAGCAGGTCTTCGCGCAGGGTGCAGCAGATGCAGCCGTTGCTCATCTCCACCAGCTTTTCTTCGGCGCGGTTGAGGCTGACATCGCGCTGCACCTCACTGCCGTCGATGTTGATTTCACTCATGTCGTTGACGATCAGCGCCACGCGCAGACCGTCGCGGTTTCTCAGCACATGGTTGAGCAGGGTGCTCTTGCCGGCGCCAAGAAAGCCGGACAGCACGGTGACAGGTAGACGGTTATCCATTGGGGGTTCCTCGCACATCACGGATATGGCGTTCGCGTTGTTCCTGACGCTCCTTGGCCTCGACACACAGGCTGGCGGTAGGGCGCAGCAGCAGCCGGCGCAAACCAATTGGCTCGCCGGTTTCGCTGCACCAGCCGTACTCGCCGCGCGCCAGGCGCTCCAGCGCTTCGTCGATCTTGTCCAGCAGCTTCTTCTCCCGCTCCAGCAGGCGCAGTTGCCACTGGCGCTGCTCTTCGGCGCTGCCCAGATCGGCCGGATCGCTGACCGGCTCCTGCTCGCGCAGCTCACCGAATTCCTCGTCGATGCGCCGTTGCAGCTCGCTGCGTTGTTCGCGCAGACGCTGGCGGAAAAACGCCTGCTGCGCCTCGTTCATGTAGGCGCTGGCAGGCATGGCGAGCAGTTCGGATTCGCTAAGCACGGTAGGTTCTCGTCAGGGTTGTTTCTGTTTTTTGTTATAACATAACATTAATCGATCACAACCGACCCTGGAAATCCGATGACCGCCCTCAGCCTGCCCGATATCGCCGCACAGATAAGCGCACAGGCGCAGCCCGCGCTGGACTTCGTCGGCATGCAGCAAATCGCCCTGCCCGTGCAGCTGGCCGGCATGCCGCTGGCCTGCAAGGTGGACGCCGGGGTGAGCCTGGATGACGCCAACGCGCGGGGCATCCATATGTCGCGCCTGTACCTGGCGCTGGAAGCCCTGGAACGTCAGCCGCTGACTCTGGCCGCCGTGCAGCAGGTACTGCGTCACTTTCTGGATAGCCACAAGGGCCTGTCGCAACACGCTTACCTCAACTTGCGCGGCGAGCTGCTGCTCAAGCGCCCGGCGCTGGTCAGTCCGCTGGCAGGCTGGAAGGCCTACCCCGTCGTACTAAACACCCGGCTGGATGCCGCAGGGTTTCACGTGGAACTGCAGCTGACACTGGGCTATTCCTCGACCTGCCCGTGTTCGGCGGCGCTGGCCCGGCAATTGGTTCAACAGCAATTTATCGATGAATTTGCGGGTAAGTCACTCGATCATGCTGACATCCTCGATTGGCTGGGCAGTTCACAGGGCATCCTCGCCACGCCCCACAGCCAGCGCAGCGAGGCGCGCCTGCAACTGCGCCTGGATCCAGACCTGGAATATCTACCGGTGCTTCAGTGGCTAGACTGCGCTGAGGCCGCCCTGGGTACCGCCCTGCAAACGGCGGTCAAGCGCGCCGATGAACAGGCCTTCGCCCTGGCCAATGGGCAGAACCTGATGTTCTGCGAGGACGCTGCGCGCCGCCTGCACCAGGCCCTACGCGGGCAAGGCGGGCTGCTTGGCTTTAGCCTGGAAGTGATACACGCCGAAAGCCTGCACGCCCACGACGCCGTGGCCCGCAGTAGCTGGCAGTGGTGACCTCGCTGACGGCACACCACAGGCCTGCTACCGTGCTGTGCAGCAGTGCAATTTCGCACAGGAGCACACCATGAATACTTTGCCCCTAATAACCCTGGGCCTGCTGCTTTTGGCGGTAATCGGCTGGGCAATCTGGAATTGGCGCAATGCCGTCTACCTGCAACAACTGGATCAGCGCGCACGGCAACAGGGTGAGCTGATCGAGGCGATGAACGCCGTGCTGGATAACCCGCATCTCAGCGAGGACGAGCAGCTGGAGCAAAGTCAGCGCCTGGTGGAAAAGCTCAAAGCCACCCGCCTATAGGTCCGAGACCCATACCTGCCGGGCCCAGTAGGAAACCTTACCAACCACCGCCACCCCCACCTCCACCCCCACCACCGGAAGAACCACCACCGGACGATCCGCCCGATGAACTGCCTGACGAAGACGGACTGGGCGGCGGCGTGGCAGCGCTCGAAGTGGCGCTACTCAAACCACCCAGCAGGGCACCGGTCAGCGCACTGGGCCTGGAGAAACTGCTGCGACTGCGGTACCAATCGGGCTGGTATTCGCGCAACGCCGGGTCAATCAGGCCGGCATCCAGGGCCGCGGTGAAGCGCGCGGTCCAGGCACCTTCCACACCCAGGGCCATGGCATGGGGCAGGTGCTGTTCGTACAGGGCGATGCTCATGGCCGGGGCATCCGCCGCGCGGGCCAGGGTCTCGCTCTCGGCCAGCTGTAGGTATTCGCGGTAGCCCTCTGCTGCATCCAGCAGGCGCCGCCCTTCCACCGACGGCGCTTCCAGCCAGCTGCGGAACAGGATCACCTGTAGCCAGAACAGCACCAGCAGCACCACGACCATCGGCGCCAGGTTGTAAAACAGCACAGCCAGACCGATGGCTCCGGGGATGGCGAAGATTGCACCGGCGGCGATCAGCACCCCGCCGCCGTTGTCCGGTGTGCCTTCGCGCCACAGGCGGATACCGGCAACCAGCATGAACACCCCGGACAGGCCGAAGCACAGACCGAACATCAGGCCGAAAATCGCCAGGCCCATCTGCTCTTCGCCGTCGACACTGGAAAATACGCTGACCAGGGTGCCGACCAGCGCCCAGGCCACACCCCAGCCCCAGGCACCCCGGTTATTGCTGTGCCAGCCCTTGCCACGCTCGCCCAGCGCCGCACTGTGCGCGTCGACGGCCCTGGCCAGGCGCGGCTCGTAGCTGCTGCCGACGCGCAGGGGCTTGCTCGGTTTGTCCGCCGGGAATAGTTCGTCGAGCAGCGCCTGCTCGTGAGTCTGCAGGTTGTCGCGCGGCGCCGGCCCCGGATTGAGGATAAAGGCCGCGCCCCGCGGGCTGTCCTCCAGAGTCAGCAGCTTGCGGATGGCCAGGTCGGTGAAGCTCACGCTGACGGCCTCGGCAGCGCTGTAGCCACCGCGAAAGCCGCGGTTCCACAGATAACCGAGCGCGGCCGGTGCCAGCCCGTCCGGCGCCGCAAACAGCGGAATCACCAGGCCCTTGCGCGGGTCACGACCAACGTCGAACCAGCACCACAGGTAATAGGCGAACAGACCGAGCAACAACAGTAGACCGAAGAACACGCCCAGGTTGTCGGCGATCAACCGGGCAATACGCTGGCCCATGCCCGGCCGTTTGACCAGGCCGGCCTGCCAGTCCACCGCCACGGTGAAGCCTTCGCCGGGCTGCAGGGCGCGGGTGGTACGCAGCACCAGGCGATTGCCCTCGCGCCGCTCCTCGCGGTAATCGCTGCCGCTGTCGCCGCCATAGCCGGTGTAGCCCATCACATCGCCGATGCGCGCACCCTCGGGCAACTGCACCTGCACGCTCGCCGCCTGGATCGGGAAGCTCCAGCCGTTGCCGGTGGCGTTCCAGTACAACTCGTCTTCGCCCTCACGGTGCAGCAGCTGGGCGTCGATGCGGTAGCGCAGCTGATAGGTGTAGCGCCCGGGCTCCAGCTCATGGTTGGCCGAGCCCAGGTAATAGCGGATGCCGGCACCCAGTGCCTCGCTGTGGAAAGGTTCGCCCTGGCCATCGCGGGTCACTTCCAGCATCTGGATCGGCGTGCGCCGCTCCAGGCCATTGCCCAGGCTGTAGCGAGTGGGAATGTCGCGATAGATGCCGCGACGGATCTGCTCGCCCTCGGCCTGCACAGTAATCCGTTCGACCACCTGCAGGTAGCCATCGCGCTCGACCTGCAGGCCGACGGTATAGGACTCGATGACTTCCTCGGCCCAGCCCGTGGCGGGCAGAAGGCAGCACAACAGCAGCAGGGGTTTCAGCCATCCAGGCATCTCAGAACTCCAGTTTTGGCGACAGGGCATCGCGGACATCGTCCAAGGCAAAATAGGCGGCGCACTGGAAGCCGAACAGCTGCGCCAGCAGGTTGCTCGGCACCGACTCGACCAGCACGTTGAGCTCGCGCACGGCGCCGTTGTAGTAACGGCGGGCCATCTGGATCTGTTCCTCAAGCTCGCTGAGGCTGCGTTGCAGATCAAGAAAACCGCCATCGGCCTTTAGCTCGGGATAATTCTCGACCAGGGCGAAAACCCGCAGCAAGCCGGCACTCAGCTGGCTCTCGGCGCTGCTGCGGCCCTGCGGATCATCGCCTTCGTGGGCCTGCACGGCGCCGCGCTGCAGCACCAGCTCCTCCAGAGTGTCACGTTCATGGGCCATGTACACCTTGAGGCAGGCAACCAGATTGGGGATCAGGCTGGAGCGGCGCTTGAGCTGCACATCGATGCCACTCCAGGCCTCGGCCACCCGCGCGCGATTGAACACCAGGCGGTTGTAGCCATAGACGATGGCACCCAGCAGCAACGCAAGCGCGGCCAACGTCACCCACACGAGTCCCTGCATGCAACACTCCCCAGACCAGCCATGGATTCCCGCGAAGCAGCTTAACTGGAAGCGATCATGGCTGCAGCCAACTGCACCACAGCCTCTCAGAACCTATTCACGATCTTTTGGACTAGAGTCAGGCAAGGCAAAAACAGGCGAGGAAGCGGAGTTTACGAGCTGTAAATGAGCATTCAGAGCCTGTTTTTAACGCGGTATGACCGACGGCCAGGAGATCGTGAACAGGTTCTCAGCGCGGCTGCAACCCGCCGCAATCTGCACTGATCCAGCGCGCCTGGCTGCGCATGCTGCTCGGCCGACCACCGTAGACACCGTTTACCTGGGTACTGAAAGCCGTATCGCCTTCGAAGCGGGTTTCGCCCTCGCCTTGGCCATCCGGACAGGTGAAGCGAAACTTCCAGACATCTTCACCACGCTCGGTGATCTCATGGGTACAGCCGGAGTCGGGGTCCTGCAGGGGGATATCGCGTGCCTTGGCCTGCGCCTCGCTGAGGCACAGCTGTACGCCGCTGCCGCCAAGCTTGACGCCCTGCTGCGCCATCATCTGCTCCATCATCTGGCGCTGCTCGGGCGGCAGGTTCTGCAGCTGACCGAGCATCTGCTGCATGTCCGGCATGGCCTGGCCATTGCTCTGCATGTTGCCGGTAAATTCCCATAGTCCCGGGCGGATCTGTTCGGCGCTGGCCAGGGCGGGCAGCAGGCACAGCAAAAGCATTGAACATCTCTTGGTCGACATAAGCAGACTCCTCAGCAATAGGCGGCAGTCACCCAGCCAGCTTAGGCCAGTACAGCAGCAAGGACGACTGCCACTGCCGAGAGGCCGCTCACCCACCCCAGCGACTCATTACAGAAATGAAAAGACCAACTCATGAAAAGTGGTCGTGGGTCACATCAAGTCAGGCTGCGCAGACTATAAATGTGATGCAGGCCTGATTAAAAAGTAAGTAATTACTTACAACAGCAAAGGCATATCCCCAATCGCTATTAATGCATCTTTACAACAAAAAAATATCCAACTTCTTGCGGAGCATTTATCCCGACGCAAACAGCCGGACAATCTTCCCGGTTGCCATACAGGTCACACTTTCCGCGCTTGCCCCTCCTCCGACACAGGTCTAGGATGCCCACCCCATAGGGCTTCTGCGCAACTTATTGCACATCAAGGTGCGCAAGAAGTTGCGCATATCGGGATCCCAAAGCACTCATCCTTAGTATTTGGGTGATACATGGAAGTTGTATATCTGATTAACAGGTCAAGGAATGACTGGTTCCAGCCCGCTCGCCGACTATTATCTGCAACTGGCCAACTCCCCAATTAAAGAAGGGGACTTTGCCGGTGCGGATATTCGTTATTCGCCAGAATACGAAGTGCTGGAAAGCGAGCTGGAAAAGGCCGCGGCCATGCACCAGACCGATGCCATCGACTGGCAGAAAGTCCGCGAGCAGAGCGAGGCGCTGCTGCGCGAGCAGTCCAAGGATCTGCGCATCGCCAGCTGGCTGACCTGGAGCCTGTACCAGCGCGAGCACCTCAGCGGTCTGCAGGCCGGCCTGGGCCTGCTGCTGCAGCTGTGCAGCCTGCACTGGGATGAGCTGCACCCACGCAAGGAACGCACCCGCGCCGCCGCCTTCGCCTGGCTGACCCCACGCCTGGAAAAGGCCCTCGGCGAAGATATTCCGGTGGCCAGCCAACTTCCCCTGTTTCGCACCCTTGCAGAGCAGCTGCGCAGCCTCGAAGGCTGCCTCTCCGCGCACCTGGGCGAGGAAGCCCCGCTGCTGCTGCCGCTGTGCCGACGCATCGACGAACAGATCAATCGAGCTACCCAGGGCCAGAGCGAACCCGGCGTGGTCGGTGCCGCCCTGGCCCAGGTCAAGCAGGCAGCTAGCCAGGTATTCAGCGCCAGCACGCCGATCGACAACGAGCGCGACGCGCACAAGTCGCTACGCGCTCTGCAGGACGGCGCCCGGCCGCTGTGCGGCTGGTGGCTGAAGCAGAAGGCCAGCGATATCCGCGCCCTGCGCCTGGCCCGCATCCTGCTGTGGCTGCCGATCGACAGCCTCCCGGAGCGCAATGCCGAGCAGGTCACCGCCCTGCGCGGCCTACCGGCCGACAAACTGGCCAGCTACCGTGAACGCTTCGCCGCCGGCCAGTACGCCGACCTGCTGCTGGAACTGGAAACCAGCATCGCCCGCGCACCGTTCTGGCTCGATGGCCAGCGTCTGGCCTGGGAGTGCCTGCAAGAGCTGAACGCCGAGGCGGCCATGGCAGAGGTGGAGATTCAACTGGCGCTGTTCCTGCAGCGCGTGCCCGGGCTGGAAGAGTTGTGCTTCCACGATGGCGTGCCCTTTGCCGACGCCGAGACCCGCGCCTGGATCGGCGGCCATGTGCTGCCACACCTGCAGGCACCCAGCGCCGAACCCACCGCCACGGCATCCAGCGACGGCGGCAGCCTGCCGGCCTGGGAAGTCGCCCTGCAGACAGTACTGCCACAACTGCGCAAGGACGGCTTGAAAGCCGCCGTGCAACAACTCAAGCAGGGCCTGGCCCAAGCCCAGGGCGGCCGCGCCCGCTTCTTCTGGCAGCTGGCCCTGGCGCGCCTGTGCAGCGCAGCGAAGAAACACGAACTGGCCAAGACCCAACTCGAAACGCTCGACCAGAACCTGCAGGCCAGCGGCCTCGGTGACTGGGAGCCCGATCTTGCCCTGGAAGTACTGCGCCTGCTGCACAGCTGCTACGAGCTGCTGCCGCAGAACCACGCGATCCGCGAACGCAAGGAAGAGATCCACCGCAGGCTGTGCCACCTCGACCTCGAAGTGGTGCTGGATTGAGGCCGCAAGGCCCGTACATACCGAAAACGTAAAGGAGAACAGCCATGGCCAAAGAAGGCTCGGTAGCCCCCAAGGAACGCATCAACGTCACCTTCAAACCCGCCACCGGCGGCGCCCAGGAAGAGATCGAACTGCCATTGAAACTGATGGTACTGGGCGATTTCACCCAGCGCGCCGACGAGCGCAAGATCGAAGACCGCAAGCCGATCAGCATCGACAAGAACAACTTCGACGAAGTGCTCGGCAAGCAGGAACTCAACCTGACCTTCAGCGTGGCCAACCGCCTACAGGACGAGCAGAGCGCCGACGAGCTGCCGGTGCAGCTGCGCATCAACTCGATGAAGGACTTCAACCCCGCCGCCGTGGTCGACCAGGTTCCCGAGCTGAAGAAGCTGATGGAACTGCGCGACGCCCTGGTCGCTCTGAAAGGCCCGCTGGGCAACGCCCCGGCCTTCCGCAAGGCAATCGAAAGCGTACTCGCCGACGACGACTCGCGTGACCGCGTACTGAGCGAACTGGGCCTGGCCCAGCAAGACGCCTGAACCCTCGACAAGGAAGCCCGAGCATGAGCACCAGTGCAGTAGTGGAAACCACCCGGAATGTCGGCGAAGCCGGCATCCTCGACCGCATCATCGCGGAAACCCGCCTGACCCCGGACGACGAAGCCTATGACATCGCCAAGCGCGGCGTGTCCGCCTTCATCGAAGAGCTGCTGAAGCCGCATAACCAGAACGAGCCGGTGAAGAAGGCCATGGTCGACCGCATGATCGCGGAGATCGACGCCAAGCTCAGCCGGCAGATGGACGAGATCCTCCACCACGCCGACTTCCAGGCCCTGGAATCGTCCTGGCGTGGCCTCAAGCTGCTGGTCGATCGCACCAACTTCCGCGAGAACACCAAGCTGGAAATCCTCAACGCCTCCAAGCAGGACCTGCTGGATGACTTCGAGGACAGCCCGGAAATCACCCAGTCCGGCCTGTACAAGCACATCTACACCGCCGAGTACGGCCAGTTCGGTGGCCAGCCGGTCGGCGCCATCGTCGCCAACTACTTCTTCGACCCCAGCTCGCCGGACATCAAGTGCATGCAGCACGTGGCCTCGGTGGCCTGCATGGCCCACGCGCCCTTCATCGCCGCCGCCGGCCCGAAATTCTTCGGCCTGGAAAGCTTCACCGGCCTGCCCAACCTGAAGGATCTCAAGGATCACTTCGAGGGCCCGCAGTTCGCCAAGTGGCAGAGCTTCCGCGAGCGCGAAGACGCCCGCTACGTCGGCCTGACCCTGCCGCGCTTCCTGCTGCGCAACCCCTATGACCCGGAAGAAAACCCGGTAAAGAGCTTCGTCTACAAGGAGAACGTGTCCGGCGACCACGAGCACTACCTGTGGGGCAACACCGCCTACACCTTCGCCTCCAAGCTGACCGACAGCTTCGCCAAGTTCCGCTGGTGCCCGAACATCATCGGCCCGCAGAGCGGTGGCGCGGTGGAAGACCTGCCGCTGCACCACTTCGAGAGCATGGGCGAGATCGAGACCAAGATCCCCACCGAAGTGCTGGTCTCCGACCGTCGCGAGTATGAGCTGGCCGAGGAAGGCTTTATCGCCCTGACCATGCGCAAGGGCAGCGACAACGCCGCGTTCTTCTCCGCCAACTCCACGCAGAAGCCGAAGTTCTTCGGCATCAGCGAGGAAGGCAAGACCGCCGAGCTGAACTACAAGCTCGGCACCCAGCTGCCCTACCTGTTCATCGTCAACCGCCTGGCCCACTACCTGAAAGTGCTGCAGCGCGAGCAGATCGGCGCCTGGAAAGAGCGCACCGACCTGGAGCTGGAGCTGAACAAGTGGATTCGCCAGTTCGTCGCCGACCAGGAGAACCCCAGCTCGGAAGTGCGTAGCCGCCGTCCGCTGCGCGCCGCGCAAGTGATCGTCAGCGACGTCGATGGTGAGCCGGGCTGGTACCGCGTCAGCCTCAACGTGCGCCCGCACTTCAAGTACATGGGTGCCGATTTCACCCTGTCCTTGGTCGGCAAGCTGGACAAGGAGTAACCGCCAGTGAGTTACGGCAGCCTGTTCGAACGTCTTGGTGGCGAAACCGGCAAACGCGCCGGCTGGAGCCATGAGGTGTCCGCCATGGCCTCGGTGGCTGCCCACCTGGCGAAGATGCTCAGCACCCGGGCGGGCAGCGTGCAAACGCTGCCCGACTACGGGTTACCCGATCTCAACGATATGCGCCTGTCGCTGCACGATGCCTTGCAGCAGGCGCGTATCGCCATCGAACGCTTTATCGAAGCGTACGAACCGCGCTTGACCCAGGTGCGCGTGCTGTCACTACCACGCGACCACGATCCCCTCAGCCTGGCCTTCGCCATCGAAGGCCTGCTGGAGATCGACGGACTCAAACGCCCCGTGAGTTTTGCCGCGCAGCTGGATGGCAGCGGGCAAGTGAAGGTCAGGTAAGGGCCTGTTCAAAGGAGAGCATGGATGTCCGGTAAACCCGCCGCCCGCCTGGGCGACCCCACTGCCTGCCCGGTTCCCGGTCACGGCACCAATCCCATCGCCGCCGGCTCGCCCGACGTGCTGTTCGACAGCCTGCCGGCGGCGCGCATGGGCGATGCTTCGGCCTGCGGCGGCGCGCTGGTCGGCAACGTGATTCCCAACGTGCTGATCAACGGCAAACCGGCGACCACCATCGGCACCGTGGGCAGCCACGGCAATGTGGTGGTAGCGGGGTCGGGAACGGTAGTGATCGGGACTGGCGGTTGATGCGCGGGCTGATGATGACCAACGCCGCCCACTCGCTGACCAGGCTAGGCGCCTGCTGCGGTATTGCGCTGACCATGAGCGCCTGCGTGCCCTACCCACACTCGGTAACCCGCAACCCGGCCATCGAGGGCCGCGTGCTGTCCGCCGAGACGGGTCAAGCCGTGGCCGGCGCCAAGGTCGAGTTGGATATCAGCAGCGACGAATCCTGGGCCTATGAAACGGTCAGCGATGCCGAAGGCCGCTTTGCCTTTGCCGAACACCGCGACTATCGCCTGTTCGCCGTGCTGGCCGATGCGCCGCGCTGCGGGACAGTACTGTCGATCAGCGCTCCCGGTTATCACTCCCGCCATTGCACGTGGATGAGCACCTTTTGGTGCTCATCTGGGCCGATGCAACTGCCACGACTGATGCTGCAACCGGAACACATCGCCATTTCCGAAGAAGAGGCCGTAGAGGACTTCAGGAACTGCCTCGAATCAGCCTCGGAGGCCGTCAACTGATGTCCTTCAACCATCATTACCAGAGCGAACTCACCGCCCTGCGCCAGCTGGGTAAGCGCTTTGCCGAGCGCAGTCCGGCGCTGGCGCCGTTTCTTGGGCAGAGCGGGCGCGATCCGGATGTCGAGCGCCTGCTGGAAGGCTTCGCCTTCCTCAGCGGCCGTCTGCGGCAGAAGCTCGACGACGAGCTGCCGGAGCTGACTCATTCGCTGATGCACCTGCTGTGGCCGAACTATATGCGCCCACTGCCAGCCTTCAGCATGTTGCAGTTCGACCCGCTCAAGCGCCCCGGTCCGGCCCTGGCCGTGCCGCGGCATACGCCGGTGGAAGCCAAGGCCATCGAAGGCGTGACCTGTCGCTTCCGTACCGCCTTCGCCTGCGAGGTGCTGCCGCTTGCACTGAATGGCCTGGACTACTCGGTGAAGGGCGACGGCGCCCTGCTCAGCCTGCGTCTGGCGATGAGCGCCGATGGTCACCTCGGTGAAGTAGAGCTGAGCAAACTGCGTCTGCACCTGGCCGGTGAGCGCTATATCAGCCAGCTGCTCTACCTCGGCCTGCTGCGCCATCTCGGTGGTATCCAGCTGGTGTTGCTGGATGGCGACGGCAAGCCGCTCAAGGATGCCTATGACCAGCCGCTACCGGGCTTCGCCCTGGGCGCCGACAAGGTCGAGCCGGTGGGCTTCGCCGAAGACGAAGCACTGGTGCCCTACCCGCTGAACACCTTCCGCGGCTACCGCCACCTGCAGGAATACTTCGCCTTCCAGGACAAGTTCCTGTTCGTCGAACTCAAGGGCCTCGACCTGCTCAAGCGCCAGCCGGCCGAGCTGCTGGAGCGCGCGCGCGGCCTGGAGCTGCGCTTCGATATCCAGAAGACCGGCCTGCAGCGCATCCGCCCGACTCTGGACAACGTGCGCCTGTACTGCACGCCGGTGGTCAACCTGTTCGCCCACGACGCCATCCCGATCCGCCTGGACGGCAAGCAGGACCAGTACCTGCTGCTGCCGGCCGAGTTCGAAACCCGCCACTGCGCCGTGTTCTCGGTGGACCGAGTGACCGGCTGGAAGCCCGGCGGCATGGGCTACGAGGAGTACGTGCCGTTCGAGTCGTTCGAGCACGACGCCAGCTTCGATGTGGCCAAGGCGCGCCCGCACTACAGCGTGCGCCAGCAGCCATCGATGCTTGGCGACGGCCTGGAAACCTGGCTCAGCTTCGGCATGCGCAACCTCGACCAGCACGAGACGCTGTCCATCGAGCTGACCTGCACCAACCAGAACCTGCCGCGCCAGCTGGGCCTGGGCGATATCTGCCTGCCCAGCGAGGACACCCCGGAGTTCCTCACCTTCCGCAATATCAGCGCGGTGACGCCCAGCTACGCGCCGCCACTGCACCGCGACTACCTGTGGAAGCTGATCAGCAACATGTCACTGAACTACCTGTCGCTGGCCAACGTCGAGGCGCTCAAGGTGATCCTCGAGACCTACGACCTGCCGCGCTACTACGACCAGCACGCGGAAAAGGTCAGCCAGCGCCTGCTCGGCGGGCTGCAGAAAATCAGTCATCAGCAGGTCGACCGCCTGCACCGCGGCCTGCCGGTGCGCGGTGTGCGCACCGAACTGAGCATGAACCCGGATGGTTACCTGGGCGAAGGGGATCTGTTCCTGTTCGCCTCGGTGCTCAATGAATTTTTCGCCCTCTACGCCAGCCTCAACTCGTACCACGAGCTGCGCGTGCAGAGTACCCAAGGAGAGGTGTACCGATGGACGCCACGCATGGGGCAACAGCCCCTGCTTTGAGCAAACTCAGCTCTGGCATCCGCGAGTACAGCCTGTTCCAGGGTGTGCTGCTGGTGCTGGATCGTTTGCGCACTGCCCATCCCGAGCTGGATGAGGAGCAGCTGTACGAGCGCCTGGAGTTCCAGGCCAATCCGAGCCTGGGTTTCCCCGGCAGCGATATCGATCGCGTGCGCTTTTTCGAGGAGCACGGCGAGCTGCGCGCGCAGCTGCGCATCAACCTGGTCAGCCTGTTCGGCGCCGGTTCGCCGCTGCCGGCCTTCTATGGCGAACAGGCGCTGGGCGACAACCCGGACGGCAACCCGACCCGCGAGTTCCTCGACCTGTTCAACGACCGCCTGCAACGGCTGATCCTGCCGATCTGGCAGAAGTACCGCTATTACGCGCGCTTCCAGCACGGCGCCAGCGATGTGTTTTCCGCCCAGCTGTTCGCCCTGATCGGCCTCGGCGGCGAACAGTTGCGCGCCGCCGAGGAACTCAACTGGAAACGCCTGCTGCCCTACCTCGGCCTGCTCAGCCTGCGCGCCCACTCGGCGGCGCTGATCGAGTCGGTGCTGCGTTACTACTTTAAGCACACCGACCTGCGCATCGAGCAATGCATCGAACGCCAGGTGCAGATCAGCGCCGAGCAGCGCAATCGCCTCGGCCTGGCCAACAGCCAGCTGGGCGAAAGCCTGGTACTGGGCCAGTCGGTACGCGACCGCGGCGGCAAGTTCCGCATCCATATCCGCCAGCTCAGCTGGGCGCGTTTCCACGAATTCCTGCCAATCGGCAGCGGTTACCAGCCCCTCTGCGCGCTGGTGCGTTTCACCCTGCGCGACCCGCTCGACTACGACATCCGCCTGGCCCTGCGCCACGAAGAAATCCGCGAGCTGCGCATCGGCGCAGCCAACCCCTGCCACCTTGGCTGGACCAGCTGGCTCGGCCACGAACGGGCCGACGGCATGGTCACCATCGGCAGCCAGACTCACTAGGGAAAGAGAGCCATGATCAACGTCGATCTACAACAACTGGTGCAGGCACTGGACGCCGCCACCAAGCACGACCTCGAAGGCGCCGCCGAACGCTGCCTGCAGCGCGGTGGCAACAAGATTCTGGTCGAAGACCTGCTGCTCGGCCTGCTCGAACGCCCGCAGGGTTTGCTCGCCCGTGCCCTGCAGGATGCCGAGGTGGACGCCGGCGAGCTGGCCAGCGCCCTGCAGCCGCGCGGCGAGCACAGTGCCTCGCGCAACCCGGTGTTCTCCACCGAGCTGGTGCAGTGGCTGCAGGACGCCCTGCTGGTGGCCAACCTGGAGCTGGGCCGGAGCCAGGTGGAGCAGGCCGCGCTGATCCTCGCCCTGCTGCGCAACCCCATGCGCTATGCCGGCAGCCACTACCAGCCGTTGCTGGCCAAGGTGAATGCCGAGCGCCTGCGCGAGTTCGCCCTCAGTCAGCAGCCACAGGCCGCTGCCGGCAAAGCCGCCGCGCCCGGTGAATCCAACCTGCAACGCTTTACCCACAACTTCACCCAGCAGGCCCGCGACGGCAAGCTCGACCCGGTGCTGTGCCGCGACGGCGCGATCCGCCAGATGATCGACATCCTCGCCCGCCGGCGGAAGAACAACCCGATCGTGGTCGGCGAGGCCGGCGTCGGCAAGACCGCCATCGTCGAAGGCCTGGCCCTGCGTATTGCCAGCGGCGAAGTGCCGGAGGTGCTCAAGGGCGTCGAGCTGCTGTGCCTGGACATGGGCCTGCTGCAGGCCGGTGCCAGCGTCAAGGGCGAGTTCGAGCGGCGCCTGCAGGGGGTGATCGACGAAGTGAAAAGCGCGGCCAAACCGATCATCCTGTTTATCGACGAGGCCCACACCCTGATCGGCGCCGGCGGCCAGGCCGGTGGCTCGGACGCCGCCAACCTGCTCAAGCCGGCTCTGGCCCGTGGCGAGCTGCGCACCATCGCCGCCACCACCTGGAGCGAATACAAGAAGTACTTCGAGAAGGACCCGGCCCTGGCCCGGCGCTTCCAGCCGGTGCAGCTGCATGAACCGACCGTAAGCGAAGCGGTGACCATCCTCCGTGGCCTGGCCCCGGTGTACGAGAAGAGCCACGGCATCTACCTGCGCGACGACGCGGTGGTCGCCGCCGCCGAACTGTCGGCGCGCTACCTGGCCGGACGCCAGCTGCCGGACAAGGCAGTCGACGTGCTGGATACCGCTTGCGCCCGCGTTCGCATCAGCCTGGCCGCCGCGCCGGAAGCACTGGAGCGCCTGCGTGGTGAAATCGCCGAAGGCCAGCGCCAGCGCGAAGCCCTGCGCCGCGACCTGGACGCCGGTCTGCCGATCGACGGCGAAGCCCTGGCCAAGCTGGAAAACCGCCTGCACGAAGCCGCCGACGAACTGCAGCAAATCGACTCGCGCTGGAGCGAGCAGCGCCAGCTCGCCGAACGCCTGCTGCAACTGCGCCAGCAGTGCGCGGCGGCGCGTCTCGATCAACCTGTCGAAGAGAACGACAACAGCGAACCCCTGCCGAATCTGGCCGAACTGGAAGCCGAGCTGCGCAGGGTGCAGGCCGAGCTGGCCGCCGCCCAGGCCGCCGAGCGCCTGGTCAGCCATGAAGTCTGCCCGCGCCTGGTGGCCGAGGTGATCAGCCACTGGACCGGCGTGCCGCTGAGCCAGCTGGCCCGCGAGCACAACGCCAAGGTAGCCGGCTTCGCCCATGACCTGCGCCAGCGCGTGCGTGGCCAGGAGCAGGCAGTGGTGGCACTGGACCGCGCCATGCGCGCCAGCGCCGCCGGGCTGAACAAGGACGATGCGCCGGTCGGCGTGTTCCTTCTGGTCGGCCCCAGCGGCGTCGGCAAGACCGAGACCGCCCTGGCCCTGGCCGACCTGCTGTACGGCGGCGAGCGCTTTCTCACCACCATCAACATGTCCGAGTTCCAGGAGAAGCACACGGTCTCCCGGCTGATCGGCGCGCCCCCCGGCTACGTCGGCTACGGCGAGGGCGGCATGCTCACCGAGGCGGTGCGGCAGAAGCCCTACTCGGTAATCCTCCTCGACGAAGTGGAGAAGGCCGACCCGGACGTGATGAACGTCTTCTACCAGATCTTCGACAAGGGCGTGGCCAACGACGGCGAGGGCCGCGAGATCAACTTCCGCAACTGCCTGATCCTGATGACCAGCAACCTGGCCAGCGAGCAGATCGCCGAGCTCTGCGCCGATCAGCAGCGCCCAGCCGCCGAGCAACTGGAGCAGGCCATCCGCCCGGCCCTGAGCCGCCACTTCAAGCCGGCGCTGCTGGCACGCATGCGCGTGGTGCCTTACTACCCGGTGGCCGGCAGCGTGCTGGAGGAGCTGGTGGCACTCAAGCTGGGCCGCCTCGGCGAGCGGCTGGCCCGCCGCCAACTGGGTTTCAGCCACAGCCCGGCGCTGCTCGCCCACCTGGCCGCACGCTGCCAGCACAGCGACAGCGGCGCACGGCTGATCGACCAGTTGCTGGAGCAACAGCTGCTGCCGCAGATCGCCGACCGCCTGCTGGACGCCATGGCCACCGGCGAAAGCCTGCAGCAGGTACACGCCACCCTCGACGGTGAAGGAGCGCTGGTCTGTGAATTCGCCTGAACGCCTGCCCCAGCAGTTGCCTGAGCCGCCCCAGCTGCTGCAGCGCATCGCCCAGCCGCTGCCCTACGCCGAAGCCCTGCTCGAACAGTTCGGCCAGCTGTCGCGCCTGACCAGGGCCGACAACCTGCCGGCCGGCCTGGTGCAGGCCGCCGCTCAGCTCGCGGGTTGCGAACTGAGCCAGCTGTACCTGCTCGACAGCACCCATACCCGCCTGACCCTGGCCGGCGAATGGCTGGATGGCCAGGCACATCCCGAACACAGTGCCAGCCTGCCCAGCGACTACGACGGCGAGCAGCTGCTGCAGTATTGCCTGTGCCAGAACCGCCAGCTGAGCCTGGCCAACCTCGACCACAGCCTGCACGAAACCAGCTTCCTGCCGGCCCGCGACAAAGCCTGGCGCAGCCTGCTGTGCCTGCCGCTGCAGGACGAGCAGGACCGCGTCGGCGGCCTGCTGCTGATCGCCAGCCACAGCACCCGCGAGCTGGAAGGCTTCGCCGGTTCGCTGGCCAGCCTCGGCACCTTCGCCCTGACCCAGCACCAGCTGTTGCAACGCCTGCGCGCACCTAGGACAGTGGCGCCGGAAGCGGCCAGCCCGGCGCTGCGCAGCGACTACGGCCTGATCGGCAGCAGCGCACCGATGCGCGCGGTCTACCAGCTGCTTGGCAAGGTGCTGCACAACCCGGTCAGCGTGCTGCTCACTGGCGAGACCGGCACCGGCAAGGAACTGGTCGCCCGCGCCATCCATGACTGCGGTTTCCGCCGCAGCCAGGCCTTTATCGTGCAGAACTGCGCCTCGCTGCCGGAGAACCTGCTGGAGAGCGAACTGTTCGGCTACCGCAAGGGCGCCTTCACCGGCGCCGAGCGCGACCGCAAGGGCCTGTTCGACGCGGCCGACGGCGGCACCCTGTTTCTCGACGAAATCGGCGACATGCCGCTGGCCCTGCAGGCCAAGCTGCTGCGCGTGCTGCAGGAGGGCGAGGTGCGCCCGCTGGGCAGCACCGACACGCACAAGGTCGACGTGCGCATCGTCGCCGCCACCCACCGCGACCTGCGCGCGCTGGTCGAAGAGGGACGTTTTCGCGAAGACCTGTTCTATCGCCTGTCGCACTTCCCCATCGCCCTGCCGCCGCTGCGCGAGCGCGACGAAGACATCCTCCAGCTGGCCCGGCATTTCGCCGCCAAGGCCAGCGCCTTCCTGCAGCGCGACCCGTGCCGCTGGGCCGAAACCACCCTCACTCACCTGGCCGGCTACGCCTTCCCCGGCAACGTCCGCGAATTGAAAGGCCTGGTGGAGCGCGCCGTGCTGCTGTGTGAAGGCGGCGAGCTGCTGCCCGAGCATTTCAGCCTGCACCAGGACGCCAGCCAGGCCGGCGACGGCTGCATGAACCTGCGCGAACGCCTGGAGCGGGTCGAACGCAACCTGCTGCTCGACTGCCTGCGCAAGAACCGTGGCAACCAGAGCCAGGCCGCCCGCGAACTGGGCCTGCCACGGCGCACCCTGCTGTACCGCATGGACCGGCTGAAGATCAGCCCGGCCGATGTCTGAGCCGCTGCCCATGCCGACCCATTCCCCTATCACCGCCTGTGGAGAACGACCGATGTCCCACCGCCTGCTGACCACCACCCTGCTGGCCACCCTGCTTTGCCTGAGCGGCTGCGCCGGCAATTACAAATCCAGCGACGACGACTACCGCCCGCTGGGCGACCCACACGCCGAGCAGCGCGCCAACTGATACGCCGAGGAGCACAGCACCATGGAACTGGTATTCGATGTCGTCAGCGCCCAGCAATTCGCCCCCGGCCTACTGACCAGCAAGAGCTTCAAGAAGGCCGGCGGGGTGATCGGCCGCAGCGAGGAATGCGACTGGTCGATCCCCGACAGCAAGCGGGTCATTTCCAGTCGGCATGCCCAGGTCAGCTACAGCGACGGCTACTTCTACCTGACCGACACCAGCAGCAACGGCATCCAGCTGAAAGACAGCGGCGCCAGCCTGCGCAAGGGCGAGCCGCAGCGCATCGAGCACGGCGACGTGTACTGCCTGGGCGAAGTGGAAATCCGCGCGCGCCTGCTGCAGGACCCGGCGCAGTTCGAGGAGCAGATCGGCCGCAGCCAGCCGGCCGGCAGCATCATCCCGGATGACGCCTTCCTCGACCTCGACCCGATCGCCGCCCTCGAACAGCGCCCGCGCGGTTACAGCGCCCTGGACGAGTTCGCCGGCCTGGTGCAGGAGCCCGCCGAGCAGTTCGAGCGCAGCCAGTACGCCCGCGTCGATATGGAAAGCCTGCTGCTGCCGCAACTGGTGGAAGAGGTCGTCGAGGCACCGCTGGCCAGCCGCGTCGAACCCGCGCCAGCGCCGCCGCGCCCGACCGCTGCCGAGCCGCAAAGCGCGGCATTCTGGCAGCAGTTCGGTGAGGCCCTCGGCGTGCCACTCGACGACCTCGACGAGGCCGCCCGCGCCGCCCTCGCGGTGCAGGCCGCGCGTCTGCTCAAGCAGAGCATCGGCGGCCTGCAGCAGAGCCTGCGCACCCGCAGCGAGCTGAAGAACGAGCTGCGCCTGGCCCTGACCACCGTGCAGAGCGCCGGCAATAACCCGCTCAAGCACAACGCCGATGCCGGCGAGGCGTTGAGCAGCCTGCTGCGCGGCAACAAGCCCGGCCAACTGTCCGCCGAGCAGGCCGTCGGCCGCGCCTATCGCGACCTGCAGGCACATCAGGTGGCGCTGTTCGCAGCCAGTAGGGCGGCCACCCACAGCCTGTTCCAGCAGTTTTCCCCGGAGCAACTGGGCCTGCGCTTCGAGCAGCAGCGCAAGCCGCTGCTGGCCACCGCCGGCAGCCGCTGGCGCGCCTACCAGCGCCAGTACCGCCAGCTGGAGCAGGACGACGACTGGAGCCAGCGCCTGTTCGCTCGCGACTTTGCCAAGACCTACGAGGAGCAGGTGCGCCTGATCGCCACGCTCAACACCGACTTCCAGGAATGAAAGCAAGGATGAATGCCATGCGCCGTCTTATCACCCTCAGCCTGTTCACCGCCGCAGTCGCCCTGAGCGGCTGCAGCAGCCTGTCGCCCTTTTCCGACAAGACCAAGCTCGACCTGACCCTGGTCGCCAGCGACGACCTCAACCCGGACCTCGCCGGCCGCCCTTCGCCGATTGTGGTGCGCCTGCTGGAGCTGAAGAATCCCTCGTCGTTCAACAACGCCGATTTCTTCTCCCTCTATCAGCGTCCGAAGGAGTCGCTGATGCCCGACTTGGTCAGCTTCGAGGAGCTGGAAGTGCGCCCCGGCGAGACCCGTGAGCTGAAACTGTCGGTGCAGCCAGGCAGCCGCTACGTCGGTGTGGTGGCCGCCTACCGCGACCTGCCGGAAGCCAGCTGGCGCTTCGTCGTGTCGCTGCAGGAAGGTGAGATCAACCAGACTGGCGTGCGCCTGGACAAGAGCGGGCTGCAGCCGCTCGGCAGCGAACAGGGCGAGGACTGAGCACATGGAAATGCTCAAGGTAGTCTGGCAAGAAGGGATGCTCCTGCGCCCCCAGCACTTCCAGCAGAGTGACCGCTACTACGAACACCAGTTGAAGGCGCGCACCCGCCTGCTCGATGTCTATCCCTGGGGCTTCTTCAGCCTGGAACTGGACCGCCAGTTCCTTGGCATGGGCAAGCTGGTGCTGAGCCAGGCCAGCGGCGTGCTGCCCGACGGCAGCCTGTTCGAGATCGACGCTGCGCGCGAGCCGCTGGCCATCGACGTGCCGCCGAACACCTCGGCCACCCCGGTGTACCTGGCCCTGCCGCTGGTCACCGGCAACCACATCGAGAGCCGCCGCGCCGAGCAGCAGGACGTGCTCGCCCGCTACCGCGCCCAGGAGCTGGAGGTCACCGATTCGAATGCCGGCGACAGCGCCGCCAGCCAGGTCAGCTGCGGCCGCCCGGACTTCCGCCTGCTGCTTGGCGAACAGCAGACCGACCAGGCCTTCGTCAAACTCAAGGTGGCGGAAATCCTCGACACCAGCCCGGACGGGGTGATCGCCCTCGACCCGGATTTCAGCCCGACCTTCCTCCACTTCCACAGCTCCAGCAGCCTGCTGGCCTACCTCAAGGAGGTCATCAGCATGCTCGGCCACCGCGGCGACATCCTCGCCGAACGGGTGCGCGCCGCCGGCAAGCTGGGCAATACCGAAGTCGGCGATTTCCTCATGCTGCAGCTGGTCAACCGCTACGAGCCGCAGCTGCGCCACTACCTGAGCCTGGAGCAGCTGCACCCGGAGCGCATCTACCGCGAGCTGGTCGGCCTGCTCGGCGAGCTGGCGACCTTCGCCAGCGACCACAAGCGCCCGCGCCTGGACAGCCGCTACCTGCACAACGACCAGGGCGGCAGCTTCCGCAAGCTGATGGATGCGCTGCGCCAGGTGCTGTCGATGGTGCTCGAACAGCACGCCATCGAGCTGCCGCTGCAGCAGCGCCAGTACGGCATCCAGGTCTCGCCACTGCAGGACCACCAGTTGCTGACCAGCGCCGAGTTCATCCTCGCCGCCAGCGCCCAGTGCGACTCCGAGGAGCTGCGCAAACGCCTGCCGGCGCACCTGAAGATCGGCGCGGTGGAGCGCATCCGCCAGCTGGTCAACCTGCACCTGCCGGGGATCAAGGTGAAGCCGCTGCCGGTAGCGCCGCGGCAGATCCCCTTCCACTCGGGCAAGACCTATTTCGCCCTGGAGCTCGGCTCGGAAGAGCTGGCGCAACTGGAAAGCTCCGGCGGCTTTGCCTTCCACGTGTCCGGGGACTTCTCCGGGCTTGAGCTGAAATTCTGGGCGATCAGGAGCTGAACATGATCAAGGAAGCACAGGACCGTACCGTCGTCCTCAACCGCCAGGGCGCCAGCGCCGCGCGCAGCCCGCTGACCGACTTCGCCGCGCCGCCCATGGAGCAGCTCGAGGAGCGCATGGTGTATGCCGCGCGCCTGCGCCCGGCAGAGGTGTTCAACATCAGCTTCAACCCACTGGTGGCCGCCGCCTCGCTGCTGCTCTCGGAAGTGGTGCGGCTGAAGAACAGCGCCAGCGCGGAGAACTTCCAGGCGCTCAACGAACGCCTCAACGTGGCGATCAAGCTGTTCGAGCATCGCGCCCTGCAGGAAGGCGCCGAGGGCGGCCAGGTGATGGCCGCACGCTACGTGCTGTGCACCGTGGTCGACGAGGCGGTGGTGACCACACCCTGGGGCAACGAGAGTGCCTGGTCGCAGATGAGCCTGCTGTCGAGCTTCCACAACGAGACCTTCGGCGGCGAGAAGTTCTTCCAGCTGCTCGAACACCTGTCGCGCAACCCGGTCAAGCACCTGGCCATGCTCGAGCTGATGTACATCTGCCTGTCGCTCGGCTTCGAGGGCAAGTACCGCGTGCTGCCGCGCGGCATGCTCGAACTGGAGGCGATCCGCGACAGCCTGTACCGGCAGATCCGCCAGCTGCGCGGCGATACCCCGCGCGAACTGTCGCCGCACTGGCAGGGCCTCAAGGAAGGTCGCCGGCGGCTGGTGCGCATCGTCCCCGGCTGGCTGGTGGCGGCGGCCACGGTCGCCGGCCTGGTGCTGCTCTACGGCGGCTTCAGCTGGGTGCTGCACGAGCAGCGCAGCACGGTGCTGCAGCCCTACCAGGCGGTGCAAACCGCCCCTGCCCCCTCTGTTCAGGAATAACCCGAGATGAAGGATTTTCTCAAGAAGAGCGCCGCAGTGCTGCGCCAGACCTGGGTCTGGAGCCTGTGCCTGGTGCTGGTGCTGGCGTTGCTGGTGTGGTTCGTCGGCCCGCTGCTGGCGGTCAACGACAACAAATTCTGGGCCTCGGCCACCAGTCGTCTGCTGAGCATCAGCACGCTGTTCCTGGCCTGGGGCCTGTTCGTGGTGTTCATCAGCTGGCGCGCCAATCAGCGCAAGAAGGCCGAGGCGGATGATCTCGATGCCCAGGAACGCCTGCGCCGCGAAGGTCTGATCAGCGAGGAGCAGGTCGAACTGCGCGGCCGCTTCAAGACCGCCCTGCACACCCTGAAGAGCTCCAGCCTGTACCGCGGGCGCAGCGACAAGTGGCGCAACGAGCTGCCCTGGTACCTGCTGATCGGTCCGCAGGGCAGCGGCAAGACCAGCCTGCTGGATTTCTCCGGCCTGGACTTCCCCCTGAACAAGGGCGACGCCCAGCGCCTGACCAAGGATGTCGGCGGCACTCGCTACTGCAACTGGCACTTCGCCGACCATGCCGTGCTGCTCGATACCAGCGGCCGCTACCTCAACCAGCCCGACGTGGCGGTCGACAGCCGCGCCTGGCACACCCTGCTCAACCTGCTGCGCAAGCGCCGCGCCCGCCCGCTCAACGGCGTGCTGGTGAGCATCCCGGTGGACAGCCTGCAGTACCACAGCGAGCTGGAGCTGGAGAACCTGGCCCGCCAGGTGCGCCAGCGGCTGCACGAGATCCACGCCGAGCTGCGCGTCGAGGTGCCGGTGTACCTGGTGCTGAGCAAGGCCGACAAGGTGCTCGGCTTCGACGAGTTCTTCGACCAGCTCAGCCGCGAGGAAAGCGCCCAGGTGCTCGGCGCCAGCTTCCGCAAGGAGCAGAACGCCACCGACGTCAGCGTGGTGCGCCAGGAGTTCGAGGAACTGCTGCGCCGCCTCAACAGCCAGGTGATCCTGCGCATGCACCAGGAGCGCGACACCCAGCGCCGTGGGCGGATCCTCGACTTCCCGCACCAGCTCGGGCAGATCGGCGAGCGCCTGTGCCTGTTCGTCGAACTGGCTTTCAGCGGCAACCGCTACCAGCGCCCCAGCCACCTGCGTGGCTTCTACCTGACCAGCGCCCCGGAGCTGCACGATCAGCTCGACCCGAGCACCACCGGCATCGGCCGCAACCTCGGCCTGGCCGGCAGCACCCTGCCGACCTACCGCAGCGGCCGCGCGCGCTTTATCAACCAGTTGCTCAGCCGGGTGATCTTCCCCGAGGCCGATCTGGCCGGGCTGGACGACAAGGAAGTACGCCGCATCGACTGGCGCCAGCGCGCCCTCTACGCCGGCGCGGGGGCCTGCCTGGTGCTGTTTGGCCTGCTCTGGGGCACCAGCTACTCGGCCAACCATGGCCGTCTGGAACAGCTGCGCGAACTGGCCCTGCAACTGGGCCGCGCAGGCGAGAGTCTCAACCCCAAGGATGAGGCCGAGCAGGTGCTGCCGCTGCTCGACAGCAGCTACGCCGCGACCCAGGTGTTCCCCGCCGACGCCGCCCTGCTCGAACGCGGCGGTCTGTACCAGGGCCCGGCCGTCGATCCGCAGGTGCAGCAGGCCTACCGCCGCCAGCTGGAAAACGAGCTACTGCCGCGCGTTGCCCGGCAGCTGGAAGGACAGATCCGCGCCAACCGTGACGACCGCGAACTACTGCTCGGCAGCCTGCGCGCCTACCTGATGCTCAACCTGGAGCAACGCCGCGAAGCCGACTACCTGCAGGACTGGCTGGCCGCCGACTGGTCGCTACGCTATGCCGGCGCCGAGCCGACGCAGAAGGGACTCAATGGCCACTTCCAGCGCCTGCTGGCCGAGCCGTTCGCCGCCTACCCGCTGAACGACGCGCTGGTGGCCGAGGCGCGGCAAATCCTGCGCAACGAGTCGCTGGCCAACGTGGTCTACCGCATGCTCCGCGACCAGGCGCGCAGCCTGCCGGAGTACCGCCTGAGCCAGCAGCTGGGCAGCCAGGCCACGCTGTTCCTCGGCAGCGACTACAGCATTCCCGGGCTGTACACGCAGAAGGGTTACCAGCAGTACTTCGTCGCCCAGGGTCTCGGCCTGGTGCGCGACATCCTGCGTGACAACTGGGTGCTCGGCGAAGGCAACCAGCTCAGCGACAACGACCTCAGCCGCCTGCTGGTGGAGCTGGAGCAACTGTACTTCCGCGACTACGCCAACTACTGGGGCGAGGCCATCGCCCAGCTCAGCCTGGAGCCGATCGGCAACACGGCCCAGGGCATCCTCCAGCTGTCCGCGCTGACTGCGGCCAACTCGCCGCTGCTGCAGGTGCTGGTGGAAGTGCGTGAGAACACCCGCTTCGACCTGCCGGCGGCGGCCGATCAGGTCGACGAGCTAGCTGCCCAGGCCAAGCTCGGCAAGAAGGCCAAACTGGCCGCCGCTGCGGCCGAACAGGGCATCGGCGCCCTCGCCAAGAGCCTGCCGGACACCGCCCGCCGCGCCCTGCAACGGCGCTTCGAGCCGCTGCACCGGCTGCTCGACGCCAACAGCGGCGCCGGTCCTGAACTGGCCGCCACCCTGCAGGCGCTGGATGCCCTGCAACTGCAGTTCAGCGGCCTGGCCCACGCCAGCGCCCCGGAACAGGCCGCCTTCGAGATGGCCAAGGCACGCATGGCCGGCCGCCCGGATGCGATCAACCAGGTGCGCAGCAGCGCCGCGCGGCTGCCGCAGCCGGTCGGCAACTGGCTGAGCCTGATCGCCGACGACAGCTGGCAGCTGGTGCTGAACGACGCCTACGGCTACCTGAACAAGCGCTACCGCAGCGAGCTGTATGCCTTCTACAAGGAGTCGCTGCTCAAGCGTTACCCGTTCAGCGCCAAGAGCGACAGCGACGTGGCCATCGCCGACTTCCGCGAGTTCTTCAAGGCCGACGGCGTGGCTGACGGTTTCGTCGATCGCTACCTCAAGGCCTTCGTCAGCGACAGCGAAGGCAAGTACCAGCTGCGCCGCCTGGACGGCCAGGGCCTGCCGCTGTCGCCGGTATTTCTCAAGCAGATCAACCAGACCCAGGTGATCCGCCGCAGCTTCTTCGCCGAGAACCCGGCCGAGCCGCTGGTGCTGTTCAAGCTGGAGCCGTTCGCCCTCGACTACAGCCTCAACCGTGCCGACTTCCAGTACGGCGGCAAGCAGATGGAATACCGCCACGGGCCGATCATCGCCACCGCGTTCCGCTGGCCGGCCGAAGGCGACAGCGAGCGCAGCAGCCTGGTGCTGGAAGAACAGGGCGGGCGGCGCGTCGGCATCGAGAAAAGCAGCGGGCCCTGGGCACTGTTCCGCCTGCTCGACCTGATGCAGGTGGAGCAGCACAGCGGCCGCGACGTGCTGATCCTCAAGGCCAACCTGCAGGGCCTGCAGGCCAAGTACCTGCTGCACAGCCAGCGCTCGCCGAACCCGTTCGACGCCAGCCTGCTGCGCGACTTCAAGCTGCCGGCGACGCTCTGATGCAGGTCGGCAATCTGCTCTGGCACAGCGCGGCGCGCACCGACACCGGCAAGGTGCGCGAACGCAACGAGGACGCTTTTCTCGATCAACCCGAGCACGGCCTGTGGGTGGTCGCCGACGGCATGGGCGGCCACCAGAACGGCGATCTGGCCAGCCGCCTGATCGTCGAGACCCTCGGCGAAATCGCCACCGAACTGGACTTCGAGCAGCGCCTGGAGCAACTGCGCCTGAACCTGCACCGGCTCAACCGCCACCTCAGCCTGGGCCTCACGGTGACCAGCGAAAACCCCGACATGCTGGTCGGCAGCACGGTGGTCGCCCTGCTCGCCGAAGGCAGCCGGGTGGCCTGCGTGTGGGCCGGTGACAGCCGCTGCTACCTGCTGCGCGGGCGCCAGCTGTACCAGCTGACCCGCGACCACTCGTTGCAGCAACAGCTGATCGAGGAGCGCGGCATGAGCGTCGAGGAGGCCGCGCGCCAGCCGGCCGCCCACGCCCTGACCCGCGCCATCGGCGCGGCCGAGGAACTGCAATTGGACATCCTCGAACTGGAAAGCCTGCCCGGTGACGTGTTCCTGCTGTGCAGCGACGGCCTGTATCAGGACCTCAACCACGACCAGCTCAGCGCCGCACTGATCCGCCCCAGCGCCAGCCTGGCCCTGCAGCGCCTATTCGAACTGGCGCTGGACGGCCCAGCCCGCGACAACCTCAGCGCCGTGGTGATCAACCGATGAGCAGCGCCATGCACCCCGAAACCATCGCCACCGCCGCCAGTGCCGACCTGACCCTGATGGTCGGCAGCACGGCCAAGACCGCGCGTCCCTTGCCCAAGGACCTTCCCGAGGTGCTCTGCGGCCGCTACCGCATCGAGCGCCTGCTCGGCGTCGGCGGCATGGGCGCGGTGTACCGCGCCCGCGATCTGCTGCGCGAGCAGTTCGGCGACCCGCAGCCCTACGTGGCGCTGAAGACCCTCAGTGAAGACTTCGCCGAATACCCGGACGCCAGCGCCCTGCTCTACAGCGAATTCGCCCTCAGCGCGCGCCTTAGCCAGCGCAACCTGGTGCGCCTGTACAGCTTCGAAATCGACCCGCCCAGCCAGCGCGCTTTTATCACCATGGAGCTGCTCAAGGGCTGCACCCTCGACAGCCTGCTGCAGCAATACCCCAGCGGACTGCCCTGGGCCGAGGCGCAGCGGGTCAGCCTGGATCTGCTCGAAGCGCTGCAGCATGCCCATGACCAGGGTGTGCTGCATGGCGACCTGAAGCCGAGCAACCTGATGCTCGGCGACAGCGAGCTGCGCCTGTTCGACTTCGGCCTAGGCCAGGCGGTGGCGGGTTTCCTCACCGGCCTGCCACGCCTGTCGCGCAGCCGCTTCGCCGCCTGGACGCCACGCTATGCCGCCCCAGAACTGCTCGACGGTGCACCGCTGACGGCCGCCGCCGATGTCTATGCGGTGGCCTGCGTGATCTACGAACTGTGCAGCGGCCAGCATCCTTTCCGCCGGCAAAGTGCTAAACAGGCCAAGGCAATGGAACTGCCGCTGCATGCCCCCGCGGATATGCCCCGCGCCCTGTGGCCGGCCCTGCGCGCTGCGCTGGAATTCGACCCGGCCCGGCGCAGCAGTCTGCCCCGTTTGCTGCGCGCCTTCCGCGAACTGCAGCGCCCGGCCTCCCGGCTGCCGCGCTGGCTGCGCCGTCGGCAAGCCACCTGATCAAGGACGACCCAATGTTCAACCCCGCCAACCAGACCCACTTCAGCCTGACCCTCGACGGTCAGCGCCACGACCTGCAGGTCCTCGAATTTCACGGTCGCGAAGCACTCAACCAGCCCTACCGCTTCAACGTGGAGCTGGTCAGCGAACGCCCCGACCTCGACCTGCAGAGCCTGCTCGGCCAGCCCGCGTTCCTCACCTTCAGCCCGGACGGCACCGGCATCCACGGCCTGGTGCACGACGCCGCCCAGGGCGAGTCCGGCAAGCGCCTGACCCGCTACCGCCTGGTGCTGCAGCCCAAGCTGGCCTGGTTGGCGCAACGCAGCAACCAGCGCATCTACCAGCAGCTGACGGTGCCGCAGATCATCGCCCTGGTCTTGGAGGAACACGGCATCCTCGGCGGCGCCTACCGCTTCCAGCTCGGCCCGACGGTGTATCCACCGCGCGACTACTGCGTGCAGTACGACGAAAGCGACCTGCACTTCATCCAGCGTCTGTGCGAGGAAGAAGGTATCCACTACCACTTCGAGCACAGCAGCGACGGCCATGTACTGGTCTTCGGCGACGACCAGACCAGCTTCGCCAAGCTCGGCCAGCCCACCGCCTATGTGCAGGACAGCGGCATGGTCGCCGACGAACCGGTGATCAAGCGCTTCAGCCTGCGCCTGGCCACCCGCACCAGCCGCGTGACCCGCCGCGACTACGACTTCGAGCAACCGCGCCTGCTGCTGGAAGCCGCCAGCAAGAGCGAATTCCAGCCCGACCTGGAAGACTACGACTACCCCGGCCGCTACACCGAGCGTACGCGCGGCAAACACCTGGCCCAACGCAGCCTGGAGCGCCACCGCGCCGACTACCAACTGGCCGAAGGCCGCAGCGACCAGCCCCGCCTACTCAGCGGCCACCTACTGGAAATCTCCGACCACCCGCGCCGCGAATGGAACGACCTGTGGCTGCTGCACGAGGTGATCCACCAAGGCAAACAGCCGCAGGTATTGGAAGAATCCATCACCAACACCGCTTTGCCCCCTCTCCCTCTGGGAGAGGGCCGTGGTGAGGGCCTCACAGGCAACTCCGACAACTTCCACCAAGGCTACCGCAACCGCTTCAGCGCCAGCCCCTGGAACATCCTCTACCGCCCGCCCCTGCAACACCCGAAACCCCGCGTGCTGGGCAGCCAGACCGCGGTGGTCACCGGCCCCAAGGGCGAAGAAATCCACTGCGATCAATACGGCCGAATCAAGGTGCAGTTCCACTGGGACCGCGAGGGCCAGGGCGACGACACCAGCAGCTGCTGGCTGCGCGTCTCCAGTAGCTGGGCCGGCGACCGCTATGGCGGCATCGCCATCCCGCGGATCGGCATGGAGGTGCTGGTCACCTTCCTCGAAGGCGACCCCGACCAGCCGCTGGTCACCGGCTGCCTGTACCACAAGGAGCATGTCGTCCCCTACGACCTGCCGGCGAACAAGACCCGCAGCGTGTTCAAGACCCTCAGCTCACCCGGCGGCGGCGGCTACAACGAGCTGCGCATCGAGGATCGCAAGGGCCAGGAGCAGATCTATATCCACGCCCAGAAAGACTGGGACGAGAACATCGAGCACGACCAGAAGATCCGCATCGGCCACGAACGCCACGACACCGTCGAAGCCAACAGCTACACCGAGCTGAAAGCCGAGGAACACCACACCACCCACCTGGATCGCAAGGTGGAGGTACGCGCCGACGACCACCTGACCATCGCCCAGAACCAGCACATCAAACTCGGCACCGCCCAACTGACCCAGGCCGGCCACGAAATCCACCTCAAAGCCGGGCAGAAGATGGTCATCGAAGCCGGCCTGGAACTCACCCTCAAGGCCGGCGGCAGCTTCATCAAACTCGACCCCAGCGGCATCACCCTGGTTGGCCCCATGGTCAAGATCAATGCCGGCGGCGCGCCGGGAACGGGCAGCGGGATTGCCATCAAGCCGCCGCTGCAACCGGGGATGGCGGATAAGGACAAAGCGGGGAGTTTGTTGGAGCAGGCGCAGGCCAATGGCTTGGGTTCAGTGCCTTCACCGGTTCTACGCATGCTCAACTTTTCCAGCTAAATCAGTTCTTACGCACTCACCACGCGCACCAAGGAACAGGACAGAGTCACGACATCATGGAAGACAACACACCAATCAAATGGGCCTACCCGTTCAAGTCCAACTCAACCTCAGCGGACGGCGCCAGTAGTGAAACCAGCAACCCCGAGCTGTATTTCCAGGCCCTAGCCCAAGCCAAGGACGGCTTTTATCCGATGGGCGCGAGCGGCCTATGGCACGGCGGTGTGCATTTCGACGAGGGGACCGCCGGCACACTCGAACAGAGCAGTGTTCGCTGTATTGCCGATGGCGAAGTGATCGCCTATCGGATTGATGAGCTATATCCCAAAACCCTCTATAGCCGCTCGGCCGGTCGCGGTAGCAGAGGCATTGGGAAAGACTTCTCGACCGGCTTCGTGCTGGTCAAACACAAACTGCAACCGCCGCTGTCCCCCGCTCCTGCACCAGCATCAGGGACACCAGCCGCAGCACCCACGTCAGCCCCGACACTGACGTTCTACAGCCTCTATATGCACCTGCTCGACTGGAACGGCTACCAAGCCAGCGATGCCCCGCAACCGCCGCGGTTCATGAGTGAGCCGCTTTACAGCGTCAAGGCCAACAAGGCGACAAGTCCATTGGCGGGACTTCGGGTGCGCGAGCAGGCCAATAGCAGTAGCACCGTTCTGGCGATCCTGCCTAAGGGCTGCCGAATCAAACTCGGCGATGCAGATAGTGCTCATCCCAATTGGCGCAAATTAGTCAGCATCCTTGAAGGCTGTTCTATTCCTACGCTCAGCGGTGAGACCGAACGCTGGGTGTATGCCAATGAAACGGAAGAAACCGGAATCGCTGATATACGGTTGGTCGCCGACCGGGCTAACGACTCCGAACCCACGCTAGGCACTCCGCCCAAGGGACTCAAGATTTATAAGGAAGGAAACGCTTCTTCGAAAGTAATCGGGCTACTGCCCACAGGCGTCAAGTTTTCTTTGGAGGACGATAGCGGCGCCTACCGCAAGCTCAAAGCCATCACCGCGGGGCAGGATACCGCGCCGCTCACGGCCAACTGTGTACAGAACGTTCTCGGCTATGTGTTATTCGATGATCTGGAGGTCACCGACAAGACCCCACCACCATTTGACGAGGTTCAGCTTCTTGACCCCGCTATCGATATCAAAGCCGGCGATCTGATCGGCCATATTGGCCAATACCAGAACTTTGAAGACGACCTCCCTCGGCCAGTGCTGCATCTGCAAGTCTTCACTTGCGAGGCTTTGCCAGCCTTCATCAGCCAGTGTAGGGAGTTAGCCAAGGATCTACCGAACGAGCAGAAAACCCTGGCCATGGTTAACGTCGATAGCAAAATGGCCAATCCGCCTGCCGCCGATACCAAGGTCGTGACAGAACGCAATGTGCGGGTATGCAGCGATTCGCCAAAAGAAGGCTGCTGGGCCAAGGTGCAGCAATATGTCGAGCTCAAAGCCAAGAAGGCAGGTTTTGGGAGCTTCGACAATGCGCATAACCGCTACCCGATGGATGCCGCTAAAAAAACTGAGCTGGCGGACGAATTCGACCTCGACGTAGCTGAGTTGCCTGATACCGTCGACTTTCTGCTGGAAAGTTACAGAGATGACGGCAGCGATAGGTATCCCGGCAAGAACAACATTCCCGCAACCCACGCGCGGCGCAAGGTCGGCGTACTCCTGAAAACCCCATTGTGGGTAGAGCGCGAAAAACTGAGCGCTGCTGGCCAACGAGTCAGCATTAGCGGCGAGCTACCAGCATGGAAAAACTTCCCCCTGAGTAACCGCCTCGACGGTGAACTCTGCGGCTACAAACGCATCCTGCCGCGCGCCGCTTGGAGCAGCCTCGACCAGCAACACAAAGCCATCGCACCCGACAATATTCGTTGGTGGTACGTCACCGTAGCCGATGCCCAAGGCAGGGACATCTCCGGCTGGGTACCGGAACAGAACCCCATACTCAGCCTGCACTCGCCCTGGGAATGGCCAGGCTTCAGCGGGTTGGAAGACAAACAACCCCTAGACACCCAACTCGCCCGGCAACTCAATGCCGATGGCTCTCTTAGAGGTGCCGAAGCCGAGCGCTACCTAGCCCAGATCGACGCAGCCGAGCGCGGTGACATTCTCAGCAGCCTGTACGACATCATCGACCTACCCAACCAACGCGGCGAACGCGACCAGAAACTCAGCGCCGAGGAGCTCAAGATCGCCCTCGGCAAACCCTGGCTTGCCCAGCAACTCTCGTTGCTAAGTACTCACTTCGAAAGCGAGTGGTACTGGAGCGAAGCCAAATGGAACGCCCTAGATTCGCTGATGGCCCCGAATCCCGGCCAACCCAACCCTAATTGGGAAGCCGAGAAGACGCGTATTAAAGCGTTAAGTTGGTGGGACAAACTGGCGGACAAGCATGGAATCAATTCGAATGGGAAGGCGTGGCATTTTCATCCGGTAGGGTTGGTTAGCAATTTTTTAGAACAAAATAACTGTATCCGTTTAGAGAAAGCACAGGAAATAGCTCTACTTGTCACAACCGGATTTGAAGGAGCTAGTACCTTAGATTATGGTGCTCTTGCAAATAATTTTGACGGCCAAGGAATGTCATTTGGCATCATACAGTGGAACTTTGGGCAAGGGACCCTCGGTCCAGTGTTACAAGACATGAGAGTTGAAAATGAAACCGTTTTCGATGCGTGCTTTGGCGAAAACATGAATTATGAAACACTCAGAACCGCCCTCGATAGCGGCAACCATATTGACCAAAAATCTTGGGCAATAAATATTCAAGCTACAAACAATTCAGGCTGGAAACAATCATTTGAAAAAATCGGTGGTACACCTGAATTTCAAAAAATACAATTAAAGCATGCTGCTAAATATCATAGCAACGTTGAAAAATGCATCCGCCTGATGCGTGAAATATCAGAAGAACTAATGAGGAAAGTAGATTTAAGGACTTATGTTGCATTATATGACTTGTGTGTCCAGCAGAATAATCTAGAGGCAGCAAGATCAACTATTCTCTCAACGTATTCCACTGAAAATATCACCACACAGAAACAGCTCCTCACGTTTGTATGCACTAAGCGGGCACAAGCTGCAAATAGCATATGGGTATCTGACTGCTTGAGCAGAAGACTAGGTATCATCCAAGGAGCCACCTATACATCTACTGCCAACGGTATAACAAAATCCAAGGGCAACTCAAACTTCAATCTAATCATAGAAGGAACTGTTTGTGAGCTTTAAAAAACTATTATTTTTGTTGTTGCTATTTATCAATACCAATATATTTGCACAACAAAAAACATTGGATTGCGGTAATAGTCATTTCTGTGAGCTACCAGCGCCTAGTGATATTTGCGGGGCAAATTACTCGGCCAAGCTTCAATGGGACTCAATAACGGACATCTATATTCTAAGCTGCAATTGCGACTGTACATCACAAGAAAATCATGGATGGATTGCAAAAAAAAATAATGAGTCCCTAGAAATACATGAGACTGATGCTAGTCTGATAGTTAGAAACACCGAAGTTATTGATTGGAATGGTTTAGTGCCCGGAACTTTTGGCCCTATTCCGCTATGCTCAAAAAATGAAGCTGATGCGTATGACTTATTAGCACTAACAAAAAGCCCTGCAGAGGGGGAAGACCCAACCCCCCCCTACTGTTACATTAGTGAAATATTAAAGCTCAATGAAAACACTTGTTCAACAATAGAGTGCCAGAAAGTTACAGAGTTGATTAAGAGCACTGAGGCGCGCTCATCAGACTTTATCTTAATGGCCTATATGACTTCGCTTGAGCGCCTTTCAAAGGCCAATAGTACGCTTCCAGAAATGAACAGGAAGACGTTTATAAACTATCATATAAAAAATTATGGGGGTCTATCAAAAAACCAGCAAAAATACAACGACATTGCATTCTATTGGCAGAGACTCGGATATGATAAAGACAGTATCTGGCTTCTGCAGAAAGTAATAACCAATAGCCCGCAGAGAACAGTTGCCTACCTCAATCTCGCAGACTCATTATGGAATCTCTCTAGAAATGAAGAGTCTGTAGAAAACTATAAAATCTATATTGATCAAATGAAAGCAAAGAAAAAAGAACATCTGATACCAGAGCGTGCACTTCTTAGAGCACATCAGCAGCCATAGTATCTGCATATTTAACGCGCTCAATATGGAGAAGCCTGAAACATGCCCCAAGATGCGGAGCAGCGTGACAAGACCCAGTCTCCAGATTGGCTCGATATGGCAGGCGACATGGTCAGCAAGAAGATAGGCGTCAGTTGATGCTGACCCCATGCCGCGCCGCCTTGGCATTTCTGATGACCACGGCAACAGCGACCTGCCAGGCCGAGCTGCTGGATATTGCCGGTAGTCACTGGCAGGTCGAGTCGCACTGTTCCGCAGGTAACTGCCAGATAGCCCTCACGGACGGGGTCATTAGCGAACCCGTCCTGCAGTTCCCCTCAACGCCCAACCATGTCAGCCAGGATGCCGGCATCTTTCTGTTCACTTTCAGCTGCGGCAGCGCCTGCTCGGCGACTTACGCCTACAAACTCGGTGGGCCGTTGGGCGGCCCTTTCCCTCTGGTGGAAATCGTCGATAGCGAGCGAGAAGTGCTGATGAGCCTGGGCGAACACTCCGTGCGCTTCTATCGAATGTTCGATAGTACGGACAAACCGCTGCACGAAATAGCTCCCGCATTGGGCGACTCCAGCCTGCTGGAAAGTATTGCGGATACCGGCATCGAGGATCACGTATTCCGCATGACTTACCAAGGCCAGACGGGCTTGGAAATGCTGGAATACGAAGCACCTCCGCTGCCGTAGCGCTATGAAAAAAGCGGGCCATTGGCCCGCTTTTTTGTCTACCACTACCGACTTATTCCACCGTCACGCTCTTGGCCAAATTACGCGGCTGATCGACATCGGTGCCCTTGAACACTGCCACGTAGTACGACAGCAGTTGCAGCGGCAAGGTGTAGAGGATCGGCGCCAGGGCGTCGTGGATGTGCGGCATGTTGACCACGTGGGTGCCTTCGCCGTTGCTCATGCCGGCTTGCTGGTCGGCGAAGACGATCAGTTGGCCGCCACGGGCGGCGACTTCCTGCAGGTTGGATTTGAGCTTTTCCAGCAGTTCGTTGTTCGGTGCCACGGTGACCACCGGCATGTCGCTGTCGACCAGGGCCAGCGGGCCGTGCTTGAGCTCGCCGGCCGGGTAGGCTTCGGCGTGGATGTAGGAGATCTCCTTGAGCTTGAGCGCACCTTCCATCGCCACCGGGTATTGCGCGCCGCGGCCGAGGAACAGGGTGTGGTGCTTCTCGGCGAACAGTTCGGCGATCTTCTCCACGGTCTTGTCCATGGCCAGGGCTTCGCCGAGGCGGGTCGGCAGGCGGCGCAGTTCTTCCACCAGTTCGGCGGCCACGCCGGCTTCGAGGGTGCCACGTACCTGGCCGAGGGCCAGGGTCAGCAGCATCAGGCCGACCAGTTGGGTGGTGAAGGCCTTGGTCGAGGCCACGCCGATTTCCGGGCCGGCCTGGGTCAGCAGGGTCAGGTCGGATTCGCGCACCAGGGAGCTGATGCCGACGTTGCAGATGGCCAGGCTGGCCAGGTAACCACCGTTGTCCGGCGCACGCTCCTTGGCGTTGCGCAGGGCGGCCAGGGTGTCGGCGGTTTCGCCGGACTGGGAGATGCTGACGAACAGGGTGTCCGGCTGCACCACCACCTTGCGGTAGCGGAACTCGCTGGCCACTTCGACCTGGCAGGGGATGCCGGCCAGGCCTTCCAGCCAGTAACGGGCGACCATGCCGGCGTGGTAGCTGGTACCGCAGGCGACGATCTGTACGTTGCGCACTTTGGCGAACAGCTCGGCGGCCTGCGGGCCGAAGGCCTGTACCAGGACGTGGTCAGTACCCAGGCGGCCTTCCAGGGTGCGTTGCACGACCTTGGGTTGTTCGTGGATTTCCTTGAGCATGAAGTGGCGGTATTCGCCCTTGTCGGCCGCCTCGGCGCCTTCGTGGTACTGCACCTGTTCACGCTGCACCGAGCGGCCGCTGGCGTCCCAGATCTGCACGCTGTCACGACGGATTTCGGCGATGTCGCCTTCTTCCAGGTACATAAAGCGGTCAGTCACTTGCCTCAAGGCCAGCTGGTCGGAGGCGAGGAAGTTCTCGCCCAGGCCCAGGCCGATCACCAGCGGGCTGCCGCTGCGGGCGGCGAGCAGGCGATCGGGCTGCTGGGCGCTGATCACGGCCAGGCCGTAGGCGCCATGCAGCTCGGGAATCGCTGCCTTGAGTGCGGCGGCCAGGTCACCGTGTTCGGCGAGCTTGTGCTGCAGCAGGTGGACAATGGTTTCGGTGTCGGTATCCGAGCTGAATACGTAGCCGAGGCCCTTGAGGCGCTCGCGCAGTTCTTCGTGGTTCTCGATGATGCCGTTGTGCACCACGGCCAGATCGCTACCGGAGAAGTGCGGGTGAGCGTTACGCTCGCTGGGCGCGCCGTGGGTGGCCCAGCGGGTGTGGGCGATGCCCAGGTGGCCGTTGAGCGGCTCGCCGGCCAGGGCCTGGCTCAGTTCGGCGACTTTGCCGACGCGACGGCAGCGTTGCAGTTCACCGCTCTGGGTGAAGACCGCCACGCCGGCGCTGTCGTAACCGCGGTACTCCAGGCGCTTGAGGCCTTCGACCAGGATCGGGGTGATGCTGCGTTCGGCGACGGCGCCAACAATGCCACACATGGCTGTTCTCCTAGGGTTACACGGCGGCGAGGATCAGATTGATGCCACGCGCCTTTATCTGTTCGGCCGCCTGGGCATCCAGGCGGTCGTCGGTGATCAGGGTATGGACGCTGCCCCAGGGCAGTTCCAGATTGGGAATCTTGCGGCCGACCTTGTCGCTCTCGACCATGACGATCACTTCACGCGCCACCTCGGCCATCACCCGCGACAAGCCCAGCAGCTCGTTGAAGGTGGTGGTGCCGCGCTGCAGGTCGATGCCATCGGCACCGATAAACAGCTGGTCAAAGTCGTAGGAGCGCAGCACCTGTTCGGCGACCTGGCCCTGGAAGGACTCGGAATGCGGGTCCCAGGTTCCACCGGTCATCAGCAGCATCGGTTCATGCTCGATGTCGCGCAAGGCGTTGGCCACGTTCAGCGAGTTGGTCATCACCACCAGGCCAGGTTTGTGACCGAGCTGCGGAATCATCGCCGCCGTGGTGCTGCCGCTGTCGATGATGATGCGTGCGTGTTCGCGAATGACGCCAACCGCTGCGCGGGCAATCGCCTGCTTGTGCGGAGAAACCGGCTGCGCCGGCTCGCCGATCAGCTCCTGCGGCATCGGCACCGCGCCACCGTAGCGGCGCAGCAGCAGGCCGTTCTTCTCCAGCTCGGCGAGGTCCTTGCGGATGGTCACTTCGGAGGTGGAGAAGGCGCTGGCCAGTTGGTCGACACTGACTTCGCCCTGCTCGTTGAGCATGGCCAAGATGGTGTGACGACGCTGCGGCGTGTTGCGCTTGGAGATCATTAAGTTTCGATTCGAAAGATAAGTACGCGAATCAAAACCTAACGAAAGCTTATGGTCAAGCGGTAGATAGACGAAAGGCGGCCTGAGCCGCCTTTCTCTTGGGCGATGGGTATCGCTGCGCTCCACCCATCCTAAGATTCACGCTCACTTCTTAGTCGGGCGCTTCCAGCCTTCGATATTGCGCTGCTTGGCGCGGCCGACGGCCAGGGTCTTGGCCGGTACGTCCTGAGTCACGGTGGAGCCTGCGCCGGTGGTGGCACCATCGCCGAGCGTCAGCGGGGCCACCAGAGAGCTGTTGGAGCCGATGAACACGTCCTCGCCCAGCACGGTGCGGAACTTGTTGGCGCCATCGTAGTTGCAGGTGATGGTGCCGGCGCCGATGTTGGTCCGCGCACCGATCTCGGCATCACCCAGGTAGCTCAGGTGACCAGCTTTGGCGCCTTCACCCAGTACCGCATTCTTCAATTCGACGAAGTTGCCGACATGCGCCTTGGCACCCAACACGCTGCCCGGACGCAGGCGGGCGAACGGACCGCAGTCGGCGCCCTCGCCCAGCTCGGCACCTTCCAGGTGGCTGTTGGCTTTGACGATGGCGCCACGGCGCAGGGTGCTGTTCTTGATCACGCAGTTGGGACCGATCTGCACGCCATCCTCGATAACCACTTGGCCTTCGAGGATCACGTTGATGTCGATCAGCACATCGCGGCCGACCTTCACTTCACCACGCAGGTCGAAACGTGCCGGGTCGAGCAGGGTCACGCCCTGGGCCATCAGGCTGCGCGCAGCACGCTGTTGATAGTGACGCTCCAGTTGGGCCAGCTGGATGCGGTCGTTGGCACCGAGCACTTCCAGTTCGTCCTGCGGGTGTTCGGTGACCACCGCAATCGCGTCGGCTACAGCCAAGGCCACCACGTCAGTCAGGTAATATTCGCCCTGGGCATTGTTGTTCGACAGACGCCCCAACCAGTCACCCAGCCGCTTTCCGGGCAGAGCGAAGATGCCGGTGTTGCCTTCCTTGATCGCGCGTTGCTCAGGTGTTGCATCTTTCTGTTCGACGATGGCCTGCACGCATCCCTGGGCGTCGCGCAGAATTCGTCCATAGCCGGTGGGGTCCTGCATGACCACACTGAGCAGCGCGGCCTGATCGGTACCAGCCTTGTCCAGCAGGCGCTGCAGGGTCTGCGCCTGAATCAGTGGTACATCGCCATACAGCACCAGAATCCGCTCGGCCTGGATAAAAGGCACGGCCTGGGCCACCGCATGACCCGTCCCCAGCTGTTCGGCCTGCAGGACGAAATTGATATCGTCAGCCGCCAGGCGTTCGCGCACCAATTCTGCACCATGGCCGATCACCACATGGATACGCCGCGGCGACAAGGCGCGAGCGGTATCGATGACGTGAGCAAGCATGGACTTACCGGCAATCGGGTGCAGCACCTTGGGCAGCGCCGAGCGCATACGGGTGCCCTGGCCAGCGGCGAGGATGACGATTTCGAGGGACATGAGGGCAGATCCTATTAAGTAGCCCGGATGCAATCCGGGTAATCGTCCCGGCTTACATCCCGGCTACTCGTAGAAAAAGAAAAAGGGTAGCCAAGGCTACCCTTTTACTTCGTTGCGATGAAGCCGGTGGTTTAGCCGCCGAACTTCTTGCGCAACTGCTGGACAGTACGCAGCTGAGCTGCAACTTCGGCCAGGTGAGCGGACGCGGAACCGTAGTCGAACTCCGCACCTTTCTCATTGAGCGCTTTCTCGGCGGCCTTGAGGGCCTCCTGGGCAGCAGCTTCATCGATATCGCTGGCACGCGTCACGGTGTCGGCAAGAACCTTCACCATGTTCGGCTGCACTTCAAGGAAACCACCGGAGATGTAGAACACCTCAGCTTCGCCGCCCTGCTTGACCAAGCGGATCGGACCCGGCTTGAGATCGGTGATCAGCGGCGCGTGGCCTGGAGCGATACCGAGATCACCCAGGTTGCCGTGCGCAATCACCATCTCAACCAGACCGGAGAAAATCTCCGCTTCTGCGCTGACGATGTCGCAATGGACTGTCATAGCCATATCTAGCCTCACATGAGCGCCCGTTGCCGGGCGCACAGGGGATTACAGTTTCTTGGCTTTCTCGATTGCTTCTTCGATGCTGCCAACCATGTAGAACGCCTGCTCTGGCAGGTGATCGTAGTCACCTTTCAGAATACCGCTGAAACCAGCGATGGTGTCCTTCAGGGAAACGTACTTGCCTGGCGAACCGGTGAAGACTTCGGCCACGAAGAACGGCTGGGACAGGAAACGCTGAATCTTACGAGCACGGGATACCAGCTGCTTGTCGGATTCGGACAGTTCGTCCATACCGAGGATCGCGATGATGTCCTTCAGTTCCTTGTAACGCTGCAGTACGTACTGCACGCCACGTGCGGTCTCGTAGTGCTCCTGACCAACCACCAGCGGATCGAGCTGACGGGAGGTGGAGTCCAGCGGATCCACAGCTGGGTAGATACCCAGGGAAGCGATGTCACGCGACAGAACGACGGTAGCGTCCAAGTGGGCGAAGGTGGTCGCCGGGCTCGGGTCGGTCAGGTCGTCCGCAGGTACGTATACGGCTTGTACCGAGGTGATCGAACCGTTCTTGGTGGAGGTAATACGCTCCTGCAGAACGCCCATCTCTTCGGCCAGGGTCGGCTGGTAACCTACTGCGGAAGGCATACGGCCCAGCAGTGCGGATACTTCGGTACCGGCGAGGGTGTAACGGTAGATGTTGTCAACGAACAACAGTACGTCACGGCCTTCGTCACGGAACTTCTCGGCCATGGTCAGGCCGGTCAGAGCTACGCGCAGACGGTTGCCTGGCGGCTCGTTCATCTGACCGTAAACCAGGGCTACCTTGTCGAGAACGTTGGAGTCCTTCATCTCGTGGTAGAAGTCGTTACCCTCACGAGTACGCTCACCCACACCGGCGAACACGGAATAACCGCTGTGTTCGATGGCGATGTTACGGATCAGTTCCATCATGTTTACGGTTTTGCCTACACCGGCACCACCGAACAGACCGACTTTACCGCCCTTGGCGAACGGGCAAACCAGGTCGATAACCTTGATGCCGGTTTCCAGCAGGTCATTACCACCGGCTTGCTCTGCGTACGACGGCGCAGGGCGGTGGATTTCCCACTGCTCTTCTTCGCCGATCGGGCCAGCTTCGTCGATTGGATTACCCAGTACGTCCATGATCCGACCCAGGGTGGCTTTACCAACCGGTACGGAGATGGCTTTGTGGGTACGGGTGACGTCCAGGCCGCGTTTCAGGCCTTCGGTCGAACCCATGGCAATGGAGCGAACCACGCCGTCGCCCAGCTGCTGCTGAACTTCGAGGGTGGTTTCGGCGCCGACTACTTTCAGCGCTTCATAAACACTCGGCACTTGATCACGCGGGAATTCCACGTCGATAACGGCGCCGATGATTTGAACGATACGTCCGCTACTCATCTTTGGTTCCTCTGAATATTTGAACCGTTCTTAAACCGCGGCAGCGCCGCCGACGATTTCCGAAATTTCCTGGGTGATCGCTGCCTGACGCGCCTTGTTGTAAATCAGCTGCAGGTCTTTGATCAGATCGCCAGCGTTGTCGGTGGCGTTCTTCATCGCGATCATCCGGGCCGCTTGTTCAGCCGCGTTGTTCTCAACCACTGCCTGGTACACCTGTGATTCCACGTAACGCACCATCAAGCCGTCGAGCAGCTGTTTGGCGTCGGGTTCGTACAGGTAATCCCAGTGGTGCTTGAGCTCAGCATCCGGAGTCGCCACCAGGGGAACAAGCTGCTCCACTGTCGGCTTTTGCGTCATGGTATTGATGAACTTGTTCGAGACCACGGACAGACGATCGATGCGACCTTCAAGGTAAGCATCGAGCATCACCTTGACCGAACCGATCAGATCATTGATCGACGGTTCTTCGCCCAGGTGGCTGATCGCAGCAACGACATTGCCACCAAAGCTGCGGAAGAATGCCGCGCCTTTGGTACCAATCACGCAGAGATCAACCTCTACGCCTTGCTCGCGATTGCTCGCCATGTCTTTGACCAGAGCCTTGAACAGGTTGGTATTCAGACCACCGCACAGACCACGATCCGAACTCACCACCACATAACCGACGCGCTTTACTTCGCGCTCGATCATGAACGGATGACGATATTCCGGGTTGGCGTTGGCCAGATGACCAATCACCTGGCGGATACGCTCCGCGTAGGGACGGCTCGACGCCATGCGCATTTGTGCTCTGCGCATTTTGCTGACCGCCACCTTTTCCATGGCGCTGGTGATCTTCTGCGTGCTTTTGATGCTCGCAATCTTGCTGCGAATCTCTTTTGCGCCTGCCATGTAACACCTATCAGGTTAGCAAGCGGGGACCTTGCGATCCCCGCTGCGGCTTACCAGGTTTGAGTGGCCTTGAACTTCTCGATACCGGCTTTCAGCTGGCCATCGATGTCGTCATTGAAGTCGCCCTTCTCGTTGATCTTCGCCATCAGTGCGGCGTGCTCACGGTTGAAGTAGGCGATCAGGGCCTGCTCGAAGCTGATGATCTTGGCGACGTCGATGTCGACCAGGAAACCACGCTCAGCGGCATACAGCGACAGAGACATGTCAGCGATCGACATTGGCGCGTATTGCTTCTGCTTCATCAGCTCGGTTACACGCTGACCATGCTCAAGCTGCTTGCGGGTGGCTTCGTCCAGGTCAGAAGCGAACTGGGCGAAAGCTGCCAGTTCACGGTACTGAGCCAGAGCGGTACGGATACCACCGGAAAGCTTCTTGATGATCTTGGTCTGTGCAGCACCACCCACGCGGGATACCGAAATACCGGCGTTGACCGCAGGACGGATACCCGAGTTGAACATGGCCGATTCCAGGAAGATCTGACCGTCGGTGATCGAGATCACGTTGGTCGGAACGAACGCGGAAACGTCGCCAGCCTGGGTTTCGATGATCGGCAGAGCGGTCAGCGAACCAGTTTTGCCAGTCACAGCACCATTGGTGAACTTCTCGACATACTCTTCGGATACGCGGGAAGCGCGCTCCAGCAGACGGCTGTGGAGATAGAACACGTCGCCTGGGTAGGCTTCACGACCTGGCGGACGGCGCAGCAGCAGGGAGATCTGACGGTAGGCAACAGCCTGCTTGGACAGGTCGTCGTACACGATCAGAGCGTCTTCACCGCGGTCGCGGAAGTATTCGCCCATGGTGCAACCGGCATACGGTGCAATGAATTGCAGCGCAGCGGATTCGGAAGCACTGGCGGCTACGACGATGGTGTTACCCAGAGCGCCAGCTTCTTCCAGCTTGCGTACCACGTTGGCGATGGTCGATTGCTTCTGACCAATGGCGACGTAGACGCAACGGATACCGCTGTTCTTCTGGTTGATGATGGCGTCGATGGCCAGAGCGGTTTTACCGATCT
>CAZFKQ010000021.1:0-48822 GCA_964518735.1 uncultured Pseudomonas sp.
CCTATCGCCTGTCGATCGTGCACTTCTGGGCGCTGATCACCCTGTACATCTGGGCTGGTCCGCACCACCTGCACTACACCGCTCTGCCGGACTGGGCACAGTCCCTCGGCATGGCCATGTCGCTGATTCTGCTGGCACCAAGCTGGGGCGGCATGATCAACGGCATGATGAGCCTCTCGGGCGCCTGGCATAAGCTGCGCAGCGACCCCATCCTGCGCTTCCTGGTCGTCTCCCTGGCGTTCTACGGCATGTCGACTTTCGAAGGTCCGATGATGGCCATCAAGACCGTCAACGCCCTGTCCCACTACACCGACTGGACCATCGGCCACGTGCATGCGGGTGCCCTCGGCTGGGTTGCGATGATCTCCATCGGCGCGCTGTACCACCTGATCCCGAAGGTTTTCGGTCGCGAGCAGATGCACAGCGTCGCACTGATCAACGCCCACTTCTGGCTGGCCACCATCGGCACCGTGCTGTACATCGCCTCGATGTGGGTCAACGGCATCACTCAGGGTCTGATGTGGCGTGCAGTCAACGAAGACGGCACCCTCACCTACTCCTTCGTCGAAGCGCTGGTCGCCAGCCACGAAGGCTACCTGGTGCGCATGATCGGCGGTGCGTTCTTCGCCACCGGCATGCTGCTGATGGCCTACAACACCTTCCGCACCGTGCGCGCAGCCAAACCGACTGAATACGAAGCTGCCGCCCGCATTCCTGCCGAGGTTGCTCACTGATGAAAAGCCACGAAATAGTCGAGAAGAACATTGGCCTGCTGGCGTTCTTCATGGTCATCGCTGTCAGCATCGGCGGCCTGACCCAGATCGTTCCGCTGTTCTTCCAGGATGTCACCAATACCCCGGTCGAAGGCATGAAGCCGCGTACTGCGCTGGAAGTCGAAGGCCGTGACATCTATATCCGCGAAGGCTGTGTGGGTTGCCACTCGCAGATGATTCGTCCGTTCCGTGCCGAAACCGAGCGCTACGGCCACTACTCCGTGGCTGGCGAAAGCGTCTGGGATCACCCGTTCCTGTGGGGTTCCAAGCGTACCGGTCCGGACCTGGCTCGCGTCGGTGGCCGCTACTCTAACGAATGGCACCGCGCGCACCTGTACAACCCGCGCAACGTAGTGCCGGAGTCGAAGATGCCGGCCTACCCGTGGCTGGTTGAGAACAAGCTGGATGGCAAGAACACCGCCACCAAGCTTGAAGCCATGCGCACCCTGGGCGTGCCCTACACCGACGAAGATATCGCCGGGGCGGCAGAAGCTGTGAAAGGCAAGACCGAGATGGATGCGCTAGTCGCTTATCTGCAAGGTCTGGGCACCTCAATCAAGAACAAACGGTAACGCATGATGGATATCGGGACGCTTCGCGGTATTGGCACCGCCGTGGTTTTCATCGCTTTCATTGGCGTGGTGCTGTGGGCCTATAGCAGCAGACGCAAAGACAGCTTCGACGAAGCCGCCAACCTGCCCTTCGCCGACGAGGTCCCCGCCACCAAGCGCGACGAACAAGCTTCTGGGAGCAATAAAGAATGACTACCTTCTGGAGTCTCTACGTTACGGTGCTGAGCCTTGGCACCATCATTGCCATGGCCGTGCTGATCTTCAGCGTGCGCAAGGGCCAGCGTCAGGACGCCACCGAGGAAACCCTCGGCCACGAGTTCGACGGTATCGCCGAATACGACAACCCGCTGCCGAAATGGTGGTTCATGTTGTTCGTTGGCACCATCGTCTTCGCCCTTGGCTACCTGGTGCTCTACCCGGGCCTGGGCAACTGGAAAGGCCTGCTGCCGGGCTATAACGAAGCCGGTGACGGCAAGCCGTTCGCCAATGGCGAAGCAGGCTGGACCGGCGTGCACCAGTGGGAAAAGGAGATGGTGCGTGCCGACAAGCAATACGCCCCGCTCTATGCTGCCTACGCCAAGATGCCGATCGAGGAAGTGGCCAAGGATGAGAAAGCCCTGAAAATGGGTAACCGCCTCTTTGCCTCCAACTGCTCGGTCTGCCACGGCTCCGACGCCAAGGGCGCCTACGGCTTCCCCAACCTGACTGACAACGAATGGCGCTGGGGCGGTTCGCCCGACGAAATCAAGCAGACCATCATTGGCGGGCGCAATGGCGCAATGCCGCCGCAAGGTCCGCAAATTGGTGAAGATGGCGTGCGCAACGTTGCCGCCTACGTACTCACCGAGTTGGGCGGCCGCAAACTGCCAGAGGGCGTGACTGCTGACATCGCCGCCGGCAAGAAAGTGTTCGAGACCACCTGCTTCGCCTGCCACACCAAGGAAGGCACCGGCAACAAGATGATGGGCGCCCCGAACCTGACCAATCCAAGCGCTTTCATCTACGGCAGCAGCTACGCTCAACTGCAGCAGACTATCCGCTACGGTCGTAACGGTCACATGCCGGCGCAGCTACCCTATGTGGGCAGCGAAGACAAAGTCCACCTGTTGGCCGCCTACGTGTACAGCCTGTCGCACGGCGAAAAAGCCGAGCAACTCGAGAAGTAAGCTAAAACCGCCCGGGACGCGACCGCTGGTCGCACCCGGGCACCGCTCGATCAGGCGTACCATAGAGCCGTGAAATTCTGACTCCTTCGGCAAGTATCGACAGGAGCACTCACCCAAGCCGTGGTACGACCCTGATGAGCGACCAGATTCCCGTTCGAAACATCACCCCTCCTGCAGCCAAAGGCAGCGAAAGCGTCGACCTTTACGCCAGCCAGGAAAAAATCTACACACGCGCCTTTACCGGCCTGTTCCGCAACTTGCGGGTCAGCGGCGGAGCCTTCCTGTTTCTGCTCTATTTCGGTACCGCCTGGCTTAGTTGGAATGGTCGGCAAGCCGTATGGTGGGATCTGCCCGAGCGCAAGTTCTACATCTTCGGCGCCACCTTCTGGCCACAGGATTTTGCCCTGCTGTCCTGGCTGCTGATCATCTGCGCTTTCGGCCTGTTCTTCATCACCGTATTCGCTGGTCGCGTCTGGTGCGGCTATACCTGTCCGCAAAGCGTATGGACCTGGGTGTTCATGTGGTGTGAGAAAGTCACCGAGGGTGACCGCAACCAGCGCATGAAGCTGGACAAGCAGCCCATGAGCGGCGAGAAATTCGCACGCAAGGCGGCCAAGCACAGCCTGTGGATTCTCATCGGCCTGGTCACCGGGCTGACCTTCGTTGGTTACTTCTCACCGATTCGCGACCTGATCCCCAGCCTGCTCAGTGGCGAAGCTGATGGCTGGGCCTATTTCTGGGTCGGTTTCTTCACCCTCGCCACCTACGGCAATGCCGGCTGGCTGCGCGAGCAGGTGTGCATTTACATGTGTCCTTACGCGCGTTTCCAGAGCGTGATGTTCGACAAGGACACCCTGATCGTCTCCTACGACCCACGTCGCGGTGAAAGCCGTGGTCCGCGCAAGAAGACTGCCGACTACAAGGCCGACGGCCTCGGCGACTGCATCGACTGCACCATGTGCGTACAGGTCTGCCCGACCGGCATCGACATCCGCGACGGCCTGCAGATCGAGTGCATCGGCTGCGCCGCCTGCATCGATGCCTGTGACAGCATCATGGAGAAGATGAACTACCCGAAAGGCCTGATCAGCTACACAACCGAACACAACTTATCCGGACAGAAAACCCACCTGCTGCGGCCGCGACTGATAGGCTATGCCGTCGCGCTGGTCGCCATGATGGGCCTGTTCGCCTGGGCCGTCGGCCACCGTTCGCTGGTCGAGCTCGACGTGCTCAAGGACCGCGTGCTGTTCCGCGAGAACGAGCAGGGCTTTATCGAGAACGTCTACACCCTGAAACTGATGAACAAGGCCCAGCGCGACCTGACTTTCCTGGTCAGCGTCGAGGGTCTGGATGGTTTGGTCTACGGGGGCAAGAGCGAGCTCAAAGTAGCCGAAGGTGAGGTGCTCTCAGTGCCGGTGGAGCTGTCCATACCGCCGGAGAAACTGCCGTCCAGCGCCAATGAAATCCTCTTCAAGGTTCAGGCCATTGAAGATCCCAGCATCCACAGCGACACCGACAGCCGTTTCATCGGCCCCAGCGTGCGCTAAGCATAGGTAAGTTGACTGCATGCAACCCGATACCCTCGCCCGGCCCTGGTACAAAGAATTCTGGGTCTGGTTCATTCTCGGCATTCTGGGCATGTCTGTGATCCTCGGCACCTCCATGCTGGTGATCGCCACGCGCAACCCGCCGGGGCTGATTTCCGACAACTATTACGACGTCGGCAAGGGTATCAACACCTCGCTGGAGCGTGAGAACCTGGCCGTACGCCTCCAGCTCAAGGCCAGCCTGCAGCTGGATAACGAGAAAGGTACTGCCAGCCTGCAGCTAAAGGGTTTCAGCAACCCGCCGCAGCTGGTGCTCAACCTGATTTCGCCGACCCAGCCCGAGCGTGATCGTCGGGTAGTGCTGCAAGCCCAGGCCGACGGCAGCTATGCCGGCAACCTGCTGGATGCTGTAGAGGGCCGGCGTTTCGTTGAGGTGATCGGCCAGGAAGGCGGCCAGGACTGGCGCCTGTTCGAGGAAAAACAACTGGTCAGCGGCCAGCCGGTCAAGCTCGGCGAGTGATCCGCAACCGCCCATGAGTAGTAGCCCCCTATCCTGCTATCACTGCGGGCTGCCGGTATCTGCCGGCAGCCGTTTCGAGGCTCGCGTGCTGGGTGCACAGCGGGTCATGTGCTGTCCGGGCTGCCAGGCAGTAGCGGAAGCGATCGTCGCGGGTGGCCTGGAAAACTACTACCGTCATCGCAGTGACAACGCGATCAACCCACAGGCCCTGCCCAAAGCCCTGCCCGACGAACTGGAGCTGTATGACCGCGAGGAAGTGCAGCAGGACTTCGTCCAGCACCAGGGTGAACTCAGTGAGACCAGCCTGCTGATCGAGGGCATCAGCTGCGCCGCCTGCGGCTGGTTGATCGAGAAACATCTGCGCACCCTGCCCGGCGTTGCCGAAGCCCGTCTCAACCTGTCCAACCAGCGCCTGACCCTGCGCTGGGCCGACAGCCTCTTGCCACTCAGCCAACTGCTCAAAGAGTTGCGCAGCATCGGCTATGCCGGTCACCCCTGGCAGGACGATGAGGTCAGTACTCGCCTGGCGGCCGAAAACCGCAAGTCGCTGCGGCAGATCGGTGTCGCCGGCTTGCTGTGGATGCAGGTGATGATGGCGGCGATGGCCACCTGGCCGGAATTCAATGTCGACCTGTCGCCCGAGCTGGACAAGATCCTGCGCTGGACCAGCCTGTTCCTCACCACGCCCATCGTCTTCTACTGCTGCGGCCAGTTCTTCCGCGGCGCCCTGCGTGACCTGCGCACCCATCACCTGACCATGGATGTTTCGGTGTCGCTGGCCATCGGCGGTGCCTACGTCGCGGGCATCTGGTCCACAGTCACCGGGGTCGGTGAACTGTATTTCGATGCAGTCGGCATGTTTGCCCTGTTCCTCCTCGCCGGTCGCTACCTGGAACGTCGCGCCCGTGAACGCACGGCGGCCGCCACCGCGCAACTGGTCAGCCTGCTGCCACCCTCGTGCCTGCGGCTGGATGCCGAAGAGCGCAGCGAGCGCGTACTGCTGCGCGAACTGCAGGTCGGCGACCGCGTGCTGGTGCCGCCCGGCGCGTTGCTGCCGGCAGACGGGCGCATCGTCGCCGGCCAGTCGAGCGTCGACGAATCGCTGCTCACCGGCGAATACCTGCCGCTGCCACGCGGCATCGGCGATGCAGTCACCGCTGGCACCCTCAACGTCGAGGGGCCGCTGACCCTGGAGATCAGCGCCCTCGGTGCCGATACCCGGCTGTCGGCCATCGTCCGCCTGCTCGAACGTGCCCAGGCCGACAAGCCTCGCATTGCCGAGCTGGCTGACCGGGTCGCCCAGTGGTTCCTGCTGATCGTCCTCGGCGTGGCGGCCATCGTCGGCCTGGTCTGGTGGCAGATCGACAGCGAGCGCGCCTTCTGGATCGTTCTCGCCCTGCTGGTCGCCACCTGCCCCTGCGCCCTGTCACTGGCCACTCCGACCGCACTGACCACCGCCACCGGCAGCCTGCACAAGCTCGGCCTGCTGCTGACCCGTGGCCATGTGCTGGAAGGCCTCAAGCAGATCGACACGCTGATCGTCGACAAGACCGGCACCCTCAGCGAAGGCCGCCTGACCCTGGAGCGCATCGAAACCCTGCGCGAGCTAGATGGCGATAGCTGCCTGGCCCTGGCCGCCGCCCTCGAACACGGCTCCGAACACCCCATCGCCCGCGCATTCGGCCATTGCACGCAAGGTGCCGAACAGCTCGCCAGCGAACCCGGCCAGGGCCTGCAAGGCGTGGTCGACGGCCGCCGCCTGCGTATCGGCCAGCCGGCCTACGTCGCCGCGCTGTCGGGGCGTAGCGCCCCGGCGATTCCCGGCGAGCACGGCCAATGGCTGCTGCTCGGTGATGAGCGCGGCCCGCTGGCCTGGTTCGTCCTCGGTGATCGCCTGCGCGATGACGCTCCGCAGTTGCTGGAAGCCTGCCGCGCGCAGGGCTGGCAGATCATCCTGCTGTCCGGTGACAGCTCGCCGATGGTCGGCGAAGTGGCGCGCCAGCTGGGCATCGACGACGCCCGTGGCGGCCTCACCCCGGATGCCAAACTGGCGGTGCTGAAGCAGCTACAGCAAGCCGGCCACCGCGTGCTGATGCTCGGTGACGGAGTCAATGATGTACCGGTGCTGGCCGGTGCCGACATCAGTGTGGCCATGGGCAGCGCCACCGACCTGGCCAAGACCAGCGCCGACGCTGTGCTGCTGTCCAACCGCCTGAGCAGCCTGGTGCAGGCCTTCGCCATGGCCCGCCGTACGCGCCGGATCATCCTCGAAAATCTGGCGTGGGCAACCCTGTACAATGGCCTGGTGCTGCCTTTCGCCGCACTCGGTTGGGTAACCCCGTTGTGGGCAGCGCTCGGCATGTCGGCCAGCTCGTTACTGGTAGTACTCAACGCCCTGCGCCTGACCCGTACGTGATTCTGCTGTAGGAGCGAGCTCTGCTCGCGAACGATCTAACAGATAGCAACTTCGCGAGCAGAGCTCGCTCCTACAAAAGCCAGCCCCGGAGACATCATGTCCGCCATCTACATCCTGATCCCGATTGCCGTAGGCCTGGTCGGCTTCGCCATCTGGCTGTTCGTCTGGGCCGTGGATAACGGCCAGTACGACGACCTCGACGGCCCGGCACACAGCATCCTGTTTGATGACGAAGATCCGCAGCACCAGGCGGGTATCAGCGAAGCCGACCAACCATCATCGCAGGACGAGCCCCGTGCTTGAACTCGCGCCACTGCTGGTTTCCGCGCTGATCCTCGGCCTGCTCGGCGGTGGCCATTGCCTGGGTATGTGCGGCGGCCTGATGGGCGCGCTGACCCTGGCCATTCCCGCCGAGCAACGGGCCCGGCGTTTTCGCCTGCTACTGGCCTACAACCTCGGACGCATCCTCAGCTACAGCACAGCCGGGGTACTGCTCGGTCTGGCCGGCTGGGCCGTGGCCAGCAGCCCGGCGGCCATGGTTCTGCGGGTCATCGCTGCGCTACTGCTGATCGCCATGGGCCTGTATCTGGCCGGTTGGTGGAGCGGCCTGACCCGCATCGAAGGCCTCGGCCGCCATCTATGGCGCCACCTGCAACCTATAGCCAGCCGGCTGATGCCGGTCAGCAGCCTGCCGCGTGCCCTGTTGCTTGGCGCCATCTGGGGCTGGCTGCCCTGCGGCCTGGTCTACAGCACCTTGCTCTGGGCGGCCAGCCAGGGTTCGGCACTCGACAGCGGCCTGCTGATGCTGGCCTTCGGCCTGGGCACCTGGCCGGTGTTGCTGGCCACAGGCCTGGCAGCCGAGCGCCTGACCGCCTTGCTGCGCCAACGTGGCATCCGTATTGCCGGGGGGCTGCTGGTGATTCTGTTCGGTCTATGGACGTTGCCGGGCCCGCACCAGCATTGGCTGATGGGTCACTAAGCACCTGCTTAATGTCTCTATCTGGATCGCGGCATGCCGCCGTAAGGGTGGATAAGCAAAGCGTTACCCACCCTACCCAGCATGCCACCCTGTGCAGGGTGGAAAACCGCGCAGCGCTTTTCCCCGATGAGCCAAGGCAGCAGCCTGACGCAAGCATCGTCAAGCCTGCTCAACATGAGCGCCCTACTCAAGTTTGCCCTGCCAGCCACCCCCCAGTGCGGCGATCAGCTGTACGCTGGCGGTCAGACGATTGCCCTGAAGGGTCAGGCGCGTGCGTTCGCTGGACAAGGCGCTGGTCTGCACGCTGACCACATCGGTGAACTCCACGGTACCGGCCTTGTACTGATTGAGGATCAAACGCAACGATTCGCGGGCGGCATCCAGTCCTTGCTGCTGCACAACGGCTTCGCGCTCCAGCACAGCCAGTTGCACCAGGTAATCCTCCACTTCGCGGAAGCCCTCCAGTACGGTCTGCCGATACTCGGCCACAGTCTGGTCGTAGCTGGCTTCAGCCTGCTCCACTCGGGAGCTGATCAGGCCGCCGTCGAACAGGGTCATGGCGAACTGCGGGCCGATCGACCAGAAGCGGTTGGGCGAGCTGATCCAGTCATTCAGGCTACCGCTGCGATAACCACCGCTGGCACTCAGGGTCAGATCCGGGTAGTAGGCCGCCTTGGCTACGCCGATCGACGCATTGGCCGAGATCACTCGACGCTCGGCAGCGGCGATATCCGGACGACGCTCAAGCAAGGTCGAGGGCAGGCTCAACGGCACCGCCGGCAGTTGCGGGACCACTTCGCGAGCGCTTAGCTCGAAGGCCGATGGCGCCACCCCGACCAGCACAGCCAGGGCATGCTCCAGCTGGGCGCGCTGGTACTCCAGATCGACGGCCTCAGCCTCGGTGCTTTTCAGCTGGGTCAGCGCCTGAGTCACGTCGGAGCGCGGCACGATGCCGGCCTTGTACTGGTTCTCGGCAATGCGAAACGCCTGCTGGTAGGCCGCCACGGTCTCGTCGAGCAGACGTTTCTGTTCGTCCAGTACGCGCAGCTGCAGGTAGCTCTGCACCAGCTCGGATTGCTGGCTGAGGCGCACCGCGGCCAGGTCGGCAGCGCTGGCCTGCATGCTGGCGCTGTCTGATTCCAGCTGTCGGCGCAGCTTGCCCCAGATATCCAGCTCCCAGCTCACGCCCAGGCTGGCGTCATAGGTCTTGGAGATCTGCGCGGCATTCGAGCCGCTGACGCTGACCCCACCGGTGGTGCCGATGGTGCTGTCGCCACCACCCTGCCCCGCACGGCTGACGCCGGTGTCCAGGCCAATAGTCGGGAAAAACGCAGCCCGCGCACCACGGGCCAGGGCCGTGGCCTGACGGTACTGGGCTTCCGCGCTGGCCAGGCTCTGGTTGTTGGCGTTGAGGCGCTCGATCAGTTGGTTCAGCTCAGCATCGCCATACAGCTCCCACCAGTTACCGCGCAGCACGGTGTCGGCCGGGGCCGCGGCTTTCCAACCGGCGGCCTGTTTGAACTGCGCCGATTCGGCGGAGGCCGGGCGCTGGTAATCAGGGCCGATGGCACAGCCGGTCAGTAGCAGGGCCAGGGCAAGCGCCGTAGGGCGGGTGAAACCCGCGAGACGAGGCAGAGAGTGGAACGCGGGTTTCACCCGCCCTACGCAGGCTTTGTTCATACAGGGGTATCCAGGGCAGCATCGCTACGCACACCGCGCCAGCGGTTGACGCGGTGACGCAGGCGGTCGAGGTAGAGGTAGACCACGGGGGTGGTGTAGAGGGTCAGCAGCTGGCTGAGAATCAGCCCGCCGACGATAGTCAGACCCAGTGGCTGGCGCATTTCCGCGCCTTCGCTCATGCCCAGCAGCAGCGGCAAGGCGCCGAGCATGGCGGCCAGGGTGGTCATGATGATCGGCCGGAAGCGCAGCAGACAGGCGCGGCGGATCGACTCCTGCGGGCTCAGCTGGTCGTGGCGCTCCAGCTCCAGGGCCAGGTCGATCATCAGGATCGCATTCTTCTTCACCACGCCAATCAGCAGGAACAGGCCGAGCAGCGAGATCAGGCTGAACTCACCGCCGGTAAGGATGATTGCCAGCAATGCACCAACCCCGGCCGAGGGCAGTGTGGAGAGGATGGTCAGCGGGTGGATATAGCTCTCATAGAGGATGCCGAGCACGATATAGACCACCAGCAGGGCCATCAGGATCATCCCTGGCTGGCCCTTGGCCTCCTTTTCGAACTGACCGCCGGTACCGCCGAGGATGCCCTGCACTTCGGTCGGCAGATTGACTTGCGCCACCGCCCGGGCGATCGCCTGGTTGGCCTGTTCCTGGGTGACGTCCTTGGCCAGCGAGTAGCCGACGCTTTCCGCGGCAAACTGGCCCTGATGGTTGACCCGATCTTCTTCCAGGCTGCGTTCCCAACGGGCAAAACTGGACAGCGGAACCCGAGCACCGTCGGCGCTGATCACCTGAATCTGGTCGAGCGCCTCGGGGTATTCGGCGAATGTCGGATTGATCTCCATCACCACGCTGTACTGGTTGAGGCTGTCGTAGATGGTGGAGATCTGCCGCTGGCTGAACGCGTTGTTCAGCACCGACGTGACCATGGCCATGTCCACGCCAAGGCGCTGAGCGGTGGCGCGGTCGATCTGCAAACTGATCTGCTGGGCACCCTCGCCTTCGTTGGCATCGATATCGGTCAGCTCGGGCAACTTGGCCAGGGCGTCACGCACCTTAGGCATCCACTCACGCAGATCGTCCAGGTTGCTGGCCAGCAGCACGTATTCGTTTTCCGAGCTACGACCCTGACGACCGCCGAACTGCAGGTCCTGGTCGGGCATCAGCATCAGGCGTCCGCCCGGTACCTTGGGCACGCTGTCACGCAGGCGATCGATCACTTCCTGGGCCGACACCCCGCGCTCGCCGATGGGCTTCAGACGCACCACCAGGAAGGCGTTGTTGATCCCGCCGCTGCCGCCGATGAAACCAGCCACGCTCTGCACGGCCGGATCGGCCAGCAGCCCGCGGCGGTAGATTTCCATCTTCGGCTGCATGACCTGGAACGACAGACCATCGTCGCCGCGGATAAAGCCGATCAACTGCCCAGTGTCCTGCTGCGGCATAAAGGTCTTTGGCACTTCGACAAACAGAAACACGTTGAAGGCGATGGTCGCCAGCAAGCTACACAGGGTCAGCCGCGAATGTCGCAGGGCCCAGTCCAGGCTGCGCGCGTAGCCATCCAGCACGCGTTCCTGCAGGCGCGTACCGAAGCGCTGCAGGCGACCGGGCTGGTGCTCGACCTCCTCGGCCTTGAGCCAGCGCGCGCAGAGCATCGGTGTAAGGGTCAGCGACACCAGCATGGAGATCAGGATCGCCACGGTCAGGGTGAGGGAAAACTCGCGAAACAGGCTGCCGACGATGCCACCCATAAACAGAATGGAAAGGAACACCGCGACCAGCGACAGGTTCATCGACAGCAAGGTGAAGCCGACTTCCTGGGCGCCCTTGAACGCCGCCGCCATGGGCTTTTCGCCAGCCTCGATATGCCGGGAGATGTTCTCCAGCACGACGATGGCGTCATCCACCACCAGGCCGGTGGCGATGATCAATGCCATCAGCGACAGGTTGTTGAGGGAAAAATCCAGCAGGTACATCACCGCGAAAGTACCGACCAGCGACACCGGCACCGCCAGCGCCGGGATCAGCGCCGCACGCCAGCGACCAAGGAAGGCAAACACCACCAGAATCACCAGGGCCACGGCGATCAGCAGCGTGCGTTCGGCCTCATGCAGGGTGGCACGGATCACCGGCGAGCGGTCCATGGCCACTTCCAGCTGCACGCTGGCCGGGATCACCGCCTGCAGCCCGGGCAGCTCGGCGCGGATGTCCTCGATGGTTTCGATAATATTGGCGCCGGGCTGGCGGTTGATCACCAGCAACACCGAGTCATCATCATTGTAGAAACCGCTGTTGTAGCGGTTCTCCACCGAGTCGCGGACCTTGGCCACATCGCCCAAGCGCACCGCCGCGTTGTTCTGGTAGCGGATGATCAGCGGCTGGTAGTCGGCGGCCTTTTCCAGCTGGTCGTTGGCCTGCACCTGCCAATGCCGACTGGCGTCTTCCACCGCCCCCTTGGGCCGATCCTGGTTGGCCTGGACGATGGCGTTACGCACCTCGTCGAGGGCGATGCCGTACTGATCCAGCAGGCGCGGCTGCAATTCCACCCGTACCGCTGGCAGCGAGCTGCCACCGATCTGGATCTGCCCGACACCCTGCACCTGCGCCAGTTTCTGCGCCAGCACGGTGGAGGCCACATCGTATAGCTGGCTCTTGTCGAGTACCGGCGAGCTCAGCGCCAGGACCATGATCGGTGCCTGCGAGGGGTTGAACTTCTTGTAGGTGGGCATGCTGCGCATGCCGCTGGGCAGCAGGTTACGCGCCGCGTTGATGGCCGCCTGCACCTCGCGGGCAGCTGCGTCGACGTTGCGCTCCAGGTTGAAGAGGATGACGATCTGCGTGCTGCCCTGGCTGCTGCGACTGGTCATCTCGCTGATTCCGGCGATGCTGCCGAGCGCGCGTTCCAGTGGCGTGGCCACGCTGGAGGCCATCACCTGCGGACTGGCACCCGGCAGCGTGGCATTGACCACGATGGCCGGGAAATCCATCTTCGGCAGCGGCGCCACCGACAGCAGGCCGAAGCTGACCCAGCCGAGCAGCAGGATCGCCAGGCTCAGCAGCAGCGTGGCCACCGGCCGGCGGATAAAGGGGGCGGAGATGTTCATGGGTAGCCTGCCGGCAGCGCTGAACCATCCCCTCTCCCCTCAGGGGAGAGGGTTAGGGAAAGGGGAACAGGCAGCGCGGTGCTCCCGCCCTCTCCCCCGGCCCCTCTCCCATAAATGGGAGAGGGGAGCAAAAGCGTGCTCATACCGTCACCCCGGCCGCGCTGCGGCCGAAATAACGGCGCGACAGGCGATCGAACCACAGGTAGATCACCGGCGTGGTGAACAGCGTCAGCACCTGACTGAGCAGCAGGCCGCCGACCATCACCAGGCCCAGCGGCTGGCGCAGCTCGGCGCCGGAGCCCGAGGCCAGCATCAGCGGGATGGCGCCAAACAGCGCGGCCAAGGTGGTCATCAGGATCGGCCGGAAACGCAGCAGCGCGGCCTGGTAGATCGCCGCCTCGGGCGCCATGCCCTGCTGCCGCTCGGCCTCCAGGGCAAAGTCGATCATCATGATCGCGTTCTTCTTGACGATGCCGATCAGCAGGATGATGCCGATGATGGCGATCAGGCCCAGGTCGTTGCCGGTCAGCAGCAGCGCCAGCAAGGCGCCGACCCCGGCCGAAGGCAAGGTCGAGAGAATGGTGATCGGGTGGATGTAGCTCTCGTAGAGCACGCCGAGCACGATGTACATGGTGACGATGGCCGCCAGAATCAGCAGCAAGGTGCTCGACAGCGAGGCGCGGAAGGCCTCGGCGGCGCCCTGGAACTGGCTCTGGATACCGGGCGGCAGGCCGATGTCCTGCTGCACCTGCTCGATCACCGCCACCGCCTCGCCCAGCGACACGCCACTGGCTAGGTTGAACGACACCGTCACGGCCGGAAACTGGCCGATGTGGTTGACCAGCAGGCTGGCGGCGCGCTCATCGATACGCGCCAGGGAAGCCAGCGGCACCTGGCCGCCGCTGGCGGTGGCCACATGCACCTGCTGCAAGGCCTGCGGGCCAAGCTCGCCGGCGCCGGTACTCTCCAGCACCACGCGGTACTGGCTGGCCTGGGTGAAGATAGTGGAAATTTGCCGCTGGCCGAAGGCGTCATACAGCGCATCGTCGATGTCACTGATGCTCACGCCCAGGCGCGAGGCCGCATCGCGGTCGATCTGCAGGTACACCTGCAGGCCACGGTTCTGCAGGTCGCTGGCCACGTCACGCAGCTCGGCTTGCTCGCTCAACGCCTCAATCAGCTTGGGCGTCCACTCCTCCAGCAGCGCCGCATCCGGTGACTCCAGGCTGAACTGGAACTGGGTGCGGCTGACCCGATCCTCGATGGTCAGATCCTGCACCGGCTGCAGGTACAGCTGGATGCCCGGAATCGCTGCCAGCTCGGGGCGCAAGCGCTCGATCACCTCGCTGGCGCTGACGTCACGTTCGGCATGCGGCTTGAGGTTGATCAGCAGGCGCCCGCTGTTGAGCGTTGCGTTATCGCCGTCCACACCGATATAGGACGACAGGCTGGCCACCGCCTCGTCCTGCAGGATCACTTCGGCCAGGCGCTGCTGGCGCTCGCTCATGGCGGTGAAGGAAATGCTCTGCGGTGCCTCGGAAATGCCCTGGATCACCCCGGTGTCCTGCACCGGAAAGAAACCCTTGGGTACCGCCAGATACAGCACCACGGTCAGCGCCAGGGTGCCGAGGGCCACCAGCAGGGTCAGCGGCTGGTGCTTGAGCACCCACTGCAGGCCAACCCCGTAACGCTCAATCAGGTGGTCGATAAAGGCGCCGCTGGCGCGGTAGAAACGCCCCTGTTCTTGCTCCTTCTCGGCCTTGAGCAGGCGCGCGCACATCATCGGCGTCAGGGTCAGCGACACCACCAGGGAAATCAGGATGGCCACCGCCAGGGTGATGGCGAACTCGCGGAACAGCCGCCCCACCACATCGGCCATGAACAGCAGCGGGATCAGCACCGCGATCAGCGAGAAGGTCAGCGAGATCAGGGTGAAGCCGATCTGCTTGGCGCCCTTGAGCGCGGCGTTCAGCGGCGTCTCGCCCTCCTCCAGGTGGCGGGCGATGTTCTCCAGCATGACGATGGCATCGTCGACCACGAAGCCGGTGGCGATGGTCAGCGCCATCAGGGTCAGGTTGTTGACCGAGAAGCCGGCCAGGTACATCACGCCGAAGGTGCCGATCAGCGACAGCGGCACGACGATGGACGGGATGATGGTGGCGGACAGCTTGCGCAGGAACAGGAAGGTCACCAGCACCACCAGGCCGATGGCCAGGATCAGCTCGAAACGTACGTCGTCGATGGCCGCGCGAATGGTCTGGGTGCGGTCGGTAAGCAGCTTGACCTCGATGCTGGCCGGCAGGCTCGCGGTAATCTGCGGCAGCAGTTTCTGAATCCGTTCGACCACCTCGATGACGTTGGCTCCTGGCTGGCGCTGGATGCTTACCAGCACGGTCTGGTTGCGATCGGCCCAGGCGGCCAGGCGCTCGTTCTCGGCGCCGTCGATGATGGTGGAAACATCCTTAAGGCGCAGTGGCGCGCCATTCTCGTATTTGAGGATCAGGTCCAGGTAGGCCTCAGCCGACTCCAGCTGGTCGTTGGCGTCCAGTTGCGAGACGCGGGTCGGCCCGTCGAAGTTGCCCTTGGGCTGGTTGACGTTGCTCGCGGTGATCAACGCGCGCACATCGGAAAGGTTGAGACCGTGGCTGGCCAGGACTTCGGGGTTGACCTTGATGCGTACCGCCTTGCGCTGGCCACCGGCCAGGCTGACCAGGCCGACGCCGCTGATCTGGGCGATTTTCTGCGCCATGCGGGTGTCGATCAGGTCATGTACTTCGGTCAGCGGCAAGCTGGCCGAGCTGATCGCCAGGGTCAGTACCGGGGTATCGGCCGGATTGACCTTGTTGTACACCGGCGGTGCCGGCAGGTCGCTGGGCAGCAGGTTGCTCGCCGCGTTGATCGCTGCTTGCACCTCCTGCTCGGCCACGTCCAGATTCACTTCCAGGGTGAAGCGCAGGGTAATCACCGAGGCGCCGCCGGAACTGGTCGAGGACATCTGCTTCAGGCCCGGCATCTGGCCAAACTGACGCTCCAATGGCGCGGTCACCGCACTAGTCATCACCTCCGGACTGGCGCCGGGATACAAAGTCAGCACGCGGATGGTCGGGTAATCTACCTCCGGCAGCGCTGACACCGGCAACAGACGGTAGGCGATCAGGCCGATGAGGAAGATCGCCACCATCAACAGGGTGGTGGCGACCGGACGCAGGATGAACAGCCGTGAAACATTCATGCGTCGTGCTTCTGCTCGGCTTTGTCCTTGCCAACTGGCTGAGCCACGGCGCCGGGTTCGCCGATCACCTGCACTTCGCTGCCGTCCTTGAGCTTGTCGGTACCTTCCAGCACCAGCCGTTCGCCGACTTTCAGGCCAGCACTGATCAGGGTCAGTGCGCCATCGCTGGCGCCCACTTCGACGTTGCGCAGTTGCACCTTGTCGTTCTGGTCGAGAAGAAAGACAAAGGTGCCACGCGCGCCGAACTGCAAAGCCGCCGAGGGAATCAGCGTGGCCGCCTGACGGGTTTCCACGCGCAGGCGCACATTGACGAACTGGTTGGGAAACAGGCTCTCGCCGGCATTGTCAAAGCGCGCCTTGAGCTTGACCGTGCCGGTGGCGACATCGATCTGGTTATCCAGGCTGTGCAGCACGCCTTCGGCCAGCAGCTGCTTCTCGCCGCGGTCCCAGGCCTGTACCAGCAGCTTCTCGTTGTTACGCACCCGCGCCAGCACCGGCGGCAAGTCGTTTTCAGCCAGGGTGAAGTTGACCGAGATCGGCTTGACCTGAGTAATCACCACCAGCGGCGTGGTATCGCTGCTGTTGACCAGATTGCCGACGTCGATCTGACGCAAGCCGAGGCGGCCATCGATAGGGGCGCGAATACGGGTAAATTCCAGATTGAGGCGCGCTTCGGCGACCGCCGCCTGGTTGTTCTTCACCGTGCCACGGTATTGCCCAACCAGGGCTTGCTGGGTGTCCAGAGTCTGCTTGGCGATGGAGTCTTCGGCGTACAGGCCCTGATAGCGGGCCAGATCGATCTCGGCGTTCTTCAGCTGCGCCTGGTTCTGCGCCAGGGTGCCTTCGGCCTGTTGCAGGGCCACCTCATAGGCGCGTGGATCAATCTGCGCCAGCAGGTCGCCAGCCTTGACCAGCTGGCCTTCCTCAAACAGTACCTTGACCAGCTCGCCATTCACCCGGCTACGCACACTCACGGTATTCAACGCCGTCACTGTGCCGAGGGCCTTGAGTTCGATGTTGAAGTCGCCCTGGCTGACCTGGCTCACCCGCACCGGTACCGGTCCATTGTCGCGCCCCCAGGGCCCGTCGCGCCCGTCCTTCTCGGCCGGTTTCGCCGGCCACAGCCACCACAGCAGCAGGACGACAGCGAGCAGCGCCAGGGCGATCAGCCAGGGGCGGGAAGAGCGCGATGTAGAGCGAATATCAGGCATGGTCCGGGTCACTTTCCTTGGGAGCGTGAACGATAAGTACTATCAGCCGTGAAGCAAAGGGTCTTTACCGCCCATTTACCCTTCTGCAACGTAACCAAGTGTTTGACCCAGAAATGAAAACGGCCTGCTAGGCAGGCCGTTTCAAGGTGTTGCAGCGACTTACTTGAGCGCGGCGATGGCGGCGGCATAGTCCGGCTCGTCGGCGATCTCGCCCACCAGCTCGCTATGCAGCACCTTGCCCTGCTCGTCCAGCACCACCACCGCACGGGCGGAGACACCCACCAGCGGGCCGCTGGCGATGGCCACACCATAGTCCTTGAGGAAGCTGGCGCCACGCATGGTCGACAGGTTGATCACGTTCTCCAGACCTTCGCTGCCGCAGAAGCGCGACTGGGCAAACGGCAGGTCGGCAGAAATGCACAGCACTACGGTGTTGGCCAGCTTGCTCGCTTCGGCATTGAACTTGCGCACGGACGTGGCACAGGTCGGGGTGTCGACGCTGGGGAAGATGTTCAACACTTTGCGTTTGCCGGCCAGGCTGGCCAGGCTGACGTCGGCCAGGTCCTTGCCAACCAGGCTGAATGCCGGCGCCTGCTGGCCGGCTTGCGGCAGCTGGCCGTCGACCTGAATTGGATTGCCCTGCAGGGTTACTTGAGCCATTTCTGTGTCCTTTTCGTTGCAGTTGAGCCCAGCGCCTTGGCGCAGCGGCAGGAATGCGGCAGGCGCAAGCCTGCGGTGGTGACGAAGGTTAGCGCGATTGCGCGCCGCAGACAAAACAGGCCGGCAAAATCTGCCGGGGCCTGCCAGTTCAGTACTCTGCGTCTACGCCTCTCTCCCAGTGCTGCGGGATAGATATCGGATCAGCACGCAGCTCTAGGCACTGGCCTTGTGCGTTACCTGCGGATTGGCATGGAAAAACACATGCTCGCGGATCGGCCCGACCGCCACTTCGCCGATTTCCTCATAGCCCTGACGCTTGTAGAACTCCAGGTAATGCGGGTTACCGGTATCCAGCACTACGCCCTGGGAGCCGGCATCCTCGGCGCACCAGTTATGCAATGCCGCCAGCAGTTGCTCACCAAGCTGCTGGCCCTGGAACTCCGGGTGCACGCCAATCAGTGGCAAGACGTGATACGGGCCGGGTGGCAGACAGGCGAGCACCGCGTCGTGGTATTCCAGATAGCGCTTGGTACAGCGAAAGCCGGTGGTCATCAGCATGCGCAGGCGCCAGCCCCAGCTTTCGGTGATGTCCAAACGGCGTACTGGCGGCGCGATCAAAGCAATGCCGACCAGGCGCTCCTCGATCAGCAGGCCGATGGCTGGCAACTCCTCGGCAAAGTGCTGCTGCACCAGCTCGCGCACGGTGGCGCGCACACGCTGGTCGAAGCCTGGGCGCTCGCTTTCGAACAGATAGGCAAAGGTCGGATCATGGCGGTAGGCGTGGTACAGCAGGGAGCGGGCTTCACGGCTGTAGCCATGGTCGAGCATGCGGACTTCGGCGGTGCGATGGGGCATCAGGCTGACCTCTGCTTGTTATGGTTGCTTTGTGGGTCGAAAGCCACGTTAGCACCGCGCTGTGAGCCCCGCCAGATGCTGGCCGTACCAGGGTAGCTGGGCTAGCATCGCGTTTTTATTTAGCCGGTAACTGCCCATGAAGATCGTTTCCTTCAATATCAACGGCCTGCGTGCCCGCCCCCATCAATTGGCAGCGTTGATTGAAAAACACCAGCCGGATGTAATCGGACTGCAGGAAACCAAGGTCGCCGACGAGCAGTTCCCGGAAGCCGAAATCCGCGCGCTGGGCTACCACGTGCACTACCACGGGCAAAAGGGCCACTACGGCGTCGCCCTGCTCTCGCGCCAGGCACCGCTGGAGCTGCACAAGGGCTTCCCCGGTGATGACGAAGACGCACAACGGCGCTTTATCTACGGCACCTTTGCCGATGCCCAGGGCAATCCGGTCACCGTGATGAACGGCTACTTCCCCCAGGGCGAGAGCCGTGACCATCCGACCAAGTTTCCGGCCAAGCAGCGCTTCTATACCGACCTGCAGAACCTGCTGAACGACTCGTTCAAGCCTGAGCAGGCACTGGTGGTGATGGGCGACATCAATATCTCCCCGGAAGACATCGACATCGGCATCGGCGAACCGAACCGCCTGCGCTGGCTGAAGACCGGCAAGTGCAGCTTCCTGCCGGAAGAACGCGAGTGGCTGGCCACGCTCAAGGGCTGGGGTCTGGTCGACAGTTTCCGCCACATGAACCCGACGGTGAATGACCGCTTCAGCTGGTTCGACTACCGCAGCCGTGGTTTCGAGGACGAGCCCAAGCGCGGCCTGCGCATCGACGTGATCCTTGCCACCGCCGCCCTGCAGGCACGCTTCAAGGATTCCGGCGTCGACTATGAGCTGCGCGGCATGGAAAAGCCCTCGGACCATGCGCCGATCTGGCTGGAACTGAGCTGAAACAAGACCACGCGGACAGTTCCCTCTCCCCGGCCCCCTCCCGTAAACGGGAGAGGGGAGCAAAGCACTTGAGTGCGCAGCGCTGTAGCCCGGATGCAATCCGGGAGCGGAGCTGCCTGTTTCCCGGATTACATCCGGGCTACGAATCTGCATAGGGTGCGCCGCGCGCACCAGGCCAGCAGCGCAAATTGCCCCGCTGTGCACAGCGCGCACCCTACGGGAGGTGTGAAAGGCCTGTTTCAGAGCGGCTGCTGTAACCTGACTGCAATCTAACCTTCTTATTCTGCGCGGCACTTTCCCTCCCTCGAAGAAGGCTCCTGCTGCAATGTCGCGCACCCAGCCCGTTAGTGATCGGCACTCCTGGCGCCAGGCCTATGCCTGGCTGTTGCTCGGTTTTATCTGCTATGCCCTGCCCTGGTCCGTTTTCGCAGCTACTGATGCCAGCACCGTGCTGCGCATCCAGGGCTCCAACACCATCGGTGCCAAACTCGGCCCAGCCCTGGTACAGGGTCTGTTAGAACAACAGGGGCTGCGCAATATCCGCATCGAACCGGCTGCCGCCGAGAACGAACAACGGGTATTGGCCGAGGACAAGAACGGTCGCGCGGTCAGCATCGCCGTAGCAGCCCACGGTTCCGGCACCGGCTTTGTCGCATTGCAGGACGGCAGCGCAGAACTGGCCGCCTCCTCGCGCCCGATAAAGGATGCTGAAGCCAGCAGCCTGGCTGGTCTTGGCGACATGCGCAGCCGCGCCGCCGAACAGATCATCGCCATCGATGGGCTGGCCATCATCCTGCATCCGGGCAATCCGCTGGCTGCGCTCACCACCGCGCAACTGGCGGCGATCTTTTCCGGCGAAATCAGCACCTGGGAACAGCTAGGCGGACGCGGCGGTCCGATCACGCTGTATGCCCGCGATGACAAATCCGGCACCTACGACACCTTCAAGGAGCTGGTGCTGACGGCCAACGGCAAGAGCCTCGCCGCCAATGCCAAGCGCTTCGAGTCGAGCACCCAGCTGTCCGACAGCGTCAGCCAGGACCCCAGCGCTATCGGCTTCATCGGCCTGCCTTATATCCGCCAGAGCAAGGCCGTGGCGATTGCCGCCGGCGAATCGCAACCGATGCAGCCCAGTACCACGCTGATCGCCACCGAGGACTATCCGCTGTCACGCCGCCTGTTCCTCTACACCTCACCCACTGCCGAGAATGCCTGGGCCAAGGCCCTGCTGGAGTTTGCCCACAGCGCCAAAGGCCAGGCGATCGTCGAGCAAAACGGCTTCATTGCGCAGACGGTCCAGGCGGTCAAGGTCAGTGGCAGCCCGAGCATGCCGGCCAGCTACCAGAAGCTGACCAGTGAAGCGCAGCGCCTGTCGGTGAATTTCCGCTTCCAGGAAAACAGCGCCGCCCTGGACAACAAGGCCCAGCGCGACATCGCCCGGGTACTCGATTACCTGAAAACCCATGACAAGCTGCACAGCAAGGTGGTGCTGGTCGGTTTCGGCGACCCGAAGAACGACCCCAGCCGCTCGGCACTACTGTCCAAGTTGCGCGCCATGGAAGTGCGCCGCGAACTGTCGCGCGGCGGGGTGATTTTCCGCGAGATCACCGGCCTCGGCGCGCAACTGCCGGTGGCCGCCAACAGTGGCGACGAAGGACGGCTGAAGAACCGTCGGGTCGAGGTGTGGGTGTATTGAGCCTTTGGGCAGGAGTGGCCTTCTCCCTCTCCCCTTGGGAGAGGAACGGGGTTAGGGGTTAATAGACAGAACCTCCCTGACCCACCCTCACCCGCCCTTCCGGCACCCTCTCGCGGAGGGAGAGGGAACCGCCACGAAGTTGCCGAACCCCACGGTCGGCTCTAGCCTTAATCATTGATGACCGCGCAAAACGGTCGTCAGTGACGCCGGGCCCCTCTGGCGGTGAGCCTTCACCGCGATATCGGAGTCACTGTCTGCAGGCAGCGACAGGAAGGCCCATGCACAACCTACTCAGCGTTCTCACAAGCCCCATGCTCGGTACGGCAACCTGGCTGTGGCTGAGCTTCTTTGCCATCGTTATCGCCTTGCTGGTGTTCGACCTCGGCGTGCTACACCGCGACCAGCATGAAATCGAGATGCGCGAGAGCCTGCTGCTATACAGCGGCTACTTCAGCGTCGGCGTGCTGTTTGGCGCCTGGGTCTGGCTGGAGCTGGGCGCGCAGCGTGCCCTGGAGTTCTACACCGGCTTTCTGGTCGAGCAGTCACTGTCGATGGACAACGTGTTCGTCATGGCGATGATCTTCGCTTTCTTCGATATCCCCCGACGCTACCAGCACCGCGTGCTGTTCTGGGGCATCCTCGGAGTCATCGTGCTGCGCGCCCTGATGATCGGCCTGGGTACGGCGCTGGTGCAGCGCTTCGAGTGGATGCTCTATGTGTTCGGCGCCTTCCTCGTGTTCAGTGGCGTAAAAATGTTCTTCAGCCACCCCGAACAGCACCCGGACCTGGCGCAGAACCCGCTGCTGCGCTTTATCCGACGGCATTTTCGGATCACCGACAACCTGCAGGACGGGCACTTCTTCGTGCGCCTGCAACCACCGGGTCAGCCCCATCCCCTGCTCTATGCCACGCCGCTGTTTCTCGCCCTGGTGCTGATCGAGCTGGCCGACCTGGTGTTCGCCGTGGACAGCGTGCCGGCGGTGTTTGCCATCACCCAGGACCCGTTCATCGTCTACACCTCGAACATCTTCGCCATTCTTGGCCTGCGCTCGCTGTACTTCGCCCTGGCCGCGCTGATGCACCGCTTCATCTACCTGAAGTACGCGCTAGCGCTGGTGCTGGTATTCATCGGCGGAAAGATTGTGTTGCACGGTCTGATCGGCAAGATTCCCGCGCTGCTCTCGCTTGGCGTAACCTTCGGCCTGCTGGCGGGTGGCGTGTTGTTGTCGCTGCTGAAAACCCGCAACCAGGAACAGGAGAGCAAACCCTAATGCCCGATGTGCGCATCGAGACGCTGGAGGTGCACGGCCGCCCAGTCTGGCGAGTCCGTGTGGGTCGCCGTGCACTGACCTTCCATGAGGAACTGGCCGCCAGAACCTTTGCTGCGCAACTGCATGTCCGCCTCGACTGGTTGAGCCGCCAGGCGCAGGCGGAAAGCGCCGACAGCCACTGACACGCCGTAGCCCGGATGCAATCCGGGTAACAGGCGACTCCGCTCCCGGATTGCATCCGGGCTACTGCAGCGCCACAAACGACAAGGCCCGCTTGTGCGGGCCTTGTGCATTCCAGCCGGTTTTAGCGACTGGCTTTCATCGCCTCACGCGGCACGTACTTGCCGATCTCGAACTTGCCGATGGCCATCCGGTGCACTTCGTCCGGGCCGTCGGCCAGGCGCAGGGTGCGCTGCATGGCATAGAAGTACGCCAGCGGCGTGTCGTTGGAAACCCCGGCACCACCGTGGATCTGGATGGCACGGTCGATCACGTTGAGGGCGACGTTGGGCGCGACCACCTTGATCTGCGCGATCTCGCTGGCCGCAACCTTGTTACCCACGGTGTCCATCATGTACGCGGCGTTCAGCGTCAACAGGCGCGCCTGGTTGATCTCGATACGCGAGTTGGCGATGTGGTCGATGTTGCCACCCAGGCGCGCCAACGGCTTGCCGAAGGCGGTACGACTGACGGAGCGCTTGCACATCAGTTCCAGCGCGCGCTCGGCCATGCCGATGGAGCGCATGCAGTGGTGGATACGGCCTGGGCCAAGACGGCCCTGGGCGATCTCGAAGCCGCGACCCTCGCCGAGCAGCACGTTCTCATAGGGCACGCGCACGTTCTCGAACAGCACTTCGGCGTGGCCATGGGGCGCATCGTCGTAGCCGAATACCGGCAGTGCGCGGACGATTTTCACCCCGGGGGTGTCGGTCGGCACCAGAATCATCGAGTGCTGCTGGTGGCGCGGCGCGTCCGGGTTGGTCAGGCCCATGAAGATCATGATCTTGCAGCGCGGGTCGCAGGCGCCGGAAGTCCACCACTTGCGGCCGTTGATTACCCACTCGTCACCATCGCGCACGGCGTTGGCCTGCATGTTGGTGGCGTCGCTTGATGCCACGCCCGGCTCGGTCATGGCGAAGGCGGAACGGATCTCGCCGCGCAGCAGCGGCTCCAGCCATTGCTGCTTCTGCGCCTCGCTGGCGTAGCGCACCAGGGTTTCCATGTTGCCGGTGTCTGGCGCCGAGCAGTTGAAAGGCTCAGGGCCCATCAGCGAGCGGCCCATGATCTCGGCCAGCGGTGCGTACTCCATGTTGGTCAGGCCGGCGCCGTACTCGGATTCCGGCAGAAACAGGTTCCACAGGCCTTCGGCTTTGGCCTTGTTCTTCAACTCTTCCATGATCGCGGTCGGCTGCCAGCGGTCACCTTCGTTGACCTGCTGCTCGAACACGGCTTCGTTCGGGTAGACGTGGGTGTCCATGAAGGCGGTGACGCGTTCACGCAGTTCCTGAACTTTGGGGGAGTAGGCGAAATCCATGGGTGGCTACCTTCTAACGACCAGTGGCGAGGTTGTGGTTTCAATCTGCAAATGATGCTAGAACAGTGACCTTGATTTATCGAACCTATTTTCATGGCTTATTAACATTCATCACCGATATATGATCCGGCGCCCTGGATCGGCATGACGAGAGCCCGCAATGAATCTGAGCAAGGTCGACCTCAACCTCTTTATCGTCTTCGACGCCATCTACACCGAAGCCAACCTGACCCGCGCCGGGCAGATCGTCGGTATCACCCAGCCTGCCGTGTCCAACGCCCTGGCGCGCCTGCGCGAGACATTCAATGATCCGTTGTTCGTGCGCACCGCCCAGGGCATGGTGCCCACACCGATGGCGCAGAACATCATCGGCCCGGTACGCAGCGCCTTGCAGTTGCTGCGCGTGTCAGTGCAGGAAAGCCGCACCTTTACCCCGCAGCAGGCCAACAAGACCTACCGCATCAGCATGACCGACCTTACCGAGGCGGTGATCCTGCCACCGCTGTTCCAGCGTTTGCGCCGCCTGGCGCCAGCCGTGCAGATCGAGAGCTTCCTCTCCAAACGCCGGGAAACCACCAAGGAACTGGCGGCCGGACGCCTCGACTTCGCCGTCGATGCGCCACTCAACACCGACACCCAGGTGCGCCACGTCAAACTGATGGAAGACCGCTACGTCTGCGCCCTGCGCCTGGGCCACCCGCTGGCCAAGGAAAAGATCAGCCTGGACGAGTACCTGTCGCTGACCCATATCCAGATCTCCAGCCGGCGCAGTGGCCTCGGTTATGTCGACCTGTCACTGGGCAAGATGGGCTTGCAGCGCAAGGTGGCGCTGCGTTCGCAGCACTACATGATGGCCTCCACCGTGCTGCAGAACACCGACATGGCGATGACCGTGCCCGAGCGCTTCGCCCGCCGCCACGGCCTGCATTACGTGCAACTGCCGGTCAACGATGTGCCATCCCTGGAAACCCACCTGTACTGGCACGAAAGCACCGACCAGGACCCGGCCAACCGCTGGATGCGCGAGCAGATCATCGAGATTGCCCAGCAAATTAGCGCCCAGGAGAAGAAGCTCGAAAGCGAAGCCAAGTCCTGAGAGCCGACAACTCTGTAAAGGCTGAGTTGGTCCACCCCTCTCCCCCAGCCCCTCGCCCATAAATGGGTGAAGGGCGCTTCGAGGTCCGCTGCGCGCAGAGTTGAGGACTATGTAGGGTGGATAACGCTCTGCTTATCCACCAGCTCTTGAGCGCAAGAATCTTCCAGCCATCCCCGCTAACCTCCTGAATCCAAGCCCTGCCCGCGCAGGGCTTTGCTACATTCGGTCCCTCTCCTGCACTTTTACGTTGACGTTAACGTCAACCAGCTTTACGTTTACGTAAAGCAACCCGCGCAGAGCCCATTGCATGGCCGCCCACTACAGCATTTCCGACCTGGCCCGCGAGCTGGACATCACCACCCGCGCCATCCGCTTCTACGAGGAGCAAGGCATGCTCGCCCCCGAACGGCGCGGCCAGGAGCGGGTTTACACGCACAAGGACAAGGTCACCCTCAAACTGATTCTGCGCGGCAAGCGCATCGGTTTTTCCCTCGCCGAGTGCAAGGAACTGATCGAGTTGTATGACCCGGCCGGCGGTAACCGCCGGCAGCTGGAGACCTTCATGGCCAAGATCAGCGCCCGCCGCGAGCAGCTGGCCCAGCAGCTACTGGATATCGAACAGATGCAACTGGAACTCGACACGGCCGAAGAGCGTTGCCTTGCAGCGCTGGAACACACTCAAGTTTGATCACGACTTAACTTCCAAACCTATAAATACAATCACAGGTGGAACCATGAGCTACCCCTCCCTCAACTTCGGTCTCGGCGAAACCATCGACATGCTGCGTGACGCCGTGCGCCAATTCGCCCAGGCCGAGCTGGCGCCGCGTGCCGCGCAGATCGACCGCGACAACGAGTTCCCCATGGACATGTGGCGCAAGTTCGGCGACATGGGCCTGCTCGGCATGACCGTCGCTGAGGAATACGGCGGTACCAACATGGGCTACCTGGCCCACGTGGTGGCCATGGAAGAAATCAGCCGCGCCTCGGCCTCGGTCGGCCTGTCCTACGGTGCCCACTCCAACCTTTGCGTCAACCAGATCCACAAGAACGGCACCCATGAGCAGAAGGCCAAGTACCTGCCCAAGCTGTGCTCAGGCGAGCACATCGGTGCCCTGGCGATGAGCGAGCCGAATGCCGGCTCGGACGTCGTGTCGATGAAGCTGCGCGCCGACAAGCGTGGCGACCACTACGTGCTCAACGGCAACAAGATGTGGATCACCAACGGTCCGGACGCCCATACCTATGTGATCTACGCCAAGACCGACGTAGCGGCCGGTTCCAAGGGCATGACTGCGTTTATCGTCGAGCGCGACTTCAAGGGTTTCTCCCGGCACCAGAAGCTCGACAAACTGGGCATGCGCGGCTCCAACACCTGCGAACTGGTGTTTGAAGATTGCGCAGTGCCGGCAGAAAACATCCTCGGTGCCGAAGGCCGTGGCGTGGCGGTGCTGATGAGTGGCCTGGATTTCGAGCGCACCGTGCTCTCCGGCGGCCCGACAGGAATCATGCAGGCCTGTATGGATGTGGTCGTGCCCTACGTGCATGAGCGCCGCCAGTTCGGTCAATCCATCGGCGAATTCCAGCTGATCCAGGGCAAGCTGGCCGACATGTACGCCGGCATGAACGCCTCCAAGTCCTACCTGTACAACGTGGCCAAGGCCTGCGACCGCGGCGAGGAATCGCGCAAGGACGCCGCCGCCGTGATTCTCTACACCGCCGAGATGGCCACCAAGATGGCTCTCGACTGCATCCAGATCCTTGGCGGCAACGGCTACACCAACGACTACCCGGCTGGCCGTCTGCTGCGTGACGCCAAGCTCTACGAGATCGGCGCCGGCACCAGCGAAATCCGCCGCATGCTGATTGGTCGTGAGCTGTTCAACGAGACGAAGTAGCCCTCAAACAACACGGACAGTCCCCTCTCCCATTTATGGGAGAGGGTTAGGGAGAGGGGCTCTGCGTTGCCTGCACCACCCTCTCCCCCGGCCCCTCTCCCGTGAACGGGAGAGGGGAGCTAAAGCCTGCAACCCGGAGTGAGCCCACATGGCCATCCTGCACACCCAGATCAACACCCGTTCGCCGGAGTTCGTCGCCAACAGCGCGGCCATGCTCGAACAGGTCAACGCCCTGCGCACCCTGCTCGCCCAGGTTCATGAAGGCGGCGGTGCCAAGGCCCAGGAGCGGCACACCTCGCGTGGCAAGTTGCTACCACGCGAACGCATCAACCGCCTGCTGGACATCGGCTCGCCCTTCCTCGAAATCAGCCAGCTGGCCGCCCACGAGGTGTACGGCGAAGACGTGCCGGCCGCTGGCGTGGTCGCCGGCATCGGCCGGGTGGAAGGCGTCGAGTGCATGATCGTGGCTAACGACGCCACGGTAAAAGGCGGCAGCTACTACCCGCTGACCGTGAAGAAACACCTGCGCGCGCAGACCATCGCCCAGCAGAACCGCCTGCCGTGCATCTACCTGGTCGACTCCGGCGGCGCCAACCTGCCGCGCCAGGACGAGGTATTCCCGGACCGCGAGCACTTCGGGCGGATCTTCTTCAACCAGGCCAACATGAGCGCCATGGGCATTCCGCAGATCGCCGTGGTCATGGGTTCCTGCACCGCCGGTGGCGCCTATGTGCCGGCGATGAGCGACGAGACCATCATGGTGCGTAACCAGGCCACCATCTTCCTCGCCGGCCCGCCGCTGGTGAAGGCCGCCACCGGCGAAGTGGTCACGGCCGAGGAACTCGGCGGCGCCGATGTGCACTGCAAGACCAGCGGCGTGGCCGACCACTACGCCGAAGACGACGAACACGCCCTGGCTATCGCCCGGCGCAGCATCGCCAACCTCAACTGGCGCAAACAGGGTGTGCTCAACAGCCGCGCACCGCTGCAGCCGCTGCATGCGGTCGAGGAGCTGTATGGGGTGATCCCGGCCGACGCCAAACAGCCCTTCGACGTGCGCGAAGTGATCGCCCGTATTGTCGACGGCAGCGAGTTCGATGAATTCAAGGCGCTGTTCGGCACCACCCTGGTCTGCGGCTTCGCCCATCTGCATGGCTACCCCATCGCCATCCTGGCGAATAACGGCATTTTGTTTGCGGAAGCCGCGCAGAAAGGCGCGCACTTCATCGAAATGGCCTGCCAGCGCGGTATCCCGCTGCTCTTCCTGCAGAACATCACCGGTTTCATGGTCGGCAAGAAGTACGAAGAAGGCGGCATCGCCAAGCACGGCGCCAAGCTGGTCACCGCCGTGGCCTGCGCCAAGGTGCCGAAGTTCACCGTGATCATCGGCGGCAGCTTTGGCGCCGGTAACTACGGGATGTGCGGTCGCGCCTACGACCCACGTTTTTTATGGATGTGGCCCAACGCACGGATTGGCGTGATGGGTGCCGAACAGGCCGCTGGCGTGCTGGTGCAGGTCAAGCGCGAACAGAGCGAACGCGCCGGCCAGCCGTTCAGCGCCGAGGAAGAGGCGCGCATCAAGCAGCCGATCCTCGCCCAGTACGAGCAGCAGGGTCACCCCTACTACTCCAGTGCGCGGCTGTGGGACGACGGCGTCATCGACCCGGCGCAGACCCGCGACGTGCTCAGCCTGGCGCTGTCCGCCGCGCTCAACGCACCGATCGAGCCGACCACCTTCGGTGTGTTCCGGATGTGAATCTTTTAATCCCCCTCTCCCTCCGGGAGAGGGGCTAGGGGTGAGGGATGCCATGTGCAACTCGCCCTATACCCTCACCCCAACCCTCTTCCGGAGGGAGAGGGAGTAAATGTCTGGAGCCGCCATGACCGACTTCACCACCGTACAGCTTGAGAAAGACCCGCGCGGCTTTGCCACCTTGTGGCTGAACCGTCCGGAGAAGAACAACGCCTTCAACGCGCAGATGATTCGCGAGTTGATCCTCGCCCTCGAAGCGATTGCCAGCGACCTGACCCTGCGCTTTTTGCTGCTGCGCGGGCGCGGCAAGCACTTCTCCGCCGGAGCCGACCTGGCCTGGATGCAGCACTCGGCGACCCTCGACTACAACGCCAACCTGGCCGACGCCCATGAACTGGCCGAGCTGATGTACAGCCTGCACGCCCTGCAAATCCCCACCCTGGCCGTGGTCCAGGGCGCCGCCTTCGGTGGTGCAGTCGGCCTGGTCAGTTGCTGTGATATGGCCATCGGCGCCGATGACGCCCTGTTCAGCCTGTCCGAAGTGCGTATCGGTCTGGCGCCGGCGGTGATCAGTCCCTTCGTCGTGCAGGCCCTCGGCGAGCGCGCGGCACGCCGTTATGCGCTGACCGCCGAACGCTTCGACGGCAGCCGCGCCCGTGAGCTAGGCCTGCTCGCCGAGTGCTACCCCGTCAGCGAACTGGACGCCCAGGTGGAAAGCTGGACGTGCAACCTGCTGCTCAACAGCCCGCAAGCCATGCAGGCCAGCAAGGATCTGCTGCGCGAAGTCGGCCCGGCCGCGCTCAGCCCGACATTGCGCCGCTACACCGAGAACGCCATCGCGCGCATTCGCGTGAGTCCCGAGGGTCAGGAGGGGCTCAACGCCTTCCTGGAAAAACGCACGCCGGCCTGGCAGGAGCCACAAGCATGAGCCACCAGCAAATCACCACCCTCCTCGTTGCCAACCGTGGCGAGATCGCCTGCCGGGTGATGCGCACCGCCAAGGCCCTGGGCATCCGCACCGTAGCCGTGCACAGCGCCATCGACCGCAATGCCCGCCATGTGCGTGAAGCCGATATGGCGGTCGACCTGGGCGGCGCCAAACCGGCCGACAGCTACCTGCTTGTCGACAAGATCATCGCCGCGGCCAAGGCCAGTGGCGCCCAGGCCATCCACCCAGGCTACGGCTTTCTCTCGGAGAACGCCGGGTTCGCCCGTGCCATCGAGGCCGCCGGCCTGGTCTTCCTCGGTCCGCCCGCCTCGGCCATCGACGCCATGGGCAGCAAGTCCGCCGCCAAGGCGCTGATGGAAGACGCCGGCGTGCCGCTGGTGCCCGGCTACCATGGCGAGGCGCAGGACGCGGAAACCTTCCGCGTCGCCGCCGCGCGCATCGGCTACCCGGTGCTGCTCAAGGCGGCTGCCGGTGGCGGTGGCAAAGGCATGAAAGTGGTCGAGCGCGAGGCCGAACTGGCCGAGGCGCTGCAGTCGGCGCAACGTGAAGCGCAGGCGGCCTTTGGCGACTCGCGCATGCTGGTGGAAAAATATGTGCTGCAGCCGCGCCACGTGGAAATCCAGGTGTTCGCTGACCGCCACGGTAACTGCCTGTACCTCAACGAGCGCGACTGCTCGATCCAGCGCCGCCACCAGAAAGTGGTCGAGGAAGCCCCGGCCCCAGGCCTGACGCCCGAACTGCGCCGCGCCATGGGCGAAGCGGCGGTCAAGGCTGCGCAAGCCATCGGCTATGTCGGCGCCGGCACCGTGGAGTTCCTGCTCGATGCCCGTGGCCAGTTCTTCTTTATGGAGATGAATACCCGCCTGCAGGTCGAGCATCCAGTTACCGAAGCCATCACCGGCCTCGACCTGGTGGCCTGGCAGATCCGCGTAGCCCGTGGCGAAGCGCTGCCGATCACTCAGGCGCAGGTACCGCTCAATGGCCACGCCATCGAAGTGCGCCTGTACGCCGAAGACCCGCAACACGATTTCCTGCCGGCCAGCGGTACCCTCGCCCTCTACCGCGAACCCGCCAGCGGGCCGGGGCGCCGTGTCGACAGCGGCGTGGCCGAAGGTGACGAAGTCTCGCCGTTCTATGACCCGATGCTGGGCAAGCTGATCGCCTGGGGCGAGAACCGCGAGGAAGCCCGCCAGCGGCTGCTGGCCATGCTCGACGAAACCGCCGTGGGCGGCTTCAAAACCAATCTGGCCTTCCTGCGCCGCATCCTCGCCCACCCCGCCTTCGCCGCCGAAGAGCTGGACACCGGCTTTATCGCCCGTCATCAGAACGTCCTGCTGCCGGCGCCTGCCGAACTGCCCGAGCTGTTCTGGCAGCTGGCTGCCGACGCCTGGGTGCAGAGCGAACCGCAGCAGCTGCGCCACGACGATTACTTCTCGCCCTGGAACACCCGCACAGGCTGGCGCGCCGGCCTGTCAGCGGAAACCGAGCTGCATCTGTGCTGTGGTGAACGCGAACACAAGGCCCGTCCCAGCGGCCAGGCCCAATGGGTCGGCGAGACGCTGATCACTACCGGTCCGGATCAGGTGCAACGACGCCTGCAAGCCATCCGCCAGGGCAACACCCTGTACCTGGAGTGGGATGGCGAGCTGCACCCGGTCACCCGTTTCGACCCGATTGCCGCCGCCGAAGCCAGCCATGCCCACCAGGGCGGCCTAACCGCGCCCATGAATGGCAGCATCGTGCGCGTACTGGTCGAGGTCGGCCAAACCGTCGACGCTGGCGCCGCCCTGGTGGTGCTCGAAGCGATGAAGATGGAACACAGCATCCGCGCGCCGCATGCCGGCACGGTCAAGGCGCTCTACTGCGACGAAGGCGATATGGTCAGCGAAGGCACCGCACTGGTGGAGTTGGAGGAGGATTACCAGCAACCGTAGGATAGACATCGCTCTTCATGTCCACTACCAGGTTCGTGCGGACAGGCTGATGGATGTAGAAAGCGACATCCACCCTACACACCAACCGGTAACCGTAGGGTGGACATCGCTCTCCATGTCCACCAACAGGCCAGTGCGGCAAGCTGGTGGATGTAGAAAGCGACATCCACCCTACACACCAACCGGCAATCGTAGGGTGGACATCGCTCTTCATGTCCACCGTCAGGTCCGTGCGAAAAGGCTGGTGGATGTAGAAAGCGACATCCACCCTACATACTGACCGGCAACCGTAGGGTGGACATCGCTTTCCATGTCCACCAACAGGCCAGTGCGAATAGGCTGGTGAATGTAAAAAGCAACATCAACCCTTCGTGGTAGAAATCCCAGCCTGCCACGAACAGTTCCCTCTTCTATGTGAGAAGAGGCGTAAACCAATTTTGCGAGGCCCCCATGAACCTGCCCCACCACGTCCGCCTGGTCGAAGTTGGCCCGCGCGACGGTTTGCAGAACGAGAAACAGCCGATCAGCGTGGCCGACAAGGTGCGCCTGGTCGATGAGCTGAGCGCCGCCGGCCTCGGCTATATCGAAGTGGGCAGTTTCGTCTCGCCCAAGTGGGTGCCGCAGATGGCCGGCAGCGCCGAAGTCTTCGCACAGATCCAGCGCAAGGCCGGTGTGGTCTACGGCGCGCTGACACCGAACATGCAGGGCTTCGAGGCCGCCGTGGCCGCCGGGGTCAAGGAAGTCGCGGTATTTGCCGCCGCCAGCGAGAGCTTCTCGCAGAAGAACATCAACTGCTCGATCAGCGACAGCCTGCAGCGCTTCGTGCCGATCATGGATGCCGCCAAACAGCACGGCATCAGCGTGCGCGGCTATGTCTCCTGCGTGCTCGGCTGCCCCTACGAGGGCGAGGTAGCGCCGCAGCAAGTGGCCAACGTGGCCGCCGAGCTGTTCGCCATGGGCTGCTATGAAGTATCTCTGGGCGACACCATCGGCACCGGCACCGCCGGCGCTACCCGCCGGCTGTTCGAGGTGTGCGCCGGCAAGATCCCGCGCGACAGGCTCGGCGGCCACTTCCATGACACCTACGGCCAGGCCCTGGCCAACGTCTACGCCAGCCTGCTGGAAGGCATCAGCGTGTTCGACAGCTCCGTCGCCGGTCTCGGCGGCTGCCCCTATGCCAAGGGCGCCACCGGTAACGTCGCCACCGAGGATGTGCTCTACCTGCTCAACGGTCTGGGCATCGACACCGGTATCGATATGGACCAACTGATCGCCGCCGGACAGCGCATCTGCGATGTGCTCGGCAAGCCCAACGGCTCGCGGGTGGCCAGGGCCAAACAGCTTTAGCCGCTTGTCTCCCCTCTCCCATTTATGGGAGAGGGGCCGGGGGAGAGGGAAAACGCTCCAGTAGCCCGGATGCAATCCGGGAAAAGTACACATACGGCGAAACACCCCTGTCAGCTTTTCCTGACAACCTGTAAAGCCCGCAACACCTGCCAACCGCCGCGACCACCACGTCGTAGCGCCAACGCCACAGCAGCTCCGCACGCAACCAGGCTGTCCAGCGGCAGCGGCTGTAGCCGATGACAGGCAACCCGTTAGGCTGTGCCATCCGCCGCCTCCGGGCTGGCGCGAACCACAAGAACAATCGAGGAATCGAGATGCACCAACCGCTCTGGGCCCCTTCCGCCGACCGCATCGCCGCCACGCGCATGGACACCTTCCGCCGCTACGTTAACCAGCGCCATGCCCTGCAGCTGACCGATTACCCGGCCCTGCACGCCTGGAGCGTGGCTGACCTTACAGCTTTCTGGCAGGCCATCGTCGACTTCTTCGAGATCCGCTTCACCACCCCAACCGACACCGTGTTGCGCGAAGGCCCAGCCATGCCCAGCGCCCACTGGTTCCCCGGCGCCACCCTGAACTTCGCCGAACACCTGCTGCGCCGCCGCGACGACCATCCGGCGCTGGTCGCCATCGGCGAAGACGGCAGCCGCGAAGAGCTGAGCTACCTGGAACTGGCCGCCCATGTCGCCGGCCTGCAACAGCGCCTGCAAGACGCTGGCGTCGGTGTCGGCGACCGAGTGGCCGCCTTTATGCCCAACACCTGGCAGACCGTGGTCGGCATGCTCGCAACCGCCAGCCTCGGCGCCACCTGGTCGAGCTGCTCACCAGACTTCGGCACCCAGGGCGTGATCGACCGCTTCGGCCAGATCGAACCCAAGGTACTTATCGCCGCCGCCGGCTACCGCTACGCCGGCAAGAACCTCGACCTGACCGCCAAGCTCAACGAAATCCTCGAACGCCTGCCTACCCTGCAACAACTGGTGGTGGTGCCCTACTCCAACACCCAAGCCCGCGCGGCAGACTTCCAGACACCGGCCCAGGTCGCGCTATGGAGCGACTTCTACCAGGCGGATGGTGAACCTATGTTCACCCCGGTGCCCTTCGAACAGCCGTTGTACATTCTCTATTCCAGCGGCACCACCGGCGTGCCCAAGTGCATCGTCCACGGCGCTGGCGGCACCCTGCTGCAACATGTGAAGGAACTCGGCCTACACACCGACCTCACGGCCGACGACACCCTGTTCTACTACACCACCTGCGGCTGGATGATGTGGAACTGGCTGGTCTCGGGCCTGGCACTAGGCGCCACCCTGGTGTTGTTCGACGGCTCGCCCTTCCACCCCGGTGCCGAGCGCCTGATCGACCTGATCGACGCCGAGAACATCAGTATTTTCGGCACCAGTGCCAAATTCATCGCCGCCCTGGAAAAAGCCGGCGCCAAGCCACGCGAGACGCACAAGATGGAGCGACTGAAAGCCCTCCTCTCGACCGGCTCACCGCTGGCCCACGAGAGCTTCGAGTACGTCTACCGCGAGATCAAAAGCGATGTCTGTCTGTCGTCCATCTCTGGCGGCACCGACATCGTCTCCTGCTTCGCCCTCGGCAACCCGGTGCTGCCAGTGTGGCGCGGCGAGCTGCAATGCAAGGGCTTAGGGATGGACGTGCAGGTGTGGAACGACGCCGGACAGCCGGTAAGCGTTGAGAAAGGCGAACTGGTCTGCGCCCAGCACTTCCCCTGCATGCCCGTGGGCTTCTGGAACGACAGCAACGGCGAGAAATTCCGCACCGCCTACTTCGACACCTTCCCCGGCATCTGGGCCCACGGCGACTACGCGGAAATCACCGAACACGGCGGCCTGGTTATTCATGGCCGCTCCGACGCCGTACTCAACCCCGGCGGCGTGCGCATCGGCACCGCCGAAATCTATCGCCAGGTAGAAAAGGTCGAACAGGTATTGGAGTCCATCGCCATCGGCCAGGATTGGGACGGCGACGTGCGCGTGGTGCTGTTCGTCCGCCTGCGCGACGGCGTGACGCTGACCGATGAACTACAAGCGCAGATCCGCCAGGTCATCCGCGCCAACACCACTCCGCGCCACGTGCCGGCCAAGATCATCGCCGTCGCCGACATCCCGCGCACCATCAGCGGCAAGATCGTCGAACTGGCGGTACGCAACGTGGTGCACAGCAAACCGGTGAAGAACACCGACGCCCTGGCCAACCCGCAGGCGCTGGAGCTGTATCGCAACCTCACCGAACTGCGCGACTGATCTGAGCTGTCCAGCCGTGCCATCCGCGCCCTAAATCCGCATGTTGAGCAAACGGCCACTACTGGGGCAGACTGCGAGCAACCAAGGAAGCTCGCTCCGACCCCAGGTGGCAATATGGAAGTTGTCAAAACCCTCAAACCCGGCAGTAACGGCACCAAACGCCTTGTCGACCTCTATGGCGACAGCCTGGTAACCGTCCGTTACCGCCTCGATCGCGAAAAACAGCTCAGCTACACCACAGTTGAACTGATCATCGAAACAAAACCTGCCCCCACTCCGGGGCTGAACCTCACCGCCCAACGCCTGTATCAGAACCGCCAGATCGTTGCCTTGCGTATCCACTACGACGAGGAGGACTTGCGGCTTCTGATCATGCGGGCGGGCGCTAAATGGGACCTGGAGAAAAAGGTCTGGCGCATCCGCTACGGCGACGCCATCAAGCTCGGATTAAAAGATCGGATCATCGAAAAATGATGGCCACATATAGACACACGACACCTACATCTGGAGACATATTCCCATATATGGAAATATCCCTAGATGTAGGCATGTCGCCTACTTATAGTTAGGAGCCCTGTATGAACTGGGTGCGAGACTCAAAAACCCTCAAAGACTTTCTGTCCTTGGTAATAGTTCACGCACCAGATGATTTTCCAGAAGAGGATTATCTGAAAGCTGATGAGCAACTGAATCTTGAGCGGGCTTTTGCGGAGCTTAGAAACGGCGTAACTATCTTAGCCTCATCTAACTCAAACATTGAGGTTGCTATCAAGCTTAATGCAATCCTAGATCAAGCACTTCTAGCCTATCGCTCTGGCGATGACATTCAGGGGGCGCATACACTGCATGAGTTCGAGAAAACAGCTTTCAGTAAGGGCTCCTAACAATGCGCTCAAAGCGCTCACTCCGTTCGCTGGGACCGGCGAAGCCGGCCCCTTAGCTTAATCGTTAGCCCTACCAGTAACATCGAGGAGTTCCATAGTGCTTAAACGAACGCAGATGGCATTTCGTTCGATCCTTGCAATAGCGTTTATGGCGTTGGGAACTTCGGCGCATTCATCTTCAAACGCTTTAAAACCTGGAGACGTACTGGCGCAAGAAGGTGACAGCGGGAAATGGCATGTTGTACGGGTACTGGAAGTAGATACTTGGCCGGATGGCACCAAAACTGCGCATTGCCTTACGTATGAGGACACTGAATCCAAACCTACGCTGGACAGCATTCAATCCCTTACGGTTCGCATCTGGCATGCACCAATAGCGGAGGAAAGCTTTCGTACTGAGTGGGACTTAATTGGCAACAGTAAAATCTCACGCAACGAGCTAAAGGGATTCTTTGAGTACCTGAAAATTAACGACTTTCCGCGTTACATAAAAGTATCTGGTACGGATGCAAAGAAACTCGTAAGCCAAGCCAATCAACACTATCAACGCGCCAATTCGTTGGCAGAGCAAGGCGAGAAATCTAGCGCCATCGACGAATACGGTTTGGCTATCAATATATTTCCGCTATTTTATGAAGCAATAGATAACCGGGCATTCACATACATGGAACTCGGCGACTATCAGAGCGCTCTCCGAGACTTTGAAAACTCTCTTGAAGTATATCCAGAAGGCGTGACGGCCTTTTTTTCAAAAGGCGAATGCCTTCTTAAGCTAGGCAGGTTACTTGAAGCACGCGAGGTATTCACCAGCGGAATAACAAAATTCCCTGCGCATTCAGCAATGTTCTCTAAGTACCTAGATCTAGCAAACAGTGAAAGGTAGGGCTAACAACGCGCTCAAAGCGCTCACTTCGTTCGCTGGGACCGGCGAAGCCGGCCCCTTAGCTTAATCGTTAGAGAAACCAACTCATGACATGTGCAATCATCACAAAAGCAATCGCAATAAGCGTATGTATTTTTTCCGTCGCAGCATGCACAGAACTAAGTGCTGAGGACTTCGCGACGGAGGTTGAAAAAGAACAAGCCGCGATGCAAAAAGACAAAGCATTAGTTGAAGAAGCTAACAAGCTATGCAGCAATCTTTCAAATGATATTGCAGCGAAAGAGCCCAAGTGCGTAGCGCTAAACAAATATAAAAATGAAAAACTTAACAAACTCCTAAGCGGTGAGTAATTGTTCCTCTAACTACTGGTTCAAGTCGTTCGCTCCGCTCACTCGGGACCGGCTAAAGCCGGCCCCTTAACCAAACGTTAGGTTCACATCAGCATGCGCGTGCTTACATTCATCGCACTATTGATACTTATCACTAACTCCTACGCATGCGGCTGCAAGAAATTTAATGCTGAAACCGCATATGCCGAATCAGAAATAGTTTTCACAGCACAAATTACCAGCCAGAGCACTGTGCATAGCGATGAAACAGAATCAGTAATATCTAAACTAAAAATATTAGAAACCCTGAAAGGGCAACCAAATAAAATAGAAAGAGTGATTTCCAGCACATCCGCAAGCACCTGCTGGAAGGCTGTTATCACTGGGGAAATATATCTTTTTTATGCTAAATCAGCACCGGATATTCATTTCAACAAGTGCAGTCCGCATAGACACATAAGCCCAGGAAACGTTGGGGAATGAAACCTAACTACTGGTTCAAGTCACTCGCTTCGCTCGCTCGGGACCGGCTAAAGCCGGCCCCTTAACCAAACGTTAGGGCCAACCATGCGCCAGTGCCTCGGACTCATCATCTTAATTACTACAAATGCTTTAGCTGTTGAAAGTCACTGCTCCAATCAAGAGCGAACTATTTTCTCATGCAAAGTTGTGAACTCATCAAAAGTTGTGTCCCTGTGTGCATCTCAAAATCTTTCAGCAGAGTCGGGATCATTAACTTATAAATTTGGAAAAATTAATAGAATTGAGCTTTCCCATCCAAACAATAGCGAAAGATCTCTTGAGAAATTTCGATACGCACACTATGCGCGCTATCAAGTAGACCGAAAACAAATCTCATTTACTATCGGTGCTTACAATTACTCTATTCTCGACTACTACGAAGGCGAACAAAAACCTAGCACATATCGCGGAGTACTCGTCGTAGACACCCGAGTCGAAAATAGTGAAATCTCTCTTCTTTGCGGCCCTCAAGCAATATCAGACCTCACAACGCTAGATGGCCTTGTACCTTGTGATGAAGGGAATGCACTTGCAAATTGCAAGCCCTAACAAATGGTTCAAGCCGTTCGCTTCGCTCACTCGGGACGGGCTAAAGCCCGCCCCTTAACCAAACGTTAGGTGCACTGATGCGCATTGATCTCCAATACTGGATCGGCCCTACGGAATATCTGGCCCGCGAGTACTTGCTGTCTCGGGATCCAATTCAAGCTGTGTTTGCCGGGTATCGGCGCGAGACACTTGAATATCTTGTGCTTTGCCTTTTTGCCGGGTTTGTTGCGTGGCATACCCAAGAAGTAGCTTTCGTCCTTATCGCGCTGGGCTTCATCGCATACAAAGTGGCTTGGCTTTTCCAGGTTCGGCGCGAGTTCCCGAAGGCGTTCAAGGCACAAATACAGAAGCTCGCGCCGCGCGAAATCCAACTTACGATCGACGACGATGGGTTGCACGAAACAGTCGAAGGGGTAAAGTCGTTCGCGCCTTGGGCTGCGGTGAAGTCCCACATTCAATTCAGGGACACCCATTTTCTCCAGCTCGCTGGTGGCCTTATGTCAATCATTCCGTGTGCTGCTGTCGCGAAGGTTTCTCCCGCAGGCGAGGACGTTCTCATATCGGTACTCACCGCCAAACAAGTTCCGCCCCGGCCGGCCTCACCATGAGCGCACCTAACAATGCGCTCAAAGCGCTCACTTCGTTCGCTGGGACCGGCGAAGCCGGCCCCTTAGCTTAATCGTTATGGCCAAATAAAATGAGCATTCCAACATTCAACGATAATTGGCCCGCCCCGAATGAATATCTCCTTGAACTCGGGCGAGTAACGACCTTATGGGGCACGCTAGAGTCGAGCGTTAACATAGCTATAAGTAAGTTCGCAGGATACGAATCGATGCTTGACTATCGAGCAGTCATAATGGTAGCAAACAGCAACTTTCAGCAGAAAATAGACATAATCAGCGCTCTCTGTGAGAAATTAGCCCCCCAGTATTCCAATGTAGAAAATTACAAGTCGGTTATTGCAAAGCTCCAGTCCGCTCAAAAAGCACGAAATAAGTACGCCCATAACTCAATAACCACAGATCAAAAGACAGGGAAAGTCATGCTTTCTTTTGCCTCCTCACGCGGAGGGTCGTTAAAAACCACAGTGGAGGAAGTCAAGCTTCACTCCATAAAAGAAGTCACAGTAAAAATACACGAAGCAATGTGCGCACTTCACACCTTGGTAACAGGTAAAGAAATTAAGCCCATATGGGAGCGGTAAGCCATAACAATTGGTTCAAGTTCGTTCGCTTCGCTCACTACGGGACCGGCTAAAGCCGGCCCCTTAACCAAACGTTAGGGACAACCATGTTTCATCTGCGCGACATAACATATGCATTGTTAATTTTGCTACTTGTACCTAGTCTGCATTACGCAATTGATAGCGTTATTTACTCTGGCTCATGGAGCCTAAAATACGACTATGTTTCTATATTCATTATCCCGGTGGCTTGCATCATAGCTTGCAGCCTTGCCAGGCCCACACCCTTCTTTCTAACGGCCATATGTCTAGCATTTTCACTAACACTTGCTATAAGCATGCTCAACGACATGTTCTGGCCACGTCACGATCACAGAGGGCTTGATTATTTGCTAGGCTCTTTAGGTACAGCCGCCGGTGCAATATTTGCTTTAATTTATCTAAAAACAAAAAAGACAAAGCCTGTAAATTCATACATTTTTCTTGGCTTCGCTGGAGCTATACTTGGCTTTATTATTTCCCAGCAAACTTTCTGTAACACTGTTATTTACTGCGGGCCATTTTCGCTTATGCACTACACCCAGTGAACCAGTCCCTAACAACTGGTTCAAGCCGTTCGCTTCGCTCACTCGGGACCGGCTAAAGCCGGCCCCTTAACCAAACGTTAGGCTTTGTCGGAGGGAACCATGAAAAAAGCCGAAATTTTACCCATAAGCATTTGCGCCTTATTTATTCTGGCCGGCTGTGACAGCCAGCGAGAAAGTAGCACGGGCAATGCGGAAGTAAGCGCATGTGTAGCTCGTGGTGTTTCATACTTCAAAGAAGTTGGCTCTTACCCAACGCTCAAAAGTGCACCAAACGCTGGGCGCAGTGCTGAAGATGTAGCTCTTGAGCGCTGCAAACGAACCACAACGGCTTTCTAGTACATTATCTGCAACAGCCTAACAAGTGGTTCAAGCCGCTCGCTTCGCTCACTCGGGACCAGCTAAAGCTGGCCCCTTAACCAAACGTTAGGTGCTTCAAATGCTCATCGAAAAGGTGAAGATCGCAAAGGGCATGAGTTATCCCCTCAAGTCGTCTCACCTAGAGAGCGCACTGAACTCAGCAGAGATCACAATAGATACACACCTGATACAAGGCGGGAGCAATCATCTTTTTGAGTGCTTCTTTTGGCCACCCAGTCAAAACGTAAACTACGAGCGTCTATACATCAGAACAGCGCCAGTTAGCAGCAGTCTCGCAAAAGAAGCCAACCAATTTATCGAGTCCACAGTTATTCCAGAGCTTATGGCTTGGCTAGCCAAGCTACTGGCGTTGCCGTTAAATTCTCCCATCCGCCAGCAACAGCAGAGGTTCACCCGTGAGCTCGTGCACAACACCTAACAACTGGTTCAAGTCGCTCGCTTCGCTCACTCGGGACCGGCTAAAGCCGGCCCCTTAACCAAACGTTAGGCACCATCCGAGAAAACATCAATGACACACTTTAAATCAGTTGCTTATTTTTTCTACATCACACTAGCCATATGGGCTCTTAATGGATGCACAAAAGAAGACCCAAGCCTGACACTTACCAAGCATATAATATCAGAACAGCTAATGGTTTCTCCTGGCCAGATAGATGTCAACACTCCCTTAACAAGTCAATTTACATCTATGGATGAACTTGATTTAGTTGAAATAATAATGGCATTAGAAGAAAGAACTGGAGTGGAAATTTCAGATGAGAAATTTGCATATACGACCGGGGAAATAGATTTTAGAAAAGCACTCGACACTGTTACCGTAAAAATGCTTTCAAATATGATTCAAAAACCCTAGTTTGCATAAGAAACATAAAGCATTGCCAGCCAACACCACCGCAGTGCCCATGCTCGGCCTAACTAGTGGTTCAAACCGTTCGCTTCGCTCTCTGGGACGGGCTAAAGCCCGCCCCTTAACCAAACGTTAGAGCTACGACATGGAAAAACTCATCGCATCACTTTTAGCAATATTTTCATTTGCCGCGATCGCTGACAGCGAAATCAGCACACCCGCATTCAAACTTAATTTGTCCGAAGACTGGAAACAAGAACCTACCAATGACGCCGAGCAATATTCATACTACTCTCACACCAAAGACATTGGCATCACGTGCTCATATACTCTAATGAACGCAAAGCCAGAAGACACGGATAGAATTGCTAAAAAATTAATTACGTTTAGGCTGGGCGGTGAAGAAGCAGCAGCCAACAAATTCAACCTCAAAATGACAATTGCTGAGCCATTCATCGCGCCCTTCTCTAAAGGTCATCAAGTGGCTTACTTCGGCCACGATAGCAACAATCGCCAGTTCCGCTATCTCGGCGTAGTCACACCATCTAAAACTATAAACATTTACGCCGAGTCAAATAGTAAGTCCCAAACTGAACTTGAAGCAGAGTTTAATACTTTACTCAAAGGGCTGATCCTTGAGTGAACGCTCTAACAACTGGTTCAAACCGTTCGCTTCGCTCACTGGGACGGGCTAAAGCCCGCCCCTTAACCAAACGTTAGATGCAGCTCATGACTAATGCACAGTGGCAAGAATTTCTAAAAACCGCGCGACGCATCCTTGGGCAAGGAGCGCCCGTCTCATGGGCAAGCAAATCTTGGTGTGCCTGGACTACGTTTCAAAGCTTGAGCTCAGACATAAATTACTGGAAATGTGGCCTTCCAGATGAGCAAGATATTTATGAGAGTTACACGGCCGACGGTGGAGTTTGGGGGCAACCGTTCCACTACGAGCAAATTGCCCACTTTATAATTCCTGCGCAGTTCTATTGGGAAAAAATTGAAAACAACGAGTTCACCCATGGCCACAGACAACAAAATATAAGCAAACTATCGCAAGAGCTAACCACACTCGGAATTCCTCACAGACTGACCGAGCTGGTCCTAGAGATAAAGCTTTACTAGCGAGTGGCCACATCTAACTACTGGTTCAAGTCGTTCGCTTCGCTCACTCGGGACCGGCTAAAGCCGGCCCCTTAACCAAACGTTAGGCAATTAAGGAGATCACTGTGGCAACCAGAAAGAAAACAACAACTACGGAACCCAAGGTCCCTGCAGAACTGTTGATCTCAAGAGACGATGCCAAATCAAAACTTCAAGAAAGAATTCAAAAAGGGCTTGAGATAAAGCAAGTCCAGATAAGCTCAAGAGAAGCACTCGACACGGCAAACAACGAATACAGCAAGTGGAATTCATTCAATACTGAACTCCTAAAAAGAATTTTCACAACAGATGAGCTTTCGGAAGAATACTCCCGCTGGAGTGGAATCAGCACCATAGCAATGCACGAGCCATCTCTTGGCGAAAAAATTTCAGACCTATACAAGAATATCGATAGAAAAATTCATCGCATAGATTCGATTATTGAAAGGCTAGAGCTTATTCCTTTGAAAAATACTACCTCGTCGGACACAGCGACAGAGGAAAATTCGTCACACGCTCAATCTAAGACAAAGAAGGTATTTATTGTCCACGGGCACGACGAGGTTGCAAAAACCAGTTTAGAGGTTTTTCTTCATGAAATAGGGTTAGAACCCGTTGTTCTGCATAGACAAGCAGACGAAGGCTTAACCGTTATCGAGAAATTTGAGAAGCATAGCGATGTAGGTTATGCATTTATTCTATTAACACCAGATGAAATCGCCTACATTAAGTCCGAACAAGCAAAACAAGACGATGAGCGGAAAAAAGAATTTCGCGCAAGACCAAACGTGATTTTCGAGTTTGGCTATTTTGTAGGAAAACTAGGCAGATCAAGAGTTTGCTGCCTATACACCGGAGATGTTTCTTTACCGAGCGATGTAGGCGGAATGATCTACAAAAAATTTACGAGCAATATTGAAGAAGTGGCATACAGCATCATTAAAGATCTCAAGGCATCCGGCTATGCAATTGCCTAACAACTGGTTCAAATCGCTCGCTTCGCTCACTGGGACCGGCTAAAGCCGGCCCCTTAACCAAACGTTAGCAGCCTCGCCATGAAGCATTCATCGCCTGCAGAAAATAGTGAAATAGCGCAAAGTGTTCGGCTTAGGCGTCAAGTTGATGAGCAATTGGAAAATGACTACGCTCATGCCTACGAAATCGCCAAATCAATTAAACACCCTTGGTATAAATGCCAAGCCTTATCGTCAGTTGCAGAAAAGTCATCAAAAGCATCAATAGACTCTATTCTTGAGCAAGCGTTTAGCAGTGCCATGCAATGCCACGATCAGAACCGCCGAGTAACCGTTGCTTGCTGGCCATTGTGGGTAGCGATAAAAAATGACCGCACAAAATTAATTTCTGGCTTTTTGAAGCAATGTATTATTCAAATAAACCAAGAAATGGACCCACTTAGCAAATGGTGTGCTTGTGACGTCCTGTGCACAATCAAATCAAATCCAAATCTTTTAAACGCCTTCTATGACACTTTCGCAAGCGCTACAACAAAAGGTCATGGTTGGCGCATAGAGCGAATGATAAAATTCCTGCTTAGCGATAAAGACATACAGAACGATCCTAGGTACATAACGCACCTAGAAATTCGCCAGAAACAAATAGCAGCATGGAAGCAAAATCATGCTACTCGTTAAGTCTGCTAACAACTGGTTCAAGTCGCTCGCTTCGCTCACTCGGGACCGGCTAAAGCCGGCCCCTTAACCAAACGTTAGACCTTGCAAATACAGGAGTCACGATGACCCAACTTCGCGAGACAACCAAAAAACGAATATTCGCCGCTCTCGACAAGTCGCACTTCACCTCGTCAGCGTACTCAGTGGAATTCAGTGACGATACAACCTCTTTTCTAACCATTACTTTTCTACCAAACAAGGGCTTCATTTTCGTCGCCAACGACACCTACTCAGGAATAACTTCCTCGGAAGCTCCGGGCCAACACAAATTGACCAGTGAAACCTTTAAGCACACGTCAATTGAAGAGTGCCTGAAGGCAATCACACCGTGGACTGTACGCATTCTTGAAGACTATCGTGTACATAATCCCATCATCGATGAATTTGAGACCCTGCGAAAAACACTCGGAGAGCAGATCGAAAAACACATTACAGATGAAGCCGCACACTTCTCTGCAGAAGAAACAACAGCAATCCGAGCAAAGCTCGATGAACTTTCCAATAAGCTTTCTGAGGTAAGTCAGAAAACTGCGGAACAAGAGAAGCAGCTTCGGGAGGCTCAGCAAGAGATAAAGTCACTCAAACAAGACCTAGAGGTATTTCCGAAAGGGGTTTGGTATCGCATGGCTGGCAGCAAGGTTCTGGGCATTATTAAGAAAGCAGCGACCTCCAAGGAAGTTAGAGACTTTGCTCTTGAAGCAGCAAAGAAATTTCTGCTCGAAGGCCCGAAGTAAGGTCTAACAATGCGCTCAACTATCGCTCACTTCGTTCGCTGGACAGTCAAAAGCTACGCTTTTGCCTGCCCGTTAGCTTAATCGTTAGGCGCAAAGAAAAAGCATGCTCGATGACCGTGCCCAATAACACAGCACCCGCATTGCGGTGCCGGTACTGAATCGAATGGTCGCCTGGCAGTGAATGCTGTTATTTGTGCTCAGCAAGGGAGTTGCTTTCAAGAAATGCGCACATCACAAATAACCCCCGGGGCCAAAACCGACACGCCGTGCGCTCCGAAGCAGAACGTGCTCAGTAATCAGCTCGCTGCCCTACCCCAACATATTCAGGGCTCGCTGCGCCTCAAGGCCGCAGAGTCTCCACTGCCTCGCCTGGCAGTTCGCTCAGTCAAGGTTCCGTCCGGAAAGAACCAGTCGCTTGCAAGAAAATTGCGGGTTGGCCACAGTGCGGTATTCATTACCTGCGTTCGACTCGATGCCCGCTGCCTAACAACTGGTTCAAGCCGCTCGCTTCGCTCGCTCGGGACCGGCTAAAGCCGGCCCCTTAACCAAACGTTAGATTTTTATGCCAACCCAGAAGAAACTTGATTCATATAAAGGCAAATTATCTGCATCAGAAATTGCAGCCGGCATGAACGCAGCCAACGCAAACGCCATGCGTTTAGCTAACGATGCTCAGAAGCTGCTGGAGACAGGAAGCTTTCCAACTGCGGCATCGCTCGCAGCCCTATCGATTGAGGAGTCCGGAAAGGTTTCAATCCTACGTCAACTCTCAACGGCCAGTACCGCAGAAGAAATCAAAGCAAGCTGGAAAAATTACCGCTCTCATACCAGCAAAAATGCCCAGTGGTTACTTCCTGAGCTTGCAATAAAAGGGGCAAGGAAGCTAGAAGACCTTCGCCCTCTGTTCGATGAAGATGCAGAGCATCCCTTCATCCTTGATCAGCTAAAGCAATTAGGCTTTTATACGGATTGCCTAGGAAATAAAAACTGGTCAATACCTAGTGTTGTCGTCAACGAAGAGCTCTCCAAATCACTTGTCCAAACAGCAAAACTCCTTGCAGGCAAGAGCGAAGTTACCACAAAAGAAATTGAGTTATGGATTGAACATGTCGGTAAAGCTCCGAAAACTGACTTTAATGCCATGAAAGAGGCCTTAATAACATGGTATGCAGCAATGCAGGATGCGGGGCTCAAAGAAGGCGGGGTCAATTCAATGAAAAATTTTATTGAAAACGGCGTAGCATTCCCAAAAATCTAACAAGTGGTTCAAATCACTCGCTTCGCTCGTTGGGACGGGCTAAAGCCCGCCCCTTAACCAAACGTTAGGTAACTTTTTCAGACACCGAGGTGCAATTGTTTAATTACTGGATTGGACTTATAACAGGATTATTTCTAGGCTTCACACTATTAGTTTCATTTATTATCTCAGACATAAAAATAGACCTATCAATAATTACAAACATAATCATAGCCACAGCAACATGTATAGTAACTTACATCCATATTGACTCCTTGGGTCGTCAAAGAAAAATCAGAGCATGGGAAATAAACAGCCCAACATTATTAAATCTGGCCGATACGCTTTCAAAAATAAACGAGCAAATTGAGAACGTAATTTGGCACTTGCACACAGGCGAAGGTGAGCGCGAAGAAGACAATAAGCTTTACGCGATCCTTGACAAACAAATAAATAAAGCCATAAACGTTTATTCATCATTAATGAGTAAATCTTTGATAAGTGATCTGCAGGCGCATCAGGCAGAACTTCAAAGAATCAGGTGTGATTTTGAACAAAACTGCCTAGACGCAGTTGATGCCTACGAGAGCCAGCTCTCTTCATCTAAAGTACTTTATGAACGAATTATGCGATTTATTGCTGAAATTGCTGATGTCAAAGTCACCTAACAATGCGCTCAAAGCGCTCACTCCGTTCGCTGGGACCGGCGAAGCCGGCCCCTTAGCTTAATCGTTATGCCCCATGAGCAGAGACAGTACAGAGTGAAACTAAGCAGCCCCTCAGAGATGCCTTATACCCGCGAAGCTGCCATACAAATGCTCAAGTGGGGAGCTGACCCGATATCGTCTCCACTCTCGCATAAACAGATCGCAGAGTGGTGCTATAGCTTTTGGTGCCAGTTTCGTGAAGTTAACCTGGAGGCAGAAATTGAATCACTGCTATCAATCATTGCTGACGTTGATGCCCAATGGGAGTTATACCTGGTTAACACTTACTCTCTTGAAGAACTTCAAACAAAAAACTTAGAGCACGAGCAAATGCCTAGGGAATGGTTCGATGACTGGTTACGTCAAATTGCATAACAATGCGCTCAAAGCGCTCACTTCGTTCGCTGGGACCGGCGAAGCCGGCCCCTTAGCTTAATCGTTATGTATCTGAGCCGGCACCGTACCAATGAAGCAAATTTATAAGATCACATATCCAACCGGAAAAATTTACATTGGCAAAGACAGTATCGGAAGCTATCGCTATTACGGCAGCCCAGATATGGAAATCGTAAACAAAGACTTTGAAAATCTTCCTGAAGAAATCAGAAAGAACTACACCATCAGAAAAGAAATACTCTGGGAATCACTAGACTGCGAAGAGTCACTACTTTCAGCCAAAGAAGTCGAATTTATTCGCCTACACAAATCTAACGATCCACAAATTGGTTACAACCGTTGGCCAAAGCTGTGTACAGACACATAACAATTGGTTCAAGTCGTTCGCTTCGCTCACTCGGGACCGGCTAAAGCCGGCCCCTTAACCAAACGTTATACGCCCGCTCTTCCTGCTGCCAGAGGTGGTATGAAACTCTCTGAAAACCAAAAATTAAAGTTTCACTACGGAGTGGCCTTTGATGAGAGGCTTCTGAGTGGAGATATTGTTTATTCTGAGGGTAAGGATTACGTTTCTTATGACCTCAAGCACAGAAATGGAAAACTACAAGGTAAGCATCTTCTTGATTCCTCGCAAATAGAAGCCATAGTTAAGCTCTGTCAAATAGAGGAAATTGAGAAGGTGTCTGAAAAATACAATGGCCACTGGGATGACGCGGGCAGTTCTTCATTAGTTTTTCGACATGTTAACGGCTTAAAGTCAGTAAATATCATCGAGTATTTTGATCGAAATATCTTAAAAAATAGTAGTGAAAAATGCGTTTTTGATATTGTCGATATTTTAAGAAAATTGGTTAATCTAATATATGAGAAAAATCGCGCATAACAATTGGTTCAAATCGCTCACTACGCTCGCTGGGACCGGCGAAGCCGGCCCCTTAACCAAACGTTAGGCGGCAACAGCAATTAAGGAATGTACGGGCATGGAAGTCATTCACAGTTTCGCCGGCAAACACAGTGCAGCCCGGAACAGAAACGTGCTCAATAATCGGTTCGCCGCTCTACCTCAGCCCATTTGCGGCTCGCTGCGCCTCAAGGCTGCTGGGTATCCAAAGCGGCGCCTGGTAGCGCGCTCAGTCGCGGTTTCGTCCAGAAATAATCAGTTGCTTGCAAGAGAATTGCGGGCTGGCCACAGTGCGGTATTCATTACCTGCGTCCGACTCGATGCCCGCTGCCTAACAACTGGTTCAAGCCGCTCGCTTCGCTCGCTCGGGACCGCGTTCCGCGGCCCCTTAACCAAACGTTAGGTTCACATCAGCATGCGCGTGCTTACATTCATC
>CAZFKQ010000022.1:0-26788 GCA_964518735.1 uncultured Pseudomonas sp.
CTGCAGCATGAAGGCCGTGAGTACAAACTTGGGGTAATCAAGGTTCCAGCCTTCTACCTCGATTTCAAAGCCTTCCGCGCCGGCGACCCGAACTACAAAAGCACCACCCGTGACGTAAAACGCCTGATCACCGAGTTGAAAAAAGACAAGGTTGATGGCGTGGTTCTCGATCTGCGCGACAACGGCGGCGGCTCCCTGCAGGAAGCCACCGAACTGACCGGCCTGTTCATCGACCAGGGGCCCACCGTACTGGTGCGCAACAGCGACGGCCGCGTCGACGTGCTGGCTGACGAAGAGCCCGGCGTGTTCTACACCGGCCCGCTGGCCGTGCTGGTTGACCGCCTCTCGGCCTCCGCCTCGGAAATCTTCGCCGGTGCCATGCAGGACTACCATCGCGGTCTGATCCTCGGCGGCCAGACCTTCGGCAAAGGCACCGTGCAGACTATCCAGGAACTCAACCACGGCGAACTCAAGCTGACCCTGGCCAAGTTCTACCGGGTTTCCGGGCAGAGCACCCAGCACCAGGGCGTGCTGCCGGATATTGCCTACCCGGACATCGTCGACACCAAGGAAATCGGCGAAAGCGCCCTGCCCGAGGCCATGCCCTGGGACAGCATCCGCGCCGCAGTCAAACCGGAAGTCGATCCGTTCAAGCCCTTCCTGGCCGAACTGAAGGCCCGCCATGAAGCGCGCACGGCAGATAACCCGGACTTCGTCTTTACCCGCGAGCGCCTGGCCCTGACCCAGGAACTGATGCAGCAAACCAGCATCAGCCTCAACGAGCAGACCCGGCGCAGCCAGCGTGCCGCTATCGAAGCACGTCAGTTGGCCCTGGAAAATGCCAAACGCAAAGCCAAGGGCGAAGCACTGCTCAAGGAAATCAAGGAAGAGGATGAAAACAGCCTTCCCGTCGAGCCGGAAAAGACCAAGCCGGAAGACGATGCCTACCTGAGCGAGAGCGGGCGCATTTTGCTCGACTACCTGGGTCTCAATGATCAGATCGCCAAGCACTGATCCGAGGCGTCATCAAAGCGTCATCGTTCTGTCGTGAAATGAAAGGGCCGGTAGCGATACCGGCCCTTTTCTTTTTCCGCCCCTGCGAGACCCGCCATGACCGTCACCGAGCAGTTGAGCGCGCTGGATCAGATCCTCGCTCACGGCGACCTGCACAGCCTGTTCCAACCCATTATCGCCCTGGCCGATCGGCGCATCCTCGGCTACGAAGCCCTGACCCGCGGTCCGTCCAACAGCCCGCTGCATTCGCCCATCGTGCTGTTCAGCGTGGCCCGCAACTGCGGCCGCCTGAGCGAACTGGAGCTGGCCAGCCGGCGCAGTGCCTGCCGACGCTTCCGTGACCTGCAGCTGGACGGCAAGCTGTTCCTCAACGTCTCACCGGAATCCCTGCTGGAGCCGACCCACCAGCCCGGACGTACCCTCAAGCTGCTGCAGGAGTTCGGCATCACCCCGGACCGGGTAGTGATCGAACTCACCGAACAGGCTCCCATCGACGACTTCAGCCTGCTCGACACCGCCCTACACCACTACCGCGCCATGGGCTTCTCCATCGCCCTTGACGACCTCGGTGCCGGCTATTCCAGCCTGCGCCTGTGGTCCGAGCTACGCCCGGACTACGTAAAGATCGACCGCCACTTCATCGACGGTATCCACAAGGATGCGGTGAAGCGTGAATTCGTCGGCTCCATCCTGAAAATGGCCAAGGCTTCGCGCGCCCAGGTGATCGCCGAAGGTATCGAACTGGCGGAAGAACTGGCCGTGCTCAGTGAGATGGGCGTGGACCTGCTGCAAGGCTACCTGCTGGGACGACCAGAGGAGCAACCGGCGCGCGATGTACGCAAGCTGCTGCCGCAACTCGACAGCAGCACCAGCAACCTGCACGAGGAAAATACCGACCTCGTTGCCCTGCTCAATGAACAGCAGGCGGTCAGCCACAGCACGGCCACCGCCGAGGTGCTGGAAGCCTTCCGCGCCCAGGCCAATCTCAACTCGCTGGCCGTGCTCGATGCACAGCAGCAACCCGTCGGCATCATCCATCGCCATTCCCTGTCGGAGGCGTTGCTCAAGCCTTTTGCCACCGATCTGTTCGCGCGCAAACCGATCAGTCGCCTGATGAGTACAGATTTTCTCGCCGTCGACCTCAGCCAGTCGCTGCAACAGGTCAGCCGTCTGCTCACCAGTCGCGCCCGGCAACGCATCGAAGAAGACTTCATCATCACCCAGCAGGGCCGTTATCGCGGCCTGGGCCGGGTAATCGACGTGCTCAAGCTGATCACCGAGCTGAAGATCCAACAGGCCCGCCACGCCAACCCACTGACCTTGCTGCCGGGCAACGTACCGATCCAGCAATGCCTGAGCCGCCTGCTGCAACAGGGCCGCGACGCGGCGGTGTGCTACGTGGACATCGACAGTTTCAAGCCGTTCAACGAGCTGAACGGCACAAAAAGAGAAAAAGGCGAGCAGCTTGGGGATCTGATCGCCATGATTGTGTCCACCATTGAAGAAAATTTTGAGCTGAAGCCTAAATGCGCTAGCTCTGAGATGCGCAACCAGCGTTCGCTTTCCTGAAGCCGCACAGAGCGTGTCCATAAGAGGAGACTCTCAGCGCTATGGCTTCGGGTCCCTACCCCTACTTTGCGTTTAGACGGAAGCAGATAGAAAAAGCGCTGCCCTCCCCCCGTCAGCGCTTTTTTTTGCGATGATCTTCTTAAGCCGTATCTCGCATAGCCATAGCCGCCCGAAGAGCGCTGCGTTGCGAGCCAGCGCCATTCCATATGGATTAAGGTCTCCCATGCATATCAAAAGAGTACAAATCGAAGAAGGCTTCCTTGAAGGGTTAGACATCCAACTGACCAAAGGGCTGAACACAATTATCGGAGCCAGAGGAACGGGTAAAACATCTGCACTAGAGTTAATTCGTTACTGCCTAGGTGCTCCCGGCTTCACGAGTGAAAGCTCAAAGAAATCTCATGATCACGCTATAGCTGTTCTAGGGGAAGGAAAGGTCACCGTCACCCTTGCAGACGGTGAGAATGAGATCATTGTTACTCGATCTTCCGGAAGCAGCGGCCCAAGCTCAACTGGCCAGCATGAACTGCCAATAGTCATGTCTCAGACAGAAGTAGAGTCTGTTGGCCTGCATTCAATCGGGCGCCTTCAGCTAATAGATAGTTTTATTCCAAATCAAACCCAGTTCCACCAACATGACGCCTCCATTATTGGCGAAATAAAATCAGCTAGTTACGAACTAGATGCACTAGTAAGAGAGAGAGCCGAGCTTATTGAGCAGTTAAGCAATCTACCAAAGATTGAAGCAGCCCTAAGCTCTCTTCTAGAAAAAGAAAAAGAAGTAGCCTCATTCTCAGAAGCCGCTGCCAAGAAAAAAACAGAACTAGATGTAAACTTTGCCGAATCAGCAAATCTTGCAGTTCAAGATGCCTACATAGAGCGCTTCAGCAACAAAATAACAGAAACGCTAAACCAATTATATAAAGCTTTAAGCAATGGACAGTCCATTGAACCTTGGAGCGCCGACCAAGCGGCAGACCCGTTAGCGCAAACAAGAACCAAATACCTTGAGGCATACAACAGAATAACAAGCGCCTACGAAGAAATAAGAATGCTGTTACCGCAAGTCAGCAGCATAAGAAGCGAAGTAATCGGAAAAAAAGCGGTATACGATGAAAATGCGCGCAACTTGAGGAGAGACATAGATGCAATCATGGAAGGCGCAGGGTCAATATCTAGAGAAGCAGCGAGACTTCGTGAAAACAAAGCCAAACTTGAAAGCATATCAAAAATTTCCGAATCTATTACACAAAAAATAACTGAGCTAAACACAAAGAGAAATGAGCTTCTAAATCGCCTTGACGAATCAAGAAACAACAAATTTCTGTGGCGCAAGAAAATATGTGATGAAATAAATAGCAGCCTAGGCCCACGAATCAAAATCAGTATTGAGCGCTCCTCTCAAGTTGATAACTACATAGCCATCTTAGCCGACGCACTTAGAGGCAGCGGTTTAAAATACAATGATGTAGCCAAAACTATCGGCCAGCTAGTCAGCCCCAGAGAGCTGACCGGTATCGTGGAGCAAAATGATTTCGAGCAACTCTCACGTATAACAGAGCTTGCCAGAGATCGCTGCGCCAAAGTCATCTCACACCTGAGAGACGAGGGAATTGGCGATATAGCAACATGCCTAATAGAAGACAGCGTTGACTTCTATTTACTCGACGGCACTGAATTCAAAGAACTGTCACACCTTTCAACCGGGCAAAGATGCACCGTTATTTTACCCATTGTGCTAGAACACCACGACCGAATAATAATTGTTGACCAACCAGAAGACCACATTGACAACGCCTTTATTGCGGAAACACTCATCAAGTCAATCCGCAACAGGTCGAAAAATTCACAAATAATATTTACTACGCACAACGCAAACATACCTGTGCTCGGAGAGGCCGACCGAGTTATACATATGGCATCAGACGGAAGAAGAGGATATGTAAAACTAGAGCAGCCCCTTGAGCACAAAGATACTGTATCCGCAATCAACAATGTCATGGAAGGCGGCAAAGAAGCTTTCGAGACCAGAGCGAAATTCTACGCCAAGGGCTAGTTGACATGATCATTGCCACACCGGAAGAGGCTTTCAATCTTTCCACATCCGATAATTCTCATGATCGCTTGATGGCGGCTCGCTTCTTCCTCTCTAACGTGCAGAAAGAACACAGAGTAAACCTTGAGATCTGGCTATCAAGAGAAACTGTAGGATGGGTTAAAAGAGCTCTAGAAATTGCAATAGGCCGACTCAATGAGAAGATTGAGATAGAGCCAGAAAGTGTAGAGCCAGAAGAAAGCGCTCACATATATTCAGTGGCAATTAAAGACGTGGCCAGCATGCTGCTTCATGAATTAGAGCCTCGAATTGGCCTGCTAGGCGTTAAGATATTTAATGAAGTCCCTGACTATCAAAACAGCAGCAGCAAGCGAGAATTTGATAACCTAAAGAATTTTTTTACCGCACTAAGCCGCTTGAGGCTAGCAACAGAGTTATCGCAAGTAGAATCCTTTGACTGCGCTGAGCTTGTAAATGAAATTTTAGGTGAAGTTCCGAATCTGGAAGTTCAAATAAGGTGCACTGGCCCAGCACCTACGATAGTAAAGGCTGACAGAAGTTTACTTAAAATGGCAGTCTTGAATGGCATTAGAAATGCTATTGAGTCAGTCCACAGTGCCTCAGAGCAACGCCAAACAGATGGCATAGCGATTACATGGGGTGAAACTAATGCCGACTATTGGATAGCTGTAATAGATGACGGAGTCGGCTTAGGCAAAATGGTAGACAAGCCAATTAAGATAGGGCATACCACAAAGAGCGGCCACTTCGGTATGGGACTATCCATCACCCAGCAAGCAATTCAAACGCTAGGCGGAAAGCTGACTATCACTCCATCAAACCCTCGCGGTGCTGTCTTTGAATTACGGTGGTACAAATGAAAATCTTATTTGCCGAAGATAATCAAGACTTTGCAGCCTCAGTCAAGTATGAACTTGAAAAAGTAGTCGGCCAAGGCAATGTAACATTAGCAATTAGCAAGGAGTCTGCCGCCCAAGCAATCTCTGATAATTTTTATGACCTCTTTATACTAGATCTTTGCTTGCCGCTCACCGACGAGGGGTTAGATGCCGATGTTGCACATGGCGAAGCTGTCTTTGGCTCCTGCCAAGCCCACGCCAGTGGAACACCAGTTTGCTTTCTTACCGCATCATCGACGGAGAGATTTGTTATTGGACTTTTAAACAAGTACTCGCTCAGAAAAGATTACTGGGGCTCCAATGAGGAGTTTCCAGGCTTGATGGTATTCAAAAAAATTGACCTCCCAGAATTGCTAAAATTTGTATCCGAATGCCAAGAGAAATATCGAAACCTAGGAAATATAGAACTTAGAGGCACTGGACATTTAGCACCTGAAGAACAACGAATATTAAAAATGTTCACACAAAGAACAGGCGGCCAAATCTGCAAATTCAATGTTTTAAAAGGCGGCCTATCAGATGTTAGAGTATTCAGCCTTGAGATTTTGAGTGGCTACGAAGCTAGCCTGAACCTTGCTGTCGCACGTATAGGAAATAGATCAAAAATATCTGAGGAGTCCAGAAAATATGACTCAATGGTGGGCGCACTTGGAATTGGCTCATTCCCAAGCAAACTTTGCTTACTAGAATACGGAGCTAAAAATAGCTCAGCTATTTTTTATAGACTCGCCAACAACCATGACCAAAGCCTTTTCGACCTCACCAAGACCACACCGGAATCATGCCTTACCGTCATAAATAACTTACGAGAAACGCTAAAGCCCTGGGAAACTGGGAGCACGGTTATACGTAAGAAAATTTCAGAGATCAGGCAATGTCTATTAAAAGACGCCCACAAGGAAGCCATAAAGGAAACTTTCTCTTTAAGCTGGATTGATGAAATTGAGGATCTAACTATCAGCGTACGCTGGGGGCGAACCCACGGAGATTTACACGGCGGCAATATACTAGTATCAAAAGATCTCATACCTGTTTTAATAGACTTCGGAGATGTATCTGAAGGAGCGCTACCGCTCGACGTATCAACCCTCCTCCTTAGTCATTTCTTTCATCCAGAAACAGCAAACGAGCTAATTTCATCAATAGGCGTATATAAAATTACCGCCTCCATTGAAAATCTTAAATTCCCTGCTGAGTGGAGCCTATCAGAGCCCATGAACTTTATTATTCAATGGCTCACATCCCACTCATCGGAGTCCGCCAGAACAATATACGCCTCAATATACTCCTACACCCTTCGACAGTTAAAATTTGAGGACACCAACAAAGAGCTAGCCCTTGCATTATTAGAAATTTGCAGACAGAAACTAATTAGTACAATTTAAAATATCTACCCAATAAACAGCGGCAAAACCCACCCATTACATCCTTACCAAAACATTAATCATCATACCCATTCAAAAAATATTTCTTTACCTGAGCAATGACCGATCAATTAAATAGCAGCGACCCCACCTTTACTTAATTATAAACCGCCCATGCACGACCTATTAGAGAACCCTTTTTAATAACTCAGCACCTCAGAGGTCAAATGTGCGGCAGCTAATTAATCGAAACCTTCCGGCATTGCTACCCACATACTAAGTTGGCAGACAATGACGACGCTATAGCACCAAAAATGCCTCTAACATTTCCCTTACGCTGTACCGTGCATCACAGAACTGACGCCAGCGCAGATTACGAATCCCCTATGGCTGACACGCTATCTTTTGGTGGTGCCAGCAACCAACACACCCAAGCCATCTTTTAACGCAAGCAACCGCATAGGCTTCTGGGTCGAGTATGCAAAGCCTCTTTGCTTATCCGTTGAGGTCCGCTGGCATATCCCTACAGCAGTTTTCTGTTTCACCGAGATCGACCTCTACGGCTACGCCAAGGGTGACGAGGTGCTGCTCTGCCTGGCGCAGTGCCTGAACGAACGGGTCGACCCGAGCTGCGATTTCGTCGGTCACATTGGTGGGGATGACTTCATGCTGGTACTCGGCTCGAGCGACTGGCGCAGACGCATCCAGCTGCTGCTGGGGGACTTCCAGGGCCAGTGCCGACGCTTTTACCAGGATGACCACCTGCAGGCGGGCTGTTTCGTCGCCCACAACCGCCAGGGTCAGCGCGAGCAGTTTCCGCTGTTGTCGCTGTCGGTGGGCGTTGTGCAACTACAGGCTGGTGCCTGTGCCAATCTGGACGCCGCACAGCTGGCCAGCCTGGCCTCGGAAGCCAAGCGCCACGCCAAGGCGATTCCCGGCTACAGCATGCATGTGCTGGACAGCCTGTCAGCCTAAGCCGAGGTCACTCGCCCGCCGCTCAAACTGCTGTGCCAGCACGGCGTCGACCGCCAGACCTGGCGCACCTTCGCGGTACAGCCGAGCCAGACGATGGGCCGCCAGCGGGTGACCAGCCTGCGCCGCCAAGGTCCACCAACGCGCCGCTTCAGCGCCATCTGGAGCCTGCCGAGTATCACCGTTGAGGCTGATCAACCCCAGCTGGTAGGCCGCCTTGCCATCCCCGCCCGTCGCCGCCAGACGCAGCAGGTGCAGGCCTTCCTCGCGCGCGCCAAAGCCCTGGCCGCGAAAGAGTAAAAGATGACCGTAGAAACTCTGCGCCGGCACGTCGCCTTGCGCGGCCATGCGGGCGAATTGCCCCTGCATCCAGGCCCAGGCCCGCGGCTGCTGCATCAGCCAGCGCCAATGAAACAACTGCCGAGCCAATTGGTAACCCAGGCGGGCACGCAGGCGCCAGAACACTCAGGCTTCCTCGGTGGGGTAGCTGAACTCGAATACCCGGGCGACCTCAGCCGCATGCCAGGACGCCGCAGCAGTACCATCGGAAGGGCCGGCGAAACGCCCAAGACGATTCACACACTCGAAGAACCCGGTGCGTGGCAAACGACTGGCGCCCTGGCTGATCACCAGGGCACTGCGCAACGGACGCTCGGCACGGGCATCCAGTGCCGCAAGATGCTCCAGCGCAGCGGTCAGGGTCTGCATCGCCGGAGTCGGCAACTGCAGGCGCTCGACCAGCGCGCGGTAGGTCAGCAGGTGCCGCTGGCGGCGGGCATCCTCAAGCTCGGTGAGCAGAGCCTGCCAATGCTGGCGGTGGATGCGCACGCTCAAGAACCCTGCTCCCAGGCACTCACCCCGAGTACACGGCCCAGCGCGCGGAGGATCGCCCCATCGGGCTGGCGCTCACCGCTCTCAAACAGATTCAGATAGTGCGGGCTGATGCCTACGGCACGGGCCAGATCAGCCTGGGACAGGCCTTGCGCCTCGCGCAGGGCGACCAGTTCACTCAGAGCAACGGCTTTTGCTGGCGTCTCTTGCAGCACCGGCGCGGTTGTTGCACGCCCGGCGGCCTGTAACAGCGCCTGGTACTCGGCCCAGGGCAGTACCGCATATTCGGCTTCGCCATCACGCGTGATCACTTGCACACTCATCAGCACTCTCCGTGAACTGCAGCGCCGACTGACCCGACGCCCTCCTTACAGGCCACCATCTTAACAACTGGGCCTTGCACAGAGGGTGACCCATAGCGCCACGCTGTTACAAGTGTTTCGCAATACTGCAGAAAAAAAGCTGTTCATTCACCCAGGATTACTTGGGTAACGGTTCCACTGCTGGCACCTGTTCGATCAGTAACAGCTGCTCGGGCGCCTGCACATTCCGCCAGCTGCGGTAGGCGTCCAGCTCACCACGCCAAGTGCGCAGAACCCAGGCCAGCACAGCCAGATCATCCAGCAGGCCGATCCCCACCAACCAATCCGGCAGCGCATCCAGAGGCGTAAGGAAGTACAGCAAGGCAGCCACCACACTCAGAAGCGCTTGAGTGCCGATAGCCCGATATTCGCCCCGCCACCAGGCCATGCAGAGGCCAACCAGGAGTTGCAGGTCTTCGCGCACAGCCCCCAGGCGACCACCCTTACCGGCACTCTTGCGGAGCACTGCAGTGAGCATACCGGGCAGCTTGCCGCGAGCAAGAAGCTGCTGCGCGGCCTGCAGGTAACGTCTCAAATGAGCGGGAACATTCATCGACTTTCTCCACAACCCGCATGCCTGCTGGGCTTGCCTGGGTTATCCACCAAAGCTGTGGATAACCTTGTGCACAATTATCCGACAACCCAGGCAAACGCCCACGCCATGGGGCTCACGTACAGATCGGGCATTTTTTGCTCAGAGCGAAAAATCATTAAAAATCATACGGTTAGCAACCGAGCGATGCTCAGGAAAAACGTAACAGTCGGCACTGCGCAGGTAACCCGACAAATGTGCATAACCGTAACACCAATTTAGCAAACCGCCTCTTTCAGACCACCAAGTCAGCCCGCCGTTCTGGCTCAAACCGCAGAAACAACAACGCCCCGACCAAGCGGGGCGTTGTTTGTACCAGCAGGTATTACTGCTGAGCAGCGGGATCCTTGATAGCCAGCAGCTCCAGCTCGAACACCAGCACCGAGTTGGCCGGAATGGCCGGAGTCGGGCTCTGCTCGCCGTAGGCCAGCGCACTCGGGATGTACAGCTTGTATTTCTCGCCGACGTGCATCAGTTGCAGGCCTTCGACCCAACCCGGGATCACGCCGTTGACCGGCAGATCGATCGGGCTGCCGCGCTCGACGGAGCTGTCGAACACGCTGCCATCGGTCAGCTTGCCTTCGTAGTGAACGGTCACCACGTCGGTGGCCTTCGGCTGAGCACCGTCAGCCTTTTTCAGTACTTCGTACTGCAGGCCGGAAGCGGTGGTGATCACACCTTCTTTCTTGGCGTTCTCTTCGAGGAACTTCTTGCCGGCCTTGGCCGACTCCTCGTTCAGCGCCAGCATGCGCTGCTCGGCACGCTGCTGCAGGAAGGTGAAGGCTTCAACCAGCTCTTCGTCCTTCAGGCGCTGCTCTTTCTTGTCCAGAGCGTCGGCGATGCCGGCGGAGATGGCTTTCTGATCCAGGTCATCGATGCCTTGTTGGGCCAAACTCTTGCCCATGTTCAGGCCGATGCCGTAGGAGGCCTTCTGCGCCGGAGTTTTCAGTTCGACTTCGCTGGTCTGCGAATCGCAACCGGCCAGTACCAGGCCTACCAGGGCAACTGCCGCGGCTAAACGATGTTGTTTCATGCTTGATCCTTGTTGGAGCGCCCTGAAGCAGGCTATCGGTGAGTGCGCGAGCTTAGCAGCCTGCGCCAATTACTGGCTACGGCAGTAGGAACCGCAGAGCCCGGAATAGTTCAGCCTGTGCGAGAAACCGCACTATATGTAGCCGCCCCGCTTGCCGCAGTAAATCGCAGGCAAAAAAAAACGACCTTTCGGTCGTTTCTTCCAGCTTTGGTCTTCAGTCTAACCAGAGCTTATGTATGGCGCAGCGGACGGGACTCGAACCCGCGACCCCCGGCGTGACAGGCCGGTATTCTAACCGACTGAACTACCGCTGCGCGTAACCTCGTGAGCGAGATGGTGGGTGATGACGGGATCGAACCGCCGACCCTCTGCTTGTAAGGCAGATGCTCTCCCGGCTGAGCTAATCACCCTTCACTCTCGAAGTGGGCCGCATTCTAGACAGCGACCCTAACCTTGGCAAGCTCTTTTTTTAAAAAATTTTGCAGGCGTTCCAAAGGCTTAGCGACAGCTTGGCCAATCGGCCCCAGCAGAGAATAATGCGCGCTTTGCGCAATTGGAGTGTCACCCCATGTGGTTCCGCAACCTGCTTGTCTATCGCCTGACCCAGGACCTGCCTTTCGATGCCGAGGCACTGGAGGCTGCACTGGCCACCAAGCTGGCACGTTCCTGCGCCAGCCAGGAGCTGACCACCTATGGTTTCATCGCCCCCTTTGGCAAAGGTGAGGACGCCCCGCTGGTACATGTAAGTGGTGACTTCCTGCTGGTTGCCGCCCGCAAGGAAGAACGCATCCTGCCGGGCAGCGTGGTGCGCGATGCACTGAAGGAAAAGGTCGACCAGATCGAAGCCGAACAGATGCGCAAGGTCTACAAGAAAGAGCGCGACCAGCTGAAGGACGAGATCATCCTGTCCTTCCTGCCACGCGCCTTCGTCCGCCGCTCGGCCACCTTTGCGGCCATCGCCCCCAAGCTCGGCCTGATCCTGGTCGACTCGGCCAGCGCCAAGCGTGCCGAAGACCTGCTGTCGACGCTGCGTGAAGTGCTCGGCAGCCTGCCGGTACGTCCGCTGTCGGTGAAGATGGCGCCAACCGCAACCATGACCGACTGGGTCAAATCGCAGAAAGCCGCGCCGGACTTCTTCGTCTTGGACGAGTGCGAGCTGCGCGACACCGCCGAAGACGGCGGCGTGGTGCGCTGCAAGCGCCAGGACCTGACCAGCGAGGAAATCCAGCTGCACCTGTCCACCGGCAAACTGGTCACCCAGCTGTCCCTGGCCTGGCAGGACAAGCTGTCGTTCATGCTCGACGACAAGCTGGTGGTCAAGCGCCTGCGCTTCGAAGACCTGCTGCAGGATCAGGCCGCCCAGGACGGCGGCGAAGACAACCTCGGCCAGCTGGACGCCAGCTTCACCCTGATGATGCTGACCTTCTGCGACTTCCTACCGGCGCTGTTCGAAGCCCTTGGCGGCGAAGAGGTGCCAGAGGGAATCTGACCATTAGAACCTGTTTACGGTCTTCTGGATTAGAGCCAGACAAGGCAAAAACGGCCGAGGAAGCGGAGTTTACGTGCTGTAAATGAGCATTCCGAGGCCGTTTTTAACGCCGTATGGCTGACAGCCAGGAGATCGTAGACAGGTTCTTCAGACAACTTTGGCAATACCTGCCAGAGCCCGCTTATCCCAATGAGCTTGCCCTGTGCAGGGTTGTGTGCAAAATAACGAACAACGCAAGGACGACCTTGCTACTCCTCACGAGTGATCACCTGGGACGGCCCGCATACTCAGATTTACTGCGGAGCTTCTCATGTCTTGGATCATCCTGCTGCTCGCCGGCCTGTTCGAAGTCGGCTGGGCTGTCGGCCTGAAATACACCGACGGCTTCACCCGCCCCCTGCCTACCCTGCTCACCGTTGGCGCAATGATCGTCAGCCTGGCCCTGCTCGGCCTGGCGATGAAGGAGCTGCCGCTGGGCACCGCCTATGCCATCTGGACCGGAGTCGGTGCCGTGGGCACGGTGATCGCCGGGATCATCCTGTTCGGCGAGTCGATGGCGCTGTTGCGCCTGATTAGCGTGGGATTGATCGTCGCCGGGTTGCTGGGGCTGAAGCTCAGCCACTGAACACGGACAGAAAAACGCCCGCCAATTGGCGGGCGTTTTTCATCACGACAAGGCTTAGCGCACGTCGCCACGCAACCGCGTCACCTGCTCCTGCAACACCAGGCGTCCGGTATCAGCCGGCATCGGCTGCCCAGCCACCAGAGTGATGCGCGACCAGAAACGCTTGAACAAGCCCTTGTGCGGCGCACGGCTGAAGAAGCTGCCCCACAGACCCTGCAGTGCCATGGGGATCACTGGCACCGGGTTGGCGGCGAGGATGCGCTCCACGCCGGCCTTGAACTCGTCGATCTCGCCACTGGTGGTCAGCTTGCCCTCGGGGAAGATGCACACCACCTCGCCTTCCGCCAGGTACTGGGCGATACGCTGGAAGGCCTTCTCGTAAACCTTCTCGTCCTCGCTACGCCCGGCGATCGGTACGGTACCAGCGGTGCGGAATACAAAGTTGAGCACCGGCAGGTTGTAGATCTTGTAGTACATGACGAAGCGAATCGGCCGGCGCACCGCCCCGCCGATCAGCAGCGCATCGACGAAAGACACATGGTTGCACACCAGCACCGCCGCACCCTCGTCCGGAATCGCCTCCAGCCCCTGATGACGAACCCGGTACATCGAATGACTGAGCATCCAGATGAGGAAGCGCATGGTGAATTCGGGGACGATCTTGAAGATGTAGGCATTGACCGCGATGTTCATCAGCGAGACAGCGAGGAACAGTTGCGGGATCGACAGCTTGGCCACGCTGAGAAAAAGGATCGACACCAGCGCCGCCGCCACCATGAACAGGGCATTGAGGATATTGTTGGCGGCGATCACCCGCGCCCGCTCCTTCTCCACCGTGCGCGACTGGATCAGCGCGTAGAGCGGCACGATATAGAAGCCGCCGAACAGGCCGATGGCAAAGATCGCCCCCATGATCCACCAGGCCTGGGCCACAGCCAGCAGGCTCAGCCAGTCATATGGGGTGACCGCAGACGGGAAATTGCTGGACACCCACCACAGCAGAATGCCGAACAGACTCAGGCCCATGGAGCCGAACGGCACCAGGCCGATTTCCACCTTGTGCCCGCTCATGCGCTCGCAGAGCATCGAACCCAGGCCGATACCGATGGAAAAGACCGCGAGGATCAGCGTCACCACGCTCTCGTCGCCGTGCAGCAACTCCTTGGCGAAGGCCGGAATCTGCGTCAGGTATACCGCACCGAGGAACCAGAACCAGGAGTTGCCGACCAGCGAACGCGACACCGCCGGACGCTGACCGAGCCCCATGCGCATGATCAGCCAGGATTGGCGCACGATGTTCCAGTCCAGCACCAGCTCTGGCATGGCCGCCGCCGCCCGCGGCACGAAACGGCTAGCCAGATAGCCGGCCAAGGCCACCAGCACCACCACCCCGGCCACTAGAACGGCGTAGCTGGAACTGGCCATCAGCATGCCGGCGCCGATGGTGCCGGCGAGGATGGCCAGGAAGGTGCCCATTTCCACCAGGGCATTGCCGCCGACCAGCTCATGCTCGCGCAGCGCCACCGGCAGGATCGAATACTTCACCGGGCCGAACAGCGCCGACTGGGTGCCCATGGCAAACAAGGTGAACAGCATCAGTGGCAAGTTGCCCAGGATAAAGCCCACGGAGCCGACCGCCATGATCAACACCTCGGCCAGCTTGATCGCGCGGATCAGTGAGTCCTTGGCGAATTTCTCGCCGAACTGCCCGCCCAAGGCGGAGAACAGGAAGAACGGCAGGATGAACAACATGGCGCACAGGTTGACCAGCAGATCGCGATCGCCACTGATGCTGAGCTTGAACAGGATTGCCAGAATCAGCGCCTGCTTGAAGATGTTGTCATTGAAGGCGCCGAGCAGCTGGGTCACGAAAAACGGCAGGAAGCGCCGGGTGCCCAGCAGGGCAAATTGCGAGTGTTGGGTCATCGTCCTTGTTCCTGTCTCTGAAGCCGAGCGGGCCGCTGAGCATTGGACAATAGGTCAGCCTGCCGGCGCCACACCCGCGTGCGGCTTTTGCGGGTTCGCCGGACAAATCAGATCACTCACAGCGGCAATTGCCCAAACAGCCAACGCAACAGGAAGAACACCAGCAATCCGCCCGCAATGGTCGCCAGCAGGTGGCGGGTCAGCGCGGCGATGCCGATGGTGACCAATCCTGCCAACAGATAGGCATTGTCCAGGCGCAGGGCCAGGTGCTGACCATCGGGCAGCAGCATGCCGGGCACGACAATGGCCGTCAGCACCGCCGTCGGCACGTAATGCAGGCCTTGGCGAATCAGCGGCGGGAAGCGCAGATCGGGGAAGGCAAACAGGCTGTAGCGGGTGGTGAAGGTGATCGCCAGCATGCCGAGAATCAGGAGCCAGTTATCCATTAGAACACCTCATCCTGCAGCAGGCGGTAACGCCGTTCGAGGACCACGCCTACCACAATCCCGGCGCCGGCTGCGGCCATCAGGCCGAGTTTGTAGGGCAGCCCGTGGCCAACCAGGGCCACCGCGCCGGCCACCAGCGCCGCCGCCACCTGCGGACGGTTGCGCAACATGGGCACAACGATGCCGATAAAGGTGGCGAGCATGGCGAAGTCCAGTCCCCAGGCAGCAATGTTCGGCACGGCCTGGCCGAACACCAGACCGATCAGGGTGCACAGCTGCCAGTTCAGGTACATCGCCAGCGCCGCGCCGAGGAAATACCAGTGCTTGTGCGGTGAGCTGTCCGTCTCGGCATAGCGATGCTGGACCACGGCGAAGGCCTCATCAGTCAGCCAGAAGGCCAGCGGTATGCGCCAGCGCTTGGGCAGATGCCGGACAAAGGGCTGCAAGCTGGCGCTGTACAGGGCATGACGCAGGTTGACGACAAAAGTCGTGAGCAGCAGCACGGCCAGGGTCGCACCACCACCGAGCAGGCTGAGGGCAATGAACTGCGCCGAGCCGGCAAACACCAGCACGGACATGCCGATGGTTTGCCAGGGCGTAAGGCCGGCAGCAGCAGCCAGGCTGCCGAAGATGATGCCGAACGGCATGGCGCCGAGCAGCATCGGCAACATGTCGCGGGCGCCCTGCAGGAATTCGTGATGACGAGACATGGGACCTCCTTGAGCAAGCGAGGCTAGCCGGTCATCCGCAGGCCGTCTTGAACAATCTTGCGCAATCGGTCAAATGCGCCGCCCCCACAAGAGCACGCAGGTCGATTGCTAACGAGAGGGAAACGACTCAGCCGGCGCAGGCGCTGCGGTATTCGCCGGGGCCGACCCCATAGGCCTGTTTGAACTGCCGGGTCAGGTGACTCTGGTCGGCGAAACCCAACTGCATGGCCACCGCCAGGGGTAAGCAACCACTCTTCAGCAACGCCCGCGCCTGCTCCAGACGGCGCTGCTTGAGCCAGGCATGCGGCGGCAGGCCGGTGGCCCGACGGAACACCCGAGCAAAGTGAAACGGCGACAGATTGACGGCCGCCGCCAGCTGCTCCAACGAGGGCGGCTCGGCCAACTGGCTACCGAGCAACTCCTTGGCCCGCGCCACAGCCTGCGGCTCGCGCCCTGGCGACGGGGCCTGGGGCAGCCGCGCATGGCGCTGGAACAGCAGCAAAATGGCCTCGCGCCAGGCTGTCTGCTGCTGCAGGGCTTCAGCACCGCTTTCCAGCAACAGGTGCAGTGCGCCAAACAGCCGATGCAGTTGCGGGTCGTGCAGCACGCTGCTGGCAAACGACGGCATACCACCACTGGCCAGCCCCAGCTCAGTCAGCACCCCGCTGACCTGGGCGTTATCCGGGTAAAAACCCCGGTAACGCCAGCCTTCCTCATGGGCCTTGGAGCCGGTGTGCAGCTCATCGGGATTGATCAGCACCATGCTGCCGACCGGCGCCAGATGATCGCTGCCACGATGACGAAAACGCTGGGCGCCGTGCTCTATCACGGTAAAGACGAAACCTTCGTGCACATGCGGAGCGAAGCGCTGCTCGATATAGCGCGCATGCAGCAACTCGACCCCGGCCAGGGCCTCGGCTTGCCAGAAGCGCGTCTGCTCACGATCAACCGCCATCGCTGCTCAGGCGCCGAAGCGCGCTTCCAGTTGCTGCTTGACCTGTGGCCACTCGCTGTCGGTGATGCTGTACATCACCGTGTCATCGAGACGGCCGTCAGCCAGGCGGCGGTGGTTACGCAACAGGCCTTCACGCACAGCCCCGAGTTTCTCGATGGCGCGTTGCGAACGCAGGTTGCTGGCCGCCGTTTTCAGTTGCACGCGCACCAGGCCCCAGTCCTCGAAGGCATGGCGCAGCATCAGGTACTTGATCATGCTGTTCAGGCCACTGCCCTGCTGCCCCGCATCCAGCCAGGTAGAGCCGATCTCGCAGGACGGCAGGCTGGCATTGAAATCGAAGAAACGCGTGGTGCCGACCAGCTCGCCAGCCAGGCGGATGGCAAACACCACGGCCTGCTGCACCTTGTGTTCGGCCAGGGCGTTACGGTACCAGTCCGGCCGGCTGGTGCCGTTCATGAATTGTTGCGACTCGCGGTTAGCCTCGGCCAGCTCCAGCAGGCCAGGCAGATCGGCCTCGCTCAGCGGGTCCAGGCGCAGCGCTCCCTGCTGCAAAACGGTGGGTAGTGGCTCAAACATCGCCAGGCTCCAGAAAAACTCCACGGCCGGCTACGCTAACAGCGCTCTGCCAACGGCTCAAGGCGCTTGCGACCATAGTCTGCCTGACGGACGGCAGAACCCATGCGAGACTACAGGCTACTCGTAGCACCTGCGCGCCCTTGCCCCTGTGGAGTCTGCATGTCGTTGTCCGGCGGATTGATCGCCCTGGTCGCCCTGACCTATATGGCCATCCTGTTCAGTATTGCCTTCTACGGTGACCGCCGCGCGCCACTGTCGCCACGGCTGCGAGCCTGGGTCTACAGCCTGTCGCTGGCGGTGTACTGCACCAGCTGGACCTTCTTCGGCGCAGTCGGCCAGGCCGCGGGCCAACTCTGGTCATTCCTGCCGATCTACCTGGGGCCAATTCTGCTCCTGCTGTGCGCGCCTTGGGTGCTGCAGAAGATGGTGATGATCAGCAAGCAGGAAAATATCACCTCGATCGCCGACTTCATTGCCGCGCGCTACGGCAAGTCGCAGTCGCTGGCCGTGGTGGTGGCACTGATCTGCCTGGTCGGCGTGCTGCCCTATATCGCCCTGCAACTGAAAGGCATCGTGCTCGGCGTCAATCTGTTGATCGACGCCACCCCCAGCCCAACCCGCAGCCAGGACACGGCGCTGATCGTCTCGCTGATTCTCGCCCTGTTCACGGTGCTGTTCGGCACGCGCAACCTGGATGTCACCGAGCACCATCGCGGCATGGTGCTGGCGATCGCCTTCGAGTCGCTGGTCAAGCTGCTGGCATTCCTGGCGGTGGGCGTGTTTGTTACCTGGGGCCTGTTCGATGGTTTCAGTGACCTGTCGCGCCAGGCGATGCAGGCCCCCGAATTGCAGGCGTTCTGGGCGGAAACGGTGAACTGGCCGGCCATGCTGGTGCAGACCGGCTTGGCCATGACCGCGATTGTCTGCCTGCCACGGCAGTTCCACGTCACCGTGGTGGAAAATACCGAACCGAAGGATCTGCGCCTGGCACGCTGGGTATTTCCAGCCTACTTGGTACTGGCGGCGCTGTTTGTCATCCCTATCGCCCTGGCCGGCCAGTTATTGCTCCCGGCCGGTGTGCAGCCGGACTCCTTCGTCATCAGCCTGCCACTGGCCGAAGCCCATCCGGCTCTGGCCCTGCTGGCCTTTATCGGCGGCGCTTCGGCGGCTACCGGCATGGTCATCGTCGCCTCGGTGGCACTCTCGACCATGATTTCCAATGACATGCTGCTGCCGGTACTGCTGCGCCGGCAGAACACCGAGCGACCGTTCGAGGCCTTCCGCCACTGGATGCTCAGCGCGCGCCGGGTGAGCATCGTCGCCATCCTGCTACTGGCCTATGTCTGTTATCGCCTGCTCGGCACCAACGCCAGCCTGGCCACCATCGGCCAGCTGTCATTCGCCGCCATTGCCCAGCTGGCGCCGGCCATGTTCGGCGCCCTGCTGTGGAAACAGGCCAACCGTCGCGGCGTATTCGCCGGCCTCGCCGCCGGCTGCGCGCTGTGGTTCTACACCCTGGTCCTGCCGCTGGTGGCCGGCGGATTGCGCTGGTCACTGGACAGTTTCCCGCTGCTGCCAGAGCTGCTGTATTACCCGGTCGGCGTCGATATCGACCCGCTGACCCGTGGCGTCTTGTTGTCGCTGACCGGCAACTGGCTGCTGTTTGGCTGGGTCTCCTGGTTCTCCCGCACGCGGGTCTCCGAGCACTGGCAGGCCGGGCGCTTCATCGGCCAGGAACTTGGCTCCAGGGCCGGCTCACGCAACCTGCTGGCGGTGCAAGTGGCCGATCTGCAGGAACTGGCCGCACGCTTTGTCGGTGAAGAACGCTCACGGCAGAGCTTCCTACGCTTCGCCTACACCCAGGGCAAACCGTTCAATCCTACGCAGAACGCCGATAGCGAATGGATCGCCCACACCGAACGCCTGCTCGCCGGTGTACTCGGCGCGTCCTCAACCCGCGCCGTGGTGCGTGCGGCCATCGAAGGGCGGGAGATGCAGGTCGAGGATGTAGTACGCATCGTCGACGAAGCCTCGGAAGTGCTGCAGTTCAACCGTGCCTTGCTACAGGGCGCAATCGAGAACATTACCCAGGGCATCAGCGTGGTCGACCAGTCGCTGCGTCTGGTGGCCTGGAACCACCGCTACCTGGAGCTGTTCGACTACCCGGACGGACTGATCAGCATTGGCCGACCAATCGCCGAGATCATTCGCTACAACGCCGAACGTGGCCTGTGTGGCCCAGGCGAAGCCGACAACCATGTAGAACGCCGCTTGTACTGGATGCGCCAGGGCACCCCGCATACCTCCGAGCGCCAGTTCCCCAACGGCCGGGTCATCGAGCTGATCGGCAACCCCATGCCCGGCGGCGGTTTCGTCATGAGCTTCACCGATATCACCGCCTTCCGCGAAGCCGAACAGGCCCTCAAGGAAGCCAACGAAGGTCTGGAACAGCGCGTTGCAGCGCGTACCCGGGAACTGTCCCAGCTCAACCAGGCCCTCAGCGAAGCCAAGGGCGTGGCGGAAACCGCCAATCAGTCGAAAACCCGCTTCCTCGCTGCGGTCAGCCATGACCTGATGCAACCGCTGAACGCCGCCCGGCTGTTCTCCGCCGCCCTCTCCCACCAGGAAGACGCCCTGCCGCGCGAAGCGCGCGAACTGGTGCGCCATCTGGACAGCTCGCTGCGCTCAGCCGAAGACCTGATCACCGACCTGCTGGATATCTCGCGCCTGGAAAACGGTCGGATCACCCCTGACCTCAGCGCCTTCCCGCTCAGCCAGCTGTTCGATGCGCTGGGCGCCGAATTCAAGGCACTGGCCCAGGAACAGGGCGTGGATTTCCGCCTATGCCCCAGCACGCTGCGCATCGAAAGCGACCCGCGCTTGCTGCGCCGGGTGCTGCAAAACTTCCTGACCAATGCATTCCGTTATGCCAAGGGCCATGTCCTGCTCGGTGTGCGCCGTGAAGGACAGAACCTGCGCCTGGAAGTCTGGGACCGCGGCCCTGGCATCCCCGAGGACAAGCGCAAGGTGATCTTCGAAGAATTCAAGCGCCTGGACAGCCACCAGACCCGTGCCGAGAAAGGCCTGGGCCTGGGCCTGGCAATTGCCGACGGCCTCTGCCGGGTGCTCGGCCATCGCCTGGAGGTACGTTCCTGGCCAGGCAAGGGCAGCGTGTTCAGCGTCAGCGTGCCGCTGGCCAGCGCCGCCCGCCCCGCCAGCAGCCCACGCCTGCCCCCGGCTGAACTCAACGGCAAGGCCCTCGGCGGCGCCCAGGTACTGTGTATCGATAACGAGGACAGCATCCTCACCGGCATGCACAGCCTGCTGTCACGCTGGGGCTGTCAGGTATGGACGGCGCGTAATCGCCTGGAGTGCGAACACCTGCTGGACGAGGATGTGCGCCCGCAGTTGGCGCTGGTCGACTACCACCTCGACGAGGGCGACACCGGCACCGAGCTGATGGCCTGGCTACGCACCCGCCTGGGCGAACCGCTACCGGGCGTGGTGATCAGCGCCGACGGCCGACCAGAACTGATCGCCGCCGTGCACGCCGCCGGCCTCGACTACCTGGCCAAGCCAGTCAAGCCGGCGGCCCTGCGCGCCCTGCTCAGCCGGCACCTGAATCTGAACTGAGGCGCACGTTGTGGACCTCGAAAGCTCCCCTCGCCCACTTGTGGGGGAGGGAGCAAAAGCGATTCGCACCTGCCCAGATACTCAGCCTTGCAGTGCAGCAGGCTCCAACAACGCCTGACCATAGCCTTCGACGAACTCCGCCGGCATGCGCTTGGGCTTGCCGCTGGACAGCTCGATGCAGACGAAGGTGGTCTGCGCGCGCAGCAGGGTGCTGGCGTCAGCCGGGCGCCACAGCTGGAAGTGCCGGGTCATCTTCAGGCGCTGGTCGGACTCGACGATCCAGGTGGCCATCTGCAGTTCTTCGCCTTCGTAAGCGCTGGCCAGGTAATCAATCTCGTGGCGCAGCACGGCCATGGCACGATCCAGGCGGCGGTACTCGCTCAGGTCCAGGCCCAGGCTCTGCGAGTGGCGCCAGGCGCAGCGTTCCAGCCAGCTGACGTAGACCGCGTTGTTGGCGTGACCGAGGCCATCGATGTCCTCGGCCGCTACCTGCAGGTCGATGACGAAGGGGTTTGGCAGGTCCCAGCTCATGCCTTGCTCTCCACGCTGGCGGCCAGGGCGCAGGCTTCGCTAGCCAGCAGGGTGATCTGGTCCCAGGCGCGGGCGCGGATCAGGTTGTCCGGGGCGATCCAGGTGCCGCCGACGCAGGCCACGTTGGGCAGGCGCAGGAAGCTCAGCAGGTTGTCCACGGTAATGCCGCCCGTAGGGCAGAAACGGATGCCGGTGAACGGGCCCTTGAAGCTTTTCAGCATCTTCACGCTGGCCGCGCCATTGGCCGGGAACAGCTTGAGCGAGCGATAGCCGTATTCCAGCGCCAGCAGCACTTCGGACGGCGTCATCACCGCCGGCAGGTACGGCAGGCCGGAATCTTCCGCAGCGGCAGCCAGGCGTTCGGTACAGCCGGGGCTGACGGTGAACTGCGCGCCGGCATCGCGGGCTTCCTGGAACTGCTCGGCATGGATCACCGTACCCGCCCCCACCAGCAGCTCCGGCAGGGCCTGGCGGATCGCCGCCAGGGCATCCAGGGCACGCGGGGTACGCAGGGTCACCTCCAGTACGCTGATGCCACCGGCGTGCAGGGCACGCGCCAGGTCCACCGCCAGCTCGACATCTTCGATCACCAGTACCGGCAGTACCGGGCGTGCCTGCTGCAACACCTTGTCCATCGTCAGGCTCATGTCAGTCCCCTTCATCAAAAATACTTGCGCCACGATCAGCCGGGCCAACCAGGCGGCGCTGGCTGGCGAACAGTTCCAGGCCAAACCCGGCCGCCAGCCCGGACGGCGCCACGGCCAACGGGCGCGCTGCCAGCTCTGACGGCGTCAACTCGACGCACAGCACACCGGCCAGCGCATCCACTTCGAGCATGTCGCCATCCTCTATGCAGGCCAGGGTGCCGCCGGCAGCGGCTTCCGGGGTGACATGCAGCGCCGCCGGCACCTGCCCGGAAGCGCCGGACAAGCGCCCGTCGGTGACCAGCGCCACCCGCTGCCCGGCCGCCTGCAAGTTGGCCAGCAGCGGCATCAGCTTGTGCAGTTCGGGCATGCCGTTGGCGCGCGGGCCCTGGAAGCGCACCACCAGCACCAGGTCACCGGTCAGCTCGCCTGCCTGGTAGGCAGCCTGCACCGCCGCCTCTTCATCGAACACGCGCGCCGGCGCGCGCACCCGCCAGTGACTCGACTCGACCGCTGAGGTCTTGAGCATGGCGCGGCCGAGATTGCCTTCGAGCAAACTGAAACCGCCCTCAGCACTGAAAGGCTCGCTGACGGGGCGGACGATATCGGGCGCCGGGCTCTGCGCCGGCAACTCGCGCCAGGCCAGGCGACCGTCATCCAGCCAGGGCTCGCGAGCATAGTCGGCCAGATCGCTACCGGCGGCCGTGCTCACATCGCCGTGCATCAGTCCGGCACCGAGCAGTTCGCGAATCAGCCAGGCCGGTCCACCGGCCGCCTGAAACTGGTTCACATCGGCCGCGCCATTCGGGTAGACCCGCGCCAGCAGCGGCACCACTTTGGACAGCGCGGCGAAGTCTTGCCAGGTCAACTCATAGCCGGCGGCACGGGCAATCGCCGGCAGGTGCAGGCCATGGTTGGTCGAACCGCCGCTGGCCAGCAGGGCCACCACCGCATTGACCAGCGCGCGCGCATCGATCTGCCGGCCGACCGGCAGAAAGCGCTCACCCTTCGCGCTGTTGCACGCAACCAGGCGCGCCGCTTCGTCGGTCAACGCATCACGCAGTGGCGTATAGGGATGAACGAAGGCGCTGCCCGGCACATGCAGGCCCATGGCCTCCATCAGCAGCTGGTTGGTGTTGGCGGTGCCATAGAAGGTACAGGTGCCGGCTTCGTGGTAGGCGGCCAGTTCGGCGGCCAGCAACTCATCACGACTGACCTCGCCGCGTACGTAGCGCTGGCGCACGGCCGCTTTGTCCCGGTTGGCCAGCCCGGAGTGCATCGGCCCAGCCGGCACGAATACCGCCGACAGATGGCCGAACTGCAGGGCGCCGATCAACAGGCCCGGGACGATCTTGTCGCACACCCCAAGATAGAGCGCGCCATCGAAGATGCCATGGGTCAAGCCGATGGCCGTGGCCTGGGCTATCAGGTCGCGGGAGAACAGCGACAGCTGCATGCCCGCCTCGCCCTGGGTGATGCCATCGCACATGGCCGGCACCCCGGCGGCGAACTGCGCGGTGGCGCCCCGTTGGGCCAAAGCCTGTTTAAGGCGCTCGGGGTAGTCACGCAGCGGCGCATGGGCCGAAAGCAGGTCGTTGTAGCTGGAAACGATGGCGATATGCGCCGAACCGCCCTGCTTCATGATCAGCCGCGCATCGCTGTCCTGCGCAGCCAGGGCATGGGCCAGGTTGGAACAGCTCAGGGCCTGGCGCGGCGGGCGCTGCAGGGCCTCGTCCAGGCGCGCCAGATAGCGGGCGCGGCGCAGGGTGGAACGCTGCTGCAGAGCGGCGGTGACCTGTTCGACAACGGGGTTGAGCATTGCGGCATCCGTTTTCACGCTGATAAACCAGAGTGTAACGGCTTAGCACCCGCTCAGGGCCTCTTGCGCCTAAGCCATTTCCCCCGTGATGGGTAGCCACTCAGGGCGCCCAGTAGATCCTCACGGGCACCCGCGCATTTTGCAGCAGTGCCTGCACCGGCAATTGCGTGGTGCCGGCCAGCGCAGTCTCGATCAACCTGCGCTTATCCCGACCGAACACCAGCAGACCCAGCCAACCCGTCTGACAAAGCATGCTGAGATTGAGCGACAAGCGCTGGCACGGTTCGCTCGGTGCCCAGGCGGGCAGCGCCGCTGGCTCGGCGTTTTCATCGAGAGCGGCGGACAAACCCGCCATGCCCGGAAACAACGAGGCAAAATGGCCATCCTCGCCCATTCCCAGCAACACCGCGGCAAACGGCAGCCAGCCGGCCAACTGCGCCTGCCATTGGCTGGCAGCCTGTTGCGGGCTATCACCCCGACACGGATCGAAGCAGTTCGCCTGGGGCAAGGCGGCATGCAGCAGGCAGTAGTTGCTGCGCGGATCATCGCTCGCTACCCAGCGTTCATCGGTGGGTGACAGGTCGATACGCCCCCACTCCAGTGCCTGCGCGGCCAGTTGCGGCAACAGTACCTGCGGACTACTACCACCCGGTAGCAACAGCGCGGCACGCGGCTGTCGGGCCAGCGCCTGATTCAGCACCTGCGCCAGGTCACTCGCCAGCTGGCGGGAACACAGGTGGCGATCGGCAAATTCAAGGAAATCGACTGAAGTCATCACGGCAGATATCGATACGGACAAGCCGGCATCATGCGACAAGTCGGGGCATCGCCCAAGCGCAGTCAGCCGACGGCAGCAAAGACGCCGTCGGCTAGCGCACCGTCAGGATGCCAGCGCCGACCGCTCCATCACCGCGTGACGCGATACCGTGGCAGAGAGATCCGCGCTGCCGAGCAGCTCCAGCACCGCCTCGGCCAGTTGCGGATCGGCCAGCAGTTTACTGTGGCCACCACTGGGCAGGCTCAACAGACGGCTCGCAGGCCAGGCTGCATGGATGCTCTGCGCCTCGGCACTTGGCACCATCGGGTCATCTGCTGCATGCACCACCAGGCCAGGGAAATCCAGCTGGTAGCGCGCCGTATCCAGCTGCGCCGCCGGCATGCCGGCACTGCTCTCGACCATGCGCACAAATTGCGCGCGCGCCTGCTTAGGCAACCCGACAAAGTTAGCAAAGCGGCGCAATGCGCCGATGATCCGCGCCGGCGCCGAGATGGTCACCAGTGCTTCGGTACGTAGCCCCAGCTGCGTGGCCAACAGCGCACTGGCACCACCCATGGAGTGGCCGATCACCGCCTTCAGCGGCGGCAGCTCGCTGGCCGCCTCCAGCAAGGCGCGGGCGAACAGCACCACGTTGGCTTCATGCCCTGGCGAGCGGCCGTGAGCCGGGGCATCCAGCGCCACCACGCCATAGCCGGCACGTACCAGCACCTGGATCAGGTTGGCAAACTGGGTCGGCCGACCCTCCCAACCATGCAGCAACAACACGGCAGGGCCTTGCCCCCAACGCAGGGCGGACAGGCCGAAACGCAAAGTGATGCGTTCGGCAGAAGCCAACAGCGGCAGCTCCCAGTCGCGCGGCGGCAAGTCGCGTGGTGTGAGGAACGTCCGGTGCATCTTGCTGGCAACCAATTCAGGCGCCAAACGACCCACGGTGGCGTTGAAGCCACGAACCCAGCTCAGGCTGCTCATTTTGCTTCTCCTCACTCTCAAGCCCGATAACGTCGGGCGCATCGTCAAATGACCGCCGACTTGGCGGCCCGTAGAACGCGATCAGACAACTCGCCATTGCCCAGCGCCCGGGCAATCGCCAGGCCGCCGACCATCAAAGCCAGGTCCGCCAATGCCTTGTCGGAGTCCTCGGGACTGCCGGCCATTTCCGCCACCATCAGCTCGATATGCTCGACAAGGCTGGCGCGAAAGCTTTCCGGCAAGCGCGACAGCTCCCCCAGCGAGCTGGGCAGCGGACAGCCATCGTCCTGGCTGTCACGGTGTTTGCGCGACAAATAAAAGGCTGCCACCAGCGCACGGCGCTCCAGTGGCGACAAATCCTCGTCCAGCTGCTTGAGCAGACTGCGACGACGGCCGAGCAACTGTCGGAAGGCTTCCAGCATCAGCGCATCCTTGCTCTCGAAGTGGGCATAGAAGCCCCCCACCGTTAGCCCCGCAGCGCCCATCACCTCCCCCACACTGGGATCAGCCGGGCCGCGCTGAATCAACGCCGCAGTAGCGGCGGCAAGGATGCGCTCACGGGTCTGGACCTTCTTGTCGCTCATGACTGCCTCCATAAATATTATGGATGTAATATTACGTACGTAATAAATTTACGCAAGCACCAGCTGCGACCACTGGTCGGCAGGAGAAGGAGAAGGAGAAGGAGAAGGAGAAGGGATTTACCGCAGGCAGAAAAACAAAAGGGCCATTCCTAAGAATGACCCTTCAAGCCCGCAAAACGCGGAATAAAAATGGCGTCCCCTAGGGGACTCGAACCCCTGTTACCGCCGTGAAAGGGCGGTGTCCTAGGCCACTAGACGAAGGGGACAAAACCTTCGAAGAACAAGGCCAGCCGTTAGGCTGGCCTGTCAGTGTTTGGTGGAGCTAAACGGGATCGAACCGTTGACCTCTTGCATGCCATGCAAGCGCTCTCCCAGCTGAGCTATAGCCCC
>CAZFKQ010000023.1:0-24431 GCA_964518735.1 uncultured Pseudomonas sp.
ATGGTCATTCCCTTGGCAAGTCCCGCAACGACGCATGGCGCGATTTTGCGCGCAACCCGAAGGGACGGGCCAGTTTTTGTGCGGAACGTCGTTACTCGACGGATCATTTGGACGACCAAACCTCGCGTCTCGTGCCTAGTTCCGCGCAAAAACTGGCTCCGTCGCGGCCGTGAACGAAACTGCAACAGACCCTATAATGCCGCCACCTTAAGGGCCGTTCCGCGCCCTCGCAACCCTCAGGATTCCCCCTCAATGCTCAAGGCCCTGCGTTTTTATGGCTGGCCCCTGCTGGTCGGCCTGCTGGTGGCGCTGCTGATCATCCAGCGCTATCCACACTGGGTCGGCCTGCCTAGCCAGGACGTCAACCTGCGCCAGGCGCCGCGTTATGGCATCGCCCAGGAAGGTCCGGTGTCCTACGCCGAAGCCGTGGGCCTGGCCGCTCCAGCCGTAGCCAACCTGTACACCACCAAGGTGGTGAGCAAATCCGGCCACCCGCTGCTCGACGACCCGACCTTCCGTCGCTTCTTCGGGGACAACCTGCCCAAGCAACGGCGCATGGAATCGAGCCTGGGTTCGGCGGTAATCATGAGCCCGGAAGGCTACCTGCTGACCAACAACCACGTTACCGCCGGCGCCGACCAGATCGTAGTGGCGCTCAAGGACGGCCGGGAAACCCTGGCCAGGGTGATCGGCAGCGATCCGGAAACCGACCTGGCGGTGCTCAAGATTGATCTCAAGGATCTGCCGGCAATCACCCTCGGTCGTTCCGACCAGATCAACATCGGTGACGTTACCCTGGCCATCGGCAACCCCTTCGGCGTCGGTCAGACCGTGACCATGGGCATCATCAGCGCCACCGGGCGCAACCAGCTGGGCCTGAACACCTACGAGGACTTCATCCAGACGGACGCGGCAATCAATCCCGGCAACTCGGGTGGTGCGCTGGTCGATGCGCACGGCAACCTGATCGGTATCAACACCGCAATCTTCTCCAAGTCCGGCGGCTCGCAAGGCATCGGCTTCGCCATTCCGGTCAAGCTGGCCACCGAAGTGATGAAGGCGATCATCGAGCACGGCCAGGTGATCCGCGGCTGGCTGGGCATCGAGGTGCAACAACTGACCCCGGAGCTGGCCGAATCCTTCGGCCTCGGCAACCACTCGGGCATCCTGGTCGCCGGCATCTACCGCAACGGCCCGGCACAAAATGCCGGCCTGCAGCCAGGCGACCTGATTCTGACCATCGACGGGCAAGCAGCCATCGACGGGCGTCGTTCGATGAATCAGGTCGCACGGGTCAAGCCCGGCGACAAGGTTGTCATCGGCGTGCTGCGTGGTGGCGAAACCCTGGAGCTGACCGCCGAGATCGGCATCCGCCCGCCGCAAAGCAACGAGTAAATAAAAAGTCCGGCACCTGCCGAAATACCGTTCACTTAAGGAAAAACGCCGCATTCCTCTTTCTGGGAAGCGGCGTTTTTTCTTGTGGCGCATGCAGCGACCATGCAACGTGTAATGACTCTCTGGCAACACGGACAGTCCCCTCTCCCACTTGTGGGAGAGGGTTAGGGAGAGGGGCACACTTGACCACTACAAAGTAGCCTGCTCGCCCTCTCCCCCAGCCCCTCTCCCGTGAACGGGAGAGGGGAGCAAAGCGCTTACCTGCGCAGCGCCACTGCGCACGAGCCGGCGCGCCTAACGGCGCAACTTGGCACAGTGATCCTGCGCCGGCATGGCCGCGGTGTACCAGACGTAGTCGGCGCTGCCTGGCGCCACCTCTTTGCCCACTTCGGCCAGCACCAGCACCGCATTGCCCTGCCCGGCACCCAGGTCGGCGAGGTGCAGCGGCACGCCCAGGTCCTTGCGCGCATGGAAGGCACCCGCGAGCAACACCGCCGGCTGCGGCGCAGCCAGCAGGCGCTCGGCCATGCGCCGGTCGCGTTGTTGCTGCACGGCGAGCATGGCCGGTAGCTGGCTTTCCGGCAGCAGGCCGCAATGCGATTCGCGGATATCGGCGAACAGCGCATCCTGCACCGCCGGGGTGGTGGCCATACCGCTCGGCAGCGTCGGCCTTTGCTGGTAGATGGCCATGATCTCGCTGCGTTCGAGGTTGGCCGCCAGCAGCGGATAGGGCTGGCGCAGCGCCTCGCTGACCAGCGGGCCGTAAAGCGACCAGTCCCAGCCCGGTTGCCAAGCCAGTGCTCCGATCAGGTCGCGTGGCGCGTTACCGGCACGACTCTGCGCCTGCACCTGCGCCACCCGCTCCTGCTGGCCGGGCGTGAGCATTTCCAGCAGCAGGCTGCCTTGTGCGCGGCGCGCAGCCAGCTCGCGCAGCAACCAGAGCTGCAGAGCGTGATGATCAGGGTTGTCGTGCTGTTCGCCGACCAGCAGTCGTGGCGCCCTGGCCAGACGCTCGACCAGCTGTTCCGGCGTCAGTCGCTCGCCGCTGGCCAACTCAACGATCTGGCCCAGTTGCGGATGCTCGCGCCCCTCGGGGGCAATCGGCGCGGGCGGTGGCAGAACGCCTGGGGACTGGCAAGCCGTCAGCAGGGCCACACAGCAAAGCAAAAGGATTCGCATCATTCGTCCTTCATCAAATCGATAACATGTAGCATGTAGGAGCCAGCTTGCTGGCGATCAGCGGTGTGCAAACCGGATCGCCAGCCGTAGCCCGGATGCAGCCCGGGAGGGCCGCACCCGGATTACATCCGGGCTACATAAATAGTCAGCGCGCCACGATCAGCGGGTGACCGCGCTCGGGGTGGCGCTGGATCAGCACCTGCAGGCCGAACACCGCCTCCAGGGCGACGGCATTCAACACCTCATCCGGCGTGCCCAGTACATGTGGACGCCCGCCTTGCAGCAGGAGCAGCCGGTCGCAGTAGCGCGCCGCCAGGTTGAGGTCATGCAGGATCACCATCACCGCCGCGCCACGCCCGGCAAATTCGCGCACGGCCTGCAGGGTGGTGTGCTGGTGCAGCGGATCGAGCATCGAGGTCGGCTCGTCGAGCAGCAAGGTCTGCCCCGCCGCGCCCGGCCACAGTTGAGCCAGCACCCGCGCCAGGTGCACGCGCTGACGCTCGCCACCAGACAGTGCCAGGTAGCTGCGCCCGCTCAGGTGCGCGGCATCCGCTGCCTGCAACGCGGCTGCCACAATCTCGGCATCGCGCACGCGGCCACTGGCGTGGGGCAAGCGCCCCATGGCGACCACCTGTTCCACCGGAAAGGCAAAATTCAATGTCGAACTTTGCGGCAGCACTGCCAGGCGTTGCGCTCGCTCCTGTCCGGACCAATCGGATAAACGTCGGCCAGCCAGGCTGACTTCGCCCTGGGCCGGCGCCAGCTCGCCACTCAGGGCGCCAAGCAGGGTGCTCTTGCCCGCGCCATTGGGGCCGAGCACACCAAGCACTTCGCCAGGCTGCAACTGCAGATCGATATCCGCCAGCACGGTGCAAGGGCCGCGCTTTACCGCCAGATGGTTGGCCCGCAGCATCAGGTGCGCCCCCGTACCAGTAGATAGAGAAAGAACGGCGCGCCGAGCAGTGCGGTGACGATGCCGATCGGCAACTCCGCCGGCGCCAGCAGCAGGCGCGCGACCAGATCGGCCAGCAACAACAGACTGGCGCCGGCCAACAACGAAGCCGGCAGCAATACACGGTGATCGGGGCCAACCAGCAGGCGCATCAGGTGCGGCACCACCAGACCGATAAAGCCGATCAGCCCGGCCGCCGCCACGGCAGCACCTACGCCCAATGCGGTACACAGCACCAGCTCGCGCTTGATCCGCTCGACATCGAAGCCCAAGTGGCGCGCTTCCGACTCGCCGAGCAGCAGCGCATTCAGCGCCGCCGCCCTTCGCGGCAGCCACAGAGCTACACCGACCGTAACCAGCAGCAGCGGCCACAACCGCGAATAGCTGGCGCCGTTGAGGCTGCCGAGGTTCCAGAAGGTCAGGCTGCGCAGGGTGGCATCGTCGGCCAGGTAGGTGAACAGGCCTACCCCGGCGCCGGCCATGGCGGTCATCGCCACGCCGGCCAGAAGCATGGTGGCGACGTGGGTCTGCCCGTCGCGGCGACCGAAGCGGTAGACCACGGCCGTCACCGCAAGCCCGCCGCCGAAGGCGCAGACTGACAACATATAAGGCGCGAAGGCCGGCGGCAGGCCGCCCATATAACTGCCGCCGACAATCGCGATAGCCGCACCCAGCGCCGCACCGCCCGACACGCCGACCAGACCGGGATCGGCCAGCGGGTTGCGGAACAGGCCCTGCATGGCCACCCCGGACAGCGCCAGCACGGCGCCCACGGCCAGACCGAGCAGGCTGCGCGGCAGACGGATCTGACCGAGGATCAGTTCGGCCTGCTGCAGACCCTCGCCTTCCAGCGGCAGGCCAAGCAGGCGCAGCGCCGCGTACAGGGTATCGGCCAGTGGCAGGCTGACCGGCCCCAGCGCCAGGGACAGCCATACGGCCAACAACAGCAACAGACCCAAGCCAATCAGTAGCGGGCGAGGTCGAACAATGGCAGTCATGGGCGGTTATCGGCAGTCAGAGGGTGCGCGGAAGGATAAAAGGCTGCCGCCAGTATCGCCAGCGCATCCGGCACACGCGGGCCAAGACCACCAACCAGCAGGGTCGGATCGAGATCGAGCAAGCGTCCTGCACGGCCGGCCTGGGTCTGCGCCAGGGCCGGGTTCTGCTCGAGCAGAGCGGCGCGCGCAGCCTCTCCAGCAAGACGGCGGTCGGCGAAGATCACCACCTCGGGGTCCAGCGCCAGCAGCGCTTCGCTGGAGATCGGCTTGTAGCCCTGATGCGCGCTAAGGTTGTGCCCACCGGCCTGGGTAATCAGCCAGGCCGCCAGAGTATCCTGGCCCGCCATCAGGGTGGCGCTGCCGGTATGCCCCAACAACATCAGCACCCGCGGCGCCGGCTGCTGGCGTTGCGCCTGATGGACCCAGGCGGCCTGGCGCTGCAAGCGCTTGCGGTAGGCAGCCATGCTGGCCTGGGCCTGCTGCGGTGTGCCGAGCAACTGGCCCAACCGCCGCAGGTTGTGCTCCAGGGTACTCAGGCTGGCCTGCGCCGAGAGCAGCTCGATCTGCACCCCCGCCGCCTTGAGCTGCTCCAGAACCGGCGGCGGGCCCATTTCCTCGCTGCCAACCAGCAGGTCCGGGCGCAGGGCCAGCACCCCCTCGGCAGCCAGCTGACGCTGGTAGCCAACCCCCGGCAGCTGGCGCAGGGATTGCGGGTACTGACTGGTGCTGTCGACCCCGACCAGCTTGCCTTCACCGCCCAGGGCCACTACCCACTCGCTGAGCGAGCCACCGGCGCTGACCCAGCGTTGCGGCAAGGCTTCGGCCGCCGCCAGCGCCGAGCTGAACAACAGACCGGCACAAGCGCCGGCCAGCAATTTTCCTGGATTCATTGGTCTTCCTCTTATGCATCCAGGGCCACGGCGCTTTCCGCCAGGGCACGCCAGTCGGCACGCTCGGGGATGCCCGGCTTGCGCGCACCGAACAGCTGCAGCACCAGCTCGCCGTCGGCATCAAAAGCCTCCCAGCTGGTGATCACCCCGTCGCTGCTCGGCTTGCGCACCCGCCACAGCTCGACCACGCCGGTGGTTTTCAGGTGCAGGTTGAATGCGGGGTCGAGCACGTTGAACCAGCTGTCCATCCAGCGCAGGTTGTTCACCGGCCCGGAGTGGATCTGGATGCAGTGCGGGTTGCCGACGAAGACCATGATCGGCACCTCGCCACTGGCTGCGCCCTCCACCAGCTTCGGCAGCTCAGCGCAGTCCAGCGGCTCGGCCCACTCGCGCCCGGCCAGGCGCAGGGCCTGGGTGCGGGTCAGCGCATGACGCTTGAGCATGGCGAAGAAGTGGTGGGTATCCTGCAGCGCAGCCCAGTCGGCCCGCAGGGCAGCCACATCTACTTCGCTATCGGCACGCGGCGTCGGACGTTCGGCCAGCGCCTTCAGCGCCAGCTCGGCACTCTGCTGCTCGGCACGAAAACGCTCGACCAGCGGCGCCCAGGCGCTCAGCTCGCTGCTTTCGGTGAGGAACACCTTGTGCACGGCCTGCCCCTGGCGGTCGAACACCTGGATGCTGCGCTGGGTGCCACGGGCGGTATCTTCGGCGACGGCGAACACGCTGGCCCAGCCGCCGAGAAACAGGCGCAGGTCGATATCGGCCGATACCACCAGGCCCATCTGCCCGTTGGCCATCACCGAGACTTCGCGGTAATGGCCCTTCCGCTCATGCACGCAATGCTCGTTGCGGGTCAGCGCCATGATGTAGCCCAGTTCACCGAGCGCCGGCAGCAGCGCGGCCCAGTCCGGACGCAGGCGCACGGCATCGATACCCAGACGGCTGGCGGTCAGCTCACCTTCGCTGACGCCCAGCCTGGCCGCCGCATCGCGGGCCCGCAGGCCGCTTTGCTCGGTGCGCAGACGCTGCCAGGCCTGGTACAGCGGGGCCGGCGAAATGGGGGGAGCGGGATTGGCAATGGTCATGACGAGTCCTTCTCGATCTGCAGTCTGTTGGCGGCGGGGCAGTACCAACCCTCCTGCCAAACAAAGCAGTCGAAGGGTCACCCGCCAGGTCGGCGCAGACTACACCAACAAGAATGAAACTCCAATGTTATTGATAACCGTTTGCATTAATCGATGATTTTAAATTACCGTGCACCCCGCCAAATCACCTGGCCATCAAGAGCCACTCAGCGGGAGTTATCGCATGTCCACCCCACCGTTCGCCCTGCGCCCATGGATGGCGCTGTTGTTGCTAAGCCCGGCCCTGGCGCTGGCACAAACCACCGGCACGCAGGACAACAGCACCGAACTCGCAGCCACCCAGGTCACCGGCCAGGCCGTGCAGGACAACCTGCCAACCACCACCAGCACCAGCGCCGAAGCCCTCGAAGAGCGGCAAATCCGCAGCTTCGATGACCTCGGCCGGCGCGCCGAGCCAGGGGTCAACTACAGCCGCACCACGGAAAGCATCAACATCCGCGGCCTGGATCGCGACCGCGTGCTGACCACCCTCGACGGCATCCGCGTGCCCTGGCTGACCGATGGCGCACGCAGCCAGGGCCCGACCGGCGGTGCCCAGGGCGGCCTCGACTCGATCGACTTCAACGGCCTGTCCTCGGTGGATATCGTCCGTGGCGCCAACTCCAGTCAGGCGGGCTCCGGCGCTCTGGGTGGCGCGGTGCAGCTGTTCACCCTGAATCCGCAAGACCTGCTGCGTGATGGCAAGAACATCGGCAGCCTGATCAAGAGCGACTACGACAGCGTCGATGACAGCTGGGGCCTGAATGCCGCCGTTGCCGGGCGCGTGCAGGACACCGCCTGGCTGCTGCAGGCCGGTCAGCGCCAAGGCCACGAACTGGAAAGCAGCGGCGACGACAACCTGTACGGCACCGCGCGCACCGCCGCCAACCCGGCCGATACCCAGCAGCAGAGCCTGCTGGTCAAGCTGCAGCAGCGCTTCGACGGCGGCCACAAGCTCGGCTTCACCGGCGAAGTGTTCGAGCGCGAGAACGACATCGACAGCCGCACCAACCAGGGCAGCACCTATCTGGAGGGCGAGAACAGCACTGTCGAGCACAACAAGCGCCAGCGCCTGTCCGTCGACTACGCCTACCAGGCCGAAGACAGCAACGGCCTGCTCGACAGCGCCCATGCCATCGCCTACTGGCAGAAGCTGCGCCGCCATGACGATCAGAGCGGCATCCGTACGCTCAGCGACTCACGCGCCGGAATCCCCGACTTCCTGTTCTTCGGCCTGCCGGGCAACCCGTACAAATACCCGAGCGGCGCCTTCGGTCGTGACAACCAGATCGAGAAGGAGCTGTACGGGGTTTCCGGCGACATCGGCAAGACCATCGAAATCGCCGGCCTGGCAAACAAGCTGACCCTCGGCGGCGAGCTGTACCAGATCAACGCCGAGCAGGTCTCCGAGGGGTACGACAACTGCCCGGGCTTCACCATTGACCCCAGCCATCCGATGTACATGGGCCCGACCGCCTGCGACTTCCTGCACACCAACCAGGCCGACATGCCCAAGGCCGAGGGCCGCCAGTGGGCGCTGTATGCCAGCGACGAAATCAGCCTGGCCGACGGCCGCGTCAAGGTCACTCCAGGCCTGCGCTACGATGCCTACCAACAGGACCCGCAGGCGACCCGCGACTTCAGCAACAACATCAACCCGGCAAACAGCGGCACCCTGGAGACCAGCAAGGACCACAAGCTCTCCGCCAGCCTGCTGAGCACCTGGCAGGCGGCCGACGAAGTGCTGCTGTACGCCCAGTGGGCGCAGGGCTTCAAGGCCCCCGACGCAACCCAGCTGTATATGAACTACGGCGCCGAAGGCAGCTACCTGCGCGTCGGCAACGCCGACCTCAAGCCCGAGGAAAGCAACGGCTATGAGATCGGCGCGCAGTTGGGCAACGACCAGCTGGGCGGTTCGCTGAGCCTGTTCGACAACCATTACAAGAACTTCATCGATGACGACGTCAGCCTGGACGCCGCGACCATCGCCGGCCTAGGCCTGGACCCGGCCAACTACCCCTACGGCGTGACCCGCACCGAGAACCGCGCCAAGGTGCAGATCTACGGCGCCGAAGCCACCGCCCACTGGGAGTTCGTGCCGCACTGGAAGATCTGGGGTTCGCTGGCCTGGGCCAACGGCGAGGACCGTGAAAGCAACCAGCGCCTCAGCTCGGTGGCACCGCTCACCAGCCTGCTCGGCCTGAGCTATGCGCAGGAACGTTACGGCGCCGACCTGATGCTGCGCGCGGCGGCCGCCCGCAACCAAGTCGAGAACGACGGCGACTTCAAGGCGCCCGGCTATGGCGTGGTCGACCTGACCGGCTACTGGGAGCCGGCCGAGTTGGATGGCGTGAAACTACAGGCCGGCCTGTTCAACCTGCTCGACAAGCGTTACTGGAACGCGCTGAACGTACCGACCGGCAGCCTGACCCAGCCGGACGACTACTACAGCGAAGCCGGCCGCAGCTTCCGCGTCTCGGCGTCCTGGCAGTACTGAGTAGCCGGCACGCGCAAACGCGCTTTGCTCCCCTCTCCCATTTATGGGAGAGGGGCCGGGGGAGAGGGTATTGGCCAGCACGCCCTCGCCCCAGCCCTCGGCTCTGGCTTCCTGCTTCGCTCTACCTCCTACCTCCATACAGCCCTCTCCCGCAAACGGGAGAGGGGACTAAAAACCCATCAGTTCGCGCAAGAACGCGCGCCCTACCCCATAACCACGCCCATGCGGGATAATCCCCGTCTTGGCGTGGAGATTCCCCATGAAACTGCTATGCGCCCCGCATGAGCTGGCCGAAGGCCAGAGCAGGGGCTTTTCCCTTGATGGCCTGGCATTGCTGGCGGTACGCCGCGACGGCAACGCCTACGTCTATCGCAACCGTTGCCCGCACCGCGGCCTCAGCCTGGAGTGGCGCGCCGATGACTTTCTCGACGCCAGCGGCAGCCTGCTCCAATGCGCCCACCATGGCGCGCTGTTCCTTATAGAAAGTGGCGAATGCCTGACAGGGCCGTGCGCGGGGCAGGCGTTGCAGGCGGTGCAGTGTCGGGAAGACCACGACGGCATCTGGATCAAGCCGTAGGGCGGACAACCGCGCAGCGTTTTCCACCAGCCCCACACGCCACCGAGGTGGATGAGCAGAGCGTCATCCACCCTACAACAGCACGTCCAGGCGTCGCACCAGGCGCATGCCCTGTGGGGTGATCTCCGCACCATAGGCCAGCACCTCGACACCCGCCGCCTTGGCTTCACCCAGGCCCGCCGCATAGGCCGGGTCGATTTCCGCCGCCGCGCGCACAGCCTCGATGCCCGTGAGGTTCACGCAATACAGCTGCACCGCCCGCACGCCCTGGCGCGCCAGGCTCGCCAATTCGCGCAGGTGCTTGGCGCCGCGTTCGGTGCGGGCATCGGGAAAGGCCGCCACGGCCGTATCGGGGAAACCCAGGGTCACGCTTTTCACTTCGATCCAGGCCGGGCCAGTGGCGTAGTCGAGACGAAAATCCGCTCGACTGTTTTCCTCGCCAAACCGCACCTCGCGCTTGAGTTCAGTGAAACCGGCCAGTTCAGTGATCACCCCGGCACGCAGCGCTTCCTCGACCAGTGCGTTGGCCCGCGCAGTATTGATGCAGGCCAGCCGCCCTTGCGGCGTCTCGCCCACTTCCCAGCTGCCCGGCAGTTTGCGCTTGGGATCGCTGGAGCGGCTGAACCAGACCCGACAGCCTTCGCTCATGCAGTTGAGCATCGAGCCGGTGTTGGGGCAGTGAATGGTCAGCTGTTCGCCGCTGGCAGTCTCGATATCGGCGAGAAAACGCTTGTAGCGGCGCAGCAGGCGGCCTTCCTCCAATGGCGGATCAAACTGCATCGGGGCGCCAGGTCTTCAGGCCACGGGCTATGCGCTCGACCGCCTGCTGCAGGCGCTCGACGGTCTGGGTGTAGGCGAAGCGCACATGGTGCCCGGCCTGGTAACGACCGAAATCCAGGCCCGGAGTGAAGGCCACGTGCTCGGTCTCGATAAAGTGCTGGCAGAAGGCGTAGGCATCGCCACCAAAGGCAGAGATGTCGGCATACAGATAGAAGGCCCCTTCCGGCTCCACGGCAATCCTGAACCCCAGCTCACGCAGGGCCGGCAGCAGGTAGTCGCGGCGGCGCTGAAACTCGTGCCGGCGCTCCTCGAAGATCGCCAGAGTCGCCGGTTCGAAGCAGGCCAGCGCGGCATGCTGGGCCATCGACGGCGCGCTTATGTAGAGGTTTTGCGCCAGTTTCTCCAGCTCGCTCACCGCGTTCGTCGGCGCCACCAGCCAACCCAGGCGCCAGCCGGTCATGCCGTAATACTTGGAGAAGCTGTTGAGAACAAAGGCGTCGTCATCCACTTCAAGCACGCTGCTGGCGTCGCAGCCGTAGGTCAGGCCGTGGTAGATCTCGTCCACCACCAGATGGCCGCCACGTTCTTTCAGCGAGGTCGACAGCGCGGCCAGCTCATCCTTATGCAGCAGGGTGCCGGTCGGGTTGGCTGGCGAGGCGACTAGGGCGCCGACGCTGTCGTTATCCCAGTGCCGCTCGACCAGCTGCGGAGTCAGCTGGTAGCGGCTGTCCGGGCCGACCGGCACCAACTGCGCGGCGCCTTCGACCAGGCGCAGGAAGTGGCGATTGCACGGGTAGCCGGGATCGGCCAGCAGCCAGTGCTTACCCGGATCGACCAGCAGGCTGGCAGCCAGCAACAGAGCACCGGAGCCACCGGGGGTGATCAGGATGCGTTCGGGGTCGACGCTCAGGCCATAGCGACTGGCATAGAAGCCGGCGATCGCCTCGCGGAGCTGGGGAATACCACGCGCCGCCGTGTAGCGGGTATGCCCGGCGGCCAGCGCCGCCTGACCGGCACGGATGATCGGCTCGGCAGTGGTGAAGTCCGGCTCGCCGATTTCCAGATGGATCACATCATGGCCGGCCGCCTGCAACTCGTTGGCGCGAGCCAGCAGAGCCATGACGTGAAACGGTTCGATGGCGCGGCTGCGCGCACTGAAGGGCTGGGCCATTGGCCTTCCTTTATTTATTCAAGCAAAGGGGCGATTCTAACTGACTGCCCCGCGTAGTTCCTGCTCAACATCTTGCGAGCCAGAGCCTGACAGCAACCCAGCAGGACCGACGCGCAGCAAACTTTGCGCAGGATCGTGCAGCAGCCTGGACAACCGGGAGTAGCATCGCCCGAATTGATCTGGTAAGTTCGCCCGCTTGCAGCCGCAGGCCCGGCCCTGCCGGTAAAGGAACAGATCCTGCGCTAAGTGGATCAGAGAGAGTGAGAGGCGGCCATCCATGCCCACCAAAGCAAAACCAAGCAGTAGTCAGCTGGCCCGTGGTTTCGAGCCCTATAAAGAGAAAAAGGGCGAGGAATACATGAGCGACCCGATGCGCGCTCACTTCACCGGCATCCTCAACAAGTGGAAGCTGGAGCTGATGCAGGAAGTGGATCGCACCGTGCACCACATGCAGGACGAAGCAGCCAACTTCCCGGATCCGGCCGACCGTGCCAGCCAGGAAGAAGAGTTCAGCCTGGAACTGCGCGCCCGTGACCGCGAGCGCAAACTGATCAAGAAGATCGACGAAACCCTGCAGCTGATCGAAGACAACGAATACGGCTGGTGTGATTCCTGCGGCGTCGAGATCGGCATCCGCCGCCTCGAAGCCCGCCCGACCGCGACCCTGTGCATCGACTGCAAGACGCTGGCGGAAATCAAGGAAAAACAGATCGGTTCCTGATCCCGCACGGGGCGCGCAAGCGCCCCGTTTCGTTTCTGCCTGCCGATAACTGCACTGGCCTCTGCTGCCTGCTGCAGATAGCCTGTTCGCCATGACTTCTCCCGCCTACATCGGGCGCTTTGCCCCCACGCCCAGTGGCTACCTGCATTTCGGCTCACTGGTCGCCGCCCTCGCCTCCTACCTCGACGCCCGCAGCGGCGGCGGGCAGTGGCTGCTGCGCATGGAAGACCTCGATCCGCCACGCGAGGAACCCGGCGCCCAGGACGCCATCCTGCGCACCCTGGAAACCTACGGATTCGAATGGGACGGCCCGCTGGTGCGCCAGAGCGAGCGCCATGGCGAATACGCCGCACTGGTCGAACGTCTGCTCAGCCAGGGCCTGGCCTACGCCTGCACCTGCTCGCGCAAGCAACTGGAAGGCTACGGCGGCATCTACCCCGGCCTGTGCCGCAATGCCGGGCACGCGGTCGAAGGTGCGGCGATCCGCCTGCGCGTGCCGGAGCTGGAATACCACTTCCGCGACCGCGTGCAGGGCGAGTTCCGCCAACACCTGGGCCGCGAGGTCGGCGACTTCATCATCCGTCGCCGCGACGGCCTGTATGCCTACCAACTGGCCGTGGTGCTGGACGATGCCTGGCAGGGCATCACCGACATCGTACGCGGTGCCGACCTGCTCGATTCCACCCCGCGCCAGCTGTACCTGCAGGAATTGCTCGGCCTGCACCAGCCGCGCTATCTGCATGTGCCGTTGATCATCCAGCCGGATGGCCACAAGCTGGGCAAAAGTTACCGCTCACCACCGCTGCCCGCCGACCAGGCGCCAGCCCTGCTGCTGCGCGCCCTGCGCGCCCTCGGCCAGCAACCGCCGGATGCGCTGGCCGATGCCAGTGCCACTGAGTTGCTGGCCTGGGGCAGCGCCCACTGGGACGCCGCGCGCATCCCACGCAGCGCGACCCTGGCCGAAGCCCAGCTACGCTAGGGTCTGTTGACCTAATCCGTTACCATCGGCGCACTTTCGACACGAGACCCGGCATGTACATCTACCGACTGGTCCTGCTCCTGGTGGTGGGGATCTACCTGTTTTCCCCAGCCATCATGGACTGGTGGATCGACCCGAATGGCGCCTGGTATCGGCCCTACCTGCTGTGGCTGATCCTGATCGTGGTCACCTTTATCCTGCAGAGCCAACAGGATGCCGATGAACTCTGATCTGCACCGGCGCAATCCGGCGACCACCCTTTATCTTTATCCAGAGCCCACGCGATGCTGACGAGCTTTGACCTGAGTCAGCTGATCCTGATCAGCGCCACCTACCTGCTGCTGCTGTTCGGCGTGGCCTGGATCAGCGAGAAGGGTCTGATCCCGCGCTGGATCATCCGCCACCCACTGACCTACACCCTGTCGCTGGGCGTGTACGCCAGTGCCTGGGCCTTCTACGGCACCGTCGGTCTGGCCTACCAGTACGGCTTCGGCTTCCTCGCCAGCTACCTGGGCATCACCGGCGCCTTCCTGCTCGCCCCGGTGCTGCTCTATCCGATCCTGCGCATTACCCGCACCTACCAGCTGTCGTCGCTGGCCGATCTGTTCGCCTTTCGCTTTCGCAGCAGCTGGGCCGGCGCGCTGACCACCCTGTTCATGCTGATCGGCGTATTGCCGCTGCTGGCGTTGCAGATCCAGGCGGTGGCCGACTCGATCGGTATCCTCACCCGCGAACCGCTGCAGAATCGCTTTGCCCTGGGTTTTTGCGCGCTGATCACGCTGTTCACCATCCTCTTCGGCGCCCGGCATATCGCCACCAGGGAAAAACATGAAGGCCTGGTGTTCGCCATCGCCTTCGAGTCGGTGGTCAAGCTGCTGGCTCTTGGTGGTATCGGCCTGTACGCCCTGTACGGGGTATTCGGCGGTCCCGGCGAGCTGGAGCTGTGGCTGCTGCAGAACCAGGCCTCGCTCACCGCCCTGCACACGCCGCTGCAGGAAGGCCCGTGGCGCACCCTGCTGCTGGTGTTCTTCGCCTCGGCCATCGTCATGCCGCACATGTACCACATGACCTTCACCGAGAATCTCAATCCGCGCGCCATCGTCAGCGCCAGCTGGGGCCTGCCGCTGTTCCTGCTGCTGATGAGCCTGTCGGTACCGCTGATTCTCTGGGCCGGGCTCAAGCTGGGCGCCACCACCAACCCGGAATACTTCACGCTTGGTCTGGGTATCGCGGTAAACAGCCCGGCGCTGGCGCTGATCGCCTATGTCGGCGGCCTGTCGGCCTCCAGCGGGCTGATCATCGTCACTACCCTGGCGCTGTCCGGCATGGCCCTCAATCACCTGGTGCTGCCGCTGTACCAGCCGCCGGCCGAGGGCAATATCTACCGCTGGCTGAAATGGACGCGCCGCGCGCTGATCATCGCCATCATCATGGCTGCCTATGGTTTCTACCTGCTGCTCGGTGCGGAACAGGACCTGGCCAACCTGGGCATCGTCGCCTTCGTCGCCACCCTGCAGTTTCTTCCCGGCGCGCTGTCGGTGCTGTACTGGCCGACCGCCAACCGTCGCGGCTTTATCGCCGGCCTGCTGACCGGCGCGCTGGTCTGGGCGGTAAGCATGCTGCTGCCGCTGGTGAGCAACCTGCAGGGCATGCAGCTACCGCTGTTCAATGTCATCTACACCCTCGACGACAACAGCTGGCACCTGGCGGCAATCGGCTCGCTGGCAGCCAACGTGCTGGTATTCACCCTGATCTCGCTGTTCACCGAAGCCAGCCCCGAGGAGAAGAGCGCAGCCGAAGCCTGCACCGTGGACAACGTGCGGCGTCCGCAACGCCGCGAGCTGCTGGCCACCGCACCCCAGGACTTCGCCGCCCAGCTGGCCAAGCCGCTGGGTGCCAAAACCGCACAGAAGGAAGTCGAACAGGCTCTGCACGACCTGCACCTGCCCTTCGACGAGCGCCGCCCTTATGCCCTGCGCCGCCTGCGCGACCGCATCGAAGCCAACCTCTCCGGCCTGATGGGCCCCAGCGTGGCCCAGGACATCGTCGAGACCTTCCTGCCTTACAAGAGCGGCAGCGAAAGCTATATCAGCGAAGACATCCACTTCATCGAGAGCCGCCTGGAGGATTACCAGTCGCGCCTCACCGGCCTGGCCGCCGAGCTGGATGCCCTGCGCCGCTTCCATCGGCAGACCCTGCAAGAGTTACCAATGGGTGTCTGCTCGCTGGCCAAGGACCAGGAAATCCTCATGTGGAACCGCGCCCTGGAAGACCTCACGGCGATCCCGGCCCTGCGCGTGGTCGGCTCGCGCCTCGACGCCCTCGATGAACCCTGGCAAAGCCTGCTGAGCCGCTTCATCCGCCAGGACGACGAACACCTGCATAAACAGCAACTGACCCTGGACGGCGAAGAGCGCTGGATCAACCTGCACAAGGCCGCTATCGACGAGCCGCTGGCACCGGGTAACAGCGGCCTGGTACTGCTGATCGAGGACGTTACCGAGACTCGCGTGCTGGAAGACCAGCTGGTGCACTCCGAGCGCCTGGCCAGCATCGGCCGCCTGGCCGCCGGGGTAGCCCACGAAATCGGCAACCCGGTCACCGGCATCGCCTGCCTGGCGCAGAACCTGCGCGAGGAGCGCGAGGACGACGATGAGGTCGCCGAACTCAGCTCACAGATCATCGATCAGACCAAGCGCATCTCGCGCATCGTCCAGTCGCTGATGAACTTTGCCCATGCCGGCGCCCAGCAGCGCGCCGAATACCCGGTCAGCCTGGCTGCCGTGGCACAGGACGCGATCAGCCTGCTGTCGCTCAACCGCAACGCCACCGAGGTGCAGTTCTTCAACTTGTGCGACCCGGACCACCTGGCCAAGGGCGACCCGCAACGCCTGGCCCAGGTGCTGATCAACCTGCTGTCCAACGCCCGCGATGCCTCGCCGACCGGCGGTGTCATCCGCGTCAGCAGCGAGGCAACCGAGCAGAGCGTGCAACTGATCGTCGAGGACGAAGGCAGTGGTATTCCCAGAGCCATCATGGATCGCCTGTTCGAGCCGTTCTTCACCACCAAGGATCCGGGCAAGGGCACCGGGCTGGGTCTTGCTCTGGTCTATTCCATCGTGGAAGAGCATTATGGGCAGATCATCATCGACAGCCCGGCCGACCCCGAACGCCAACTCGGAACCCGTTTCCGTGTGACGCTGCCGCGCTATATCGAAGCGACGTCCGTAGCGACCTAAGCAGTGAACTATGAGCCTGTTCAGGGCCGTGCGAGTCTGAGCCAGACGCGCCACCCAGCCTGAACAGACTCGAGACCGTCGAGAGAGAATCAATGCCTCATATCCTCATCGTCGAAGACGAAACCATCATCCGCTCGGCGCTGCGCCGCCTGCTGGAACGCAACCAGTACCAGGTCAGCGAAGCCGGATCGGTGCAGGAGGCCCAGGAGCGCTACAGCATCCCCGGCTTCGACCTGATCGTCAGCGACCTGCGCCTGCCCGGCGCGCCCGGCACCGAGCTGATCAAGCTGGCCGAAGGCACTCCGGTGCTGATCATGACCAGCTATGCCAGCCTGCGTTCGGCGGTGGACTCGATGAAGATGGGCGCGGTCGACTACATCGCCAAACCCTTTGACCACGACGAAATGCTTCAGGCTGCGGCACGCATCCTGCGCGATCATCAGGAGGCACGCAGCAAACCAGCGGAAAGCCCGAGCAAGAATGCCGGCAAGCCGGCCGCCAGCGCGGATGGTGATATCGGCATCATCGGCTCCTGCGCTGTCATGCAGGATCTCTACGGCAAGATCCGCAAGGTCGCGCCAACCGACTCCAACGTACTGATTCAGGGCGAGTCCGGCACGGGCAAGGAGCTGGTCGCCCGCGCCCTGCACAACCTGTCACGCCGCGCCAAGGCGCCGCTGATTTCGGTCAACTGCGCGGCGATTCCGGAAAGTCTGATCGAGTCGGAACTGTTCGGCCACGAAAAAGGCGCCTTCACCGGCGCCAGCGCCGGGCGCGCCGGCCTGGTCGAAGCGGCTGACGGCGGCACCCTGTTCCTCGACGAGATCGGTGAACTACCCCTGGAGGCGCAAGCGCGCCTACTGCGCGTACTGCAGGAAGGCGAGATTCGCCGGGTTGGCTCGGTGCAGTCGCAGAAGGTCGACGTGCGCCTGATCGCCGCCACCCACCGCGACCTGAAAAACCTGGCCAAGGTCGGTCAGTTCCGCGAAGACCTCTATTACCGCCTGCACGTCATCGCCCTCAAACTGCCACCCCTGCGCGAGCGCGGCGCCGACGTCAACGAGATTGCCAAGGCCTTTCTGCTGCGCCAGTGCACCCGCATGGGCCGTGAAGATCTGCGCTTTGCCAGCGACGCCGAGCAGGCGATCCGCCACTACCCCTGGCCCGGCAACGTGCGTGAACTGGAAAACGCCATCGAGCGCGCAGTGATTCTCTGCGAGAGTGCAGAGATATCTGCCGAGCTGCTAGGTATCGATATCGAACTGGACGATCTGGAAGACGGTTACTTCGACGAGCAGGGCAATCACAGCTCCGCCAGCAACCACGAGCCCACTGAAGACCTCTCCCTGGAAGACTACTTCCAGCACTTCGTACTGGAGCATCAGGACCACATGACCGAGACGGAGCTGGCGCGCAAGCTCGGCATCAGTCGCAAGTGCCTGTGGGAGAGACGCCAGCGCCTGGGTATTCCGCGACGCAAGTCGGGCGCCGCTACCGGCTCCTGACGCTGGACGACACCCACCGACAACAGCAAGGGCGCCGCAAGGCGCCCTTATGCTTTCTGCCCGGTTGAGCCACTGCCCCAATCGTGCCCGCCGCGTTACCCCGGCGACCAAACCTGCACAAAAAGGTTCCACCCGCTGTTACCCGGACAAACATCGCGTAACAAAAGCCGGGTTCATCGGTAACGAGAGCCCGGCTTTTCTTGTGCACAACACCCCGAACGAAATCCTCAAGCCCTTGATAAATAAGGATTCTCAAAAACTGGCACGGGTTCTGCTTTATCTCTGGTACAACAACAATAACAAACCAGAAACACCACAATAAAAATAAGACAGAACGACTCCAGCACAATAAAAACAACAAGGCGGAGGCGCAGCTAACTGATCATTTTGGAGAGGATTTGCCCTTGGGGTTCGCCCCACAGCCAGACTGAGAACAATAAAACTGTCTTAAGACAGCACCTGAACTGGTTGGGTCAAGGATTGATCAAGGCACTATCAGCATCCAAAGTAATCCGTTTGCTCCTGGTACCCGAATTGGGCTACCAAAAACGGGCCAACCAACAAAAACAACAGGCCCGCAATAATAACAAAAACAAAGCACGCACCTACTTGGGGGGGAGCCTAGGCTCCCCCAGTAGCTTTACTATCCCCAGCCTGCCATTTAATTCACCATCCCCCTCCCCAGTGCTAGAATCCGCGCCAACCGTGCGTTCTAATGCATTTTTCAGTCTATCGTTTTCCGTCTCATCTTTTCATACAGACGCCTTACGACGCGCTGAAACGACCGTTATCTCCATTACACAGTGCCCCCCATGCTGAAAAAGCTGTTCAAGTCCTTACGCTCGCCCCTGAAGCGCAAAGCCCATCCACGCAGCACCCCCGAGGTTCTGAGTAGCCGCCAGCACGCCCTGCAACGGGCGAAGTTCAGCCGCAATGCGGTGAATGTGGTGGAGCGCCTGCAGCACGCCGGTTACCAAGCCTACCTGGTCGGTGGTTGCGTGCGCGACATGCTGCTCGGCATGCAGCCCAAGGACTACGACGTCGCCACCAGCGCTACGCCGGAACAAGTGCGCGCCGAGTTCCGCAATGCCCGGGTGATTGGCCGCCGCTTCAAGCTGGCGCATGTGCACTTCGGCCGCGAGATCATCGAAGTGGCCACGTTCCGCGCCAACCACCCCCAGGGTGACGACGAGGAAGACAGTCACCTGTCCTCGCGCAACGAGAGCGGACGCATCCTGCGTGACAACGTCTATGGCAGCCTGGAGGACGACGCCCAGCGCCGCGACTTCACCATCAATGCGCTGTATTTCGACGTTACCGGCGAGCGCATCCTCGATTACGCCCACGGCGTACATGACATCCGCAACCGCTTGATCCGCCTGATTGGCGATCCCGAGCAGCGCTATCTGGAAGACCCGGTACGCATGCTGCGCGCCGTACGCTTCGCCGCCAAACTCGACTTTGATATCGAGAAACACAGCGCCACACCAATCCGCCAGCTGGCCTCGAAGCTGCGCGACATTCCTTCCGCGCGCCTGTTCGACGAAGTGCTCAAGCTGTTTCTCGCCGGCTATGCCGAGCGTACCTACGAGCTACTGGTCGAGTACGACCTGTTCGCGCCGCTGTTCCCGGCCAGCGCTGCGGCACTCAAGCGCAACCCGGATTACACCGACACGCTGATCCGTCAGGCACTGGCCAATACCGATGAGCGCATAGCCCTCGGCAAGCCGGTCACGCCGGCCTTCCTCTTCGCCGCCCTGCTCTGGCCCGCCCTGCCGGCACGCGTACTGCAACTGCAGGATCGCGGCATGCCGCCGATCCCGGCCATGCAGGAAGCCGCCCACGACCTGATCGTCGAGCAGTGCCAGCGCATCGCCATCCCGAAACGCTTTACCCTGCCCATCCGCGAGATCTGGGACATGCAGGAGCGCCTGCCACGGCGCAGTGGCAAACGCGCCGATCTGCTGCTGGAGAATCCTCGCTTCCGCGCCGGCTATGACTTCCTGCTACTGCGCGAAGATGCCGGCGAAGAAACAGGGGGCCTGGGTGACTGGTGGACCGACTACCAGGATGCCACCGACAGCGAGCGCCGCAGCATGATCCGCGACCTCAGCAATCGTCAGGAAGAAGGCGGTGACGCCCCGGCACGCAAGCGCCGCCGCGGTGGCCGCAACAAGCGCCGTGGACCGCGCACCGACGCGCCTGCTGGCGAATAAGATGGAACGGGTCTACCTCGGGCTCGGCAGCAATCTGGCCGAACCCCTGCAGCAACTGCGCGACGCTCTGGTGGCCATTGAGCGCCTGCCCGGTAGCCAGCTGGCGGGCGTATCGTCCTTCTATATCAGCGACCCGCTGGGCCCGTCCGATCAACCGCGCTATGTCAATGCAGTCGCCGCTCTGGATACCCGCCTGACGCCGCTCGAACTGCTCGACGCCCTGCAAGCGATCGAACTGGAACAGGGCCGGGTACGCAAGGACCAGCGCTGGGGGCCGCGCACGCTCGACCTCGACATCCTGCTATTCGGCCAGCGCCGCCTTGCTGAAGAGCGCCTGACTGTCCCTCATTACCACATGCACGCCCGAGCCTTCGTGCTCTATCCACTGGCGGAAATCGCCGGTGAACTGCAGCTGCCCGATGGTCGCTACTTGCGCGAGTTGTTGGCGGCCTGCCCGTTCGAGGGCCTGGAGCGCCTACCAGCACAACAGGTAACGACGTAACACGGCAGGTAACACCCGCGATTGACTTCATGCACCCCCATCGGGACTATAGGCGTCCCGTTGCCCTGAGGCGGTGCAGAACCGCTGTTTATCAGGCCGTGAGCCCGCGCCACAAGCGCCTCGTTTCACCCGGCCTGCTGATGAGGAACCGTTGATGCCAGATACAACCGTAAGCACCTTGCTGGGCCTCAAGCAGAAGGGCGAGAAGATCGCCATGCTCACCGCCTACGATGCCACCTTCGCCCAGGCAGCCTGCCAGGCCGGCGTGGACGTGCTGCTGGTCGGCGACTCCCTCGGCATGGTCCTGCAGGGCCATGACAGCACCTTGCCGGTGAGTGTTGCCGACATGGCCTACCACACCGCCGCGGTCAAACGCGGCAATCAGGGCGCGCTGATCCTCAGTGACCTGCCGTTCATGGCCTACGCCACCCTGGAGCAGACCTTCGCCAGCTGCGCCGCCCTGATGCAGGCCGGTGCGCATATGGTCAAGCTGGAAGGTGCCGCCTGGTTGGCCGAACCGATTCGCCAACTGGCCGAGCGTGGCGTGCCGGTCTGCGCCCACCTGGGCCTGACCCCACAGGCAGTCAATGTGTTTGGTGGCTACAAGGTGCAAGGCCGCGGTGATGCCGCCGCGCGCCAGCTGCGTGCCGATGCCATGGCCCTGGAGCAGGCCGGCGCCGCCATGGTCCTGCTCGAATGCGTGCCCAGCGAACTGGCTGCCGAGATCAGTCAATCACTGAAGATCCCGGTGATCGGTATTGGCGCTGGCTCGGCCACCGACGGCCAGGTTCTGGTGCTGCACGACATGCTCGGCCTGTCCCTGACCGGTCGGACGCCGAAGTTCGTGAAGAATTTCATGCAGGGACAGCCAACCATCCAGGCCGCCCTCGCCGCCTACGTCCAGGCCGTCAAAGAAGTCAGCTTCCCCGCCGAGGAACACGGATTCTCCGCATGAACACCGTCAAGACCGTACTCGAACTGCGCGCCGCCGTGGCGCGCGCGCGCGGCGAAGGCAAACGCATTGCCTTCGTGCCGACCATGGGTAACCTGCACGAGGGCCACATTGCCCTGGTGGAGAAAGCCGGCCAGCGTGCCGACTTCGTGGTTGCCAGCATCTTCGTCAACCCGCTGCAGTTCGGCCCCAACGAAGACCTGGCCAAGTACCCGCGCACCCTCGTGGCCGACCAGGAAAAACTGGTCGCGGCCGGCTGCCACCTGCTGTTCCACCCGGATGTCGAGGAAATGTACCCCAATGGCATGACTGGCCAGACACTGGTCAGCGTCCGCGGTGTGTCCGAAGGACTCTGCGGTGGCAGCCGTCCCGGCCACTTCGATGGCGTGGCCACCGTGGTCACCAAACTGTTCAACATGGTGCAGCCGGATCTGGCCATTTTTGGCGAGAAGGACTTCCAGCAGCTGGCGGTGATCCGCACTCTGGTACACGACCTCGACCTGCCTGTGCAGATCATGGGCGAGCCAACCGTGCGCGCTGCCGACGGCCTGGCTCTGTCCTCGCGCAACGGCTACCTGAACGACGAGCAACGCGCCAGCGCCCCCGCCCTGTACCGAACGCTGAACCAGCTCGCCGAGGCCATCCGCGGCGGGCGGCGCGACTTCGCCCAGCTCGAGAGCGAAGGCAAAGCCGTCCTCGAGAAAGCGGGCTTTCGCCCCGACTACCTGGAGATCCGCGAAGCCGGCAGCCTGCGTCCGGCCTGCGCCACGGATAGCCAGCTGGTGGTTCTCGGCGCGGCCTTCATGGGCGCCACCCGGCTGATCGACAACCTGGCATTCGACTGCTGAAAGCGGTCGTTTTGTGACCTTGAACACTGTTCGGGGTTCGGGCAAACTCTGCCGCCGCCCAAGGTACTGACGAGGAAACTGCCATGCACGCCATCATGCTCAAGGCCAAATTGCACCGCGCCATCGTCACCCATGCGGTGCTCGACTACGAAGGCTCCTGCGCCATCGACGGCGAATGGCTGGACCTCTCCGGCATCCGCGAATACGAGCAGATCCAGCTGTACAACGTCGACAACGGCGAGCGTTTCACCACCTACGCCATCCGCGGCGAGGAAGGCTCGAAGATCATCTCGGTCAACGGTGCCGCCGCGCACAAGGCCGGTGTCGGTCACCGCCTGATCATCTGCGCCTATGCCCACTACAGCGAAGCCGAGCTGGTCAACTTCCAGCCGCGCGTGCTCTATATGGCAGCCGATGGCGAGCTGAGCCACACCAGCAATGCGATTCCCGTGCAGGTCGCCTGACCCCGACCGCTACCGCTACACTCCAAGCCCGGAACCTTCCGGGCTTTTTTACAGGCCGTTGAATACATTGGCTGGGCAGTCGAGGTCGTGCTCGACGGCACACCGACAACGCAGGTAGCTTTCAACGGTTTGTTTAATACTCCACAGCACACCGGCCGCATAACAAGGAAATAGCCGCTCATGGCGTACCACCAGCACCCGCTCGACGTCACCACCCTGGCCGCCTGGCAGGCCCTGCGCCAGCACCGCGAGGACATGCAGCAGTTCAGCATGCGCGAAGCCTTCGCCAGCGACGCCAAGCGTTTCGAGCGCTTCTCCATGAGCACCAGCGGCCTGTTCCTCGACTATTCGAAGAACCTGATCAGCCAGCAAACCCGCGACCTGCTGGTCAACCTGGCCCGGGAAGCAGGCCTGAAACAAGCCATCGAAGCGCTGTTCAACGGCGAACAGTTGAATGCCTCGGAAGGTCGCCCGGCCCTGCACACGGCCCTGCGCCGCCCCATCGGTGACTGCGTCAAGGTCGACGGGGTCAACGTGATGCCCGACGTGCACCGCGTGCTGCACCAGATGACCGACATCGTCGGGCGCATCCACAGCAACATGTGGCGCGGCTACAGCGACAAGACCATCACCGACGTGGTCAATATCGGCATCGGCGGCTCCTTCCTCGGCCCGCAGCTGGTCTCCGAGGCGCTACTGCCCTTCACCCAGAACGGCGTGCGCTGCCACTACCTGGCCAATATTGACGGCAGCGAGTTCCATGAACTGGCGGCCAAGCTCAATGCGGAAACCACCCTGTTCATCGTTTCCAGCAAGTCTTTCAGCACCCTGGAAACTCTGAAAAACGCTCAGGCTGCACGTACCTGGTACCTGGCCCGCGGCGGCACCGAGGAAAAGCTCTACCGCCACTTCATTGCCGTCACCAGCAACAAGGAAGCGGCCATCGGTTTCGGCATCCGTGAGAAGAACGTCTTCCCGATGTGGGACTGGGTCGGCGGCCGCTACTCGCTGTGGTCGGCCATCGGCCTGCCGATCGCCCTGGCCATCGGCATGTCCAACTTCAAGGAGCTGCTGTCCGGCGCCTACAACATGGACACGCACTTCCGTAGCGCCCCGTTCGAGAAGAACATGCCTGTACTGCTGGCCCTGCTAGGCGTCTGGTATGGCAACTTCTGGGGCGCACAGAGCCACGCGATCCTGCCGTACGACCATTACCTGCGCAATATCACCAAGCACCTGCAGCAACTGGACATGGAGTCCAACGGCAAGCGCGTGCGCCAGGACGGCAGCCCGGTCAGCACCGATACCGGCCCGGTGATCTGGGGTGGTGTTGGCTGCAACGGCCAGCATGCCTACCACCAGCTGCTACACCAGGGCACCCAGTTGATTCCGGCCGACTTCATCGTGCCGGTGGTCAGCTACAACCCGGTGGCCGACCACCA
>CAZFKQ010000024.1:0-23882 GCA_964518735.1 uncultured Pseudomonas sp.
ACAGCGCCTTGGCACTGCGCCGCTGTTGCTTGGGGCGCAGCGAATCGGCTTTTAGGTTCTGTACGAAAAGTACTGACGCAAACACCGCAGCGTGCAAGCCAGCGTGACCATCGCGGCAAAACTTCTTGCCAGCTTGTCGTAACGAGTGCCGATCCTGCGGCTCTCCTTTAGCCAGCCGAACATGCGCTCGATGATGTTGCGCTGCCGGTATTTCGGGCGATCGAACAGCCTTGGTAATCCTGGCTTGGGCTTACGTTTCATGGTTCGCAGTGGAATCACAGGCTGCATTCGGTAACGGTCGCAGTACTGACGCAGCTGCTCGGCATCGTAACCCTTGTCTGCCAGCAACCAGCGGCAGCGCTTGCGGGGCCGACCTTGCTTGCCGGGGATGCGTACCTGATCGAGAAGTACCTGGGCATTCGATATGTCGCTGGCCTGACCCGGTGTCAGCAAAAAGCGTAGAGGTATGCCGTTGGCGTCGCAGACCATGTGGATCTTGGTGGTCAGGCCGCCTCGGCTACGTCCCAACGCATGGTCTACCGGCTCTTCTGGCCCCCCTTTTTCCCGGCTCCAGAAGAAGCTCGGGTTGCTCGCACCGCTGTTGAGTCGATCATCCAGGTATCCAGATCAATCAGGCCTTCCTGGTTCAGCCGGATGTGCAAACGCTCAAGTACTTGATCGAATGTGCCATCGTCGCGCCAGTCGCGAAAACGCTGGTAGACCGTCGACCACGGGCCGAAGCGCTCCGGCATGTCACGCCAGGCTGCACCTGAGCACAAGACCCAGAGGATGCCATTGAGCATCAATCGGTCATCACTGCGAGGTCGTCCCATCTTCTGTTCGGGGGAAACCAGATCCTTGATCAGCTCCCAAGCCGCATCAGGGAGCTCGTAACGCTTTGCTATGCGGATCTCCAGCCTGTCATGGCACCGATTCTATCTCCTCAGACTTTTCGTACAGAACCTAAGTACGCTTCTGACTTCCGTAAGGCGCCTGAGAAGCTGAATGAAATAAAAAAATACATATTCAGCGGGTTCAAAAAATCTTGCTATCACTTGGCCAAGTTTGACTCGGACTCAGAGCGGCTGATGAGTGAACTGCTTGAAAGAGACGCGAGCGTTAAGCTGTGGATGAAACCAGGGCCCAATCAATTCAAGCTGTACAGCTCGGATGGCCTTCCTTATCAGCCGGACTTTGTTGCCGAAAGCAATGATCGTCTTTTGATCATTGAGACAAAACGTGCCGATCAGATGAAGGAAGTATCGGTGCTGCAAAAAGCAGAACTCGCTGCGCTGTGGGCGCACATTGCCACTGTCTGCCACAGCCAGAAGGTTGGGGGGAAGCCTTGGACCTATCTGTTGGTGCCGCATACGGCGGTCGCGCCAAACACTACCTTGTCGGGGCTGATAGCTAGCTATACCTGTCAGGCTGATACTGAGCTTTTGACGCGTTACGAGCTGTCCAATGAGCTGGATTTATCCCCGCAAACATAAGCAAACAAGGCAAAAAAAGGGTAGCTGCGGCTACCCTTTTTGCTGCTCATAAATGATCCGGAATGCGTACTTTGCGGTAAATCCAGCAGGCCAAAACCACGACCAGAATCAGTGGCGGAAAGCGCACCATCAGAATCACCAGCAGCAATATCGCCAGGCAGCCAGCAAAGATGCCGGCAAACATGAATGCTGAAACGAGGGTGCGTAGCACCGGCTTCATACCGCCTCCTTACAGGTAACCCTGTTCTGCTAGCGACACACAGCCTTCGTGCCCCACGATGATGTGATCCAGCGTCCGCACTCCGACCAGATTCAGCGCCTCCTTTAGTTTGTTGGTCAGCGTGCGGTCCGCCTGGCTGGGTTCGGGATCGCCGGAGGGGTGGTTGTGCACCAGAATCACGGCAGCAGCGTTGTGTTCCAAGGCGACTTTAACGATCTCCCGGGGGTAGACGCTTGCTCCGTCCAAGGTGCCCCGGAACAGCTCGTGAAAGGCAATGACCCGGTGCTTACAATCAAGCATTAGCAGGGCAAAGACCTCGTATTCGTAGCCTTCGAGTAGCGCCTGCAGATGATTGAATACGTCCCGTGGTGCCGTCAGTTGCCGTCCCCGGCGCAGGCGTAGGCTGGCCAGCTGTTTGGCCATCAGCAGGATGTCGTATTCGGTGACTGGGGATTCGATCAGGTAGGTGCCAGCGGTCTCGCCGGCCTTGATTTTGTGCAGTCTCATAATCAGCTCCTTTGGCCTGGGGCCAGGCTCAGGCGTTCAGGGATTGATGTTGTGCTTGTGCTTCCAGCTTTTCAGCCAGGCTAGGTTTGCCCGATGGCTGCGGGGCAGATTTAGGTGGCGGTTGATCAGTGCTGCTTTCGGCGGGGAAGAACTCTTCGACGATGGCGCCGATGTCTTCCTCGCTGTCTTCGAAGGCGCCGTTGCCGAAGCCCCGCTTTGCCGCTTCGTCCAGCGCGTTCTGATTGAAGCCCGCCGTTTGCCGTTGTTCATCGAGCTCAGTGGCCAGGCGCAGCGCCTCGGTCATGTCCATGCCGCCGCGTACCGTCAGGTCGGCGTAGAAGATCGGCGTGCCATGGCTCTGGCGTGTCGACTTGCCACGCAGGCGCAACTCCAGCGGGAGACAAGCCAGGCGGTTACCCGAGATGGCCTGGAAGTAATGCAGGCGTGCGGCCAGGGTGCGGATGCTGTTGAAACCGGTGGTGCGGAATACAAAGCTACCCAGCGGATCGTCATCACCAATCAGCACGTTCAGTCGGCCATAGGGCTTGCAGGCTCCGCCCTTAGCCAAAGAGCAGGCATCCGGTGATGGACAAGGCAACGACTGCATGCCGTCCTGGGTAACGCGTTTACAGGTCTCACCATTGCCCACGCACAGCGGCCGGCCAGACTGCCGGTCGAACAGTGTGTAGTCAGCCCTGAAGTTCAGCTCCGGTTCGTTGAACAGCAGTCGTACCGGAATGCTGCGCAGCTTGTCGTCCTTACCCTGGCGTAGCTCATCGTTGAGCGGATGCAGCAGCCAGCCGTCCTTGCCTTGTACCTGCGAGGTAATGGTGAATTGGTCATCCTTCTCCGGCAGGCGCTTGCCGTTCTTCTCGATGACTTTACCGATGGAAATCCGTCCGAGCACGGGCGGGGTGATTGCCAAACCTTTGAGCATGGTGGTTCTCCTGCAAACGAAAAAAGGCCAGCCACGCAGCGCGAACTGCATGGACTGGCCAAGGGGAGGGAGTGGTTGAGCGGGGTGGGATTAGCCGACCAGGAAGCGCCGCGCACCCGTTTTCAGCAGTGGGTACTTGGCCTGCAGGTGCGGCTTGTCTTTGAGCAGTTGCGCGACATCGAAGCCGACACTGTCTTTGGCCTTGCGCCAGGTGATGTAACCGTTGGAGAACTCCGCCCGGCTAGCATCGCCCATGGCCTGCTGCAGCATCTGCTTTAGCTCAGCCTCGCGTTTTTCCTTGTCGGCAATCGACTGACGAACAGCCTTCAGCTCGACGTAAGCCGCGCTGAGCCCAGCATGCTGGGTGAAGTCGACGACTTGGCCGTTGTCCTCCGGGTAGAGGCAGCGCAGTGCTGACTCTGCCGAAGCGGTGCCATCAGCCGGTGGCGGCGTATCAGTCTCCACGTAGTGCCAGAACTGGCGCTCCAGCTCGATCAGACGAGCGATCATCTGCTCATCCCGCTCGATACGGTGGATCTCCAGCGTCTGGCCGCCCAGCAATACGGCCACATCCGCTGCCTGCTTGCCGGTGACGGCGAGCTGGTGCATGACCTGCAGTTGCACGTACTCGGGCACGCCCTCTTTCCAGAGGCGTGCGCCGTTTATGCCGGCGGTCTTGCATTCGAGGATTTGCACGTCATCGGCCCCGACAACCTCGCGGTCGATGTTGGCCAGCATCCAGGACAGCTCAGGATCCGGGTGCTGCAGTACGGCGTTGATGCGCCGCACCTTGTGCTTGGTGCGCTTGCTGTAATGCCAGGCCACGATGGGCTCCAGCACGTTGCCCCAGTACATCGGGCTTTCCTCATCGTGCGGGTCGGCCTTGGGCAATGTGGTGTCGCGGCCGGTTTTTTCCATCCACAACTCCAGCTGCGATTTATACGGATTGAGGCCGACGGCTGCGCCGGCATCCGAGCTGCCGATGCCTTGCTTGCGGATCTGCAGCCAGTCCTCACGGGGCAATTCCTTGGTGCTGATCAGGCGTAGGGCTGGGCGGGGTTTGCTGGGGCTGCGGTTCAATGAAGTGGCTTTCATCATGTTTCTCCTGCAGGCATAAAAACGCCCAACCAGCACAAGGCTGACCGGGCGTAGATGGTGGTAGGTAGATGGTTAGTTGGGGATATGCCGTTGACATATCCCATTTCTTTGCTAGGCTGGGATATACGCAAGGCATATCCCGGGGAGGTTTCCATGGAACAAGGTGCAGTTTTTCAGAGCAACCGCAGTCAGGCGGTGCGTTTGCCCAAGGCGGTTGCGCTGCCTGAGGATGTGAAGCGGGTGGATGTAGTGGTAGTTGGTCGAGCCCGAATCATCACGCCGGCAGGCGAGGCCTGGGACCTCTGGTTCGATGGCGAAGGTGTGACCGCTGACTACATGGCGGATCGCGAGCAGCCTGCAGATCAAGAGCGGGATGCGTTCTGATGCTGAAGTACATGCTTGATACCAATATCTGCATTTTCACGATCAAGAATCGCCCTGAGCAGGTGCGGGAAGCCTTCAAACGCCATTCAGGGCAGCTAAGCATCAGCACTGTCACCCTGATGGAGCTTATTTACGGCGCCGAGAAGTCGGCTAATCCCGAGCGTAATCTGGCGGACGTTGAAGGTTTTGCTGCGCGCCTGGAAGTACTGCCTTACGACGCTCAGGCAGCGGCTCATTCCGGGCAATTGCGAGCTGAGCTGGCTCGTATCGGCAAGCCTATTGGCCCGTATGATCAGATGATTGCAGGACACGCACGTGCCCAGGGACTGATTCTGGTCACGAATAATCTTCGTGAGTTCGAGCGAGTTCCAGGTTTGCGTGTCGAGGATTGGGTGAACGCCTGAGTAAGGGCGATCATTTAATGCAGAGCAGCTGAACAACCCCTGATCACCCTTGTGGCGATCAGGGGTTGTGTTTATGCCGCACCAGCTTAAGCGGCGAGCTGCAGTGCTGCGTCAAGCGCGCGTTGCTTGATCTGCGCGCCCTGGCCGAACCAGGCAGAGTCCAGGCGATACTCAGTGCTGCGAGCCCGGCGTTCGTGATCGACGTACTCGGTGACGGCATTGAGCAGGCCCCAGGCGGTGCCGCGTGCCGAGTCGAGCTGACTGCCCCGGCCACGGCCTTCGTACAGCTCCTGCACTTTGCGCAGAGCGCGCTCGTTCGGCAGCTGTTCAGGAAGCGGACCGGTCGGGCTGGTCTCACACATCACGTTCATAAAGAAGCTCAGTGCCTCATGCCACTGCACCTTGCGTTCCGCCAGGTGGCGCATGCGGTACATGAAGTCGTCCCATTGCGAGACGGCGACACCAAGCTGCTTCTTCACCAGCTCACCATCGAAGCGGGTGCTGTGCGGCACCTTGATCGCACGGCTGGTGCCGTCCAGGGCGATGGTGAGGGTGTTGTTGCAGACCACGCGAATGGTGGTGGGCGTTGCCGTGGTGGCCAGGGTGCCGTCGCAGGAAGTGGCCAACAGCAGGTAGCCATTCACTTGGTCGTTGCCCTTGAGCGCAGCGCCCTGGCCGGTGCGTGCAAGCGCCCAGAACTTGCGACCACCCTTGAGCACGCCAGCTGTTTCCAACTCGTAGCCGGAGACTTCGGTCAGGTCGCGATAGAACTCCAGCACTTCCCGTGGCTGCACAGTGTGGTAACGCTGCGAGACCACCGACAGCGGTGCCTTGGTGTCCGAACGGTAGAGCACCTTCTGCTCGGGGAATGAGTAGATCGCGCCCAGATGGCCGATTGCGTCCGACTTGAAGTGCACGGGGCTTTCCAGGATCTGCCAATCCATGCCGGCTTCGCGTTGCCAGGCTTCGATGGGCTGTTTCTGCGGCAGGTTGTTGCCCAGGCCGTGCCAGGGGGTAGCGCCGGCGTAAGCCATGGTTTCGACGAGATGAGCCATTACAATACTCCTTCTACGTATTTATACGTAATAACGTTTCGTTTATCGGTAAGATGAATTCAACGCTCATTTTGTGTAAAAGCAGTACCGCAGTGATGACATTCATAGTTGTCGAGTACGTGAGAATCAAACTCTTCACCCATCTTAGCGCCGGCCAAGCCTCCAGCAGTTCCACCGGCCAGGCCGCCCAGAATCGCGCCAGCCAGACTGCCAAGAGTAATACCCACGGGACCAGCGAAAGCCCCTATAAGCGCGCCGCTTTTTGCGCCAGCCATAGCGCCTGCTGCTCCGCTCGCCGTGCCGCCAACGGCACCAATAGCGCCCCCGACTTTCCGACCATGATTGCGCGCTACAACTCGAAGAGAACCGCAGGAAGGACAGCAAATACTCATCATTCAGACTCCTGTTCAAAAGAGGATACCCAGAGGTAGAAACGAGCCTTTCGTGCTCGTCTTCCCATGGGTAATAAAGGTCTGAAATATTTTTGAATCGACTTCTGCGGAGGGGCTTTAGGGCAAGCAGAGCTGCTGTGTGAGTTTCCACGGGTGTTGAGCGGTACAGTGTTATTGCACCGTATTGCGCTGTCGGCTACTGTGCCGGGATAGCAATGCGAGATATCGCCGTGACCACTAGCAGCACCCTCCTGATGCGAGTCATCAAGGCCCTGGCCCGTTGGCGCTGGCGCGCCTGACTTCTCCTTGCCGGCTCGTCCGGTCCGTCCTTGTTCGTTCCTGCTTCCCTAGCCTTCGGCTGCTTACCCCTAGCTCACCGCAGCACAATAAAAAGCGGGTATATATGCGGGTATCATGGCAGTAGAAGCTAATAAAAAAGAAGTAAAATCAAGAGGTTATGCTAAAAATGCTGCTAATGATCGATAACTACGACTCCTTTACCTACAACGTGGTGCAGTACCTGGGCGAGCTGGGTGCCGACGTTCACGTGATCCGCAACGACGAGCTGAGCATTGCCCAGATCGAAGCGCTGAATCCCGAGCGCATTGTGGTCTCGCCTGGCCCGTGCACGCCGACCGAAGCCGGGGTGTCCATCGAGGCGATCCTGCATTTTGCCGGCAAGCTGCCGATCCTCGGCGTATGCCTGGGCCACCAGAGCATCGGTCAGGCCTTTGGCGGCGACGTGGTGCGCGCGCGCCAGGTGATGCACGGCAAGACCAGCCCGGTGTTCCACGAAGACAAGGGCGTGTTCGCCGGCCTCAACAAGCCGCTGACCGTGACTCGCTATCACTCCCTGGTGGTCAAGCGCGAGACCCTGCCGGATTGCCTGGAAATGACCGCCTGGACCCAGCATGCCGACGGCAGCGTTGACGAGATCATGGGCCTGCGCCACAAGACCCTGAACATCGAGGGTGTGCAGTTCCACCCGGAATCCATCCTCACCGAACAGGGCCATGAGCTGTTCGCCAATTTCCTCAAGCAGACCGGCGGGGTGCGTTGACATGGATATCAAGGAAGCCCTCAACCGGGTGGTCAATCAGCTCGATCTGAGCACGGCCGAGATGCAGGACGTGATGCGCGAGATCATGACCGGCCAGTGCACCGATGCGCAGGTCGGCGCGTTCCTTATGGGTATGCGCATGAAAAGCGAGACCATCGACGAGATCGTTGGCGCCGCCCAGGTCATGCGTGAGCTGGCATCGCCGGTGCAAATCAACGCCGAGCGCCTGGTCGACACCTGCGGCACCGGTGGCGACGGCATGAACATCTTCAACGTCTCCACCGCTGCCGCCTTCGTGGTCGCCGCTGCTGGCGGCAAGGTGGCCAAGCACGGCAATCGCGCGGTATCCGGCAAAAGCGGAAGCGCCGACCTGCTGGAAGCGGCTGGGGTCTACCTCAACCTTAAACCGGAGCAGGTCGCGCGCTGCGTCGAGTCTGTGGGGGTCGGCTTCATGTTCGCCCCGGCCCATCACGGCGCGATGAAGCATGCCATCGGCCCGCGGCGTGAGCTGGCTCTGCGCACTATCTTCAACATGCTCGGTCCAATGACTAACCCGGCAGGCGTCAAGCATCAGGTGCTCGGCGTCTTCAGCCAGGCCCTGTGCCGGCCGCTGGCCGAAGTGTTGCAACGCCTGGGTAGCCAGCATGTGCTGGTGGTACATGCGCAGGATGGCCTGGACGAAGTCAGTCTGGCCGCACCGACCCATATCGCCGAATTGAAGGATGGCGTGGTCAGCGAGTACCGCGTGCAACCCGAGGATTTCGGCATCAGGAGCCAGAGCCTGATCGGCCTGACCGTGAATGACGCTGCAGAGTCCCTGGCGCTGATCCGCGATGCTCTGGGCAAGCGCAAGACCGAGAATGGCCAGAAGGCTGCCGACATGATTGTGCTCAACGCGGGCGCGGCGCTGTATGCCGCCGACCATGCCACCAGCTTCCGTGAAGGCGTGCAGCTGGCGCAGGATGCCTTGCATACCGGCCTTGCCTGGGAAAAACTCGACGAGCTGGTGTCCTTTACCGCCGTATTCAAGCAGGAGAACGAAGCGTGAGCATTCCCACCGTGCTGGAGAAGATTCTCGCGCGCAAGGCCGAGGAAGTGGCGGAGCGCCGCGCGCGCCTCAGTTTTGCCGAGGTCGAGGCGGCTGCACGTGTGGCCGATGCCCCGCGTGGCTTTGCCCGCGCGTTACAAGAACAGGCAGCGCGCAAGCAGCCGGCGGTAATTGCCGAGATCAAGAAGGCCTCACCGAGCAAGGGTGTGCTGCGTGAGAATTTCGATCCAGCGCAGATTGCCAAGAGCTATCAAGCGGGTGACGCCACCTGCCTGTCGGTGCTTACCGACATCGACTTCTTCCAGGGAGCCGATGAATACCTGCAGCAGGCGCGTGCTGCCTGCAGTCTGCCGGTAATCCGCAAGGACTTCATGATCGACCCGTACCAGATCGTTGAGGCTCGCGCGTTGGGCGCCGACTGCGTGCTGCTGATTGTGTCCGCCCTGGATGATGTACGCATGGCCGAGCTGGCCAGTGTGGCCAAGGATGTTGGCCTTGATGTGCTGGTTGAAGTGCACGATGGCGATGAGCTGGAGCGCGCGCTGAAGACCCTGGATACCTCGTTGGTGGGGATCAACAACCGCAGTCTGCACAGTTTCGAAGTATCGCTGGAGACCACCCTCGATCTCTTGCCGCGTGTGCCACGCGACCGCCTGGTAATCACCGAGAGCGGCATTCTCAACCGCGCCGATGTCGAGCTGATGGAGATCAATGAGGTGTATGCCTTCCTGGTCGGCGAAGCCTTTATGCGCGCCGAGGAGCCAGGTAGCGAGTTGCGCCGGCTGTTTTTCCCGGAGAAAGGGCGGGTGGTGCTGGGTGCCGACCCGGACTGATTGTCAGCCACAAAAAAAGCCCGCCAATTGGCGGGCTTTTTATTTGTCGAGGCTGGCGAGCTAGAGCCAGCCGTCTCGATCAGCGAGTACCGAAGACCACCATGGTCTTGCCTTTGACATGCACCAGGCCCTGTTCTTCCAGGGACTTGAGCACGCGACCAACCATCTCGCGGGAGCAGCCGACGATACGGCCGATTTCCTGGCGGGTGATCTTGATCTGCATACCATCCGGGTGCGTCATGGCATCCGGTTGCTTGCACAGATCGAGCAGGGTGCGTGCCACGCGGCCAGTGACATCGAGGAAGGCCAGGTCGCCAACCTTGCGCGTGGTGTTACGGATGCGGTCGGCCATCTGGCTGCCGAGTGCGTAGAGAATTTCCGGGTCCTGCTGGGTCAGCTCGCGGAACTTGGCGTAGCTCAGCTCGGCCACTTCGCACTCCGTCTTGGCGCGCACCCAGGCGCTACGTTCTTTCTCGTTGCCTTCCTTCTCGAACAGCCCCATCTCGCCGAAGAAATCGCCGGAGTTGAGGTAGGCAATGATCATTTCGCGGCCGTCATCATCCTCGATAAGGATGGTCACTGAGCCTTTGATAATGAAGAACAGGGTTTCGCAGCGATCACCTGCATAGATGATGGTGCTTTTCGCCGTGTAGCGACGGCGATGGCAATGTGCCAGGAGCTTGTCGAGATTCTTGATTTTAGGTGTAAGGGTAATAGCGACCATGCTCGAGTCCCGAAGAAAAAAAGAGTAAGCCTTTGTCCAACAGGCGATTTTTTTATTAGTTATCTGAACAAGTGTGCCAGTTATCCGCCGCCAGCTTAACAGACCAGACCGGTGCGGCAAGCCGATTTGCGACGTAGCTAACACTGGCTGCCGCTAAAGTCGCTTACCTCGGCTGAGGCGGCCGTCACAAAGCCCTGTGCTAAGCTACGCGCCTTTTTCTGGCAGTGGAGTCCTGGCAATGAAAGCGCGCATTCAATGGGCCGGCGAGGCGATGTTCCTCGGTGAATCCGGCAGCGGCCACGTGGTGGTGATGGACGGCCCGCCGGAAGCAGGTGGCCGCAACCTCGGCGTGCGTCCCATGGAGATGGTGCTGATCGGCCTGGGTGGCTGCAGCAACTTCGATGTGGTCAGCATCCTCAAGAAGTCGCGCCAGCCGGTGGAAAGCTGTGAAGCCTTCCTCGAAGCCGAGCGTGCCGACGAGGACCCCAAGGTCTTCACCAAGATTCATCTGCATTTCGTGGTCAAAGGCCGCGGCCTCAAGGAGGCCCAGGTCAAGCGCGCCGTGGAACTGTCGGCAGAGAAATACTGCTCGGCCTCGATCATGCTCGGCCGTGCCGGTGTCGAGATTACCCATGATTATGAAATCATCGAGCTTGGCGCCTGACATCCGCGCATCATAAAGACCGGGCAGGCTCTGGTAGCCAGCCCCGTCGATCTGCATAATGCGCGGCCTTTTTCGGGGCCAGGCAGTGCCCCACACCATACCCACAATCGCCATCGCGAAGAGGTGTTAACCGTCCTACGCAGCTGCGTTTTCCGCAACTGACGGGCATGCTCGATCACGCGGCAGAGCCGCATCCACAAAGAGAATCTCCAACGGTGAAAAGCAAACTCAAGCTCCACGGGTTCAACAACCTGACGAAGACCTTGAGCTTCAACATCTATGACATCTGCTACGCGGAAACGCCGGAAGACCAGCAGGCTTACGTCCAGTACATCAATACCGAGTACGACGCCGAGCGCCTGACGCAGATCCTCACCGATGTTGTCGACATCATCGGCGCCAATATCCTGAACATCGCCCGTCAGGATTACGACCCGCAAGGCGCCAGTGTGACCATCCTGATCTCCGAGCAACCGGTGGAACCCACCGAGAGCCAGATCGAGGAGTCTCCAGGGCCGCTGCCGGAGACCATCCTGGCGCACCTGGACAAGAGCCATATCACCGTACACACCTACCCGGAGATCCATCCGGTCGAAGGTATTGCGACGTTCCGTGTGGATATCGACGTGTCGACCTGCGGGGTGATTTCGCCACTGAAGGCGCTCAACTACCTGATTCACCAGTTCGATTCGGATATCGTCACTGTCGATTATCGCGTGCGTGGTTTCACCCGTGACGTGGAAGGCAGGAAGCACTTCATCGACCACGAGATCAATTCGATCCAGAACTACCTCTCCGACGACACCCAGGACGCCTATCAGATGACGGACGTCAACGTGTACCAGGAGAACCTGTTCCACACCAAAATGCTGCTCAAGAACTTCGAGCTGGACAACTACCTGTTCGGCGACGCGGCCAGCAACCTGACGGCCGAACAGCGTCAGCAGGTGGAAGAGAAAGTGCGTCACGAGATGCTGGAAATCTTCTACGCGCGCAATATGCCGCGCTGATTCTCCCGCAAAGAAAAAGGGCGCCTAAGGCGCCCTTTTTCATTTTTAGAACCTGTTTACGATTTTTTGAGCTAGAGCCAGGCAAGGCGAAATCGGGCGAGGGCGCGGAGTTTACGAACTGTAAATGAGCAGCCCGAGCCCGATTTCAACGCGGTATGGCCGACGATCAAGAGATCGTTAGATGCGGTAGGTGCTCTTGGTCATCACCTTGGACAGCAGGCTCATGCCCAGCTTGACTGGCGCCGGAAAGCGCAGGCCACCTGCCTCCAGCGCGCTGGTGGCGTGATGCTCCTCGTCCTCGCGCATCTGCTCGAGAATGGCGCGGGTCTTGGCGTCGTCGTGCGGGATCTGCTCCAGGTGTTCGTCCAGGTGCTTGACCACCTGATCTTCGGTAGCAGCGACGAAGCCCAGGCTGACCTTGTCGCTGATCAGGCCGGCCACTGCACCGACGCCGAAGGACAGGCCATAGAACAGCGGGTTGAGCACGCTGGGGTGACTGCCCAGTTCACGGATGCGCTGTTCACACCAGGCCAGGTGGTCGATTTCCTCATCGGCCGCATGCTCCATGGCCTTGCGCACCTGTGGCAGCTTGGCGGTCAGCGCCTGGCCCTGGTACAGCGCCTGAGCGCAGACCTCGCCGGTATGGTTGATGCGCATCAGCCCGGCCACATGGCGGGTGTCTTCTTCAGACATCGCCGCTTCGTTCTGCACAATGGCTGGCGATGGTCGCGTCGGCGCGCCGCTGAATGGCAGCAGGGTGCGCATGGCGGCATCGGCCTGCATCAGCAGACGGTCAACGGGGGAAAACTGGCGTTCGCTGGTCATGGCCATCTCCACGGAAAGCATGCCGGCCAGTTTACCTGAACCCTCGGGCAGAAAAATGACCGGCGACAAGAGGCCGCAGGATGAAAGATGTGACGTGCTTATGTAGGTGCGAGCCCAATTGACCAGTCTGCGGCTGTTACTGCGTTGCAACGCAGCATGGCCGACGTGCAAGAGATCGTCGGCAGGTTCTTAGCCCGGCGGCCAGTGCATCTGCCGCTGCCCCAGCACATGCATGTGAATGTGGTAGACGGTCTGCCCGCCCAGCTCGTTGCAGTTCATCGCCACCCGGAAGCCTTCTTCGCACCCAAGTTCCTTGGCCAGGCGTTGGGCGGTGAAGAGGATATGCCCGGCCAGCGGGCGGTCGTCTTCGTCGAGGTCATTGAGAGTGGCGATATGGCGCTTGGGTATTACCAGAAAGTGCACCGGCGCTTGCGGGCCGATGTCATGGAAGGCGAGCACCTGATCGTCCTCGTAAATCTTGCGCGCGGGTATCTGCCCGGCGACGATCTTGCAGAACAGGCAGTCCACGGGTATTTCTCCTGCTGGGTTTCGGTATTCTGCGAGTCTAATGGCGCGTACTTGCCCCGGCCAGCCTGGCGGGGTCACAAGGAGTAGGGGTGAAAAACGATATTCATGATCTGGGGCTGGTGCTCGATTCCAGGGTCAAACTGGTGGTCATCGAGTCCTGGGATGAGAAGCGCGTGCTGGAGACACTCACCAGCCTGGCGGTCAAGCGTGGTCTCGGCCTGTTCACCTGGGCGGTGACCGAGGGCCTGCAGCGCCTGGGCTTCGGTGGCGAGCCGGCTGGTGCTGGCGAGAGTTTCGAGGCGGAGACCGCGCTCAAGCTGATCAAGCATGACCCGCAACCCAATCTGTACGTGATGTGCGATCTGCATCCGTTTATGGCGGATAACCCCACGCTGGTGCGTTTGCTCAAGGAAATTGCCATGAGCGAGGCCAGCCACAAGCCGACTCTGGTACTGGTGTCCCACAGCCTCAAGCTGCCCGCCGAAGTGCAACGCTATGCCGCACGCTTCACTCTGGCCCTGCCCAGCGAAGAGGAGCTGCTGGCCCTCGTCCGCGACGAAGCCACGCGTTGGAGCGAACTCAATCGCGGCGCACGAGTACGCACCGACAACCGTACCCTGCAGCAGGTGGTGAAGAACCTGCGCGGCATGAGCCACGCCGAGGCGCGTGCCCTGGCGCGCAACGTGATCTGCGACGACGGTGCGATCACCCAGGAAGACCTGCCGGAGCTAAACAAGACCAAGTTCCAGCTGCTCGACCTGGAGGGCGTGCTCAGCTTTGAATACGACACCGCGCAGTTCGCCGAAGTCGGTGGCCTAAGCAACCTCAAGCGCTGGCTGGGTGAGCGCCAGGACATCTTCCTCAATGGCAAAGGCCCGGACATGCCCAAGGGCATGTTGCTGGTTGGCGTGCAGGGCTGCGGCAAGAGCCTGGCGGCCAAGGCGGTGGCAGGCTTGTGGGGGCTGCCGTTGCTGCGTCTGGATTTCGGTAGCCTGTACAACAAGTTCTTCGGCGAGACCGAGCGCAACCTGCGCGAGGCGCTCAAGCTGGCTGAGCAGATGGCGCCCTGCGTGCTGTGGATGGACGAACTGGAGAAAGGCTTGTCGGCCGGCGACCACGACGAAGGCGTCGGTCAGCGTGTGCTCGGCACTTTGCTGACCTGGATGGCCGAGCGCAAGGCGCCGGTGTTCATGGTTGCCACCGCCAACGCCATCCACCGCCTGCCGCCGGAGCTGGTGCGCAAGGGCCGGTTCGACGAGCTGTTCTTCGTCGACCTGCCGGATGCGGCGGTGCGCGCGGATATCTTCGCCATCCATCTACGCCGTCGCGAACTGGATCCGCAGCTGTTCGATTTGAACGAGCTGGCGGCGGCCTGCGCCGGGTTCTCCGGTGCCGAGATTGAGCAGGTGGTGGTCAGTGCTCTTTATGCAGCGCAGGCGCGCCAGCAGGCGGTGGATCAGGGCTTGCTGCTGCACAACATCCAGAGCACCGCGCCCCTCTCGGTGGTGATGGCCGAGAAACTGGAGGCGCTGCGCGCCTGGGCGGCTGGGCGTACGGTCAACGCCGGTTAGTGGCCTGTGCGGCTAATTTGTGCATTCAAGTTCGAGTGCCGGAGCTTGCCAGGCAAGGCGCCGCGACGAGTCGTGGCAGGGCTGCGGTGAGGAGCGGCAACGCCGTATGGCGAAGTCTGGCGCCGAAATTGAGTATTTGAATTAGCCAAACAGACTACCCGTTCAGGCCTGGCGTGGCAGTAGCGGGCGAATGGTTTTGGCTGTGATGTGCCGTACCAGGGCGCGTGGCGCCAGGCGCAGCAGTAGCGGGATCAGGCGGTTGCGCCAGCCGGGAATGATGATCGCGCGGTTCTTCTCCAGGCCGCGCATCGCCAGCAGCGCCACTTCTTCCGGATTGGCCAGCAGCTTGTGCCTGGCCAGCGGTTCGCTGCGTAACAGGCTATTGCGAAAAAACGGCGTGGCCACCGGGCCTGGGCACAGCACCGAGACTTTCACCCCGTACGGGGCCAGTTCGTGGCGCAAGCCTTCGGACAGGCTGAGCACATAGGCCTTGCTGGCAAAGTAGTTGCTCATTAGCGGGCCGGGCTGGAAGGCCGCCAGTGAGGCGACATTGAGGATCTGTCCACCACCCTGCTGCACCATGTTGTGGCCGATGGCATGACAGAGGCGGCTGAGGGCGAGGATGTTGAGTTCGATCAGTTCTTGCTCACGGCCCCAGTCCTGTTCGATGAAAAGACCGGCGCTGCCGATGCCGGCGTTATTCACCAGTAGGTCGATGCGTCGCTCGCCCTGTTCCAGTTCCTGGATCAGACCGGTCAGGCGCATGGGTTCGGCCAGGTCGCAAACACGGAACAGCGCTTCGATGCCGAAGCGCTGACTCAGTTCGCACGCAAGGCTTTCCAGCGCCTCACGCTGACGAGCCACCAGGATCAGGTTGCGTCCCTTGCGCGCCAGGGCTTCGGCCAAGGCCAGGCCGAGGCCGCTTGAGGCCCCGGTAATCAGTGCATAGGTGGACATGAGCCATCCTGGTCAGTGGGCTGGTTATTCCTGCGGTTCCACGGCGCTCGGCATTTCCATCCGCGCCTCTTCGGCGCGCTCGATGTATTGCTGGTACTGCGGAATGGCAACGGCGGCGAGGATGCCCAGAATCGGTACCAGTAACCAGGTAAATGCCAGGACCTTGGCGCCGGTGCTGTTCGGCGGCGGTGGCGGGCCGTAGCGGTTGGCATCGGCAGTGCCCGGCACGACCAGCATGATCAGCGCGAATACGCTACCCACTACCGGTATCAGGTTTATCAGCAGAAGCCAGCCCGACCAGCCAATGTCATGCAGGCGCTGTACGCCAATCTGCACGCTGATCACTACGGCGGGGATTATGATGGCCACCATCAGGATGCCGCCCACGACAGGGGAAACGGCCATGGCCATCGCCGCAATCAGGTACAGGCCAACCGCAGCGAAGAACATCGCCGCTGACCAGGCCAGGTAGCGAACGCGGCCGATCCGGCCACTGACGCTGAACACTTTCAGATCGCCGAACTCTGGCAGCGTCTCGGCAACTTGGGCCTTGGGCGTGGCGTAAGGTGATGCCTCGCTGGCATTGCCCGTGGCCGCGATGGCGACGGGTGGTGGATTTGCCGCAAGCTGGGCCTGGCGGGCCAGGTATTTCTCGATGACGATACCGCAGGCCATGCACTCGATAGCCTTGGCCTGCTCATGACCGCACTTGGGGCAGTTCATTCGCTCATTGCCGGCAGCAGGCTCACTGACCGGACGATGATCGTCGGTTTCCACCAGGCTCAAACTGGCAGTTAGGTCTTTTTCCTTGTGCACGCGTGCGCCGGCCTGCTGCAGGGCGGCCATGTATTTATCGGCATCGGCTTCGGTAAGGTCGCGTTTGAGCGCCACGGCAGCACCGCTGAACAGCGCTTCGATCTTGCTGCGGTCGCTCTTGAACAGGCGTGCCAGATTGTCTTTCACGCTATCTGCTGCCACGTCGGGCATCAGCTCGCCAGTGAAAACGATCTTGTAGCGTGCGTCGGTCATGCGTGCATCCCTGTCTATTTGTTGATATGGGCTGAGCCTAAGTATTTCAGCGGGAGCGGACAAGCGCCCCGTACGCAATTTGTTGCTCAGCGCGGCCAGCGTTGCGCCAGTTGCCCGGCCTGGCCCTGGGCGCGGCGGTATTCGGCATCGAGGCGGGTGATCAGCTCGCTGACTGTCGGCACGTCACTGATACTGCCAACGCCCTGGCCGGCCGACCAGACGGTCTTCCAGGCCTTGGCTTCCTCGTCCATCGGTTTGAGCTTCTCGCCGTAGTTGATGTCACCTTTGTCTTGCAGACGCTTGAGGTCATAGCCGGCCAGCTCGAGGCTCTGGCGCATGAAGCTGGCCGGTACCCCGGAGACTGCCGGGGTGTGCACAATGTCGGCAGCCCGTGCGCCCAGGATCATCTGCTTGTAGGCCTCGTCGGCATTGCTCTCGCGGGTGGCGATAAAGCGACTGCCGAGATAGGCGAGGTCAGCGCCGAGCAGCTGGGCGGCGAGGATTTCATGACCATTGTTGAGGCAGCCAGCCAGCAGCAGAGTCTTGTCGAAGAACTGGCGAATCTCGGCAATCAGGGCAAACGGGCTCCAGGTGCCGGCATGTCCGCCAGCGCCAGCGGCCACTGCGATCAGGCCGTCTACCCCCGCTTCGGCGGCTTTCTCCGCGTGGCGGCGGGTGGTCACATCATGGAAGACCAGGCCGCCGTAACTGTGCACCGCATCCACCACTTCCTTCGCAGCCCCCAGGCTGGTGATCACCACTGGCACCTTGTGCTGCACACAGATGGCCAGGTCGGCCTGCAGGCGCGGATTGCTGCCATGCACGATCAGGTTTACTGCATAGGGTGCCGCATCGGCGCTCAGGCCTGCCTCGATTTCTTCCAGCCAGGCTTTGAAGCCGCTGCTGTCACGCTGGTTGAGCGCGGGGAAGCTGCCCACTACGCCACTGTTGCAGCAGGCCAGAACCAGCGGAGGTGTTGATACCAGAAACATCGGCGCAGCCACTACCGGCAGGCGCAGGCGTTGATCGAGCAGGGCAGGCAGGGACATGGTTTTTCCTCTTTTTATTATGCGGGGACGAATCAGAAGGGTTTGACCACCACCAGAATGACAATTGCCAGCAGCAGCAATACCGGTGCTTCGTTGAACCAACGATAGAACACATGGCTGCGGGCATTTTCACCCCGAGCGAAGCGCTTGAGCTGAGCGCCACACACATGGTGATAGCCGATCAGCACGGTAACCAGCAGCAACTTGGCGTGCAACCAGCCCATTTGCAGCCAGGCCGGGTTGAGATAAAGCAGCCAGCCACCGAACAGCACAGTAGCGATCATCGAGGGGGTCATGATGCCGCGGTACAGCTTGCGTTCCATGATGCAGAAGCGCTGCTGGCTGATCTCGTCCTCGCTCATGGCGTGGTAGACGAACAAACGCGGCAGGTAGAACAGTGCGGCGAACCAGCAGACCATGGCGATGATGTGCAGGGCTTTGACCCAGAGATAAAGCATCGAATGCTTCCCGACAGCGATTGAATAGTGCCGATAGTAGAGAAAGCACGCTCCATACGTCACCCACAAGGTTGGCCGCAGCCCCGGCGGGCTTTATCATCGGCAGCCTTTCTGGGTTGGCTTCGAGGGTTGAGTGATGGTCAAGGTCGGTATCGTCGGCGGCACAGGCTACACCGGGGTAGAGTTGCTGCGCTTGTTGGCCCAGCACCCACAGGCTGAAGTGGCCGTCATCACCTCGCGCTCCGAGGCAGGGGTGAAGGTTGCCGACATGTATCCGAACCTGCGCGGCCATTACGACAACCTGGCCTTCAGCGTGCCGGACGTGGCCACCCTGGGTGCCTGTGACGTGGTGTTCTTTGCTACCCCGCATGGTGTGGCTCATGCCCTGGCCGGCGAGCTGCTGGATGCCGGTACCAAGGTCATCGACCTGTCTGCCGACTTCCGTCTGCAAGATGCCGAGGAGTGGGCGCACTGGTACGGCCAGCCGCATGGCGCGCCAGGTCTATTGCCTGAAGCGGTCTACGGCTTGCCCGAGGTTAATCGCGAAGCAATCAAGGGGGCGCGCCTGATCGCCGTTCCTGGCTGCTACCCGACCGCTACCCAACTGGGTCTGCTGCCGCTGCTGGAAGCCGGCTTGGCTGATCCAAGCCGTCTGATCGCCAATTGCGCCTCCGGGGTCAGCGGCGCCGGTCGTGGCGCTAAGGTCGGTTCGCTGCTATGCGAGACCAGCGAAAGCATGATGGCCTACTCGGTCAAGGGCCATCGCCATCTACCAGAGATCAGTCAGGGCTTGCGCCGCGCCGCCGGTGGCCCGGTTGGCCTGACTTTCGTGCCGCACCTGGCGCCAATGATCCGCGGTATTCACGCGACCCTGTACGCGACCGTTGTCGATCGCAGTGTCGATCTGCAGGCGCTGTTCGAGAAGCGCTATGCCAACGAGCCCTTTGTTGACGTGATGCCGGCCGGCAGCCACCCGGAAACCCGCAGCGTGCGTGGCGCCAACGTCTGCCGCATTGCCGTGCACCGGCCCCAGGGTGGTGAGCTGGTGGTGGTGCTGTCGGCCATCGACAATCTGGTCAAGGGTGCTTCGGGTCAGGCCGTGCAGAACCTGAACATTCTCTTCGGTCTGGATGAGCGCCTGGGACTGGCCCATGCCGGGCTCATGCCTTAAGTGATGCGGCGCAATAATTGACCAATTTGCTCAGGTAAGCGGATAATCGCTGCCCAAGCAGTAGGTAACATGGCGCCTGGCGCCGGGAGAGTAACAAGATGAGCGTCGAGACCTTCACTCCAACCCCTCTGATCTTCACTCAGGGCGCGGCGAACAAGGTGAAGAGCCTGGTCGATGAAGAGGGCAACGAACGCCTCAAGTTGCGCGTGTTCGTCACCGGTGGCGGTTGCTCAGGCTTCCAGTATGGCTTCACCTTCGATGAGGAGGTGGCGGATGACGACACCATCGTCGAGCGCGAAGGCGTCAGCCTGGTGGTTGATCCGATGAGCTTCCAGTATCTGGTCGGCGCTGAAGTGGACTACCAGGAAGGTCTGGAAGGCTCACGTTTCGTGATCAAGAATCCGAATGCCAGCACCACCTGCGGCTGCGGTTCGTCGTTCTCGATTTGAGTTCGCCGCTCAAGAAAAAGCCCGCAATCGCGGGCTTTTTTGTGTCTGCTGGTTTTTACGCCGGATACCAGGCGCCTAGTACGCGCAGCCCCTTGGCTCCTGTAACGCTTGGGCGATTGCCGGGAATGCCTTCCAGGCAGCAGTGAGCGAGCCAGGCAAAAGCCATGGCCTCGATCCAGTCCGGTGCTACGCCGCGACTGGCCGTGCTGGCGACGCGGGTATCAGGCAATAGTGCCTGCAGGCGCGCCATCAGCGTGCCGTTGTGCGCGCCGCCGCCGCAAACCAGAAGCTCCGCAGTGCCTGGTTGGGCCTGCTGCAATGACTCGGTGATGCTGCGGGCAGTCAGTTCCAGCAAGGTGCGTTGTACGTCTGCCGGTTCGATTGCGGGCAGGTGTCGCAGGTGCTGCTCCAGCCAGGGCAGGTTGAAGAGTTCGCGGCCAGTGCTTTTCGGTCCACGAGTCTGGAAAAAGGCGTCCCCCAGCAGGGCCGTCAGCAACTCCTGATGGCAATGACCGCTGGCTGCCCAGGCGCCATCGCGGTCGAAACTCTGCCCTTGATGCTGCTGGATCCAGGCATCCATCAGCGCATTGCCGGGGCCGCAGTCGAAACCATGTACGGTTTGCCCCGGGGCTAGCAAGCTGAGGTTGCTGAACCCGCCGACATTGAGCACGGCCAGTCGCTGGGTGCTGTCATTAAACAGCGCTTCGTGAAAGGCAGGCACCAGAGGTGCGCCCTGACCGCCTGCGGCTACATCGCGGCGGCGAAAGTCGCTGACTACGGCGATGCCGCTCAGCTCGGCAAGCAGTGCCGGGTTGCCAATCTGAATAGTGAAGCCGCGTGCCGGCTCATGGCGCACGGTCTGGCCGTGGCTGCCAATGGCGCGAATATCGCCGGGAATCAGTTTTTCGGCAGCGAGCAGGCTGCCAATGCCTCGGGCGGCCAGGCTGGCCCAGCGGTTTTCCGCTTCGGCAGCGCGGGCCAATTCGTCCGGACCAGGGGCGCAGAGAGCAAGCAGCTCAATGCGCAGTTCGGTCGGCATGGGGATGTAATGGGTGGCGATAAGGGTGGTGCCCTGATCCTGCCTGATCAGGGCAATGTCGAGCCCATCAAGGCTGGTGCCAGACATTACCCCCAGGTAGTACGGCACGGCTTAGCGCTTATTTTGGGCCAGGAGTGTAGATTTTTCCTGGTCCATGCGCGCCATCAAGGGCTTGCTCAGTTGCATGAAGCGCTGCTTTTCGCTGCGTGCAATCGGGTCAGCCATTGGCAGTTTCTGGCTCAGCGGGTCGACATGGCGGCCATTGACCTGGAACTCATAATGCAGGTGCGGGCCAGTCGACAGCCCTGTGGTGCCGATGTAGCCGATGATTTGTCCCTGTTTAACCGCGCTACCGGTACGCACGCCTTTGGCAAAGCCCTGCATGTGCGCGTACAGCGTTTGAAAGCTGTTGCCGTGCTGGATGATGATGGTATTGCCGTATCCACCTTTACGGCCGGCCAGTTGTACCCGGCCATCGCCGGCAGCCTTGATTGGTGTGCCGCGCGGAGCGGCATAGTCGACGCCTTTGTGGGCGCGAATCTTGTTCAGGATCGGGTGGCGGCGGCCCATGGAAAACTTCGAACTGATGCGGGCGAAGTCCACTGGTGTGCGGATGAAGGCCTTGCGCATGCTGTTGCCGTCAGCGTTGTAGTAGCTGGTTACACCCTGTTTGCTGGTATAGCGTACGGCGGTATAGGTTTTTCCGCGGTTGGTGAAGCGGGCGGAAAGAATGTTGCCGTTGCCCACTTGCTTGTTGTTAACCACATGTTCTTCGAAGATAACTTCAAACTCGTCGCCTTCGCGGATGTCTTGGGCGAAGTCGATGTCGTAGCCGAATACGTTAGCCAGATCCATGGTCAGGCTGTGCGACAGACCGGCGCGTTTGGCCGAGAGGAACAGTGAGCTGTTGATCACGCCGTGAGCGTAAGTGGTGCGTACGTCTGGTTTGACCAGATCGCGCTTGAAGCTGTAGCCCTTGTCGGTGCGAGTCAGGGCAATGCTTTCCAGGTCGCTGAGCTTGCTGTTTATAGAATCCAGCTTGCCATCTGTGGTCAGCTTGAAATCCAGCACCTGACCGATCCGCAGGCGGCTGAACGTCTTGGCGTCTTTGCTGCTGCTCAACGCTTCGTGCAGGTCGTTGGCGCTCAGACCGACCTTGGTAAAAACGGTAGATAGGGTATCGCCATTACCGACAGTTACGGTTTGCTTTAGTGGGTCAGTGGGCGTTGTGGCTTGTGCTGTCTGTTTTTTCTGCTTCGCGCCATCCTCGGCGCTGTTTTTGTCGTTCAGGCTGGCGCTATTGAATGGAGAGGCGCCTTGGTTATCGGTTGATAGGCCTTGTCGAAGGTCATCCTTTTCCTGCAACAACTGCTCGGAGCCATTTTCCAGCTCGAGGTTCAGATAGGTCTTCTTCGCCTCGACTTCGCGGGACGGGAACACCAGCAAGGCCAGGCTCAGTAGCGCCGCTACACCGCTGGCAGCCAGCAGGTGGCTCCTCGGGTAGGGCGGGACTTTAGGGACAGAATGCGTCATGGCTAAGGGTGTTTCTTGGAAGAATGCATTAACTGACTAAAATATAATCAAATTTCTCTATAGGCAACCCTGCAGACACTGCATCAGCTCAGTGGCATGCCCCCGCCGCAGAGCTTGTAATTGGTCAGTGATCTTGTATGGTTGGTTCCCTTTTGTTTTTGAGTGGCGACGAGTCCTGTCATGAAGTCGGTTGAAGAGCAGCTGGCGCTGATCAAGCGCGGTGCGGAAGAGGTTCTGGTCGAAGCGGAACTGGTTGAGAAGCTAAAGCGTGGTCAGCCGCTGCGGATCAAGGCTGGTTTCGACCCAACAGCGCCAGATCTGCACCTGGGGCATACCGTGCTTATTAATAAGCTGCGTCAGTTCCAGGAGCTGGGGCATCAGGTGATCTTCCTGATCGGTGACTTCACCGGAATGATCGGTGACCCCAGTGGCAAGAGCGCTACCCGTCCGCCGCTAACACGCGAGCAGGTGCTGGAGAATGCCGAGACCTACAAAACTCAGGTGTTCAAAATTCTCGATCCGGCCAAGACCGAGGTGGCCTTCAATTCCACCTGGATGGACAAGATGGGGCCGGCTGACTTCATCCGCCTGACCTCGCAGTACACCGTGGCGCGGATGCTGGAGCGCGATGACTTCGATAAGCGCTATAGCAGCAATCAGCCGATCGCTATCCACGAGTTCCTTTATCCGTTGGTGCAGGGCTATGACTCGGTCGCTTTGCGGGCGGATGTCGAGCTGGGTGGTACCGATCAGAAGTTCAACCTGCTGATGGGGCGCGAGCTTCAGCGTGCTTATGGTCAGGAGTCGCAGTGCATTGTGACCATGCCATTGCTTGAAGGGTTGGATGGCGTGAAGAAGATGTCCAAGTCACTGGGCAACTATATAGGTATCCAGGAAGCGCCAGGTGTCATGTACACCAAGCTGGTATCCATGCCTGATGCGTTGATGTGGCGTTATTTCGAGCTGCTCAGCTTCCGCAGCATGGATGAGATCGAGCAATTCAAGCTGGATGTCGAGGCAGGTGCCAATCCGCGTGATATCAAGATCAAGCTGGCTGAAGAGATCGTGGCGCGCTTTCATGGCGAAGAGGCTGCTGCTACTGCGCACCGTTCCGCAGGTAATCGCATGAAGGATGGCGAGTTGCCGGAGGATCTACCTGAGGTCGAATTGCTGGCGGCTGAAGATATGCCGATCTCTTCCGTCCTTAATAAGGCGGGCTTGGTGAAGAATGCTGCCGTCGCGCGCGATTTGCTGGGCTCCGGTGGCGTGAAGGTGGATGGCGAGGCGGTTGAGCGCAGCTTCATGTTCAAGCTGGGGGCGACGCATGTTTGCCAGGCCGGCAAGAAGGCCTTTGCGCGTATCTCGCTGAAGGCTGAGTAAAAGTTTCAGAAAGTCGTTGACGGCGAAATTTGCGGGCCTATAATGCGCACCTCTTCCGGCGCAT
>CAZFKQ010000025.1:0-21698 GCA_964518735.1 uncultured Pseudomonas sp.
CGGGTTATGAGCCCGACGAGCTACCAGACTGCTCCATCCCGCGGCGCCAATTCTATCGCCAAATCCTCGGCTGTCAACCTTTAACGTGGAAAAAATCCTGATCGATCAGCTGCTTAGCTGCGGACGAGTGGTAGACTCGATGGCTTCAGGGCTTGCCTGCTGGGGCTTTCCGGACTTTCGTGCGCAAGATTATTCATGTGGATTGCGACTGCTTTTATGCAGCGATCGAGATGCGTGACGACCCGCAACTGGCCGGCAAGCCATTGGCGGTGGGTGGCGCGGCTGATCGGCGCGGTGTCGTCGCCACCTGCAACTACGAGGCGCGGGCCTGGGGCATTCGTTCGGCCATGCCCATGGGCCAGGCGCTCAAGCTTTGCCCGGACCTTAAAGTGGTCAAGCCGCGGATGGATGCCTACAAGGCGGTTTCCCGGGAAATCCACGGCATCTTCCGCGACTTCACCGAGATCATCGAGCCGCTGTCGCTGGATGAGGCCTATCTCGATGTCACCGACAGCACGCATTTTGCCGGCAGCGCCACGCGCATCGCCCAGGAAATCCGCCGACGGGTCTCGCAGGAACTGCATATCACCGTGTCCGCCGGGGTGGCGCCGAACAAGTTCCTGGCCAAGATCGCCAGCGACTGGCGCAAACCCAATGGCCTGTTCGTTATCACTCCGGATCAGGTCGACGAGTTCGTTGCCGCGCTGCCGGTGAGCAAGCTGCATGGTGTAGGCAAGGTGACGGCCGACAAGCTCGGCCGCCTGGGCATCGGCACCTGCGCCGATCTGCGCGAGTGGAAAAAGCTGGCCCTGGTGCGCGAGTTCGGCAGTTTCGGTGAGCGTTTGTGGAGCTTGGCGCGCGGTATTGATGAGCGCGCCCTGCAGACCGATAGCCGGCGCCAGTCGGTCAGTGTGGAGAACACCTACGACGAGGACATCCCCAACCTGGCGATGTGTCTCAAGCGTTTGCCCGAGTTGCTGGAGCAGCTGGAAACGCGCATGGCGCGCCTCGACAGCAGTTATAAGCCGGACAAGCCCTTCGTCAAGATCAAGTTCCATGACTTCACCCAGACCACCCTGGAACAGGCCGGCGCACACCGCGACCTACACAGCTACCAGCGTCTGCTGTCTGCTGCATTTGCCCGTGGCAACAAACCGGTGCGCCTGCTCGGGGTTGGCGTACGGCTGCTGGATATGCGTGGCCGGCATGAGCAGCTGGAGCTGTTCGCGCCCTGAAGGCCTGTTGGTGATCAGATCGTGAGTGTGTGCCGAGGAATGCCGAGAACAGGCGTTGATCTGTTCCCTCTCCTGCAACCAGTGTGAGAGGGGATGTTCGAGTCTGGATGCTGTCTTGGCTGATCGGTGCAAAACGCTGCGTGGTTTTCCACCCTACGCGGGCTGACAAATTGGGTAGGGTGGATAACGCTCTGCTTATCCACAATGGCGGCGCCATGCAGCGAGCCAGAACCAGAGGTTGAATAGGCTCCAAGTCGCGCGTCCCATAAACCTGTGCAGAAAAATTTTTACGTCGGCTGTAACGCTGCTCCTGCACCTGCGTCTAGTAATGCGAAGGGGCCATACTGGCCTCCAGCGTAACCACCACCGGAGATACTCCATGAACAAGCTGAATACCGTTGTTGCCACCCTGGGTGCTGCCCTGCTGAGTACTGCCGCTGTAACAGCCCAGGCGGCAAGCAACCCGTTTGCCGCCCAGGAGCTGAGCAGCGGCTACAGCCTGGCGGCTCATGAGAAAGGCCACGAAGGTTCCTGTGGCGAAGGCAAGTGTGGCGGCGAAATGAAGGCCGAAGAGGGCAAGTGCGGCGGTGACAAGGCGGCCAAAGAAGGCAGCTGCGGTGAGGAAGGCAAAGCCGCCAAAGAAGGCAAGTGTGGCGAAGGCAAGTGCGGCGCCGAGAAGGCCGAGTAAGGTCGCCCCGGACATGACCATGCAGCCTTTTGTCAGTGGCGCCGGTCTCGGCCTGCGTCGCGGCCTGCTGGCGGCGCTGGCGGACAGCGCCCCGGGCCAGGTGGATTTCCTCGAAATCGCTCCGGAAAACTGGATCGGCGTGGGTGGGCGTTTTGCCCGCCAACTGCGCGCGCTCAGCGAGCAGGTGCCGTTCCTCTGCCATGGTCTGTCCCTCAACCTCGGTGGCGTGGCGCCGCTCGATATCGAGCTGCTCAAGGCCATCAAGGGTTTTCTCGACGAACACGGCATCCGCGGTTACAGCGAGCACCTGTCGGCCTGTGCCGATGAGGGCCAGCTGTACGACCTGATGCCGTTGCCGTTCACCGCTGCAACCGTACAACGGGTCGCTGCGCGCATTCGCACCGTGCAGGATGTGCTGGAGCGGCCGCTGATCATCGAAAACGTCTCGGCCTATGCGCGCCTGCCCGGCGAGCTGGACGAGACCAGCTTTATTCGCGCTGTACTCGACGAAGCGGATTGCCAGCTGTTGCTGGACATCAACAACGTCTACGTCAACGCGACCAATTTCAGCTTCGACCCGCTGGCCTATATCCAGGCAATGCCGGGCGAACGCATCGCCTACCTGCACATGGCCGGGCATTACGACGAGGCCGCCGACCTGAAGATCGACACCCACGGCGCGCCGGTGTGCGACCCGGTGTGGGCGCTGCTGCAGCAGACCTACGCCCTGCACGGCGTAAGGCCAACCCTGCTGGAGCGCGACTTCAACTTCCCGCCGGTGGCGGAGCTGTATGCCGAGGTGGCGCAAATCCGTGCCCTGCAACAGGAGGCCGGACGATGAGCGAGCGCTCCCAGCTGGCTTTCGCCGCGCGCATTCGCCAGCCCCAGGGCGAGGCCTTGTTGCCCGGCATCACCGCCGAGCGCATGGCGGTGTACGAAGGCCTGTTCTTCAACAACATCGAGAGCTTTCTCAGTAGCGGTTTTCCGGTGCTGCGCCGGCTGTTCGATGACGCCCGCTGGCAGCGTCTGGTGCGTAGTTTCATCGCCGGACACCGCTGCACCACGCCGTATTTCCTTGAGATCGGCGCGGAGTTTGTCGGCTGGTTGCAGCAGGGTTTCGTCGCCGAGGCGGATGATCCGCCGTTCCTCCTCGAACTGGCCCATTACGAGCGGGTCGAGCTGGAGCTGGATGTGGCGACGGCTACTTTGCCCACACAAGGCTGGTCGCCGCTGGCCTGGCCCCTGGCCTATGCCTGGCCGGTGCAACGCCTGAGTGCCGAGTACCAGCCACAGAGCGCGCCGGTCGAGCCGACCTGCCTGCTGGCTTGGCGCGACTCTGCGGACAAGGTGCGCTTCCAGCAGCTGTCGCCGTTCGCCTATCACCTGGCTGTGCGCCTGCAGGCGGGTGAGGCGAGTGCGGCGGCCTTGTTGGCCCTGGCCGAGGAAAGCGGCTTGCCGGCCGACGAAAGCTACTTCAACCATGCCCGTGCACTGCTGGATGACTGGCAGCGCCAGGACATCTGGTTTCCCCCGAACATCTGACCGGCCGGGCGGCGCGCCGCCCAGCCACCGGAGATTGCCATGCTGACCCTGCTCAATCGCCTCCAGGATGCCCTGGACGCTACCCGTCGCCTCGACTTTATTGGCCCGCTGCTGCTGCGCCTGTACCTGGTGCCGATCTTCTGGATGGCGGGTACGCACAAACTGGCGGACATGCCCGCGACCATTGCCTGGTTTGGTAACTCGGACTGGGGGTTGGGGCTGCCATTTCCCGAGCTGCTGGCCTGGCTGGCGGCGCTGACCGAGGCGGGCGGCGCGATCCTGCTGCTGTTCGGTCTGGCTGTGCGCTGGGTGAGTATTCCGTTGATGGTGACCATGCTGGTGGCCATCGTCAGCGTGCACTGGCCCTACGGTTGGCAGGCGATCGCCGATCCCTCGGCGCCCTTCGCCAATGAGCGGGTATTGGCTTCGGTCGAGAAGATCGAGCGCGCGCGGGCGCTGCTCAAGGAGCATGGCAACTACGACTGGTTGACCAGCAGCGGCAAGCTGGTGGTGCTGAACAACGGCATCGAATTTGCCGCCACCTATCTGCTGATGCTGGTGGCGCTGTTCTTTACCGGCGCCGGGCGCTGGCTGAGTGTCGATTACTGGCTGGCCCGCACCCTGCGCCGCAAAGCGAGCTGAAGCGACCTGCCCGCCGTGCAGTCCCTGCCCGCATGGCGGCGGGCTGCATGCCGCCGGCTGGGCGGCAGCGCCGGATCAGTCCTTGCTTATTATCTAAAGAACTAAAAAGTTCCGCTGTCATAGAACTTTCATCTATCAGCAATTGAGCTGAAATAACCCCCCGCCAAGATTCCCCTCCAGCACCAAGGGCAGTTGCCCGCGTGTTTTCCAACGCAAAGACCATTAGGGGAATTCATCGATGATCCGTAAGCACTTCGCCGGTTTTGCAGCCAGCGCCCTGGCTCTGGCCATTTCCGCCCAGGCTTTCGCCGGTACTGTCACCACCGACGGTACCGATATCGTGATCAAGACCAAAGGCGGTCTGGAAGTAGGTACCACCGACAAGGAATTCAGCTTCAAACTGGGCGGCCGCGTACAGGCTGACTACAGCACCTTCGACGGCTTCTACACCAAGGACGGCGACACCGCTGACGCCGGTTACTTCCGTCGTGCCTTCCTCGAACTGGGCGGTGTGATGTACAGCGACTGGGCTTACCAGCTCAACTATGACTTCTCACACAACGCTGGTGGCGACAACCGCGATGAGGATGGTTACTTCGATGAGGCCTCGCTGAGCTACAACGGCTTCGCCCCGGTATCGATCAAGGCTGGTCGCTTCGACCCAGAGTTCGGTCTGGAAAAAGCCACCAGCTCCAAGTGGGTGACTGCCCAGGAACGTACCGCTGCCTATGATCTGGTCGACTGGGCTAACGGTCACAACGGCGGCATGGGCGTCCAGGTATCCGGTACTGCAGGTACTTCCCTGTACGGTTCGGTCGGCATGTTCGCTAAGGACGCCAGCAACTCCGATGAAGACGGCAACAGCTCCAAGCAGTTCAACCTGCGCGGCGTATTCGCACCGATGCATGATGCCGGTAATGTCTTGCACCTGGGTGTCAACTTTGCCCAGCGCGACGTTTCCGACGGCGAGTTCGACAGCCGTATCCGCAGCCGTCTGGGTATCCGTGGTGTGAGCACTGATGGCGGCCAGGATGCCGGTGACAACGGCAACCGTCTGCAACTGGGTGGCGCCGAAGCCACCAGCGCTGGCACCTTCGATGATGACGCCGCCTGGGGTCTGGAAGCAGCTTGGGCCACCGGCCCGTTCTCCGTACAGGGCGAGTATGTGTCGCGCACCCTGAAGGCTGACGACAACACCTTCGACGATGTTGATTCCGACGGCTACTACGTGCAACTCGCCTACACCCTGACCGGTGAAGCGCGCGGCTACAAACTGGGCAAGTTCGACGCGATCAAGCCGGCGAACAAGCAGCTCGGTGCCTGGGAAGTGTTCTACCGCTACGACCACATCAGCGCCGACGACAACAACGACTACGCGGCCTTCGTCAATGGTGACGGCAAGTCTGGCAAGGACTTCAGCGATGTCGACGATATCGAAGGCAAAGTGCATAACGTCGGTCTGAACTGGTACGCCAACGAGTCTGTGAAGATCAGTGGTGTGTACGTCACCTCCAAGGTCGACAACGCCAAGAACTCTGTTGGCGACGACGATGGCCAAGGCTTCGTAGTGCGCGCGCAGTACGTGTTCTAAGGCTGTTCGCAAGCCTGGCAGCGGGCCCTCTTCCGCTGTCAGGTTCTGCACTGGTGCTAAAGCATCAGGTTGGATTTGCTCTCCTAGGGCCCTGCTTGCGCAGGGCCTTTTTTTTGCCCGGGCAACAGGCCAGACTGCGGGCATGCCGATCTGTATCCTCTCCAGTCTCAACGACATTCAGCCAGCCGCCTGGGATGCCTTGCTATCAGGGCCGCAGCCTTTCCTGCGCCACGCCTTTCTCTCTGCCCTGGAAGACAGCGGCAGCGTTGGTGGACGCAGTGGCTGGCAGGCTTCTCACCGGCTGCTTTGCGATGCGCGCGGCCAGCCGCTGGCGGCGCTGCCGGCCTATGTGAAGGCGCATTCCTATGGCGAGTACGTGTTCGACATGGGTTGGGCCGATGCCTGCCAGCGTGCCGGCATCGCCTATTACCCCAAGTTGCTTGGTGCTGTGCCGTTCAGCCCGGTGAGTGGCCAGCGCCTGCTGGGCGCTGAATCGGCTGCGCTGCAACTGTTCGACGAGTTGGAGCGCGACCTGCCGCGTCAGGGATTATCCAGCCTGCATATCAATTTCACTCAAGCTGACACCAATGCGCTGCTCGTCGGGCGTGAGGGCTGGTTGTCGCGAATCGGCTGCCAATACCACTGGTTCAACCGCGACTATCGCGACTTCCAGGATTTCCTCGATGCGTTGACTTCGCGCAAGCGCAAGCAAATGCGCAAGGAGCGTGAACAGGTGGCGGGGCAGGGCATCACTTTCGATTGGTGTGCTGGGCACGAACTGAGCGAGGTCGAATGGGATTTCGTCTATGCCTGTTACGCCAATACCTACCATGTGCGCGGCCGTGCGCCATACCTGACACGCAGCTTCTTCAGTCTGCTGGCCGAGCGCATGCCGGCCGCCATCCGCGTGGTCCTCGCCCGCCAGGGCGCGCGGCCGGTAGCCATGGCCTTCAGCCTGGTGGATGGAGAGACCTTCTACGGTCGTTACTGGGGTTGCCTGGGCGACTTCGATCGCCTGCACTTTGAGACCTGTTTCTACCAGGGTCTCGACTACAGCATTGCCCAGAGGCTGCGGCGTTTCGATGCCGGTGCCCAGGGCGAACACAAGTTGGTGCGGGGTTTTGAGCCGGTGCTGACGCAGTCCTGGCACTACCTGTGTCATCCCGGTCTACGGGCGGCAGTGAGGGATTTTCTGCAGGAAGAGCACGAGCATATCCACGCCTACCTGGCGCAGGCTCAGGCCGCCTTGCCGTATCGGTGTGGTTGATTAGTGCTGCCGGAAACGGCTGAAACCCGGCCAGGGATTGCCCCAGGCCGGGTTGTTGCAGCGCTTGCGATTAGCCCTTGGCGGGGGTGATGCCGTTGTTGATCTGGAACTGTTTGATCAGCTTCTCCGGCTTCTTCTCTTCCTTCTGCAGCAGATAAACCACGCGCTCGCCGTTTGGCCCGCTGGCTATTTCGGTGTGGCGGAAGATCGGTTCGCCGAGCTTGTTTACGTCGACCATGTCGCCGTAGCGACGGCTGACGAAGATGACGCCTTCCTGGCGGATTTCGCCGTAGAAGTTGCTGGCCGGTGGCAGGCTTTGCTTGAGGAACTGGTAGGCGGCGATCTTTTTGAGATCCTTGCCCTGATCCTCGGCGCGCAGTGCCAGCACAATGCTCTGACCGTACTTGTCTTTCTCTTGCAGGTCTTTCAGGTAGGGCGCTTTGCCGCTGACGACGAAGTCACGATAAACCTTGGCGTCATCGAACAGGTACAGGTTCTCTTCGGTGCGCACCTGATACCAGTCTTCGTTGTTCAGGCTTTCAGCCTTCGGCACCGGCGCGTGGTTGCTGCACGCGGCCATGGCCGCAGCCAGCAGAGCGATGGATACAGGTTTGAACATGGATTGTACGGACATCAAATTACCTCCCCAGGACGAATGGCTGGAGAGTCTCGCTGTGGCAGGTGACGAAATGATGACGCTTTGCGGACTCATCAGATAAGCCCGCCATCCGCGCTTACTAGGCTGTTGCCGTGAACGGCCGCGCAGTAGCGACTTATGCCTAGCGCAGCGGGTGAAAGAGGGCTGCAAAACCCCGTATGATCCGCGCCTGTTTAACAAGGACAAGCCATAGAGGGCGTCATCGGATGAAAAACTATCTGCGTCAATGGGCCGTGCTGGCCTTGCTGTTCACCCTGGCCGGGGTTACCGGTTGCTCTTCCAAGGGCGGGGAGATGGCGAGTGAAGCGGCTGCGCCCGCTACTGCCGGGTACAGTTCAGCGGAACAGGGCAAAGCCTCCGGGCGCCTGCTGGTGTGGACCGCCAACTTCTCCCTGGAAGTGGCCGACCTGAACAAGGCTCAGGCCCAGCTCACCGAACGCATGCTGGCGCTGGGCGGCTATGTCGAGGAAAAGAGCGACTACGGCAGCTACAGCCAGAGCCTGGTCTACCGCGTGCCCAAGGATGCCTTCGCCAGCGCCCTCGGTGATGTCGAGCAGAGCGGCAAGGTACTGTCGCGCCACGTCAAGGGTGAGGATGTCACCGAGCAGTACGTCGACGTGGAAACCCGCCTGCGCAACAACATCGCCCTGCGTGACCGCCTTCGCGACTTGCTCGGCAAGGCCAAGGACATCAAGGACATCCTGCAGATCGAGAGCGAGCTGAACCGCATCCAGTCTGAAATCGATTCCATGGAAGCGCGCATGCGCATCCTCAAGGACCAGATCCAGATGTCCACCCTGCGCGTCGAACTGCGCCAGCAGGAAGCGGAAAAGCCGGCCACCATCTACGGCCCGCTGGGTTACCTGTACAAGGGCACCGCGTGGTTCGTGACCAAGCTGTTCATCATTCGCGAGTGATGCTGGCGTGGCGGGAGGGCTGCCGGTGAACGGCTTGCGTGAGTGTGGCGCCGTACTGCTGTTTCTGGCGGCCGTTGCCAGCGTGGTGCATGGTCTCAGTGGCGGGCCGCTGTGGCCCTGCCTGGGGCTGGCGGCGTTGTGCTTTGGCCTGGCCTACTGGGCTTGGCCAAGTCGGCGTCGGGGCCAGCGCCAGGAGGATTACGTCTGGCTGGATCTGCTGGAGCTGCTTATCGAGCTGCCGGTGAACCTGCTGCTCTGGCTGCTGCGTCTGCTCGCCCGACCCTTTCGCGACGGCGTCGATCTGGATATCTGAGCCGACCCGCAGCAAGGGAGAATGCCATGCGCCATTGGATGATTGCGCTGCTGTGCGTGGTGCTGGGCGCTGCGGGTGGGGGAGCCTGGCTATGGCTGAAAGCTGAGTATCGCAACGAGCCGGCGATTGCCGTGGCGACACGCTTTATCGTCCTGCTGCACGATGATCACCTGCGTGAGGCCTACGAGCTGACCCTCAAATCTGACGGCCTGGCGGGCCGGGATCTGCCGCAGTTTCGCCAGCTCGCCGCGCGCCAGCGTTGCGCTCGTGGCACTTGGCAGGTGTATGCCTTGTCACCATCGCAGTCCCGTGGCAACCGCCTGCGTCGCTGGCTGAGCGGTCGGCAAGTGGAGATGCCCTCGATCACCGTGCGGTATGACTTCGCGCCCAATCCCTGTCCGTACAGCATCGAATTGCGCCGCAATGGTCAGGGCCAGTGGCGCGTTTTCAACTTCCAAAGTACCGCCGGCTAGGCTTCCGGTCGCACGCGCAATACCGGCATGATTCACCCGGTGCCCGGCACGGGCTTCGATCCACAGCAGACAAGGTTGTCACCACCGATGGACAGCACATTTCTGATCATCCCCGGCTACGGCGGCTCCGGCCCCGAGCATTGGCAGAGCCTGTGGCAGCAGGCCGACTCGCGTTTTCGCCGGGTCGAGCAGCGTGACTGGTGGCGCCCGGTTTGCAGCGACTGGGTGGCCGAGCTGGAACAGGCCGTGGCCGCCAGCGGCCCGCACACCGTGCTGGTTGCCCACAGCCTGGGCTGTGGTCTGGTGGCGCACTGGGCAGCGCAGACCCGCCTGTCGATCCGCGCGGCCATGCTGGTAGCACCACCGGACCCGGAGGGCCCGGCTGCCGAGCTGGGCATCGAAGGCTTCGTGCCGGTGCCGGAGCTGCCGCTGGCTTTCCCCAGCCTGCTGGTGGCCAGCAGCAACGACCCGTTTTCCAGCCTGGAGCATGCACACAGCTCGGCCATCCGCTGGGGCAGTCGCTGGGCCAATATCGGCGCCGCCGGGCATATCAACGGCGACAGCGGCCTGGGCGACTGGGCCGAGGGTAGGGCGCTGCTGCAGTCGCTGCTGGAGTGAGGGTCTGTTGCGGATCTCGGAAACTCCCCCCTCCCACTTGTGGGCGAGGGGCCGGGGGAGAGGGCGTAACAACCAGCCGCTGCTGTCTCTATGCGCCGCTAAAGTGATGCAAAGAAGATCGTACCGGCTCTAAGGTCGAGCACGGCTGCCTGCGGTAGCAGCGTCGAGTTGTGGTTAACTTGGCACCCGGCAATTGCACTTCACACAGGCCCATCGTGAGCGAACAAGCGAACAACCCCCTGCACGGCATCACCCTGGAAAAACTGCTTGGCGAACTGGTCGCCCAGTACGGCTGGGATGGCCTGGCCAAACGCATCGATATCCGCTGTTTCAAGAGCGACCCGAGCATCAAGTCGAGCCTGACCTTCCTGCGCAAGACGCCCTGGGCCCGCGAGAAGGTCGAGGCGTTATTCGTGCAGATGCGCAGCAAAGGCTGAGAACCTGTTTACGATCTCCTGACTCGCGGCCATACCGCGTTAAAAACGACCTCGGCAAGCCGCTTGCGGCTAACGCGCTTTAGCGCGACCCGAAGGGCGAGTGAAACGAGTCATGCTCATTTACAGCTGTAAACTGCGCTTCCTCGGCCATTTGATTCGCTAGCGCTCCCCCTGCGGGCCAGCCTTTCGGCTGTTACTCCCGCTGGTCGTTGCGCCTTGTCTGGCTCTAATTCAGAAGATCGTAAACAGGTTCTTAGATTGCAACGAGGTTTCAGGGATGAACAAAGCGCTTTTATTTCTTCTGTTGTGCCTGGCGGCGCCCCTGGCTTTGGCCGATTGCGCCTACCGCGCGCTGGCCATCGAGCCGCTTGGCGCCGAGCATGCAGCGCTGTATGGCGGCGCTGGCGAACGGGTGCAGGTGGAGTTCCATAACTTCAAGCGCGACGGCGAAGTCGACAGTTTCCCCGAACCGCCCATGCTTGTGCGTCAGGGGGCGGCCAGCTGCAGCGTGGATGGCGGTATCTGGCTGCGCCACGCGGTGTTTCTCGATCGCCGCGAGCAGCGCCTGCTGGTGCAGTCGTTCAGTGGTTCCGGTGGCGAACTGCTGATTTACGACACCCAGACCTGTGCCGAACTTTCTCGCCTGCAGTTGCCTGAAGCCAGCTGGGCGCTGGCGGGCGACAGCCTGGTGCTGGGCCGGCAATGCCGCTCGGCCGAACTGAGCAGCTGCGCGCATCGCCAGGTGCACAAGCTCAACGCCCAGTGCCTGCCTGAATAGCATTTATCTGTTTGCGATTTGCCATCGGTGGAGAACCCTGCGCGGTTTTCCACCCTACGCGGGCTGGCGGATTGCGTAGGGTGGATAACGCTGTGCTTATCCACCGTGACGAGCACCTAAACCCTCAGCGATTACGTACCTGTACGGCACTTAGCGGCGCAGCACAGCCGGTTTGACCCTCTGGCTGCAGATAGGGCGTGAGAATTGGCGCCATGCCCTTGAGCACCTGCACCGGCAGCGCCGAGGTGAAGCGGAATTTCTCTGCCGCCTCGCCCGGTACGAAGGCGGTGAGGGTGCCGAAATGCCGTGGCCCCAGGTAGAAGACGAAGGTGGCGGTGCGGTTAATCGCCCGTGAGCTGAGTACATGGCCGCCACGGGTGACAGTCTCCACCCGGTTGTCGCCCGTGCCGGTCTTGCCGCCGAGGATCAATGGTGTGCCATCGGCCAGGTTGAAGCTGCCGTGCAGGCGCCGCGCAGTGCCGGCCTCCACCACCTGCGACAGGGCCTCGCGCAGGGCGGCAGCGACTTCCGTTGGCAGCACCCGTTCAGCGCGGCGTACATCATAGGTCAGGCGGGTGTCATAGGGGGTGGCGGCGGCAAAGTGCAGGGTGTCGATGCGTACGCTGGGTTGGCGAATACCGTCGTTCTGGATGATGCCCATCAGCTCGGCCAGCGCTGCCGGGCGGTCACCGGAACTGCCGATGGCGGTGGCCAGTGACGGCACCAGGTGATCGAACGGGTAGCCGACGCGCTGCCAGCGCTGGTGAATATCGAGGAAGGCCTCGACCTCCAGCATGGTGCGGATGCGGCTGTCGCGGGCGCTCTTGTGTCGCGACTTGAACAGCCAGCTATAGACCACCTGGCGCTCTTCGGCGCTGGCGGCCACGGCGTCCTTGAACGTCGCCTGCGGCTGCTCGATCAGATAGCCCAGCAGCCACAGCTCCAGCGGGTGCACGCGGGCGATGTAGCCCTGATCCGGCAGGCTCCAGGCGCCCGGGCCGTAGTCCAGGTACAGCTGGTGGATGCGCTTTTCGGTGAGCTTGCTCTTTTCCTGCGGCAGGTGAGCGCGCAGGAAGGCGGCGAAGGTCGCCTCGTCCACTTCCGGCATCAGGTAGCGGTGCACGGCGGCCAGGCGCGTCGAGGTATGGCGCAGACCATCGAGGAAGGTATCCAGGCGCTCCTGGGCATTCTTGCCGCGGTACTTGTTCCAGAAGCGCAACAGGAAGGTGGTGCCCTCGCGGTCGGCAAAGCGCTTGAGGTAGTCGGCGCGCTGCGGGTGCTGGTCATCGCCCAGCAGCTCGGCGCTGTTGCCCTCGCCGTGGTAGGTGCTGTAGCGCACCAGGTCGCGCAGCAGGCGGATGAACGGCAGGTTGATCGACTCGCGCAGGGCCTCGCGCAGGGTGGGGATGCGGCCGTTGTCTTCACGCTTGAAGTTGCTGAAAGTGTGCCGGCCGCCACCGGTGAAGAAGCCCTCATAGGGACTGGCCGAATATTTGCGTTCCAGGGCCGCATCGAGCAGGGCACGCAGTGGGATGTCGGGTTGTGCGATCAGCTGGTCGATGGCCCAGCGGGTCAGGTGATCCTGTGCGGCCACCTTGACCTGGCGCAGCGCCTCGGGACTTTGCCCGGCGTAGCGAGCGTGTAGCTCGGCGATCACTTCCAGGTAGGTGGTCAGTACGCGCAGCTTGGCCGTGGAACCCAGTTCCAGCTTGCTGCCTTCGTTGATGTCGAAGGGCTGGTCGGTGTTGTCGGTCTGCACCCGCACCCGTGCGCCAGCGGGCGTACGCTCGAACAGGGTGAAGCTGTAGCGCACCTCGGCGGTTTTCTCCGGTGACAGCAGGCGCTCGCCATACAAGCCGACCTGCCCGGCGAACGCGGGGTCGGCCAGCTGCTGCAGGTAGGCGCTGACCTGTTGCTGTAGCTCGGCATTGAGCGTGCTGCTGGCCGACAGATCGAGGCGGTCGAGGTCGTACAGCGACTGGTTGAGCAGGTTGGACAGCCGTGTGCGGACCACGCTGATGCCCTTGTTGCTCTGCACCGGCTGGATCGCCGGGTGCTGGGCCAGGTCGCGGAACGTCAGCCTCTGTGCCAGTGCCGCATCACGCAGAGTCCAGCCGATCACGCCGCCGCTGGCCAGCACGCGGATATGGCTATCGGTCAGGCTTTCCAGCTCCTTGCGACCCTGGGCCAGGTAATAGGAAGGGCGACGCTGGGCAATCATCAGGGCCAGCACCTGGCGCAGCGCCAGGCCACGATCGGCACTGCTGGCCATGGGCGTGCGCGTCTGGTCGAGCAGGGCATTGACCTGCGCGAAGTCGGCACCGAACCACACCCGCAGGCCGTCGGCCAGGCCGTGCACTTCACCATGCCCGGGCGCGGCAGAAAGTGGCACGCTGTTCAGGTAATCACGCACGATGGCCTGGCGTGCGGCGAAGCTGTCGGGGCCCTGCTGATAGGCGCGCACGCTGGCGGAAACCATCTGCCGCAGTTTCTCCATCGCCGACAGGGTCAGGCCGTCTGGCGAGTGGCGGTATTTTTCCAGCTGGGTGGCCAGGGTGCTGCCGCCGGCCGACTGCTCCTGGATGGCGAAATTCTTGCCCAACTGCGACAGCGCCGCCTTGGCGAAGCGCGGCCAGTCCACCGCCGGGTTGGCCTGGGCCTGCTCGCTGTCGAGCAGGTGGCGGTTCTCGATAAACAGCAGGCTGCCGGCCACCAGCGGCGGGATGTCCTCGAAACGCGCATAGAGCTGCTGCGGGTAGCGGAACTGGTACAGCGGCAGGCCGCGACAGTCGCTGATGGTCAGGCCGGTCTGCTGCTTCTCCGCGAAGGGCGGAAAGAACCCGCGCTGGCTGTAGTCGAGCAGTGCAGGGGAGAACTGCGCCTGGGTGCTGATGAGAAAATTGCGCTGCTGCAGGCGTTCCAGCAGCAGCGGCAGGTGGGCGTAGCCGAGCCGTTTGTCGAACGGGCCGTCGGCGGGGAACTGGATCGCCGTGCTTGGCCCCGGTTGCACTTCGTAGCTCAGGTTGGCGGCGTAGCGGCTGAATTCGCGGGCCTGCAGGCTGGCGGTCTTCAGCTCATGGGCAACGCCCAGGCCAAAGACGATCAGCGCGGCCAGCAGGCTCAGCCAGAACAGGTTTTTCAGGCGTCGGCGGGGGGGCGGCTTTTCTGGCAACAAAAGCGGCTCTGGGCCGCTCACGGGGAGCGCTGTCTGCGGTGCGTCTGACTGCCATAAAGCGCCCATAGGATCGGCTTGGCCTCACGCAATGCTTGCTCTTGCTCAAAGCTTAGTCGCGACCGTCGTGTCAGTGACCTTTTATTGTCGGCGACGGGCGGTGGTGCAGGCATTGGATTTCCTGCGCCGCAGCGGCTACTGCTTGTGCGGGGCAGAATGGCTCGCTCTGCCCATCAAGGCATGACGCCGCCTGCACCTGCCTTTTGGCAGTGTGGCAGATGGGCGTCGCCTACCTTCAGAAAACCAGGGAGGACACCCCATGGACAGAGGCTCCAGCCTGATTCCCGTGTTGCTCTATCGCGATGCTCCGGCAGCCATCACCTGGCTGTGCCAGGTCTTCGGCTTTCGCGAGCACCTGCGAGTGTCGGCCGGCAACGGCAAGATCGAGCATGCCCAGTTGCTGCATGGTAGCGGCATGCTCATGCTCGGCTCACTCAGGGACAATGACTTTGGCCGGCACCTGCGTGAGCCACAGCAGGTCGGCGGCAACACCCAGAGCTTGTACCTGCAGGTCGAGGATGCCGATGCCGTGTATGTACGTGTGCAGCAGGCCGGGTTCGAGATCGTCATCCCGATCAAGGACGAGGAGTACGGCGGTCGTGGCTTCACCTGCAAGGATGGCGAAGGCCATCTGTGGAGCGTGGGCAGCTACGACCCCTGGAGCGAGTAGCGCGCCATCACGTGGCGCGCTGGCGATCCTCGGCGTAGCGGCGCAGCACCCACTGCCCGGCCGGCCGGGCGTAGAGCTGGTCGAGGAAGCGCTGGGTCTCGGCATCATGCCCGGCGATACCGTCCCACGGCGTGCCGGTGGGTGTGAACAGCGGGGCAAAGAGAGCGGCGGCACTGACATCGGCCAGGCTCAGGCATTCGCCGACCAGGTAGCGCGCCGGATCACCGCCGATCTTTTCTTCGATCAGATCGAGGCCAACCAGCAGCTCGGCCTGGGACTTGGCCACGCGCTCGGGCGTGACCCCGTAGAGCTTCTGCACGCCATTGATCAGCACCGGCTGCATCAGGTCGCGCAGGCCGAAGCAGGGGCGATAGACCTTGAGCATGGCGTGCATCACCGAGCTCCAGTCCTTGATCTGGCCATACAGCCAGCGCCGCACATGCACGCCAAGGCGGTCGAAGCGCTCCTCCAGTTCCAGTACTGCCGCGCGCTGGGCGGCGTCTTCCGGTAACAGCGGCAGCTCGGGGTAGGCTTGTTCCAGGTGCAGGGCGATGGTGGTGGAGTCGCCAATGCGCATGGCGCCATCCTGCAGAATCGGCAGCGTGGCGATGCCGGCCAGGCGCTTGCTCTTGAAGCGGTGCAGGCCGGGGAAGAGGTTGGCTACCTGATAGTCGAGGCCCTTGTGGTCAAGATGCCAGCGGGTCTTTTCGCAGTAGTGGGAAATCGGGAACTGATAGAGGGTGCGCATCAGGTGGTGGCCTTGTGCCATAAGCTTTGAGCGGAGTGTAAAGGACACTTAGCTGACTACCTAGTCGCACGATCAGTTCCAGGGTCTCTACCAGCCTGCGCAAGCGCACCAGCTTCCCGACGGTGCTCGGCGCCTTCGGCCGCGATGGAGGGGATGACCAGGTTATTCACCTGCGAACAGGAGCCGCTAAAGCTCTGGTACAAGACCAATCCCGGTGCGGAGTGACGTTTCGCGTAGGGCGGGTGCAACCCGCGTTCTCTGCACCGCGGGTTGCACCCGCCCTACGTTAAAGCCAGCTGTGGGCCTCGGAAGCTCCCTCTCCCACTTGCGGGAGAGGGGCTGGGGGGAGGGCATGCGCTTTCCCCGTCTGTAGCCCGGATGCAATCCGGGGGCACCGTAGGCTCCGCAGGCCACTCCCGGATTACATCCGGGCTACCTCATAGCGCGTAGGGTGGATAACGCTCTACTTATCCACCATCAGGGCGCTGGGCCGGTGCTCAGACCTCAGCCGCCGCAAAGCTGTCAGCCCGTGCCATGGCCCACATACGCTGGTAGAACTCGCCGGATACCTCGCCAGTGAGTAGCTCATCCGGCTTGAGGAACACATGCAGCTGTGAATACAGCTTGATTTCGCTGGCCGACAGACGCCGCACCAGGTGCTTGGCCTCGATTTGTGCCGGATGACTGAGGCCCGCGGCGGAGAGCATTTCAGCCAGGGCCTTGAGCGTATTGCGGTGGAAACTGTGCACCCGCTCGGCCTTGTCCGGCACCACTAGGGCGCGCTGGCGCAGCGGGTCCTGGGTGGCCACGCCGGTCGGACACTTGTTGGTATGGCAGCTCTGCGACTGGATGCAGCCAATGGCGAACATGAAGCCGCGCGCCGAGTTGGCCCAGTCGGCACCGAGGGCCATGACGCTGGCGATGTCGAAGGCGCTGACGATCTTGCCGCTGGCGCCGAGGCGGATCTTGTCGCGCAGGCCGCAGCCGACCAGGGTGTTGTGCACGAACAGCAGGCCCTCGCGCAGCGGCACGCCGATATGGTCGGTGAACTCCAGCGGCGCCGCACCGGTGCCACCTTCCTTGCCGTCGACCACGATGAAGTCGGGGAGGATGCCGCTCGCCAGCATGGCCTTGGCGATGCCCATGAACTCCCAGGGATGGCCCAGGCAGAACTTGAAACCGATCGGTTTGCCGCCGCTCAGTTCGCGGAGCTGGGCGATGAACTGCAGCAGTTCCAGCGGCGTGGCGAAGGCGCTGTGGCGTGCTGGCGAGATGCAGTCCTGGCCCATCGGTACGCCACGGGTCAGGGAGATTTCCGCAGTGATCTTGTGTTTGGGCAGGATGCCGCCATGGCCCGGCTTGGCGCCCTGGCTCAACTTGATCTCGATCATCTTCACCTGCGGGTTGGCTGCCTGTTCGGCGAAGCGTGCCGGGTCGAAGCGGCCATCGTCCGTGCGGCAACCGAAGTAACCGCTGCCCAGCTCCCACACCAGATCGCCGCCGTGCTCGCGGTGATAGGGGCTGATGCTGCCCTCGCCGGTGTCGTGGTAGAAACCACCGCGCTGGGCGCCCTGGTTCAGCGCGCGGATAGCGTTGGCGCTGAGCGAGCCGAAGCTCATCGCCGAGATATTGAACACCGAGGCCGAGTAGGGCTGCGTGCACTGCGGCCCACCGACCGTGACGCGGAAGGTGGCGGGGTCGCAGTGTGCGGCTGGCAACATGGAATGGCCGATAAACTCGAAGCCGCTCTGGTACACATCGCTGAGGGTGCCGAAGGCCTTGTCGGCGCTCTGGTTCTTCGCCCGCGCATACACCAGCGAGCGCTGCGCGCGGGAGAACGGCAGCTTGTCGCCATCGGCCTCCAGCAGGTACTGGCGGATCTCCGGGCGCAGGCCTTCCACCAGATAGCGGATATTGCCCAGGATCGGGTAGTTGCGCCGCACCGCCTGGCGCGTCTGCAGCAGGTCGTTGACGCCGACCAGGCTGAGTACGCCAGTCAGCAGGGTCAGCGCCCAAAGCCATTCATGGGCACCGAGAAAAGGCAGGCTGAGCAGGCTGAACAGCACGCAGAAGGCGAAGAAGGCATAGCGATTGAGCAGCGATAGACTCATGGGATTCCTTGCCGGTGAGGGGACTGACTGTTGAACGATAGTGAACAGTACCCGCAATGCGTACTGCTGATCAGGTAGGTTTTTTCGCCCCCTCTCCCGTTTACGGGAGAGGGTTGGGGAGAGGGTGGATTTGCGAGCCCCTCTCCCCCTGCCCCTCTCCCACAAGTGGGAGAGGGGAGCAGAGCGCTTCGCTCACCTGGCCTTGCCCTGCGCAACTATAGCCGGCGGCCCTGCGCGCAGGGTGCGGTTTACCTTGCGGATCAGCTGCCAATGAACAAGCCACAGCGGCACCGCCAGCAGACCCGCCAGCGAGCCGATGGCATGAGGTATCAGCGAGAGAATCTGCGCGCTGCACCAGCCGATGCCAGACAGCATGCCGAAGTGCGAGAAGGAGCGCAGCGCGTCATTGGCCTGGGCTTCCCGGCGCAGTGATTGGGCGACATGGGCGACGATAAAGAAGTCTTCGATAAAGTTGTAAGGCAGCAGGAACATCAGCCAGACGCTGCGTGGCGCGGCGGCACGCAGCTCGGGGCGGACCAGCGACAGCGTACGTTGCAGATCCCGGCAATAGAGAAACACCGCGAGCAGGAACAGCAGTGTGAGACTGCCGGCACCAAGCGGCCCGAGTATTTCCAGTTCACGGAAAACTCCGGCGCCGGCCTCGGGTTGCAGCCAGGGATAGGCCAGCGCGCAGGCCACCAGTGCGGTCAGCAAGAGTTTGATAGCCAGTAGCCGCATCACGGAGTCCTTGTCGTGCGTCGATCAACGGGCAAAGCCATACCAGCAAGCCGTGGCACAGGGTGCCAGAAAGGCGTTGAAGGCGGCGTTCAATGCGAGCAACCAGAGCAGCCCGATGCTGGCCAACAGCAGCCAGCTGCTCACGCGCAGCCAGCGCCGCTTAAGCTTTCTGGCCAGCAGCGCCAGCCCGCTCAGCACCAGGCAGGGCAACAGTACCAGCAGCACAACCTGCCAGGGCGAGGCGCAGGGCTGGCTAGCGCCAGGACAAGGCTGGAAGGCATGCGCCTGGCCGGCCAGCAGCATCAGCCACAGCGTTATCAAGGCTCTAGGCATGCACAGGCTCCACTGGCGTTGCCAGGCGTGCCCGCCAGCGCCACTCGAGCAACGCCAGGCCTCCGACAAAGGCACTCTCGCCGAGTAAGTGCGCCAGCCCCCAGGGGCTGGCCGTGGGGGCGAAAACCAGCGCCCAGCGTAAACACGCCGCCGCCCACAGCGAGTTGCCTAGCACCAGCAGCACGATGAGGGGGCGTGGGCGTTTGGCGCGCATGGCCAGCGAGAGTGAATAGGTGGCGTAGCCCAGGTTCACCAGGCCGATGAGCAGCAGCAGCGACTGAGGCAGTTGATACCAGCCGCTCAAACGCTCACCGAGCGCAAGCATCAGCACCCCGGCGCAGGCGGCCGCGAGGCCATCGATCCATAACAGATACCTACACAGCCACGGGGTAGTCATGGGTTGTTCACGTCCTTGTTGTCTGGAGGGGCGAGATCCCTGGGCTGCGCGGCATGCGCGGATGCCTGCTTGCCTATACCATGCGCGCTCTGAATAGTTCGCCAAACTTACTGGGTCATCATGTCTGCCACCGCTTTATATACCGATCTGTCCGGCTACTACGACCTGATGTGTGCCGACATCGACTACCCGGCACAAAGCAATGGCATACGCCGGCTTAATCAACTGTTCGGCAATAACGGTACGGATCACCTCGATCTGGCGTGCGGCACCGGGCCGCATGTTCGGCATTTCATCGAGGCTGGGTTCAACAGCGCGGGGCTGGATATCAATCAGCCGATGCTGGATATCGCCCAACTGCGCTGCCCCGAAGCGCAATTCAGCCTGCAGGACATGTGCGGGTTCAGCGTCGCTGCGCCACTGGACCTGATCACCTGCTTCCTCTACTCCATTCACTACAGCGGCACCATTGAGCGGCTGCAACAGTGTATTGCCAGTGCCCATGCGGCACTCAGGGAGCATGGCGTTTTCTGCTTCAACGCGGTGGACAAGGGCCAGATCAACAACCAGTCATTTGCCCGGCATACGGTAGAACATGGCGGCAGCCACTTTGCGTTCAGCTCCGGTTGGCACTACTGCGGCCATGGCGAGCAACAAGCGCTGCGACTCAGCATCGAAAAAACCACACAGGGTGTGACGCAGGCCTGGCAGGACGAACACCCCATGGTGGCGATCAGTTTTGCTGAACTGCAGGCACTGCTGGAGCCTTACTTCGAGGTGCAGGTATTTGAGCATGACTACGCGAGAATCGAATCCTGGGATGGCACCTCAGGGAACGCGATCTTTGTCTGTGTGAAGCGTTAGGCGGGCTCAGAGCCCAGTACGGCCGCCGTCATGGCCAGGGTGGAAGCAATAAGGCATGCGCTGTAAGCACCAAGAACGGCTCGGCGCGTGTCAGGGGGTGGTTCCGACCCCTTCAATTTTCATCCCCATTTTTGGCACAAACGGCGCGCCGCTCTGATCGACAAACCTGAAGGGTATGGAAACTGTTTTCAAACCCACGTTCTTACGCACGACAAAGTGCAGGTGCGGCCCCGTTGAATACCCCGACGAACCGGAGCGCGCCAGGACGTCTCCCGCTTTGACCTTGTCGCCCGGCTGCACATTGGCACTGCCCAGCAGAATGTGCGCATAGACCGCATAGGTACCGTCCTCATGCAGGACTTTTATGTAGTTCGCCTTGTCCAGAAAGTATTGAGTCTTACCGCTCATGTGGTAGTCATCCTTGGTCCAGATGACCGTTCCCTCTCTGGCGGCACTGATATTGGTGCCAACGGGCATCGCAATATCGACAGCATGCTGGTTGGCTATATCGGTGTGGGAAAACGCGCCGTTGAATGACTGGGTAATTCTGTGCCGGGCCTTGGACGACACCGGCAATTTATAAAGATAATTGACTGCCTGGCTGGCCGGATCGCCCAGTTGCCAGCCATAGCGATAGGGTGGAATCGGGGTGCGACTTTTATACAGCACTTCCTGCTTCGCGCCGGGCGCGATATAGCTTTGCGAGCCGGATGCAAAGGCCGCAGAAATGACCCGGACCTCAATAGGTGCGTGGTAGGGGTTGTTGGCTATCAGGTAATTCCAGTCGCCCTGCGTCTGCGTGTATAGGCTGGGCTTGGGCGTGGTTTTTTTGCTGTCTTTATAGTCCAGGCTTTCCACCGCTTCAGTGCTTGCAGGGCGCTTGTCAGTAAAGATCCACTTTCCGTTTTCATCCTTGTACTTGTAGATCTCCTGGCTAAAGGAGTTGCCGGCGAATAGTGCTGCCAGCAACAAGCCTGTGATGTGCAATGCGCTAACTTTCATCGCGTCTTCCCTAATTACTACCAGGCGACATAGCTGTCGTGCTTAAGCGTGTCGGCTATGTGGCGCAACTTTCCCTGTCATTTGTAAATCCCTTGCCTGCTTGCGTAGCAGTAACGCGATAGCGTTTGGCTGAGTAATGCAGTCGTGGATGGCAAGCCCAGAGCAGTCGCTGGGTCGGCTGTTGGGGGTGGACGCTACCGTTATGGCTTTGTCGTGTCCACATCGCGCCCGATGCGGCACGCGTTCAGCCACGTACCGCGCTAACCCCTTCCAGGGTAGAGAAGGAGGTGTCTTTGGCGGTGAGCAGGAAGTCGCGCATAAACGGCGCGTCGAGCATGTCGGCGCGGATGCCGGCGTAGAGGGTGGCGAACAGGCCCTTGTCGCCCAGGCGCTTGGCGGTGACGTAGCCGCGTGAGCTGTATTCGTGCAGCGCCCAGTTGGGCA
>CAZFKQ010000026.1:0-18210 GCA_964518735.1 uncultured Pseudomonas sp.
GCAGCAGGTTTTGATCCTGCCATGCGTTGGTTCGAATCCAGCCGCCCCTGCCATAACCTCCCAGAGGTTACGTAAACCAGATCGTGCATTAGCTTTAACTCTACAGGGGCGTCGCCAAGCGGTAAGGCAGCAGGTTTTGATCCTGCCATGCGTTGGTTCGAATCCAGCCGCCCCTGCCATAACCTCCCAGAGGTTACGTAAACCAGATCGTGCATTAGCTTTAACTCTACAGGGGCGTCGCCAAGCGGTAAGGCAGCAGGTTTTGATCCTGCCATGCGTTGGTTCGAATCCAGCCGCCCCTGCCATATTCGAGAGCTGTTCAAAGAGCCTGGCTTTTTGAACAGCTTTTTAATTCATCGGACCCACCCTCAGGCAGGTACTGCGCGTGTCCAAGATGATGGTCTTCACGGGGAATGCTAACCCCGACCTGGCGCGCCGCATCGTGCGCCAACTGCACATCCCCCTCGGTGACGCCTCCGTAGGCAAATTCTCCGACGGCGAAATCAGCGCTGAAATCAATGAAAACGTCCGCGGTAAAGACGTCTTCATTATTCAGCCGACCTGTGCCCCGACTAACGACAACCTGATGGAACTGGTAGTGATGGCTGATGCCTTCCGCCGCTCCTCGGCTTCTCGTATCACCGCAGTCATCCCCTACTTTGGCTATGCCCGCCAGGATCGCCGCCCGCGCTCCGCCCGCGTGGCCATCAGCGCCAAAGTGGTGGCCGACATGCTGACCGTGGTCGGTATCGACCGCGTGCTCACCGTCGACCTGCACGCCGACCAGATCCAAGGCTTCTTCGATATCCCGGTAGATAACATCTACGGCTCCCCGGTTCTGGTGGACGATATCGAAGACCAGCGTTTCGAAAACCTGATGATCGTCTCCCCGGACATCGGCGGCGTGGTGCGTGCACGCGCCGTAGCCAAGTCCCTGGGTGTTGACCTGGCGATCATCGACAAGCGTCGCGAAAAAGCCAACCACTCCGAAGTGATGCACATCATCGGTGACGTGGATGGCCGCACCTGCGTACTGGTCGACGACATGGTCGACACCGCCGGCACCCTCTGCCACGCCGCCAAGGCGCTGAAAGAGCATGGCGCCGCCAAGGTGTTCGCCTATTCGACGCACCCGGTACTGTCGGGCCGCGCCATCGAGAATCTGGAAAACTCCGTACTGGACGCACTGGTGGTGACCAACACCATCCCGCTGTCCGCTGCGGCACAAGCCTGCTCGCGTATCCGTCAACTGGATATGGCAGCAGTAGTGGCTGAAGCGATGCGTCGCATCAGCAATGAAGAATCGATCAGCGCGATGTTCCGCTAACGCGAACACCCCTGACGACCTGTGCCCCGCCGTTGTGCGGGGCTTTTTGCCCAACCGCCCGCACGCTGGTCGCAAGCGCAGCTGGCGGTTTGGTTATTTTGGAGAAGTGAAATGACTGTTGAATTTGCCCTGAATGCCGAAGCGCGTTCCGACCTGGGGAAAGGTGCGAGCCGCCGCCTGCGTCGTATCGCCAGCCTGGTACCGGCTGTTATCTACGGTGGCGAGAAAGCCCCGCAATCGATCAGCCTGCTGGCCAAAGACCTGGCCAAGCTGCTGGAAAACGAAGCTGCCTTCAGCCACGTACTGACCCTGAACGTTGCCGGCACTGCCGAAACCGTTCTGATCAAAGCCCTGCAGCGTCACCCGGCCAAAGGCTTCGTACTGCACGCTGACTTCATCCGCGTCGTTGCTGGCCAGAAGCTGACCGCTCACGTTCCGCTGCACTTCCTCAACCAGGAATCCTCGGTTGGCGTGAAGCAGCAAGGCGGCGAAGTGTCCCACACCCTGGTTGAAGTTGAAGTTACCTGCCAGCCGCAAGACCTGCCGGAATTCATCAACGTCGACATGGCTAAAGTTGAAGTCGGTCAGATCGTTCACCTGTCCGACCTGCAACTGCCGAAAGGCGTCGAGCTGGTGGCCCTGGCCCACGGCAACGACCTGGCCGTAGCCAACATCCATGCCTCCCGCGTGGCGAAAGAAGAAGGCGCTGCCGAGTAATTAATACTCAGCACGCCTTAAAGGAAGGGCCTCTGTCGTGACTGCCGTGCAACTGATCGTCGGCCTGGGAAATCCAGGCCCAGAATACGACCAGACCCGGCATAACGCAGGGGCCCTTTTTGTTGAGCGCCTGGCCGACCGCGAACGCGTCAGCCTGAGCCTCGACAAAAAGTATTTTGGCCTGGTCGGCAAATTCAGCCACCAGGGTCGCGATGTCCGTCTACTGATCCCCACCACCTTCATGAACCGCAGCGGCCAGGCCGTGGCGGCGTTGGCGAATTTCTTCCGGATACCACCGGAAGCCATTCTGGTGGCGCACGACGAACTCGACATGCCTCCCGGCGTCGCCAAACTCAAACAGGGTGGCGGGCACGGCGGGCATAACGGGCTGCGCGACATCATCGCCCAGCTCGGCAACCAGAACAGCTTTCACCGCCTGCGGCTTGGCATCGGCCACCCCGGGCATAGCAGCCTGGTCTCCAACTTCGTCCTCGGCCGCGCTCCGCGCAGCGAACAGGATCTGCTGGACACCAGCATCGACTTCGCCCTCGGCGTGCTGCCGGAAATGCTCGCAGGCGAATGGACCAAGGCCATGCACAAGCTGCACAGCCAGAAAGCCACCTAATCACTTTTCACCGCCTTATCGGCACGAGGGACACACCATGGGATTCAATTGCGGCATCGTCGGCCTGCCCAACGTCGGCAAGTCCACCCTGTTCAACGCCCTCACCAAATCCGGTATCGCGGCCGAGAACTTCCCCTTCTGCACCATCGAGCCGAACAGCGGCATCGTGCCGATGCCAGACCCGCGTCTCGCCGAGCTGGCCGCCATCGTCAACCCCAAGCGCATCCTGCCGACCACCATGGAGTTCGTCGACATCGCCGGTCTGGTAGCAGGCGCGTCGAAAGGTGAAGGCCTGGGCAACAAATTCCTCGCCAACATCCGTGAGACCGATGCCATCGCCCACGTCGTGCGCTGCTTCGAAGACGACAACGTGATCCACGTATCCAACAGCGTCGACCCCAAGCGCGACATCGAGATCATCGACCTCGAACTGATCTTCGCCGACCTCGACAGCTGCGAAAAACAACTGCAGAAAGTCACCCGCAACGCCAAAGGGGGCGACAAGGATGCGGTCGTGCAGAAAGCCCTGCTCGAGCAGCTGATCAACCACTTCACCGAAGGCAAGCCGGCACGCAGCCTGATGAAGAACATGAGCGCCGACGAGAAGCTGGTTATCCGCGGCTTCCACCTGCTTACCACCAAGCCGGTGATGTACATCGCCAACGTCGCCGAAGACGGCTTTGAGAACAACCCGCTGCTCGACGTGGTCAAGGCCATCGCCGACGAAGAAGGCGCGATCGTGGTGCCGGTGTGCAACAAGATCGAAGCGGAAATCGCCGAACTCGACGACGGCGAAGAAAAAGACATGTTCCTCGAGGCCCTGGGCCTCACCGAACCTGGCCTGAACCGCGTGATCCGCGCCGGCTACGAAATGCTCCACCTGCAGACCTACTTCACCGCTGGCGTTGAAGAAGTCCGCGCCTGGACCGTACGCGTCGGCGCCACAGCCCCACAGGCGGCCGGCGTGATCCACACCGACTTCGAGAAAGGTTTCATCCGCGCCGAAGTCATCGCCTACAACGACTTCATCCAGTACAAAGGCGAAAGCGGCGCCAAGGAAGCCGGTAAATGGCGCCTGGAAGGCAAGGACTACATCGTCAAGGACGGCGACGTGATGCACTTCCGCTTCAACGTCTAAGCATTTGATAGCGCGCATAAATTTTCTCGAAACACGCTTGACAGCAAACGCTGCGACGAGAATAATGCGCGCCTCAAACGGCTACGTAGCTCAGTTGGTTAGAGCACGGCATTCATAATGCTGGGGTCCGGGGTTCAAGTCCCTGCGTAGCCACCAAACAAAACAAAGGCTTACCTTCGGGTAGGCCTTTGTTGTTTCTGGCCTAGTCCCAGAAGTGTCCCAATGTTGGCTCAGCCTACGGCGATGGTGCCAAGCCAACATTCTTTCGACTCCTGACCGCTACTCACAGCCAGAAGCCGACACTGCAAATTGGACCCGCTACCGAAGCCCAGATAGCTATCATTCAGGCTTCGAAAGCAAAAGCCTCCCACCGCCCTCTCGCGCAATTTTAATAAGCTCTGCTGGGTCACGGGCTCTAGCGGCATCGCTATTGGCCTGAAGAAAGGCCGCCGCTTGCTTAAGCATGTATGGCCCCCCTTCACTGTCAGACAGCTCTTTCGCCTCCATGCGGGCCAGCACATCATTGCCTATGACCTTTAGCTGCTCGTCCGTGCATTTTTTTACGATGGTCAGATCTTCGGGACGCTCGATGGTTGGGATGTTTAGCTTTTCTGAGCACCCGAAGATAACCAGCACTTTGACACCCGCAATATCCTCTTGAATTCGCTGCTTGGCGATTCGTTGCGCTTCCGATTCAACAGGCAGAGATGCCATTTGTGACGAGGCGGAATCGTTCGGCTCTTTCGGGACAGCTGCGCAGCCTCCAAGAGATCCGACTACAACTGCGAGTACGGGCCCTAACAACAAAATTCGTTTCACCTAATGCTCCATCTGAGTTTTCCCCAGATTACCTAATCTCCTTCAGCCCCCGCCACCTTACGGGCTTTGATCTTGCGAGCGCTCCAACAGCGCTAACGGAGACATGCTCAAAGCAGTCGCGAAGTGATCAGGCGCCAGATGCGCATAACGCATCGTCATCTTGATATCCCCATGCCCTAGGATACGTTGCAGCGTCAGGACGTTGCCGCCCTCCATCATGTAATGGCTCGCGAACGTGTGGCGCAGGATGTGGGTTAACTGCCCTGGAGTGTGCAGCCCTGTACGCTCGTATGCTTTCCGAAACGCCGATCGACAAGAACTGAATAGCCGGCCAGATCCTTGGTAGCCGCGCTCAAGAATCAGCTTCTGCAGATCCTCAGGAATCGGCACCGACCTACTCTTCCCGTTCTTGGTTTGCGAGAAGCGAACCATGCCATTCGCCACCTGGGGACGAGTGATCGTTTCCGCCTCATCCCACCTTGCCCCTGTAGCCAGACAGAGCTGAGCCACTGGCCATGTATGGCTATTGGTCGAAGCCTCGCACTCGGCCAGCACTAAGCGGCAATCGTCCAGGCTCAGAAAGGATCGTTCGGTATCGTCGACCTTGAGTTGCCGCAGATTGGCGACCGGGTTTACCTCATGCCAGACACCCAGCCGGATCAGCTCATCGAATACCGACTTGATGTAGCGATGCTCATGGTTAACCATCGCTGCTGTGCAGGTCTTCAAGCGCTCCATCCGGTACCGGCTGAAATCCAGGGCAGTGAATGACGAGGCAATCGGATTGCCCAGCGCCTCGACCACAGCAAGTGTTCTGGGAAGACGGTAGGCTGTGGCAACTGCTGAAGAGCTTAGCGGCAATATCCGTAGGACTTTATTGCGCATCTGTAGTTGCGCTAACACTTCCAATTCCCACCGCCGACTCATCCCCAACAGCAGGGCAAACCCTAATTGGCCTGATAATTATCGGGGGGATTGCTGGAGCAATCGCCTTTGGCTTCCTACACGTACTGGAATGGGTCTACCGTGGGTTCTTCCCAGTGCCCGTTAGCCGTATTGCAGAGCAAAATGCAGAAAAAACACAACCAGACCCTCGACATCCATCAGAACCTGACCAGCCTTTTGCCCTACCAAACCCAGCAGCACTCAAGCCCATGCAGGAGGAAATCCAACAAAGAGGCCCGACTGAATAATCAAACCGCTAAACCACTAGCCGGGGTCGGTTTGTTCATCAAAAGGGCTGCCGGCGACAGAGTCAGCGCAGTAGCGAAGTAGTCAGGCGCAAGATGCGAATAGCACATCGTCATCTTGATATCCCCATGGCCCAAGATACGTTGCAGGGTCAGGATGTTGCCGCCTTGCATCATGTAATGGCAGGCGAACGTGTGCCGCAGGATGTGGGTTAACTGACCCTGAGTGTGTAGGCCTACCCCCTAATCCCTTGCGCGCAAAGTGAGCCAAAGAAATTTTCGACCGTATCAAAACCGGACATTAGCGTTTCGGTTTATAGGTTCATCCAAAGCAGGACAAACACCATCCCTAGATTCGATTGCAATAGCCCCAGCCATCAATTCTTAGCTGACAAAACTGGGAGTTGAAACAGTACTACGCTGATATCCCAGTAGGTTGGTCGAACTAACAGACAAGGAGTTAGCAGTGGATATTCAAGAGGGTGAGTTTCGGGGCAGGGTTTCTGGTGAGACTGCGGTTGCAACCTTAGGAAAACTCATGATCGAAAAAGAAAAAACAAAGCGATTTTTGATTTTCGCCGCAGCAGCCTTATTCATTGTTGCTGCACTCATGGTTGTTTTTGCACCTGAGGGCAGGGAAAACGCAGCTTATGCTCTGGGGGCTGTGCTTTTGATTATTGCTCTCGGTGCAATAGGTGCCACCAGATTTGCGTTAAAGGTTCCGGGAATTGAAGTGAACGCAGGGCAGCAAGAGCGGACCAAAGAGCACGACAACTTTGCAGAGGTCGAAAAAACCAGAAAGTGAAGTTACAGCAGAATGGTGCCCGGAGCCGGACTCGAACCGGCATGACCTTGCGGCCGAGAGATTTTAAGTCTCCTGCGTCTACCGATTTCGCCATCCGGGCATGAAAGCGGGCCGCGAATTATGCAGAAGCCCCACCGCGCTGTACAGCACGACAAGTGTCGCGCCCTTAGCCATTGCACAGCCGCCGTGCTCAGCTAAGCCTTTTGCATGCGCCCGGCCAATAACAGGCCAGCAAAGATCATCGCGCCGCCCACCCAGTGGAAACTCTGCAAGCCCTCCCCCAGCAGCAGCCAGGCCAATAGTGCAGTGAAGATCGGCATGAGGTAATTGCTCATCGCGGTACGCGCTGCGCCAAGTTCGCGCAGGCCAATGTTCCACAAGTGGTAAGCCAGGACCGAGGCGAAGAGCGCGGTGTAGGCAATCGCCGCGAGGTTTTCCAGGCTGGGTTCGAACCGCGCGCCCTGCCCCAGCTCCCAGGCATAGAGTGGTGCCAGCATAAGCAGCCCAAGCACGATCAGTGCGCCAAGCAAGGTGAAGGGCGGGATCTGAAAGTAGTGGCTCCAGCGCCGTAGCAATAAGGAATAAAGCGCCCAGTCCAGGGTTGCCAGCAGCATCAGCAGATCGCCCTGGGCAAACGACAGACTACTCAGCAGCTGCCAGTCACCCTGGGCTATGAGCCACAACAGTCCGGCCAGGGCGAGGCCAAGCCCAAACCAGGCACGCCGGGCCGGCCATTCGCCAAGCAGCAAGCCGGCACCGATGAACGTAGCCAAAGGCAGGCAGGTACTGACCAGACTGAGATTGATCGCAGCGGTAGTCTGCGCTGCGTTGTAGAGCAGGCAGTTGTAGAGGGTGATGGCCAGTAGCGCGGCAAACCACAGGCGCCAGCCGGCTGCACGCAGCGCTTGGCGGTAACGCCACAACGAAGGTGCGACAAAGGGCAAAACAATGGCCAGGGCCACCGCCCAGCGCCAGAAGGCCAGCGACAGTGGTGGGATCGGACCACTGAAAGCCCGCGCCACCAACGAGTTGCCGGCCCAGAACAGGCTGGCCAGGGCCAAACCGAGCCAGGCGAGCAGTTGCGCGCGCGACACCTCAGGACTGACCGAGTGGACGCAGGCGGTATTGCGGCGGCAGCTGCTCAAGGCCGCTGACGGTCACATTGAGATTCTTCCAGCGACCATCCTTGATGCCATAGATGCAGCCGTGCACGGCAATTTCCTGGCCGCGATGCCAGGCGTTCTGCACGATGCTGGTGTGGCTGACGTTGGCCACCTGATGGATGACGTTGAGTTCGCAGAGACGGTCGACCTTTTCCTCTTCGCTGGAGAATTGGGCGAAGTGCTCGCGGTGCTCATAGTAGAGATCGCGGATGGTCCGCAGCCAGCCATCGATCAGGCCAAACTGGCGATCCTGCATGGCCGCGCGCACTCCACCGCAGCCATAGTGGCCGGTGACCAGGATGTGTTTGACCTTGAGCACGTCGACCGCATACTGGATCACCGACAGGCAGTTGAGATCGGTATGCAGCACCACGTTGGCGACGTTGCGATGGACGAACAGATCGCCAGGTAGGAGGCCGACGATTTCATTGGCCGGCACACGAGCATCCGAGCAGCCGATCCACAGGTACTCCGGGGTCTGCTGCCTGGCCAGCGTGGCGAAGAATTCAGGATCGTCCCGATTGATCGTCTCGGCCCAGCGCGTGTTGTTGTCGAACAGGTGCTGCAGATCGTTCATGGCTAATCCTCCAGGCTCGCGCCGCACCATACGGAGCGGCCTGGGCTTTGACAAGCAAGCTGCCGCTTAGGCGCCGGCCGGGCTCTCGCCGGCGATCTCTTCATTGACCACCGAGCTGAAAAGAAAGCGGCTGTCACCGAGATAGCCAATCTGCAAGCGCTGCCCGGCCTGCAACTCCCCCAGGAGTTCGATCGGGTAGTGATTGAGCAGGTAGGCCTCGGGAGTCAGCTGCTGCTTCTGGCCGTTGAGCAGCGTGGCGCCGGAGACAATCAGAAACCCCAGGGTGGTAATGGGCCCCGGGTAGAGCTGGATCATCTGGAAGAAATCCGGGCCGCTCAACGAATTGACCATGACGCTTTCGGGACCGAAAAACAGCGTCAGCACACCAACAATCAGCAATCCGTATCCCAGGAAAGAGAGCAGCGTCGCCAATGACGAGTCTTCGTTGGCCTGGCGATGCTCTTCGTAGAAAGTTTCGAAGCCCGGCACCTCGAGCTGCAGCGGCAGGGCGCCGAGCTCAATACCAATAGCCGTCTGGGGGTTCTGGTTTGCCTGTTCCATGGCACTCACTCCTGATAGTTGGAGCGCCATTCTACCCGCTAGCAGCCGCTCGCCTGCGCAAGCCTGAACTCTGCATGCCGGTTTTGCCGAACAGTACTCAATCGAACAGCGTGCAGGCCATCACCAAGGCATCTTCACGCCCGCCCGGCGCGGGGTAGTAATCGCGGCGACGGCCGATCTCGTTGAAGCCGTAGCGCTCGTACAGGCGGTAGGCCGACTGGTTGCTGGCACGCACTTCGAGAAAGCACTCGCCGGCGCTCAGCTGCATCGCCCGGCGCATCAGGTGTTCCAGCAACTGCAGGCCGTAGCCCTTGCCCTGGCTCTGCGGGCGCACGGTGATATTGAGCAGGTGCGCCTCATCGATGATCACCTGAATGATGCCGTGGCCGATCTGCTCGTCGCCCTCCAGCATCACCCAGCAGTCGTAGGACTTCAGGCCATCGGCGAACAGGTTGCGGTTCCAGGGATGACTGAAGGCGGCGGCTTCAATCTGCACCACGCGGTCGAGGTCTGCCTCGGTCATCGGGCGAAAGCTGATGACGCCACTCATACAGCCAGCTTCCAGCGCTGCATGACCCGGCGCATGGCCTGCCACAGCTCGCGCTTGCGCTCGGGCTCGTCCATCAGCAGCTCCAGCCCCGGCAGCGCCCAGGCCGAGCCGAGTCCATCAATGGTCAGCTCGCGGTTGTAGCTGTCGGCATCGCCTTCCCCGGCAAAGCGTATAGCCGGCAGGCCGATCAGCCACAGACAGGTGCAGGGCTGGCTTTCCAGCTGGCCGGCGAGCACGCCCTGCACATAGTCGCGGGCGGCGTCCGGCCCCTGGTCGAGGTTGCCGCGCGAGAGCAGCGGCCAGCGAATAGGCGAACCGTCGCCAACCTGTTGCGGACTGTCCGGCAGGCCGGCGGCCCGCAGCAGGTCTTTCAACAACAGATAAGCCGGATCGCGGCTCTGGAACGGCTCGCCGGTGGGCAGTTCGACCAGCAGGGCGCAGTCGCCGGCACGCAGCAATTGCAGGGCGAAACGCGGCGGCGCCACAGGCGCAGTCCGGGGCGGCACCGAGGTCTCTTCTTCGGCGGAGGCAGGTTCGGCCTTGACCATCGGCTTGGGCATTTGCACCGCCGGGCGTGGTACTTCGATGCTTGGGCGTGGCGCTGGTGCTTCCTCACGTACCGCAGCAGGAGCCGCGACGACGGCCGGTGCGGCGACCTGCGGCTCGGGCAATGGCTGCAGCAGCTCGGCCCGCGAAGGCGCGGCAAAGGGCAACACACTGCGCGGCAGCCAGCTGACCACCTGCATGGCGGTCAGATAGGCACGGCGACGGGCTTCTTCGATCAAGGTAGAGAATTCCTGTGGCGGGCAATCGGCCTGCACTGTTGGGCGGGAATTGTGGCCTGAATCGCCGCTTCGGGGAAGGCCGACGGGCGTTTCGACACCCGGTCGGCCAGCCCTGCACCTTTGCAGTACAATCCGGGCTTTTGCGAAAAATGCACCCTGCAGGATGCCCCGATGATTGACCCCAAGCGCGTATTGCGCGCCCTCGCCGAGCACTGGACGCTACTCGAACCCCTGTGCGAACGCTTTGATGCAGGCACCCTGAGCCTGGTCGAGCTGCGCAACCAGCTCGGCGCCCAGCTGCCCGAGGGCAGCCCAGCCGATATCACCGCCCTGCTCGACCAGTGGATTCGCCTGGATATCCTGGTGCCGGTGGCCAAGAGCCCCAACCGCTTCGAGCTGAATGCGCAGATCCACGACTTCCTCGCCTACCTGCGCCGCGAGCATCGCCTGGGCCTGTGTCTGGAGATCGAAGCCTACCTGCGCCATCTGGAGCGTCTGGCCGGTTATATCCAGGACGCGTTTGAAATCCGAGATGGCAACGACCTGGCCCGCCAGCTGCGCCTGCTCGATATGCGCGTCAGGGACGTTCTCAAGAAGCTCGGCAACGACGAGCAGGCGCTGATGGGCGTGGCCGAGCGAGCCAAGACCAGCGACCGGCAGATTCCGCTGCGCCAGCGCTACGCCGAAGTACTGGCGACCTGGGACGAGTACGTCGAGCCGATGATCCAGCTGGTCGCCGCCGATGGCGCCTTCGAACAGGGCGTGCGCCGTGTCGAGCAGGTGCTGCTCAAACTGCTCGGTGAACAGCAGCGCCTCGGCCAACTGGTCGACGACGACCTGCTGCTGCGCACCCACGCGCGCATCCTGGAGATGCAGACCACCGCCCAGCTGACCCTGCGCAAGGCCCGCGAGCTGCTGTTGCCGCTGCGCGAAGAAGCCCGCCGGCACAACGCCGTGACCCGTGGCGCGGCGCTGGCCCTGGCGGCGATCCGCAAGAAGGGGCTGGACGCTGTACCACAGGCCTCGCTGCCACTGCACACGCGCCCGCAGAGCACCTTCCTCGGCACCGCCTCGCAGGTCGAGGCCTACGTCTACGCCCTCGCCCGCTTCGAGCCCAAGCCATCGCAGTTCCCCAAGGCCAGCAGCACGCGCAAGGGCGAGCCACAGCGCGCGCCGCGCACCGCCCGCGAGATGATCGAGCGCTGCGAGCAGGCCCTGCCGCTGCCAGACCTGATGGACTGGCTGCTGGAGCAGGAACCCACTGGCGCCACCGACGAATTGCTCTACTGGTTCTCACGCCTGTCGCGCGACAGCCGCTTCCAGCGCGAGCGCCTCGAGCGTCGTGACTACCTCACCCGCGAGCATCAGGTCAGCCTGAGCTCCTACGCCCTGATCAAGCCGGCCGGGACCACTACCGCATGAATATCGACCTGAAAGAACTGACCCAGCTGGCGCCGATCTTCCGCGAGCTGTTCAAGGGCTACCACATCAGCCGCCGCGACCCGGAGCTGTACACCCAGCTGTCCAACCTGCAGGACCAGTACCGCGCGCTGTTCAAGTCGCTCGGCTACGAGCTGACCTGCGACACCCGCGGCTTCTACTACTTCGTCCCCGAGCAGATGGGCGCCCAGGTCAACAAGACCGCCCAGCGCCTGGCGCTGTTCACCTTCATCCTGGTCGAGCACCTCGCCGACCAGGGCCGCGACCCGCTGGCCGTGCTCGACGGCGGCAGCCTCGGCCGTGACGAACTGCCCGCGCTGCTGGAGAAGTACAAGGACCTGTTCCTGCAGGCAGAAGTCACCACCCAGGAAGAGTTGGAAGAGAAAGTCATGCGCCGCCTGACCCAGCTCGGCTTCGCCAGCGAGGACAATGGCGTGTACCGCTTCCTCGCGCCGATGCACCGCTTCCTCGACGTGTGCCTGTCCGTGCAGCAGGACCGCGACCTGGCCGCCAGCCTGCACAGCGCCCTGCCGTTGCCGACGCCGGTACTGGTTGCCGATGAGGTCGAAGACGAGATCGTGATCATCGAGTCGGCCGAAGAAATCGCCAGCGAAGAAAGCGAAGAAGACGCCCTGGCCCGCGCCATGGCCGAAGAACGTGAAGCCCAGGAGATCGACGCATGAGCCAGGAACGCTACGGCATTCGCCGCTTCGCCCTGCTGAACACCGCCGGCTACAGCCTCGGCCTGTTCCCGCTGGAAAACCCGCTGTCGGTGTACGGCGCCAACAACCTGGGTAAATCGGCGTCGATCAACGCTCTGCAGTTCCCGATCCTCGCGCGCATGTCCGACATGAGCTTCGGCAAGTACAGCCTGGAAGCCTCGCGCAAGTTCTACTTCGCCAGCGATACCAGCTACATCCTCGTCGAAATCGCCCTGCCTCACGGCCCGCACGTGATCGGCGTGGCCGGTCGCGGCCCGGGCGGAGGTTTCGGCCACCAGTTCTTCGCCTACCGGGGCGAGCTGGACCTGCAGCACTACCAGAGCAATGGCACCTGCCTGCGCCAGCGCGAGCTGTTCAACAATCTCGGCCAGGCCGGCATCGTCGCCTATGAGCTGAAACCGGAAGAACTGCGCCGCCTGCTGGTGGGTGGACACACGTCGATCCCGCTGGACCTGACGCTGATTCCGCTGCGCTCCACCAGCGAGCAGAGCCTGAAGACCTTCCGCGCGTTGTTCATCAACCTGCTGCACATGCGCGAGATTACGGCTGCTAAGTTGAAGCAGCTGTTCCTCGATGCCTTCGAGCACAGCCTGCGTTCGGGCAGCGTCGACTATATCGCCGCCACAGAGGAAGCCTTCCGCGACGTACGCCGCATGGAGCAGGACTACCAGGCGCTGGTTACCGCCGGCCCGCTGATCGAGGCATTGTCCGCCGGCGTTGCCCAGCGCGAAGTACTGCGCGGCAAGCTGCATCGTCTGTCGCCGCTGCTGGATAACCTGCTCGGTGCCTGGCAGGACTACTCCGGTGCGCGCCGCGACGAACTGCTGGCCCAGCACGAGCACTACCGCAACGAGCAGGACGGCCTGCAACACGAACAACGCGGCGGCACCCAGGAACTGATGCGCCTGGAGCGCGAGATCAGCGAGATCCAGCGCTGGATGGGCGAGCTGGCGGTTCTGAAGAACCGCTTCGCCCTAGTCGATGACGTGAAAGTGCTGGAAGCCCAGCTGCTCGCCGCCAAGGACGCCCACGACGAACTGGCCGGCGCCCTGGCGCAGTCGCGGCAGTTCTCCGCCGAGGACCTCGACGAGCGTCTGCGCGACCTGGAAAAACGTCTGAAGTCGGTCAAGCAGCAGCTCGACCACGCCGACAACAACAGCTACTCGCGCCTGCGCGAAGAGTTCAGCCAGGCTGACGTCGATCGCCTGATGCGCCTGTTCAACGGCCAGCTGTTCAGCCTGCCACTCGGCGAGAAAGGCATCCAGGCCGAGGGCGAGGATTGGGTCAAGGCCGTGGAAGCGGTGCTGGATCGCTTCAAGGGCGATCACTTCGAAGTACCCGGCCTGTCCATCGACCTCTCGCACATCGAACCGCCAGCCCTGCAGGCCCTGGCCGACCGCGCCGCCCTGCGTGACCAACGCGACCGCCTGGAGCGCGAGCTCAAACAACTGAAAACCCAGCAAGCGGTGGCCGCCGACCGCGCCGCGAGCAAGGCTCAGGCAGAGCAGTTGTACAAGGACGTGCTGGACGCGCAGAAAGCCCTGGAAGACTTCCGCCGCTGCCAGACCCTGTCCGTTGAGGATGACAGCAAGCTGGAGCAGCTGGCGCAGCTGGAAGCCGCCCAGGACGAACTCAAGCGCGCCGCCGACGCCTTCACCGAGCGCGTGCAGCAGCTCTCCGCCAAGCTGCAGCTGGTAGGCCGGCAACTGGCCGACCTGGAAGCCAAGCAGCGTACCCTGGAAGACGCCCTGCGCCGCCGTCAGCTGCTGCCGGCCGACCTGCCGTTCGGCACGCCGTTCATGGACCCAGTCGACGACTCGCTGGACAACCTGCAACCGCTGCTCAACGACTACCAGGACAGCTGGCAGGCGCTGCAGCGCATCGACGGGCAGATCGAGGCGCTGTACGCCCAGGTACGCCTGAAGGGCGTGGCCAAGTTCGACAGCGAGGACGACGTCGAGCGCCGTCTGCACCTGCTGGTCAACGCCTATGCGCACCGCCAGGACGAAGCCCTCACCCTGGCCAAGGCACGCCGCGCGGCGGTCACCGATATCGCCCGAACCCTGCGCAATATCCGCAGCGACTACGACAACCTGGAACACCAACTGGCGCTGTTCAACCGCGAGATCAACAAGCGTCAGGTCTCCAACCTGGAGAGCTTCCGTATCGTGCTGGCGCCGAACAAAGACGCGCTCAAGCACATCGACCAGATCATCCACAGCGCCGGCCAGTACGAGGAAGGCGAGACCCTGTCGGTGTTCGATCTGCAGCAGAGTGGCGATCAGGATGCGAAGAACGAGGAAGCCAAGGAGTACCTGGCCCGCCTGGTGGCGGCCAACCACAACCAGCTGGGCTTGAAAGACCTATTCGAACTGGCGTTCGAGATCACCAAGGTCGGCGGCCAGCCGGTAATGCACACCGACATCGACGGTGCGGCATCCAATGGTACGACCATGACCATCAAGGCACTTACCAACATGTACTTGTTGCTCCACCTGATGGATCGCGAGCAGGCCGGCAAGGTACGCCTACCCTACTACCTCGACGAGGCGGCAGACATCGACGAGCGCAACCAGCAGGCGCTGATCGAGACCAGCCTGCAGCTGGGCTTCGTGCCGATCCTCGCCTCGGTGAAACCGCAGGTGTCGGCTACCGTGGCCATCGACCTGGAAGGTGGCAGCGGGCCGAATGGCATCTACATCGACGAGGCGGACTGGAAGTACATCAAGCGCCGCGAAACGGTGAAAGCTGCCGAGCCGGAAAGCCAACCGGCGTAAGGCAGCCCGGATGCAATCCGGGAGCTGAAAACGACAAGGGCCGCATATGCGGCCCTTTCGTTATCTGGCGATTAATCAATCGTCGCGCTGATCCTTGAGGATCTGGCCGTTGGTGGCGTCCAGTTCCAGATCCCACTGCACGTTCTGTGCGTCGCGCAGTTCGACCTGGTAGATGTAGCGGCCGTATTCCTCTTCCAGCTCGGTCTCCTCGACCTGGCTGCCTGGGTGCTTGGCGATGGCCGCTTCGTTGAGTTTCTCGAAGCTCTGGATGGTGCCAGCGTCGCGCAGTTTCAGCGCCTCATCCGGGCCCAGGTCGCGGGCTTGGGCGATACCGGCAGTGGCGGCAAGGGTAGTGATGGCAAACAGGGCAGTCAGCTTGTTCATGGTCAGTCTCCGTTGAGATGGTTGGTTTCGACAGGAACCAAGATAACCAAGGCGACTTAACTCAAACTGAATCTGCCCGTTTTCCTCATATTACTTGTCCAGTACGATCTTCGGTGCCCACTTCAGCCACGCTTCGTTGACCTCATCGTTCAATGCATAGGTCTGCCCCGACTGCGCCGGTCCACCCATCAACGCATTGTCCGGTGTGGCAAACGCAATACCGCCCTCCAGCAAAGCCTCAAGGGATTCCGTACGCACTTTCACGCCCTTGAACAAGCCGGCTTCTACGCCGATACCGCTGGCATTCCAGAAGCGCGTACCACTGCGAACCAGAGGTGCATAACGCGGTTCAATAAGCGCGTGGATCAACACCCGATCAGAGGTAGGCCCCAACTCGAAATGGGTTACTTTGCCCACCGGCACTTCCCGATAGCTCACCACCACACCTGGCTTGATCGAACCACGGCGAGCGGTGCTCAGCACGACATGCAGACCCGTATCACGCACATCAGTCGTTGGCGCCTGCATGCGCGCCTCGAAGTAGGCCTGCGGCTTGCCAGCCTTCTCCGCCGGGGATACCTCCAGGTACTGTCCACTGACCAGGGTCTCCAAATTGGCAGTGCGCGCCAGCCCTAGTTCTGGCTTGACCACCCAGAAAGTGCTGCCAACACTGGCTATCCGTGTGGTTGCCTTGGTAATACGGGCGTTCAACAGAACCGCCTGCAAATCGTCCGTCAGCTCGACGGTCTCAACTTTGCCCACCTCGATGCCTTTGTAACGGATCGGTGTGCCGGGATTGAGCCCATCACCGCTGACAACCTTGATCTGAATGGTTACACCTTCCTGCAGTGCCTTTTCCCGATCCTCATGTAGCGTGAAGCGCTGGATCTTGCGACTGACTGAGGCGTTCAGATTCGGCGTATCGAATGCCACCCCACCGGCCAGCAAGCTTTGCAGGGACTCACTTTTAACCGTAATACCCGAGAGACCGCCGGTAAGACTGATGCCACTGGCGTTCCAGAATCGTGTAGAGCTGTTAACCAGCTTGGCGTACTCGGGTTCGATGTGCGCCCCAAGAACCACGCGCTTCTGATCTTTGGCGAACTGGTAACTCTGGATACTACCGACCTTGACCTGGCGATAGAGAATCGGGCTCCCCACTTCCAGAGAGCCCAGATTGTCACTGAATAGAACCAGGTGCAGACCTGGCGCGCCCAGATCCAGCGGTGGCGCCTTGTCGCGGGCAACAAACTCACGAACCTGTGCGCCTCCCGTTTCGCCTGGGCGAATGGCGATGTAGTTACCTTTGACCAGGGCTTCCAAGCCAGTGATGCCGGCCAACGAGATCGACGGCTTGACCATCCAGAAGTCGGTCCCCTCAACCAGATAGTCTTCGGTGCGCGGATCCAGCATCAACTCGACACTGGCCCCACTCAGGTCTTGGTCGACCTTGAAGGTTTTCATGTAGCCAACCTGGATGCCTTTGTACATCACCGGCGTTCGCCCCGGCTCTAAACCATCGAAGTCATGCAGTTTGAGCGCGACCTTGATGCCTGCCTGCGCGTCATCGAAGTCTTCATAGAGGCGAAATGGCAGGCTCGGGTCAGTGGGAGGGCTGTCCTTACGATGCTCAGGCGTGGCAAAGGCGATGCCACCTGCAACGATGCTCGCCAGCGACTCGGTACGCACCTTGACCCCGGAGAGTCCGGCATCGATGGTCACACCGCTGGCATTCCAGAAGCGCGTATGTTTGCGCACCAGAGAGGCGAACTCCGGCTGGATGAACAGCTTGATTTCAACCGTGCTCTGGTCTTCGGCAAGCCTGTAGCTTTTCACCCGGCCAACCTGGATCTGTTTGTAGAACACCGGGCTGTCACGATTCAGAGAGCCAAGCCGATCAGCCTTGAGCGTGATGTGAAGCCCAGGAACAGTGTCCGCCAACGGTGGTGGCTCAGTCAGGGCAGTGAACTCGCGGGTTGGCTCACCTTCACCGGGGCTGGCAGTAATGTAGTTACCGGAAACAAGAGTTTCCAAACCAGTAATACCGGCAAGCGAAACACTGGGTTTCACCAGCCAGAAGCGGGTCTTGCTGCGCAGATGCTGCTCCACGCGCTTATCCATCTCGATGGTGGCACGTACGCCGCGCTGCTTGCCGCTGTCATCAATCTCCAGCCCGATGACCTTGCCAATCGGCATGCCTTTGAAAATCACCTCGGTCTTGCCGGCCTGGATGCCGTCACCGCTGGGGAAATACACCTGAATCTCGATGCCGGCCTGATTGTAGGCTCGCCAGCCCAGCCAGCCGCCGATCAACAAAGCGATAAGGGGTAGGATCCAAATCGCCGACCAGTTGGTTGTGCGACGGGTTTTGGCTGTTTTTAGCTCGGTCATGATCGAAATCAGACTCCATTCCAGAACGGACGATGCCTAGGGGAAATTTCCCCACAATAAGCAGAAAAAACCTGCTTGCAAGTAATCGAGTAGAGCAACAGAGCATAAGGTACCGCAAGGCAAACACCGGCGCCTGCTCGACTGCTAGAAAAGCCCACGTCTCGTCCCGAACTTTTCTTTCGCCCAAAGCCAAACCCCCAACCCGTTTGCACGGATTGGGGGTTTGGGGATAGGAGCTT
>CAZFKQ010000027.1:0-16810 GCA_964518735.1 uncultured Pseudomonas sp.
GCAGGTAGGGGCGCACGAACAGCTTGTCGTAGAGCCAGTCGAAGCCCCAGGCGGCAAACCACCAGGCCGACAGGAAACGGCCCGGGCCGCTCTGTGCGACCGCCGTGGCGAAGCTGCGCTTGCCGAGGAACAACAGGGCAGCCAGCACGATACCGGCCAGGGCAATGGCGCCCGAGGCGATCTCCAGGCTGTGCTTGGCCTCGCCACCGGCATGGCCGAGGCTCTGCGGCAGCACGCCGGCCAGCGGCGGGGTGATCAGCGCGCCGACGAAGGTCGACAGCACGATCAGTACACCCAGCGGCAGCCAGTGGGCTACGCCATGACCGGCATGGGCCTCGGTCTGCTGCTCGCCGTGGAAGGCGATGAAGATCAGGCGGAAGGTGTAGATCGAGGTCAGGAAGGCACCGGCAAGGCCGGCGTAGAGCAGCTCGCTGTGGCCGCTGGCGAAGGCTTCCCAGAGGATCTCGTCCTTCGAGTAGAAACCGGCAGTGATCAGCGGCAGGGCGGCCAGGGCCGCACCACCGACGATGAAGCTGGCGTATGCCAATGGCAGTTTCTTCCACAGACCGCCCATCTTGAAGATGTTCTGCTCGTGGTGGCAGGCATTGATCACCGCACCGGAAGCGAGGAACAGCAGGGCCTTGAAGAAGGCGTGGGTCATCAGGTGGAAGATCGCTGCGTCCCAGGCCTGCACGCCGAGGGCGAGGAACATGTAGCCGATCTGGCTCATGGTCGAGTAGGCGAGGATGCGCTTGATGTCGGTCTGTACCAGGGCAGCGAAGCCGGCCAGCACCAGGGTCACGCCGCCGACGATGCCGACCAGCTCGAGGATGTCCGGGGTCAGCAGGAACAGACCGTGGGTACGGGCAATCAGGTAGACGCCGGCGGTCACCATGGTCGCCGCATGGATCAGCGCCGAGACCGGAGTCGGGCCGGCCATGGCGTCGGCCAGCCAGGTCTGCAGCGGCAGCTGGGCGGACTTGCCGACCGCGCCGCCGAGCAGCATCAGGGTGGCGATCCACAGCCAGCTGTCGCCGGCCACGTACTTCTGCGGCGCCAGCACCATCAGCTCCTGGATATTCAGGGTGCCGAGATGCAGGAACAGGATGAACAGGCCGATGGCCATGAACACGTCGCCGATGCGGGTGACGATAAAGGCTTTCAGCGCCGCATTGCCGTTCGGCGTGTGCTTGAAGTAGAAGCCGATCAGCAGGTACGAGCACAGGCCCACGCCTTCCCAGCCGAAGTACAGCACCAGCAGGTTATCGCCGAGCACCAGCAGCAGCATGCTGAAGATGAACAGGTTGGTGTAGGCGAAGAAGCGCGAATAGCCTTCTTCACCGCGCATGTACCAGCTGGCGAACAGGTGGATCAGGAAGCCGACGCCGGTAACCACGCCGAGCATGGTCAGCGACAGGCCGTCCAGATACAGGGTGAAGCTCGGCGCGAAGCCGGCGACGTTCATCCACTGCCACAGCACCTGGGTGAATACGCCACCTTCAGGCGGGTTGAGGTTGAACTGCAGGATCACCCAACCGGCGGTGAGCGCCGACAGGCCGACCGAGCCGACACCGATCAGGGCGGAGAGGTTCTCGGAGAAGCGGCCACGGGAGAAGGCCAGCAGGAACCAGCCGAGCAGGGGAAACAGGCAAGTCAGAAATAAAAGATTCATCCGCGCATCTCGCTGGCAGCGTCGATATCGAGGGTGTGGAAGCGGCGATACAGCTGCAGCAGGATCGCCAGGCCAATACTGGCCTCGGCGGCGGCCAGGGTTATCACCAGAATGAACATGATCTGTCCATCGGCCTGCACCCAGCGGCTGCCGGCGACGACGAAGGCCAGGGCGGTGGCGTTCATCATCACTTCCAGGCTCATCAGAATGAACAGGATATTGCGCCGCACCATCAGGCCGATCAGGCCCAGGCTAAACAGCACGCCGGCCAGGGCCAGGCCGTGCTCCATGGGAATTGCATTCATGGCGTTGCATCCTTAGCTTCGTGGCGGCCCAGGTGGTAGGCGGCGACCAGGGCGGCGAGCAGCAGCATCGAGGCCAGCTCGACGGCCAGCAGATAGGGGCCGTACAGGGCGATGCCGACCGCTTTGGCATCGACGGTCACCAGGCCGATGGAAGCACCACTCGGGGCCTGGAACAGCACATAGAGCAGCTGGCCAAGGAGGATCGCGGAGAGAATCGCCGGCCCGGTCCAGATACCGGGCGTCAGCCACTTCTTCTCCTGCTCGGCGGCTGCCGGGCCGAGGTTGAGCATCATCACCACGAAGACGAACAACACCATGATGGCGCCGGCGTAGACGATGATTTCCAAGGCGCCGGCGAATGGTGCGCCGAGGGCGAAGAAGGTCATGGCCACGGCCAGCAACGAGAGAATCAGGTACAGCAGGGCATGCACCGGATTACTCGCGGTGATGACCCTGAACGTGGACGCCACGGCAACGCCCGCAGCGAGGTAGAAAGCGAATTCCATGTCCTCTCCTTAGGGCAACAGGCCTTTGACGTTGATCGGTTCGGCTTCATTCTGCGCAGCGCCTTTCGGCTTGCCGGCGATGGCCATACCGGCAACGCGGTAGAAGTTGTAGTCCGGGTTCTTGCCCGATCCGCTGATCAGCAGGTCTTCTTTCTCGTACACCAGGTCCTGACGCTTGAACTCGCCCATCTCGAAATCCGGGGTTAGCTGGATCGCGGTGGTCGGGCAGGCTTCTTCGCACAGACCGCAGAATATGCAGCGCGAGAAGTTGATACGGAAGAAATCCGGGTACCAGCGACCGTCTGGGGTCTCGGCCTTCTGCAGCGAGATGCAGCCGACCGGGCAGGCTACTGCGCACAGGTTGCAAGCCACGCAGCGTTCTTCACCGTCGGGGTCGCGGGTCAGAACGATGCGACCACGGTAGCGTGGTGGCAGGTACACCGCTTCTTCCGGGTACTGCAGGGTGTCGCGCTTGCGGAAGCCGTGACTGAACACCATCACCAGGCTGCGCAGTTGGGTCCAGGTGCCATGCACCACGTCCCAGATGTATTTGATCATCGCGTATTACTCCTTACTGGGCCGTAGCCAGCACGACTGCGCCGGTCACCAGCAGGTTGATCAGGGTCAGCGGCAAGCAGAACTTCCAGCTGAAGGCCATGACCTGGTCATACCGCGGGCGCGGAATCGAGGCGCGCAGCAGGATGAAGATCATGATGAAGAAGCAGGTTTTCAGGGCGAACCAGATGAACGGGATCTGCGGCAGGATGCCGAACGGGCCGTGCCAGCCGCCGAAGAACAGGGTCACCAGCAGTGCCGAGATGGTCACGATGCCGATGTACTCGCCGACGAAGAACATGCCCCATTTCATCCCGGCATATTCGATGTGGTAACCGTCGGCCAGCTCCTGCTCCGCTTCCGGCTGGTCGAACGGGTGACGGTGAGTCACGGCCACGCCAGCGATGAAGAAGGTACAGAAACCGAAGAACTGCGGAATGATGAACCACAGGTTTTCGGCCTGGTAATCGACGATGTCGCGCATGTTGAACGAGCCAACCTGGGCGACGATGCCCATCAGCGCCAGGGCCAGGAACACCTCGTAGGACACGGTCTGCGCCGAGGCACGCAGAGCACCGAGCAGGGCGAACTTGTTGTTGCTCGACCAACCGGCGAAAAGCACGGCGTATACCGACAGGCCGGCCATGGCGAAGAAGAACAGGATGCCGATGTTCAGATCCGCCACGCCCCAGGTCGGGGTAACCGGGATGATCGCGAAGGCCATCAGCATGGCGGCGAAGGCGATCATCGGCGCCAGGATGAAGATCGCCTTGTCGGCGAACGGTGGCGTCCAGTCTTCCTTGAAGAACATCTTCAGCATGTCGGCGACGATCTGGAACATGCCGAACGGGCCGACGCGGTTCGGACCGTAGCGGTCCTGCCACCAGCCGAGCAGACGGCGTTCGACGAAGCTCAGCAGCGCGCCGCAGATCACCACGGCGAGCAGGATGACGATGGCTTTGAGTACCGCGATCAGTATGTCCATCACTTCCGGAGTCAGCCAGCTCATTGCGCGGCCTCCACAACTGTGGTGACCACGGCGCCGGCTACCAGCGCCGGGATGCCTGGCAGGCCGACCGGCAAACCAGCCAGACCGACAGCCATGTCTTCATTGATCTGCAGCGGCAGGCGCAGAACTTGACTGCCTACGTTCAGGCTTAGCCAGGCACCATCGTTGACACCCAGGCGGTCGGCTTCGGCCTTGGCCAGGGCTACGTACGGCTGTGCGATACGCTCTTGCACAGGCGCGGCGCGGGCGGAGGTTTCTTCACTGCCGAACAGGTGGTACAGCGGCACGGCTTGCAGGGTGCCTTGTGCCGGGTTGAACGGCGCATTGACGGCAAACCATGGCAGGCTAACGCCTTTGGCTTCGAGCAGACGCACGCCAGGATCACCGGCACGCAAATGGCCGCCGACCTCATCCTGGAACTTGTTCCAGGCTTGCGGTGAGTTCCAGCCTGGCGACCAGGCGAATGGAATCTGCTGACGGTCTTCCTTGCTACCCGAGTAGCCTTCCATGGAGAAGGCGAAGGCCGAGTCCTGATCCTGCGGCTGGCGCGGCTCGTGCACGCTGATATTGGCGCGCATTGCTGTGCGGCCGCTGTAGCGGTGCGGTTCACGCGCCAGCTTCAGGCCTTTGATGCGGAACGTAGCCTTGGGCGCAGCTTCGACGATGCGCGCGAGCGCAGTGCTACTCGATGCACAGGCGGCGGTGACCTGATCCAGCTGAGTCCAGTCGACGGTTTTACCCTGTACGGTGCTGTGCAGGGCATGGAGCCAGCGCCAGCCTTCGCGAACCAGGATATTGCTGTCGTAGTAGCTGGGCTCGAACACCTGGAAGAAGCGCTGGGCGCGGCCTTCCAGGCTGACCAGAGTACCGTCGCCTTCAGCGAAGCTGGCCACGGGTAGGATCAGGTGAGCCTTGGTGCTGGTGGCGCTTTGCTGATGGTCGGCGACGATCACCACCTTGGCGGCGGCCAGCGCCGCATCGATCTTGGCACCATCGGCGCGGCGATACAGGTCGTTTTCCAGGATCACCACGGCGTCGGCCTGGCCGGCGCTCAGGGCTTGTAGTGCGGCGTCCAGCGACTCGCCGCCAAACAGGGCCAGGCCCATGCTGTTGGCTTCCGGCACGACCAGGCTGATTGAGCCGTTCTTCTCACAATTTTTCAGCGCACTGGCGATGTTGGCGGCGGCTTCGATCAGGTTCTTTTCGCCCAGCGAGGCGCCGGAGACGATCAGCGGACGCTTGGCGGCCAGCAGCGCGTCGGCAATCAGCTGCACCAGTTCGGCGGCCTCGGCATCCAGACCATTGACGGCCGGGGCGCTCGGGTCGATGGCGTGGGCCACGGCGAAACCGATACGCGCCAGGTCGGCCGGGGCGGCGTGCACGCAGGCTTCGGCCACGTCGTCGAGGCGGGTCGGGGTGACGCTGGCGATGAACAGCGGGTGCAGGGCGTCCTGAGCAACGTTCTGCACGGCAGCCATGTGCCAGTCCTGGATCTTCATCGAGGCGGCAATTTCAGTGGCCTTGCCTTTGACCGTCTGGCGCAGGGCCAGGGCCAGGCGCGCGGCAGTTTGGGTCAGGTCTTCACCAAGGACGAACACCGCGTCGTGGTGTTCCACTTCGCGCAGGGTCGGTACCGGCAATGGACCGTTCTGCAGGATGTCGCGGATCAGACGCAGATTGTCCAGCTCGCTGGCGGCGATGCCTGAGTAGTAATTGGCCTCACCAACCAGCTCGCGCAGGGCGAAGTTGCTTTCCAGGCTGGCACGCGGCGAACCGATGCCAATCACGCGTTTGCCTTTGAGCAGCTCGGCGGCCTTGTCCAACGCGGCGTCGATTCCCAGCTTCTCGCTACCAAACAGTGGCTGGCGCGGACGGTCTGCACGGTTGACGTAGCCGTAGCCGAAGCGACCGCGGTCGCAGAGGAAATATTGGTTCACGTCACCGTTGAAGCGGTTCTCGATGCGGCGGATTTCACCGTAGCGCTCGCCCGGGCTGGTGTTGCAACCGCTGGCGCAGCCGTGACAAATGCTCGGGGCGAACTGCATGTCCCACTTGCGGTTGTAGCGCTCGGAGTGGGTCTTGTCGGTGAACACGCCGGTCGGGCAAACCTCGACCAGGTTGCCGGAGAACTCGCTTTCCAGCACGCCGTCTTCGACACGGCCGAAGTACACGTTGTCATGGGCACCGTAGACGCCCAGGTCGGTGCCGCCGGCATAGTCCTTGTAGTAGCGCACGCAGCGGTAGCAGGCGATGCAGCGGTTCATCTCGTGGGAGATGAACGGACCGAGCTGCTGGTTCTGGTGGGTGCGCTTGGTGAAGCGATAGCGGCGCTCGTTGTGGCCGGTCATCACCGTCATGTCTTGCAGGTGGCAGTGGCCGCCTTCCTCGCACACCGGGCAGTCGTGCGGGTGGTTGGTCATCAGCCACTCGACGACACTGGCGCGAAACGCCTTGGATTCCTCATCGTCGATGGAGATCCAGGTGTTGTCGGTGGCTGGCGTCATGCACGACATGACGATGCGGCCGCGCTTGTCGTTTTCGTCGCTGTACTGCTTGACCGCGCACTGGCGGCAGGCGCCGACGCTACCGAGCGCCGGGTGCCAGCAGAAGTAGGGGATGTCGAGACCGAGGGACAGACAGGCCTGCAGCAGGTTGTCCGCACCGTCGACTTCGAAATCTTTGCCGTCTACGTGGATAGTGGCCATGGTTCTGGTTTCTTCTTTACCCGCCGAGACGGGCTTGGCTAATGGAATCACAGTGTGCTGCGGGGTCAGAGGGCTGACCGCCGCAACCTAAATCTTCACGCGGGAGCGAATTGTCCCGTCGCTGCCGGAGTACTGTTGCTGGCCACGCCAGCCTCGAACTCCGGACGGAAATACTTGATCGCGCTACCCAATGGCTCGACGGCGCCCGGTGCGTGGGCACAGAAGGTCTTGCCGGGGCCGAGGAAATTGACCAGGCCGAGCAGGGTGTCGATGTCCTGCTGGGTGCCTTGGCCACGTTCCAGGGCGCGGAGGATCTTCACGCTCCACGGCAGGCCATCGCGGCATGGCGTACACCAGCCGCACGATTCGCGGGCGAAGAACTCTTCCATGTTGCGCAGCAGCGAGACCATGTTGACGCTGTCATCCACGGCCAGTGCCAGGCCTGTACCCATACGGGTGCCGACCTTGGCGATGCCGGCTGCGTACATCGAGGCATCCAGGTGCTCGGGCAGCAGGAAGCCGGTACCGGCGCCGCCGGGCTGCCAGCATTTGAGCTTGAAGCCATCGCGCATGCCGCCAGCGTAGTCTTCGAAGAGCTCGCGAGCGCTGATGCCGAACGGCAGTTCCCACAGGCCGGGATTCTTCACCTTGCCGGAGAAGCCCATCAGCTTGGTACCCATGTCTTCACTGCCCGGACGGGCCAGGGTCTTGTACCAGTCGACGCCGTTGGCAACGATCGCCGGCACGTTGCACAGGGTCTCTACGTTGTTTACGCAGGTTGGTTTGCCCCACACACCTACGGCGGCAGGGAAGGGTGGCTTGGAGCGCGGGTTGGCGCGGCGGCCTTCAAGGGAGTTGATCAGCGCGGTTTCTTCACCGCAGATGTAACGCCCGGCACCGGTGTGCACGAACAGTTCGAAGTCGAAACCGCTGCCGAGGATGTTCTTGCCCAGCAGGCCGGCGGCCTTGGCTTCCTCGATAGCACGGTTCAGGTTGGCGGCCGCGTCGACGTATTCACCACGCAGGAAGATGTAGCCGCGGTAGGCCTTGAGCGCGCGCGCGGAGATCAGCATGCCTTCCACCAGCAGGTGCGGCAGCTGCTCCATGAGCATGCGGTCTTTCCAGGTGTTGGGCTCCATCTCGTCCGCGTTGCAAAGCAGGTAGCGGATGTTCATGGATTCGTCGGCCGGCATCAGGCCCCACTTCACTCCGGTGGGGAAGCCCGCGCCGCCGCGGCCCTTGAGGCCGGAGTCCTTGACCGTCTGCACGATGTCGGCCTGAGCCATTTCGCTCAGTGCCTTGCGTGCGGCGGCGTAGCCGTTCTTGGCCTGGTATTCCTCCAGCCATACAGGCTGGGCGTCGTCGCGCAGGCGCCAGGTCAGCGGGTGGGTTTCTTCGCTGCGGGCTATGCGGTTGGCCGGGCCGATGGAGGTCAGCGTCTTCATACGTAGAACTCCAGCAGCTGAGTAATGCCATTGGCATCGAGGTTGCCGTAGGTGTCGTCGTCGATCATCACTGCCGGGGCCTTGTCGCAGTTACCCAGGCAGCACACGGGCAGCAGGGTGAAGCGGCCGTCATCGGTGGTCTGCCCGGGCACAATGTCGAGCTTGTCCTTTAGGCTGCCGAGCAGGTCTTCGTGGCCGCCGACGAAGCAGGTCATGCTGTCGCACACGCGGATGATGTGGCGACCCACCGGCTGGCGGAAAATCTGACTATAGAAGGTGGCCACGCCTTCGACGTCGCTGGCCGGGATGCCGAGGATCTCGCCGATGGCATCGGCGGCGCCGTCCGGTACCCAGCCGCGCTCTTTCTGCACGATCTTCAGGGCTTCGATGGACGCCGCGCGCGGGTCCTCGTAGTGATGCATCTCGTGCTCGATGGCCGAGCGCTCGGTCTCACTCAGGGCGAAACGGTCGGTCTGGATCAGGGTACTCATAATCAACGGTCCACGTCGGCCATAACGAAGTCGATACTGCCCAGGTACGCGATCAAGTCCGCCACCATGCTGCCGCGGATCACCGAGGGGATCTGCTGCAGGTGCGGGAAGCTGGGCGTACGAATCCGGGTGCGATAGCTCATGGTGCTGCCGTCGCTCGTCAGGTAGTAGCTATTGATACCCTTGGTCGCCTCGATCATCTGGAAGCTCTCGTTGGCCGGCATCACCGGGCCCCACGAGACTTGCAGGAAGTGGGTGATCAGGGTCTCGATATGCTGCAGGGTGCGCTCTTTCGGTGGCGGCGTGGTCAGCGGGTGATCCGCCTTGTACGGGCCTTCCGGCATGTTGCGCAGGCACTGGTCGATGATCTTGATGCTCTGGCGCATTTCTTCCACGCGCACCAGGCAGCGGTCGTAGGCGTCGCCGTTATGGGCCAGCGGCACTTCGAATTCGAAGTGCTGGTAGCCGGAGTACGGACGCGCCTTGCGCAGGTCGAAGTCCAGACCGGTGGAGCGCAGGCCGGCACCGGTGACGCCCCACTCGAGGGCTTCCTTGGTGTTGTACTGCGCCACGCCCTTGGTCCGGCCGATCAGAATGCTGTTCTTCAGAGCAGCCTTCTCGTACTCGTCGAGGCGCTTGGGCAGCCAGTCGACGAATTCCTTGACCAAGCCATCCCAGCCGCGCGGCAAGTCATGGGCGACACCACCGATGCGGTACCAGGCCGGATGCAGGCGGAAGCCGGTGATGGCTTCGATCACCTTGTAGGCACGCTGGCGGTCGGTGAAGGTGAAGAACACCGGGGTCATGGCACCGACGTCCTGGATATAGGTGCCGAGGAACAGCAGGTGGCTGGTGATACGGAAGAACTCGGCCAGCATCACGCGAATGAAGTCGACGCGATCCGGCACCTTGATCCCGGCCAGCTTCTCGACCGAGAGCACGTAGGGCAGGTTGTTCATCACCCCGCCGAGGTAGTCGATACGGTCGGTGTAGGGGATGAAACTGTGCCAGGACTGGCGCTCGGCCATCTTCTCAGCACCGCGGTGGTGGTAGCCGATATCCGGTACGCAGTCGACGATCTCTTCACCGTCCAGCTGCAGGATGATGCGGAACGCGCCGTGAGCGGAGGGGTGGTTGGGGCCGAGGTTGAGGAACATGTAGTCCTCGTGCTCGCTGCCGCGTTTCATGCCCCAGTCTTCCGGCTTGAAGCGAGCGGACTCTTCCTCAAGCTGCTGCTTGGCCAGGGTCAGGCTGAACGGGTCGAATTCAGTGGCGCGCGCCGGGTAGTCCTTGCGCAGCGGGTGACCTTCCCAGGTCGGCGGCATCATGATGCGGGTCAGGTGCGGGTGCCCCTGGAAGGTGATGCCATACAGGTCCCAGACTTCACGCTCGTACCAGTTGGCGTTGGGCCAGATACCGGTGACGGTGGGGACGTTGAGGTCTCCCTCCTTGAGAGCGACCTTGATCATGATGTCGCTGTTACGCTCGACCGACATCAGGTGGTAGAACACCGTGAAGTCGGCGCCCGGCAGGCCGCGGCGCTGGGTGCGCAGGCGCTCGTCGACGCCATGCAGGTCGTACAGCATGACGTAGGGGCGCGGCAGGTTGCGCAGGAAGGTCAGCACGTTGATCAGGCGATCACGGGAAACCCACAGCACCGGCATGCCGGTACGAGTGCTTTGGACGGTAAAGGTCTCGGCACCAAAGCGGGAATTCAGCTCGATGACCACGTCTTGGTCGTCGGCCTTGTATGGCGGTATGGACAGAATGCTGTCTGCAGTCATGGTCTCGGTCGCTATCGGTGTACGGCGTCAGTGAACAGGCTCGAAGAGCCGGTTCACACTTCGTCAGGGCTACGCAGATTGGTTACAGCGATGCGTTCGGCACGGCGCTGTTCTTTCTGCGAAGGCATTTCGGCACGGTAAACGCCTTGGTCACCTACGACCCAGGACAGCGGGCGACGCTCCTTGCCGATCGACTCTTGCAGCAGCATCAGGCCCTGCAGGAAGGCTTCGGGGCGGGGCGGGCAGCCGGGAATATAGACGTCAACCGGGAGGAACTTGTCGACTCCCTGGACTACGGAATAGATGTCGTACATGCCGCCGGAGTTGGCGCATGAACCCATGGAAATGACCCACTTGGGCTCCAGCATCTGCTCATAAAGGCGCTGGATAATCGGCGCCATCTTGATGAAGCAGGTGCCGGCAATGACCATGAAGTCAGCCTGACGCGGAGACGCACGAATGACTTCGGCGCCGAAGCGCGCGATATCGTGAGGCGCAGTGAAGGCCGTGGTCATTTCTACGTAACAGCAGGACAGGCCGAAGTTGTACGGCCACAGGGAGTTCTTGCGCCCCCAGTTCACTGCACCGCTGAGAACATCTTCGAGCTTGCCCATGTAGATGTTCTTGTGGACCTGATCTTCTAGCAGCGGGTCAGAGACAGTCTCCCGCTCGCCGATCGGATACTGCTCATTAGGCGCATCCGGATCGATCCGAGTAAGTTTGTATTGCATCGCCAAAGCCTCATTGTTTTAGCTTCGCCTGCCGATTACGACGACCTTCGGGAGCCCAGTCGAGCGCCCCGATACGCCAAAGGTAGACAAGACCTGCCAACAGAATTGCTATAAAAACTGTAGCTTCGATTAGGCCAGCCCAGCCGCTTTCGCGTACCGATACTGCCCAAGCGAAGAGAAAGAGGGCTTCAACGTCGAAGATCACGAAGAGCATCGCGACCAGATAGAACTTTGCCGAAAGGCGCAGGCGCGCACTGCCAACAGGCAGCATGCCGGATTCGAAGGGTTCGTTCTTGCTGCGTCCCCAGGCTTTGCTGCCCAGCAGGCTGGAAAGGCCAAGCATGAAAGCGATGAGCCCAAAGACGCCAAGCAGGAATACAGCGAAAGCCCAGTTGTGGGACATGGTCGTTACCGCATCAGGCATGCCGGTTCTCCTTGGGTAAGGGACGGCCTTCTATTATGAAGAGGTACAACCCAGTCGGGTTGCCCTGCAAAGTATGGGCGCAATTTTATGCGCGTAGGGCTTAGTAAGTAAATTTTTCTGAATAAAAAAATGAACGAATCCGGCAGGTTTTGTCGGTCATCCTAGGCTGTAACGCCGGCCCTATGACCATCGCCAGGGTCTCTACTCCTTTGGTAGTAAGTCTAAGGGGGCGTTATTTGACTCTAGGCTGTCGCCTTTATGGAAGATATCTGTCTGTAATTGTTTACAGCAGGCTATCTATTGATGCGCAGCTGGAACAACTAATTGAGATTATCCGTAAGGTGCATGAGATTTTTGCGGGTAATCAATGCTGCAGAAACGACAAACCCCGGCATCACTGCTGGGGTTTGTCTGGCAACACAATCGGTTTCGGGGCGTGGCCCTAAGCCGAAGAACAGGTTCTTAGCTGAACTGGTTCATGGTGTTGTCTTTGCCGCCTGCTTTCAGGGCTGCTTCACCAGCGAAGTACTCTTTGTGAGCGTCGCCGATGTCGGAGCCGGACATGTTCTGGTGCTTGACGCAGGCGATACCTTGACGGATCTCCTGACGCTGAACGCCTTTCACGTAGGCCAGCATGCCCTGGTCTGCGAAGTACCCTTTGGCCAGGTTGTCGGTGGACAGCGCGGCGGTGTGGTAGGTCGGCAGGGTGATCAGGTGGTGGAAGATGCCGGCGCGAGCCGAACCATCACGCTGGAAGGTACGGATCTTCTCGTCAGCAACCTGAGCCAGTTCGGTTTCGTCGTACTCGACGCTCATCAGCTTGGAGCGGTCGTAGGCGGAAACGTCTTTGCCTTCGGCAACGAACGCATCGAATACCTGCTGGCGGAAGTTCAGGGTCCAGTTGAACGACGGGCTGTTGTTGTAAACCAGCTTGGCGTTCGGGATGACCTTACGGATCTCGTCAACCATGGCGGCGATCTGACCAACGTGCGGTTTCTCGGTTTCGATCCACAGCATGTCGGCGCCGTTCTGCAGCGAGGTGATGCTGTCCAGTACGCAGCGCGCTTCGCCGGTGCCAGCACGGAACTGGAACAGGTTGGACGGCAGGCGCTTCGGACGCAGCAGCTTGCCTTCACGGTTCAGAACGACGTCGCCGTTCTTCAGGTCGGCAGGGGAGACTTCTTCACAATCCAGGAAGGAGTTGTACTGGTCGCCCAGGTCACCCGGCTTGTTGGTAACAGCGATCTGCTTGGTCAGGCCGGCACCCAGGGAGTCGGTACGAGCAACGATTACGCCGTTGTCGATGCCCAGCTCGAGGAATGCGTAGCGAACAGCGTTGATCTTGGCCAGGAAGTCGGCGTGAGGAACGGTAACTTTACCGTCCTGGTGGCCGCACTGCTTCTCGTCGGAAACCTGGTTTTCGATCTGGATGCAGCAAGCACCCGCTTCGATCATCTTCTTGGCCAGCAGGTAGGTGGCTTCCGGGTTACCGAAACCAGCGTCGATGTCGGCGATGATCGGTACGACGTGAGTTTCGTAGCCGTCGATCTGAGCCTGGATTTCGTCTGCTTTGACTTTGTCGCCAGCGGCGCGGGCAGCGTCCAGAGCGGTGAACAGCAGGTCCAGCTCACGGGCGTCAGCTTGACGCAGGAAGGTGTACAGCTCTTCGATCAGGCCGGAAACCGAAGTTTTCTCGTGCATGGACTGATCCGGCAGCGGACCGAAGTCCGAACGCAGAGCAGCAACCATCCAGCCCGACAGGTAGAGGTAGCGCTTGTTGGTGGTCTTCAGGTGCTTCTTGATCGAAATCAGCTTCTGCTGACCGATGAAGCCATGCCAGCAGCCCAGGGACTGGGTGTAGACGGACGAGTCGGCGTCGTACTCGGCCATGTCTTTACGCATGATGTCAGCAGTGTACTGAGCGATTTCCAGACCGGTTTTGAAGCGGTTCTGGGCGCGCATGCGGGCCACGGACTCAGGGTCAATAGCGCTCCAGCTGCTGCCTGCGGCTTCTTTCAGGGCGGCAACGGCTTTGATGTCGTTTTGATAAGCTGACATGGTCAATCCTTCAAAGTATGAGTTTGGTTGAGCACCGACTTCCCACCCAAAACCAACGTGCAAAAAAGCTTGCAATGTTGCGGGCGACACGCAGCAGAACGTCGAAATATCGACCGAGACGAGAGTAGAGCAGAGAGGAGGGGGTGACGAGCAAGCAGTCCGCTGGTCAGTTGACGCTGCTTGCTGGCTCGTGGAAGCCGTTGGGCTATGCGTTGCGCTGGTCAGGCGGTCTTGCTTATACGCTTAGGCTTCCCCGTCCCTCAGGACAACTTTCGTTCCAGTCGCAACCTCGTCGAAACGCCTTGTGGGCTGTTAAAACACGGATCGTTCCGAATGGTGGTACGGAGCCGATCTGGAGACCCCTTAACGGAGCCCCTGGCTAGCGGGAGCGGCGTCATGATGCGCTTCCATGAGTGCTTCGTCAACGGTTTTGTAGTGTCCGCACGTCGCCACTACATGGCTTGCCAGAGCCACTGCGCCAGGGTCTGTTGCTTTTTAGTTAGTGAATCGCGCTGCTGTGAAAGAACTGCGCAGGTTGGGCGTGGGGTGTCAGTGATGGCCATCCCCCTGGCAGGTCCAGCAGGATGTATGGCACGACTTTGCGAGGGGCTGAATCTTATTTGGGCAACAAAATCTCACGCAGGGCCTGCCTTGCGCAAAAACGAGCTCCGGTGCGACCGTAAGTGAGGCGGGGCGGGCCCTAGTCCAGGGCGTCAACCTTGATGCGCATACTCATGTCGTTGGCGCCCTGGGTGGAGTGGCGGCGCAGGAAGCCGTTGTCATCGCCTTGACTCTGCTCGCTGACGCCTCCCAGGGTGATCCATTCACCGAGGCGGCCGCTGACTCGGGTGTCGGTGCTTTGCACATCAATGACATCGGGGTTGGCGCGATTCAGGCGATCATTGTTGCTGCTGATGCTGACATGCACGATGTCGCCGGTCAGGCTGGCCGTGACATAAAAGCCCTGGGTGACATTGCGGTACTGGGTATTCTGATAGACCTGGCCGTAAGGGCCGGTGCTGGTGCTGGTCAGCGGTACACTCTGGCCGACCTGGATCAGTGCCGGATAGCCTTCGGTGGTTTGCACCTGTTGCACGCCACCGCGCTGGCTGTCAGTGCTGCGGCGGATAATGCGCACCTGATCGCGGCCATGAACCTCGCCGCGACCGGCCTCGATATCGACATTGCCGATACTGGCCGAGCCGTTGACAGCATAGCCTTCACTGTCCTGGTAGCCCGACTCGCTGGTATCGACACTGATCAGCAGGCGTCGTGGCGCTGTATCCAATTGACCGAGCAGGTTGCGTATTTCTTGGATTTTTTCCGGCGAGGCGTTGACCACCAGCTGATTGCCGTAGGTGCTGACCTTGCCCTGGCCGTCGAGTACCGACTGCACCACCGGCATTACCTCATCGGCGGTGCGGTAGTTCAGTTGGATCAATTCGGTAGCGGCCAGTGACGGCAGGCTGATGACAAGCAGCAGGGCAGCCAGGCAGGCACGCAGGGTCATAGCAGGAAGCTCCGTAGGTCGGGGTCGAGCACGCTGATATCCCAGGCCTGATCGAACTGTGCCTGTTGCAGGCGCACGCGGCCGGGGTCGTTGTACAAAGCATAGCCCGCGTAGTCCTCGGGGTGTGCGCGCAGTAGCAGACCGCGTGCGTCGGCCAGCAGATAGGCGATGTCCTCGCTGGGGTGGTCCGGGTTGATGCGGCGAATGTGCAGGTTGCTACTGATGCGCTGCGCCAGGTTGAGCAGGCGATGACCTTGTTTGACCGGGCGCGAGACATCGCGCACGAGGATGCGCAGACGATTTTTCGGGCTGGCCAGGAGGAAGCGAGTGCAGGCGTCCTGCACGCTGCTGTGGTTGTACAGCCAGGGCTCAAGGTCCGGGGTGTACAGGCACAGGCTGTTGCGACTCTGTTGCAACAGGGCCAGGGTGTGGGCCTGGGCTTCTTCGGCGCTGGTGAAGCGCTGCAGGGGTTGGTGCTCGCCAAGCCGAAAGGGGGCTGGCTCGCGTTGTTCCAGGATGCTGTGGATGCTGGTTGGGTTGTGCACGGAAAAACGCCCCGGCGACTGAAAATCAATGGCCGGTAATTCGGTCTGCTTTTCGTCTGGCGGGGCGTTTTCGTCGCTCATTCAAACCTCTAATCGCTGTGGCGCACCATCATCACATGGGGGATGCCGGCTTCCAGATACTCATCCCCTTCGATATTAAAACCTAGGCGCTCGTAAAAGGCTGCGGCATGCACCTGGGCACTGAGTTTCTGCTCGCGCTGGCCGCGTTGTTCGGCAGCGCTGATAGCGGCGTGCATCAGCGCGTCACCAACTTTCAGGCCGCGCCAGTCCTTGAGGACGGATACTCGGCCGATCTGCCCGTCGGCCAGCAAGCGTGCGGTGCCGATCGGGTAGTCGCCTTCGAGGGCGAGGAAGTGCACAGCCTCGATGTCCTCGTCATCCCATTCGAGTTCTGCAGGCACCGCTTGTTCCGCAATGAACACGGCTTCACGGATGCGCCGCAGCTCGGCGTTGTCCTTCTGCCAGTGGGCCAAGCGAACGTGAATGTCACTCATCAGCAAACTCCAGGCTACCTTGCTTGAGTAATTCGCAGAGCAGCTTACGCCCCTCTTCGTTGGCGAGCCATTGAGCGAGGTTGTCGCTATGCAGGGCGTCGGCTGCGCAGATCAGTTTGAGCAGTTCCTTCAGATTGCCTGGCAGCAGGCGACTCTGGCCGCTGGCGAACAGCACCAGGCCAACATCCACTTCACTCCAGGCCAGGCGCGCGCTGGGGTTGCGCACCAGCACAGCGCCACCCTTGAGAGCTGTGAGGAAATCCTCTTCCTCGATTTCCGGGCCGGTGACCAGTTCGGGGTAGCGCGGTTCGGTCATGAACTGGCCGAACCAAGTCAGCAGCAGGCGCTCGTCACCCATGTGTTCGGCCAGCAAAGCCTTGAGCCGATCGAGGGCGTCCAGCTGGATCTGGTGCGGATCGTCAGTCGGTGCAGCGCCGGCATCGCTGTAGCGCTCTTCGTCCGGCAGGAACTGGGCAAGGAAGTCGGTGAAGTGCGTCAGTACTTCGGCAGCGCTGGGGGCGCGGAAGCCGACCGAGTAGGTCATGCAGTCGTCCT
>CAZFKQ010000028.1:0-16003 GCA_964518735.1 uncultured Pseudomonas sp.
TCAGCGCCTTGTCCTTGTCCCAACCGCGGTAGTAACTCAAGGTCAGCCCTTCGAGCTCCACCAACTCACTCAGCACCTGCTCGAACACCGGCTTGAGGGCCTGGATATAAGCCCGTCGATAGCCGTCCAACTCATCGCTTGCCAGGCACAACTCACGGTCCCACGCGGCCTGTGCAGCGCCGTCCAGTGTACCATGCCGAAGCCACGAGTTTCGCTGGCGCAGGGCCTTCTGCAGGCGCTGCCAGGCTGGCAAAAACCGTTGTTCCACGTGGAACACTCCCCAATCGAGGAACTGCCGACGAATCTTCGGCGCTCCTTCGAGCAGGCGGAAACTGTCCGGATTGATCACCTGCAGCGGCAACACTTCGGCCAATTGCGCCGTGCTGCGCGCGTTCTGCCCATCGATGCGAATCTGCAATTCGCCCTGGCGGTCACGGGAAATACCCAGACTGCTGGAACGCTCATCGGCTAGCTCGACCTGGCCAAATACGGTACAGGCCGGTTGCTCGTACTGAATCATTGGTAGCAGCTTGTTGCTGCGAAAGGAGCGGGCGAGACCAAGCAGATGAATGGCTTCCAGCAGGCTGGTCTTGCCGCTGCCGTTGGCGCCATGAAGGATGTTGATGCGGGGAGAGGGGGAGAGCGTCACCGGGTGCAGATTTCGCACCGCGGTGACGGTGACGCGAGAAAGGGACATTCGGAGGTTACAGGCGCATCGGCATGACAACGTAGGACGAGTCGTCGTTACCGGCTTCCTGCACCAGGGCGCTGCTGTTGGCATCGGAGAGGATCAGACGCACCTGCTCGGTGGTCATCACACCCAGTACGTCGAGCAGGTAGCTGACGTTGAAACCGATTTCCAGCGAACCACCGTTGTAGTCGACCGCCACTTCTTCTTCCGCTTCTTCCTGCTCCGGGTTATTGGCCTGGATCTTGAGTTGACCGCTGGCCAACTGCAGACGAATACCACGGTACTTCTCGTTGGACAGAATCGAGGTACGGCTGAAAGCTTCACGCAGCGCTTGACGATCACCGATCACCAGCTTGTCGCCGCCGCGTGGCAGCACGCGCTCGTAGTCGGGGAACTTGCCGTCGACCAGCTTGGAGGTGAAGGTAAATTCGCCGGTGGTAGCGCGGATATGGTGCTGACCGAGAACGATGGCAACTTCGCCGTCCTGCTCGGTAAGCAGACGCGCCAGTTCAAGGATGCCTTTGCGCGGCACGATGACCTGGTGCTTCTCGGTATTCTCAATGGCCGCTTCCATGGCACACATGGCCAGACGGTGACCGTCGGTAGCGACAGCTCGCAGCACGCCAGTCTGTACTTCAATCAGCATGCCGTTGAGGTAGTAGCGCACGTCCTGCTGGGCCATGGCGAAACTGGTGCGCTCGATCAAGCGACGCAACTTGCTCTGGATCAGGTTGAAAGTGAACGAGCCAGGGCCTTCTTCCACGGTTGGGAAATCATTGGCCGGCAGGGTCGACAGGGTGAAGCGGCTGCGCCCGGCCTTGACCACCAGCTTCTGCTCGTCGACGCGGATATCGATCAGCGCGTCGCTCGGCAGACTCTTGCAGATGTCCATCAGCTTACGCGCCGGCACGGTGATCTCACCCGGCTCGGCGCTGTCTTCCAGGGTAACCCGGCCAACCAGCTCGACTTCCAGGTCGGTACCGGTCAACGACAGCTGCTGGCCTTCGACCACCAGCAGCACGTTGGAGAGTACCGGCAAGGTCTGACGGCGTTCGACGACGCCGGCGACCAGTTGCAGGGGTTTCAACAGGGCTTCGCGTTGAATGGTGAAATGCATGGTCTAGTCCCTTGCCTAATGTGGCTGCGTGTCAGGTAGTCAGGGTGCGCAGCAGGTTCTTGTAGTCCTCGCGGATATCCGCGTCGGATTCCCGCAGTTCCGCAATCTTACGACAGGCGTGCAGAACTGTGGTGTGGTCTCTTCCGCCAAATGCATCGCCGATTTCCGGCAAGCTGTGGTTGGTCAATTCTTTCGACAAGGCCATGGCCACCTGGCGCGGACGAGCGACGGAACGCGAACGGCGCTTGGAGAGCAGATCAGAAATTTTGATCTTGTAGTACTCGGCTACCGTACGCTGGATATTGTCGACGCTAACCAGCTTGTCCTGCAGGGCCAGCAGATCCTTCAGCGACTCGCGAATCAGCTCGATGGTGATCGGCTGGTTGGTGAAGTGCGAGTGGGCAATTACCCGCTTCAGCGCGCCTTCCAGCTCGCGTACGTTGGAACGGATGCGCTGGGCAATGAAGAAGGCGGCGTCATGCGGCAGATCGACCTTGGTCTGCTCGGCCTTCTTCATCAGGATGGCCACGCGGGTTTCCAGCTCCGGCGGCTCGACCGCCACAGTCAGGCCCCAGCCGAAGCGTGACTTCAAGCGCTCTTCCAGGCCTTCGATTTCCTTCGGGTAACGGTCGCTGGTGAGGATGACCTGCTGGCCACCTTCGAGCAGGGCGTTGAAGGTGTGGAAAAACTCCTCCTGGGAGCGCTCCTTCTTGGCGAAGAACTGGATATCGTCGATCAGCAGCGCATCCACCGAACGGTAGAAGCGCTTGAATTCGTTGATCGCGTTGAGCTGCAGCGCCTTGACCATGTCGGCGACGAAGCGCTCGGAATGCAGGTAGACCACCTTGGCATTCGGGTTCTTCTTCAGCAGGTGGTTACCCACGGCATGCATCAGGTGGGTCTTGCCCAGGCCAACGCCGCCATACAGGAACAGCGGGTTGTAACCGTGCTTGAGATTGTCCGCCACCTGCCAGGCTGCGGCGCGGGCCATCTGGTTGGATTTGCCCTCGACGAAGTTCTCGAAGGTGAAGGTGCGGTTGAGGTAACTGGTGTGCTTCAGTGCGCCCTCGACCTGAACCGAGCGCTCGGTTGGGCGGGTTGCAGCGACTGGCTGTGAGCTGACCTGCGGCTCACTGGACGGTGCGTCGTGCACAACCGCGGCAACGGACGGCACATGACTATTAATAGAAGGCGTGGCGACTGGCGGGGCAACGCGTGCGGCCGCGCTGCGTTTGCTACCGATCAGCATCGACAAGGCGGGCGCCAGGCCATTGGCACGCTCAGCCAGGAGTTCCAACAGCCTTACCAGGTACTTTTCGTTGACCCAGTCGAGAACGAAGCGGTTCGGTGCATAGACACGCAGCTCGTCACCCTCGGCTTCCACCTGCAATGGGCGGATCCAGGTGTTGAATTGCTGGGCAGGCAACTCGTCGCGAAGCAGCTCAACACACTGCTGCCAAAGTTCAACGGACACGGAAAACCCCTAAGTCGCTACGGTCAGCGAGGCAAAAAACAGCCTGCATTGTAGCCTTCGAGACCTGAGTTATCCACATGAAAACAGGTTATCAGCCGAGCAAAATCAAGGATTTAATAGTGTTTCCCTGGGTAACGGAGAAATCTTGCAAAGCTGTGGATAAACTACCCGTAAGGGCTATGGATAACCCAAGGCAAAAACCTCTGGATAACCAGCCTGTGGGTAAAAGCAGACTTTGCACACAGGCTTCACCCAGCCTCCACACAGTTGCCGCACCTGTTACCGACAGACTTGGCGACCGCTGAAACCTATGCAGGACTAAGGTTATGCAGGCTTTTCCACAGCAAAGTGCTTGCTTAAAGCTCTATAAGTACTACAAGTCTTTTAAGAATTTCTTTCCTTTTATCTTCTTTATGCTCAGAAGCCTGTCTGGAAATTGACCTGAGGCTTGGCTTTCACTAGAATCGCCGGTCTCTTTAAACGGGGGCCATTCCGGCCCGCAGTGGATCACCCAGGTAAGCACCATGAAACGCACTTTCCAACCCAGCACTATCAAGCGCGCTCGTACCCACGGTTTCCGCGCACGCATGGCCACCAAAAACGGTCGTGCCGTCCTGTCGCGTCGTCGCGCCAAGGGCCGCAAGCGCCTCGCCGTCTAATAAACCGGAACGGGTGGTGAATCGAGACTTCAGTCGGGAAAAGCGCCTGCTAACTCCCCGGCAATTCAAAGCAGTTTTCGATTCACCCAGCGGCAAGGCTCCTGGCAAGAACGTCCTGCTCCTCGCACGCACTAACGATCTTGACCATCCCCGCCTGGGTTTGGTGATCGGTAAGAAAAGCGTCAAGCTTTCCGTGGAGCGTAACCGCCTGAAACGTCTGATCCGGGAATCCTTCCGACACCATCAGACGTTATTGGGTGGTCTGGACATTGTCGTGGTAGCACGCAAAGGGCTTGGCGATCTGGACAATCCCGAATTGCATCAGCAGTTCGAGAAGCTCTGGAAACGCCTTGCTCGCCAGCAGCTGAGCCCAGAAGCCAAAACCGGAATAGGGGTGAGCGACAGTCCCCATGCGTAAACTGGCGATCCTTCCGATCCAGTTTTACCGCTACGCCATCAGCCCGTTGATGGCCAATCACTGTCGCTTCTACCCTAGCTGTTCCTGCTACACCCAGGAAGCCATCGAACTGCATGGTTTGCTGCGGGGTGGCTGGCTTGGCATTCGTCGCCTGAGCCGCTGTCATCCCTGGAACCCCGGTGGTTACGATCCGGTTCCGCCTCTTTCTCCCCCTTCGATGACCGAGTAATCCATGGATATCCAACGCTCGATCCTGCTCGTCGCCCTGGCAATCGTCTCCTACCTGATGGTTCTGCAGTGGAACGAAGACTATGGCCAGGCTGCTCTGCCGACCCAGAGTTCCGCTGTTGCCAGCAACAGCAATCCGGATCTGCCTGATGCGCCGACAGTTGCCAGCAGCAACGACGACATCCCGGCCGCCAACAGTGAACAGGCACAGCCTGAAAGCACGGTTGCCGTTAGCGATCAGCTGATCCGGGTGAAGACCGACGTGCTCGACCTGGCCATCGACCCACGTGGTGGCGATATCGTGCAGCTGACTCTGCCGGCATACCCGCGTCGCCAGGATCGTCCTGAGATTCCGTTCCAGCTGTTCGATAACGGTGGCGAGCGCCTGTACCTGGCCCAGAGCGGCCTGATCGGCAGCAACGCGCCGGACAAGAGCAGCGGTCGTGCCCTGTGGAGCAGTGCCCAGCAGCAGTACCAACTGGCCGACGGCCAGGACGAATTGGTCGTCGAGCTGAAATACAGCGAAGCCGGAGTCAACTACATCAAGCGCTTCAGCTTCAAGCGCGGCCAGTACGAGCTGGATGTGGCTTACCGGATCGACAACCAGTCGGCTCAAGCCTGGAGCGGCAACATGTTTGCCCAGCTAAAGCGCGACAACAGCGGTGACCCGTCCTCGACCACTGCCACCGGCACCGCGACCTACCTGGGCGCCGCCATGTGGACCAGCGAGGAGCCGTACAAGAAAGTGTCGATGAGTGACATCGACAAGCAGGCTGACAAGGAAACCGTGCAAGGTGGCTGGGTTGCCTGGCTGCAGCACTACTTCGTGACTGCCTGGGTTCCGGCTAAAGACACCAGCAACGTGGTGCAAACCCGCAAGGACAGCCAGGGTAACTACATCATCGGCTTCACCGGTCCGACCCTCAGCGTTGCTGCCGGTGCTCAGGCCGAAACCAGCGCCATTCTGTATGCCGGTCCGAAGATCCAGAAGCACCTGGGCGAACTGTCCCCGGGTCTGGAGCTGACCGTCGACTACGGCATCCTGTGGTTCCTTGCCCAGCCAATCTTCTGGCTGCTGGAACATATCCACAGCATCCTGGGTAACTGGGGCTGGTCGATCATTGTCCTGACCATCATCATCAAACTGGCTTTCTTCCCGCTGTCCGCCGCCAGCTACAAGTCGATGGCGCGCATGCGTGCGGTGTCGCCGAAGCTGGCCGCGCTGAAGGAACAGTATGGTGACGATCGCCAGAAGATGTCCCAGGCGATGATGGAGCTGTACAAGAAGGAAAAGATCAACCCACTCGGTGGCTGCCTGCCGATTCTGGTACAGATGCCGGTATTCCTGGCCCTCTACTGGACGCTGCTAGAAAGCGTGGAAATGCGCCAGGCCCCGTGGTTGCTGTGGATCACCGACCTGTCGATCAAGGATCCGTTCTTCCTCCTGCCGATCATCATGGGCGTGACCATGTTTATTCAGCAGCAGCTCAACCCGACGCCGCCGGACCCGATGCAAGCCAAGGTGATGAAGCTGATGCCGATCATCTTCACCTTCTTCTTCCTCTGGTTCCCCGCTGGTCTGGTGCTGTACTGGGTGGTCAACAACGTCCTGTCCATTGCCCAGCAGTGGTACATTACCCGCAAGATCGAGGCGGCCGCGGCGAAAGCCTGAACCCCCTCGCCGCTGCACTGAACGCCCCCTCGTGGGGCGTTTTGCTATCTGTCATTTACTGCCGAGAGAGCCAATCATGAACCCCGTCCGTGAAACCATTGCCGCTGTCGCCACCGCCCAGGGTCGTGGCGGGGTCGGTATCGTGAGGGTTTCAGGCCCCAGGGCGCGAGCGATTGGCATCACCCTGAGCGGCTTCGAAGCCAAGCCACGGCATGCTCACTACGGCCCCTGGCATGACAACGAGGGTGAAGTCATCGACCAGGGCCTGCTGCTGTTCTTCCCCGGCCCGCACTCCTTCACCGGCGAAGATGTACTGGAACTGCAGGGCCATGGCGGCCCGGTGGTGCTCGACATGCTGTTGCAGCGCTGCCTGCAGCTCGGTGCCCGCCAGGCACGGCCCGGTGAGTTCAGCGAGCGAGCCTTCCTCAATGACAAGCTCGACCTGGCCCAGGCCGAAGCCATTGCCGACCTGATCGAAGCCAGCTCGGCTCAGGCGGCGCGCAATGCCCTGCGCTCGTTGCAAGGCGAGTTTTCCCGCCGCGTGCATGGCCTGACCGAAAAGCTGATCGAGCTGCGCATCTATGTCGAAGCCGCTATCGATTTTCCTGAGGAAGAGATCGACTTCCTGGCTGATGGCCACGTGCTAGGGCTACTGGATGGCGTGCGGGAAAACTTATCCACAGTGCTGCGCGAAGCTGGTCAGGGCGCCTTGTTGCGCGATGGCATGACCGTAGTCATTGCCGGCCGGCCCAACGCCGGCAAGTCCAGCCTGCTCAATGCCCTGGCCGGGCGTGAGGCAGCGATTGTCACCGAAATCGCCGGTACCACCCGTGACGTTCTGCGCGAACATATCCATATCGATGGCATGCCGCTGCACGTAGTGGACACTGCCGGCCTGCGCGACACCGAGGATCAAGTAGAGAAGATCGGCGTAGAGCGCGCGCTCAAGGCCATCAGCGAAGCTGATCGGGTACTGCTGGTGGTCGACTCGACAGCAGCGGAAGCGGCGGATCCCTTCGCCTTATGGCCGGAGTTCCTTGAACAGCGGCCCGAGCCAGCGCGGGTCACGCTGATCCGCAACAAGGCTGACCTGTCCGGTGAAAGCGTGGCGCTGGCTACCTGTGAAGACGGCCACGTCACCCTCAGCCTGTCCGCCAAGTCGACCGAAGGCCTGGACCTGCTACGCGAACACCTGAAAGCCTGCATGGGTTATCAACAGACCACCGAGAACAGCTTCAGCGCCCGCCGCCGCCATCTGGAAGCCCTGCGCCGGGCCTCGAGTCATCTCGAACATGGCCGTGCCCAGCTTACCCTGGCAGGGGCTGGCGAACTGCTGGCCGAGGATCTGCGCCAGGCCCAGCAAGCCCTGGGCGAGATTACTGGTGCTTTCAGCTCCGATGATCTGCTCGGGCGGATCTTCTCCAGCTTCTGTATCGGCAAATAAGCCTGCTGCACCGTAGTTTGCCTGGCCAGTCCGGGCGGATTGCTCCTGCCTGTCAGTTATCCAAAACACTTCCTGACTCACGCCTAAGCCCTGTGGAAAACCTGGCCTAAGCTCGGTCTATAACTAGGCCTGAAAGCTGAAGATAAAACCGCCTGTGTATAACTAGCCCTTTCATCCACAGCTAATGGGCAGCTTGCCCAATGGAAAGGAGCAGGATCAGCACAGGCTTTCAATTCTCTGTACAGCCTGAAAATAAAGGGCTACAGCAATCTATCCACAGAAAGTGGCTGCACCATATATAAAAATAAAAATAAGGCTTTATAAAAATTCATTCTTTTATTTCTTATAAGTCCGATATCCGTACCTGCCAACGAAGGGCTGAGATGGCTAGATGGATGACCAGAAAAAAATGTCGAACGTAAGCACCTCAGCCAGGGCAGACCGACTGGCTATTTTTTGTGCAGAAGGCTTCATTCAACCGGCCTAACTCCCTATACTTGCCGCCTTTCCCTATTTCCCATTCTCTACAGGCACGAGGTGCGTGGTGGATTTCCCTTCCCGTTTTGACGTGATCGTGATCGGCGGCGGTCATGCCGGTACCGAGGCTGCGCTGGCAGCTGCACGCATGGGCGTGAAGACCCTGCTACTGACCCACAATGTGGAAACCCTGGGCCAGATGAGCTGCAACCCAGCCATCGGCGGAATCGGCAAAAGCCACCTGGTCAAGGAAATCGATGCCCTCGGCGGTGCCATGGCCATCGCTACCGACAAGGGTGGAATCCAGTTTCGCGTGCTCAATAGCCGCAAGGGCCCGGCGGTTCGTGCCACCCGCGCCCAGGCTGACCGCGTGCTGTACAAAGCGGCCATCCGCGAGATACTGGAAAACCAACCCAACCTGTGGATATTCCAGCAGGCCGCCGACGACCTGATCGTCGAGCAGGAGCAGGTCAAAGGCGTGGTCACCCAGATGGGCCTGCGCTTCTTCGCCGACTCGGTGGTATTGACCACAGGTACTTTCCTCGGCGGACTTATCCACATCGGTCTGCAAAATTACTCCGGCGGCCGTGCCGGCGATCCACCCTCGATCGCCCTGGCCCAGCGCCTGCGTGAACTGCCGCTGCGCGTCGGCCGCCTGAAAACCGGTACCCCGCCGCGTATCGATGGGCGTTCGGTGGATTTCTCGCTGATGACCGAGCAACCCGGCGATACGCCGATTCCGGTCATGTCATTTCTCGGTAGCAAGGAACAGCATCCACGGCAGATCAGCTGCTGGATGACTCACACCAACGCGCGCACTCACGAGATCATTGCCAGCAACCTCGATCGCTCGCCGATGTACTCCGGGGTGATCGAGGGCATTGGTCCGCGTTATTGCCCGTCCATCGAGGACAAGATCCATCGCTTCGCTGACAAGGACAGCCACCAGGTGTTCATCGAGCCGGAAGGCCTGACTACCCATGAGCTGTACCCCAATGGCATCTCCACTTCGCTGCCGTTCGATGTACAGTTGCAGATCGTGCGCTCGATCCGTGGCATGGAGAACGCTCACATCGTGCGTCCAGGCTATGCCATCGAGTACGACTACTTCGATCCCCGTGACCTCAAGTACAGCCTGGAGACCAAGGTCATCGGCGGCCTGTTCTTCGCCGGGCAGATCAACGGCACCACCGGCTACGAAGAAGCTGGCGCTCAAGGTTTGCTGGCCGGTGCCAACGCAGCGCTGCGCGCCCAGGGCAAGGAAGCCTGGTGTCCACGTCGCGACGAGGCCTACATCGGCGTACTGGTCGACGACCTGATCACCCTGGGTACCCAGGAGCCCTATCGCATGTTTACCTCGCGCGCCGAATACCGGCTGATTCTGCGCGAGGACAACGCTGACCTGCGCTTGACCGAGAAAGGCCGCGAACTGGGTCTGGTCGATGACGTACGCTGGGCGGCCTTCGAGGCCAAGCGCGAAGGCATCATCCAGGAAGAGCAGCGCCTGAAAAGCACCTGGGTGCGGCCTGGTACATCTCAGGGCGATGCCATCGTCGAGCGCTTCGGCACGCCGCTGGCCCATGAGTACAACCTGCTCAACCTGCTCAGTCGTCCGGAAATCGACTACGCCAGCCTGATCGAGATTACTGGGGCAGGTGCCAGCGATGCGCAGGTCGCCGAACAGATCGAGATCAAGACCAAGTACGCCGGCTACATCGAGCGTCAGCAGGAAGAAATCGAACGCCTGCGTGCCAGTGAAGACACCAAGCTGCCAGCTGATATCGACTACACGGGAATTTCCGGACTGTCCAAGGAGATCCAGGGCAAGCTCGGTAATACTCGACCGGAAACTCTCGGCCAGGCCTCGCGCATCCCCGGTGTTACCCCGGCGGCGATTTCCCTGCTGCTGATCCATTTGAAGAAACGCGGCGCTGGCCGTCAGCTGGAGCAAAGCGCCTGATGTCCGCCGTCACCCAACGCCATGCCGAAGAACTCGCGCAAGGCGCGCAGTCGCTTGGCGTCAACTTGTCCGCTGAGCAACAGGAGCAGTTGCTGGCTTACCTGGCGCTGCTGATCAAGTGGAATAAGGCCTACAACCTGACCGCCGTGCGTAACCCGGACGAGATGGTCTCGCGCCACCTGCTTGATAGCCTCAGCGTGGTGCCCTTCGTCGCCGAGCGTGGTGCCAGCTGGCTGGATGTCGGCAGCGGTGGCGGCATGCCGGGCATTCCGCTGGCCATCCTGTTCCCAGAACGGCAGCTCACCCTGCTCGACTCCAACGGCAAGAAGACGCGCTTTCTGACGCAGGTGAAGCTGGAGCTCAAGCTGGCCAACCTGGAAGTTATCCACAGCCGGGTCGAAGAGTTTCGTCCCGAGCAGCCGTTTGCCGGCATTTGTTCGCGGGCGTTCAGCTCTCTACAGGACTTTTCCGACTGGACGCGTCATCTCGGTGACGGCAATACCGAGTGGCTGGCGATGAAAGGTGTGCACCCGGACGACGAGCTGCAAGCGCTGCCGGCGGACTTTCGTCTGCAAAGCACGCACGTGCTCAAGGTTCCCGGTTGCCAAGGTCAGCGTCACCTGTTGATACTGCGACGCTCGGTCTAGGGGGAGCACAAGATGGCCAAGGTATTCGCAATCGCCAACCAGAAAGGCGGGGTGGGTAAAACCACCACCTGCATCAACCTGGCTGCCTCGCTGGTTGCTACCAAGCGCCGTGTGCTGTTGATCGATCTTGATCCACAGGGCAACGCCACCATGGGTAGTGGTGTGGATAAGCAGACGCTGGAGCATTCGATCTACGACGTTTTGATCGGTGAAAGCACGGTTGGCGAAGCCATGCAGTTTTCCGAACATGGCGGCTACCAGCTGCTGCCGGCCAACCGTGACCTCACCGCTGCCGAAGTTGCCCTGCTGGAAATGAAAATGAAGGAGAGCCGCCTGCGGTATGCGCTGGCGCCAATCCGCGAGAATTACGACTACATCCTCATCGACTGCCCGCCGGCGCTGTCCATGCTCACGGTCAACGCCCTGGTTGCCGCCGATGGGGTGATCATCCCCATGCAGTGCGAGTATTACGCACTGGAAGGCTTGAGCGACCTGGTCAACAGCATCCAGCGCATCGCCGAGCTGCTCAATCCGAGCCTGAAGATCGAAGGCCTGTTGCGCACCATGTATGACCCGCGTATCAGCCTGACCAACGATGTCACCGAACAGCTCAAGGCGCATTTCGGCGACAAGCTCTATGACGTGGTCATCCCGCGCAACGTACGTTTGGCCGAGGCGCCCAGCTTCGGCATGCCGGCGCTGGTCTACGACAAGCAATCCCGTGGTGCCATTGCCTACCTGGCCTTGGCCGGCGAACTGGTGCGCCGTCAGCGCACCCACGCCAAACCTGCTACCGCCTAAGGAATCCCATGGCCATCAAGAAACGTGGACTCGGCCGCGGGCTAGACGCCCTGCTTGGCGGCTCCTCCGCCGCCGCCCTGGAAAACGAAGCCGTACAGGCTGACAGCCGTGAGCTGCAGTACCTGCCACTGGATCTGGTGCAGCGTGGCAAGTACCAGCCGCGCCGCGACATGGACCCGGGCGCGCTCGAAGAGCTGGCCAACTCGATCAAGGCTCAGGGTGTGATGCAGCCGATCGTGGTGCGCCCCATCGGTGGCGGCCGCTTCGAGATCATTGCTGGTGAGCGTCGCTGGCGTGCCAGCCAGCAGGCCGGCCTGGAGAAAATCCCGGCTATGGTCCGCGAGGTGCCGGACGAAGCGGCCATCGCCATGGCGCTGATCGAGAACATCCAGCGCGAAGACCTCAACCCGATCGAGGAAGCCGTGGCCCTGCAGCGCCTGCAGCAGGAGTTTGAACTGACTCAGCAGCAGGTCGCCGACGCGGTGGGCAAATCCCGCGCGACCATCACCAACCTGCTGCGCCTGATTGCCCTGCCAGAAGAGATCAAGACCTTGCTGTCCCACGGTGACCTGGAAATGGGCCATGCCCGTGCCCTGCTCGGTTTGCCCCTGGAGCAGCAGGTCGAAGGTGCGCGACACGTTGTCGCACGCGGCCTGACCGTACGGCAGACCGAAGCCATGGTTCGCCAATGGCTGAACAGCAAGGAAAAACCGGTTGCGGTGGTCAAGTCTGACCCGGATATCAACCGTCTGGAGCAGCGCCTGGCCGAGAAGCTAGGGGCTCCGGTGCAGATCAAGCATAGCCAGAAGGGCAAGGGCCAACTGGTCATTCGTTACAGCTCGCTGGATGAACTGCAGGGTGTTTTGGCGCACATTCGCTGATCGGCGGAAACAATTGCACATCTTTGGTGCTGTAGCAGCGGTCGGAATTCACTACCGGCCAGTTGAACGGGGGTAGAAGCGCCCCTATACTCTGCGCGCATTTTGTCGGCACAAACTATGCCAAGTGATTGATTTTAGGCGGCCGACGCCAGAGGAACAGTAGTGATGGATGCCCGCACGCAGAACCGCCTGCCCTTCCATCGTTTGCCGGTTTTTCCGGTGCTGCTGGCCCAATTGGCCGTGTTGCTGCTGGCTGCTGCTACCCTGTATGGCTGGCGCGGCGCGGTAAGCGGTTATTCGGGACTCTGCGGGGGGCTGATTGCCTGGCTGCCCAACCTGTATTTCGCCCACAAGGCGTTCCGTTTTAGTGGAGCGCGGGCCGCCCAGAACATCGTCCGGTCTTTTTATGCCGGCGAAGCGGGCAAGTTAATTCTGACGGCAGCGTTATTCACGCTGGCGTTTGCAGGGGTGAAACCTCTGGAGGCACTGGCACTGTTCGGTGTTTTCCTGCTGACCCAGGTGGTCAACTGGTTCGCGCCGCTGCTGATGAGAACAAGACTTTCGAGACCTTAGAGCGTTTGAGGCAAACATGGCAGAACAAACCGCTTCGGGCTACATCCAGCACCACCTGCAAAACCTGACTTTCGGGCAACTGCCAGGCGGCGACTGGGGCTTCGCCCACACCGCAGCAGAAGCAAAGGCAATGGGCTTTTGGGCATTCCACGTGGATACCCTGGGCTGGTCGGTCTTTCTCGGTCTGATTTTCATCCTGCTGTTCCGCTCGGCTGCCAAGCGCGCCACGAGTGGCCAACCGGGTGGCCTGCAGAACTTCGTCGAAGTGCTGATCGAGTTCGTCGACGGCAGCGTCAAGGACACCTTCCACGGCCGTAACGCCCTGATCGCGCCGCTGGCCCTGACCATCTTCGTCTGGATCTTCCTGATGAACCTGATGGACCTGGTACCGGTCGACTTCCTGCCGATGCTGGCAGCAACCATTACCGGTAACGATCATCTGTTCTTCCGTGTAGTACCGACCACTGATCCGAACGCCACCCTGGGCATGGCCCTGTCGGTGTTCGCCCTGATCGTGTTCTACAGCATCAAGGTCAAGGGCATTGGTGGCTTCCTCGGCGAACTGACCCTGCATCCTTTCGGTAGCAAGAACATCGTCGTGCAGATCCTGCTGATCCCGGTGAACTTCCTGCTGGAATTCGTCACCCTGATCGCCAAGCCGATTTCCCTGGCTCTGCGACTGTTTGGCAACATGTATGCCGGCGAACTGATCTTCATCCTGATTGCCGTGATGTTCGGCAGTGGCATGTTCCTGCTCAGCACCCTGGGTGTTGCGCTGAACTGGGCGTGGGCCGTGTTCCACATCCTGATCATCACACTGCAGGCGTTCATCTTCATGATGTTGACCATCGTCTACCTGTCGATGGCACACGAAGACAACCATTAAGAGCGCTTTGCGCTTCTGATGACCCTCTCCTTCTGGGAGAGGGAGCCCTAAGGGCGGGAGAGGGTGACCTCTTCGATTGAGAAACGATTTTGCTTTACCGCTTCACTTTGAAAACCCCTAACCAATACGACATAAAAAGTCGGGAGGAAAGATGGAAACTGTAGTTGGTCTCACCGCGATTGCTGTTGCCCTGCTGATCGGCCTGGGCGCTCTGGGTACTGCCATTGGCTTCGGCCTGCTGGGCGGCAAATTCCTGGAAGGCGCTGCGCGTCAGCCGGAAATGGTTCCGATGCTGCAGGTCAAAATGTTCATCGTCGCCGGTCTGCTGGACGCCGTGACCATGATCGGTGTTGGTATCGCCCTGTTCTTCACCTTCGCTAACCCGTTCATCGCTCAAATCCCGGCCTAATCAACTCTTTGAGTTGATTAGCTGGATAGACAACGAACGAGCGAGGTATTGGCGTGAACATTAATGCAACCCTGATTGGCCAGGCCGTTGCGTTCTTCATTTTCGTGCTGTTCTGCATGAAGTTCGTATGGCCTCCGGTCATCACGGCTTTGCGCGAACGCCAGAAGAAGATCGCTGATGGTCTGGACGCCGCCAACCGTGCGGCTCGTGATCTGGAGCTGGCCCACGAGAAAGTGGCTCAGCAACTGCGCGAAGCCAAAACCCAGGCTGCTGAAATCATCGAGCAGGCCAAGAAACGCGGTACTCAGATCGTCGACGAAGCCCGTGATCAGGCCCGTGTCGAAGCTGACCGTGTGAAGGCTCAGGCTCAGGCCGAGATCGAACAGGAACTGAACAGCGTCAAAGACGCCCTGCGTGCCCAAGTGGGTGCCCTGGCTGTCGGCGGTGCCGAGAAGATCCTGGGTGCAACCATCGATCAAAACGCGCATGCGGAGCTGGTTAACAAACTGGCAGCCGAAATCTAAGCGAGGGCGATCATGGCAGAACTGACCACGCTGGCCCGACCTTACGCCAAGGCTGCTTTCGAGTACGCCCAGGCCCATCAGCAACTGGCCTCCTGGTCAGCCATGCTCGGCCTGGCTGCAGCGGTGTCGCAAGACGACACCCTGCAACGCGTGCTCAAGGCCCCGCGTCTGACGAGTACAGAAAAGGCCACCACGTTTATTGACGTGTGTGGTGACAAGTTCGATGCCCAGGCACGTAACTTCATTTCCGTGGTAGCCGAAAACGGTCGTCTCGACCTGTTGCCGGAAATTGCCGCCGAGTTCGACCTGTACAAGGCCGAGCAAGAAAAATCGGTGGACGTGGAAGTGACCAGTGCCTTTGCATTGAGCACAGAACAGCAAGACAAACTCGCCAAGGTTCTCAGCGCACGGCTCAGTCGAGAAGTGCGTCTGCATGCAACGGAAGACGCCACCCTTATCGGTGGTGTGGTTATCCGTGCAGGCGACCTGGTTATCGATGGCTCGGTTCGCGGCAAAATCGCGAAGCTGGCCGAAGCGTTGAAATCTTGAGTTTGAAGGGGCAGCAGAGCAATGCAGCAACTCAATCCTTCCGAAATTAGTGAAATCATCAAGGGACGTATCGAGAAACTCGACGTCTCTTCCCAGGCCCGTAATGAAGGCACCATCGTCAGCGTGTCTGACGGTATCGTGCGCATCTACGGTCTCGCCGACGTTATGTACGGTGAAATGATCGAGTTCCCGGGCGGCGTCTACGGTATGGCCATGAACCTTGAGCGCGACTCTGTCGGCGCCGTGGTTCTGGGTGCCTACCAGTCGCTGGCCGAAGGCATGAGTGCCAAGTGCACCGGCCGCATCCTGGAAGTTCCGGTTGGTCCGGAACTGCTGGGTCGCGTAGTCGATGCACTGGGTAACCCGATTGACGGCAAAGGCCCGCTGAACAACGTCGCTACTGACGCGGTTGAGAAGGTTGCGCCGGGCGTGATCTGGCGTAAGTCGGTCGACCAGCCGGTACAGACCGGTTACAAGTCGGTCGATGCCATGATCCCGGTAGGCCGTGGCCAGCGCGAGCTGATCATCGGTGACCGTCAGATCGGTAAAACCGCTCTGGCCATCGACGCCATCATCAACCAGAAGAACAGCGG
>CAZFKQ010000029.1:0-15042 GCA_964518735.1 uncultured Pseudomonas sp.
TACACGGCCAGCACGTAGAAGGTGGTCTCGGTACTGCCCTGTACGGTCGCCGCCACCAGGGCGGGGAAACTGTCGACGCCATGGGTCTGCATGGTTTCGATCAGCATGGCGCGCGCCGCGCTGCCGGAGAACGGCTTGACCAGCGCGGTGGGCAGGGCATCGACGAAGCGGGTGTCCCAGCCCAGCCATTCGATCAGGCTGCGGATGCCATCCAGGCCGAAATCCAGGGCGCCGGAGGCGCGCAGCACACCAATCGCGCAGAGCATGGCGACCAGGTAGGGCAGCAGGCTCTTGGCCACGTCGAAGCCTTCCTTCGCGCCTTCGACAAAGGTTTCGTAGACCGGGACCTTGCGCAGCCAGCCGACCAGCAGGAACAGCAGGATCAGGCCGAACAGCACCAGGTTGCCGAGCAGCGACGACAATGCCGCCAGGGCCGTGGCGGACAGCCCGCCGAGCAGGGCCATGAAACCACCGAGTAGCAGGGCGCCGGGCACCAGGTAGGCCAACACCACCGGGTCCCACAGGCGCAGACGCTGCATCAGCGCCACTGAAAGCAGGCCGGCCAGGGTCGAGGCGCAGGTAGCCAGAAGGATCGGCAGGAACACCAGGGTCGGGTCGTCGGCGCCCTGCTGCACGCGGTACATGAAGATCGACACCGGCAGCAGGGTCAGTGACGAGGCGTTGAGCACCAGAAACAGGATCTGCGCGTTGCTCGCCACCGTGGCGCTGGGGTTGAGTTCCTGCAGGGCCTTCATCGCCTTGAGGCCGATCGGCGTGGCGGCGTTGTCCAGGCCCAGGCCGTTGGCGGCGAAGTTGAGGGTGATGAAGCCAAGCGCCGGATGGCCGCGCGGCACATCCGGCATCAGCCGGGCGAACAGCGGGCCGAGGGCACGGCCGAGCAGGTCGACCAGGCCTGCCTTCTCGGCGATGCGCAGAAAGCCCAGCCACAGGGTCAGAGTGCCGAACAACACCACCATCAGCTCGACCGAGACCTTGGCCATGGCGAACAGGCTCTCGACCATGGCCGCCCACACGGCCACATCGCCGCCGATCCAGCGCACCAGCGCGGCGAGCGTCGCCACCACAAAGAATCCCAGCCACAGGCCATTGAGCATTGCTTACCCCCCGATCAATGGCGGCGATGATAGCGGCAGCCACGGACGGCGGTCACCTGCGCGACGGCAATCGACAGCGCCCTGCATAAAACTGCAAGCTAGCTCGGGCACACTATTGATAGCGTCTAGAGTTAAGGCGTTTACCAACCTTGGGAGTATATGGATGAAAAACCCGCTCATGCTGTCTCTCGGCCTCGCGGCCGGTTTGTTACTGGCCGGCTGCGCCAGCCAGACCACGCAACCCTCGCAGTATTCCGGTTTTCTCGCCGACTACTCTCAGCTACAGCCGGCTACCTCAGCCAGTGGTGCACCGGTGATGCGCTGGGTCTCGTCCGAGTACAAAACCGGGAAATATCGCTCGGTGTATATCGAGAAGCCGGTGTTTTACCCCACACCGACGCCGAGCGAGCAGGTCAGTCAGGCGGTTCTCGATGAGATATCCGAGTACCTGTACCAGGCCATGCGCCGGGAACTGCAAGGCAGCTTAACGGTGGTCAACCAACCGGATATGGACAGCTTGGTGCTGCGCAGCGCAATCACCGCAGTGGATGTGTCCACCGAAGGGCTGAAGGTCTACGAAGTGATTCCGATCGCCCTGGTGGTCGCTGCCGCCAGCACCGCTGCCGGCACCCGCGATCGCACCAGCGAGATCTATGTCGAGATGGAAGGCATTGATGCGCGTACCAGCAAACCGATGCTCCGTGTCGTGCGCAAAGGTCATGGCCAGGACCTGGAAAACAGCAGCACTCAGCTGACCCTGAAAACCCTCAAACCGGCCCTGGATGTCTGGGCCGCCGATGCCCGCGCCTTCAGACCCTGAGCCTGAACATCCGCACGGGTGCACAGCCCGTGCGGAGCAAGCGGACAATTCTGGTAACAAGCCGCCAAGGAACCTCTACGGCACGCAGGCATCAGTTTGCTGATTTTCAGCCGAGTAGTCCTGATGTCAATTGCCGCCCTAGCCCCCGCTGCATCGTCCAACCCCCTGCCCTGGAAAACCGCCCTGGCCCGCCTGCTGGTCCTGAGCACCTTGAGTGCCGGCCTGCTGATGGCCGACGACTTTCTCCAGCAGCTGTTCACCTCGGCCAACCAGGCAGAGCTCGAACTACGTTTCATCCTGGTGGCCTGGCTGTTTGCCTTGGGCCTTTGGCTGTGTGGCATGCCACGTCTGGTCACCGCGCTGCTGGTACTGCTGGCCGGCATGCAGCTGATCCAGCTCAGCCATGTGTCCTTCTTTGGCGAGCCGTTGGCGGCGCCGGATATCGTCAGTCTGTTCGCCGACTTCGCCGAGGTGCGCGAAACAGGCTGGGCCAGCTTCGCCGATCACTGGCATGTATTGCCCAGCGTGCTACTGCCCTATGGCCTGCTAATCGGCCTGCACCTGTGGCTGCCCCGGCGGGTGCGCTTGCCGCAGAGCCGCTGGGCACTGCTGATCATCATTCTGGTGCTGACGGCCAAGCCCTGGCGCGCCACTTATCGTGACTACAGCTCCTTCCTCCCCGGCCCCACCCGTAGCGGCCTGCACAACAGCTTCAATGCCTTTGCCTTTTATGCCGTGCGCCTGGCGTTTCGCCCGGCCGAAACGCTGCCTCCCGCACCGTTTCAGCCCTACCGGGTCACACCGGTAAGCACGGGCGCCAAACACGTCTGGGTGGTGGTAGCGGATTCGCTGCGCACCGACCGCCTCGGCCTGTTCGGCCACGAACGCGACACCACTCCGACCCTCAGCCGCCTGCAGGCCGAGGGCGTCCTGCTGGCGCGGCCGGGCATCGCTTCCGGGGTGGCCACGGCGGTCAGCCTGCCGATGCTGCTCAACCTGGTCCGCGAACCCGGCCAGCCCGAGCTGCTGCGCCAGCAGCCGCACAACCTGTTCGCCCTGGCCCGCACCAGCGGCTTCCGCACCCACTGGCTGTCGGCCCAGGAATCCAAGCTGCTCAGCCACCTGGGCAGCCGCCACCTGGACGTCAGCGTCACCCGCGAGGACCACCCGCTGCTATTCCTCAAGCGCCACGACCACGCCCTGGTCGACCTGCTCGGCGAGCAGCGCTGGGGCGAGCGCAATTTCGCCGTGATCAACCTGCGCACCGCGCACCTGCCCTACGAGGAAAATTACGACCAGCACAACGAGCCGCTGCCGAGCTGGCCGGTCGACCCGACGCTGCCGCGCGAGGAACGCCAGCGCAACGCCTACGACAACGCCATCGGCTACCTCGACGACGTGCTGGCCGAGGTGATTACCCGCTTCGACCAGCTGGAAGGCGAGCGTTATCTGCTGATCACCGGCGATCACGGTCAATTGCTGGGCGAAGAAGGGCGCTGGGGGCACAACGATCTGCTGCCGCAGGTGGCCGAGGTACCCGTCATGGTGTTGTCGCGCGAAGCCCCGGAGCAGGCGCTGGCAGGGCTGCGCGAGGAACAGTGGATCAGCCATCATGAGGCCGGTTTGTGGCTGGCCGAACGCCTGGGCCAGCGCGTCGACAATCCCAACCAGATCGCCGGCGAACACTTCGTACAGGGCAAGCAGCTGTTCGGCGACAACATGATCCAGCGTGTGCAGGAAACCCCAGAAGGCCTGATCTACGACGAGCCGCGCCTGCTCAGCCGCTGGTTGCGTGACCTCGGTGAGGCGCCATCCAGCCCCTAAATGAAGCTTGCTGCAAAGGCCGCTGGCAGCGCAGGCTGGGCAAATCAAACGTCAGGAGCCTGCCATGCCCAGTATCAACCCCAGTCGTGAGCAGTTGGCCGCCTTCGCCGAAGGCATGCCGGCCGATACGCCGATTCTGATGCTCAACCTGCTGCGTTACCGCGACGTGGCCGAGTATCCAGCCGGCAGCGAGTATGCACCGTGCAGCGGCCGTGAGGCCTACAAGCGTTACAGCCGCACGGCACTGGCCAAGGTACAGGGCGCGGGCGGGCAGGTTGAGCTAATGGCCGCCGCGCAGGTGGCCCTGATTGCTCCACAAGACGAGCAGTGGGATGAATTGCTGCTGGTGCGCTACCCGTCGAAGGCAGCCTTTCTCGGCATGCTTGCCGACCCGGAGTACCGTGCGGCCACGCTGCATCGCACAGCGGCACTGGCCGATTCGCGGCTGATCGGTTGCCTGCCGCCGGCCTGAGGCCTGGGCAAGGTCAGTCGGCGTTGAGGGTCGCCAACAGCGCAGCCGTTTCAGCGTCGGCCATGCCGTCATAACGCGCCGGCCGGTACTTCATCTGGAATGCGGCCAGCACATTGCGCGTCGGTTCGTCGAACTGGCCACTGAAGGCCAGATTGAAACCGACCCGCGCCAGTTGCTGTTGGAACCACAGCGCATCTGGCAGCGCGCGCTCGAAATCGACACGCTGCGCGGCCACCTCGGCGGCATCCGGCCAGCGAATCAGCCCGGCATCGGCCAGCCGCTTCCAGGGGAACAGCGGCCCCGGATCGACCTTGCGCTGCGGGGCGATGTCGCTGTGACCGATGATGCTGTCGATGGGCAGGTCGTGGCGCTTGACCAGGTCCTTGAGCAGGGTGATCAGCGCTTCGATCTGCGCTTCGCTGTAAGGTTGCCAGACGGCACCGCTTGGCCCCTGTTCATAGCCCTGATTGACCAGCTCGATACCGATGCTGCTGGCGTTCAGCCAGGTGCGCCCCTGCCAGGTGCTATCCCCGGCGTGCCAGGCACGGCGATTCTCGTCGACCAGGCGGTAGACGGTGGCCGGGCTATCGCCGATCAGGTAGTGGCTGCTGACTTCGCCCTGGGTCAGCAGGGCCAGGGAATGGGCCAGGTCGGTGGAGGTGTAGTGCACCACGATGTACTGCACGCGACTGCTCTGGCTGCGCGAGCTGAAGCTGTCGTCGATTACCTGGCCGCCGGTGCAGGCGGTCAACAGCAGGGTGGTAAGAGCAAGCAGAACAAAGCGCATCGGATTCAACACAGGCAGGCATTCGGGTCGGCAGTTTAACCCGGCGCAGGGCTCATGGATGCCAGGTCAGGGGGCGATATGTAACACGCTTTGCAGGTTGTCCAGCAGCATGTCGACGCTGAGCATGATCAGCAGCATGCCGGTCAGACGCTCCACCGCAGTGAGCCCCCGGGCGCCGAGAAAACGCTGCAGCCAGGACGCCTGCAACAGAATCATGGCCGTGCCGAACCAGGCCAGGCCGACTGCCAGGTACAACTCCCACAATGCCCCTTCATGGGTATTGCGCAACGTCATCAGCACCGCTAGGGCCGAGGGGCCGGCCACCGCCGGTGTGGCCAGCGGCACCAACAGTGGCTCGCCATCGGGCAGATCACCCAGAACGCCTTCGGGCCGCGGGAAGATCAGGCGCATGGCAATCACGAACAGGATGATGCCGCCGGCAATCGCCGTGGCCTCGCGCGACAGCCCCAGGCCGCTGAGGATCTTGTCGCCAAAGGTGAGGAACACCATCAACAGCACCAGCGCCAGCAGCAACTCACGCAGTGCCACGCGCATGCGCCGCTCGGGGGCGACGTTCTTCAGCGCCGCGAGAAAGATGGCGATGTTGCCGAAAGGGTCGGTAACCAGAAACACCAGCACGGCAATGCCGAAAATATCCATGACCAACTCCAGAAACAGGTGCACACAGTCTAGAAGCCAGCGGCCTGCCCGTCTGTCATCCAAGCGTCCACCAGCAGCGCAAACGGGACAAGGCGTCGCCTGATCAGACAGAAAAATGCCAACTCCATCACAAATGAATTTAGTGAGCGGACATGGGGGCCTGCGGCGGGGATAAACGGCGCAGCGCCCGGTCTACAGCAGCGTATCGTGATTTATATGCCTCCCCGAGGATGTCCGCCATGCAACGCCAGCTGCTCTGGTTCAAACAGGATCTGCGTCTCGATGACCACCCGGCGCTGCAAGCCGCCCTGGATGCCGATCGCCTACTGCCGCTGTTCATCCTCGACCCGAACCAGCTGCAGCAGAGCCAGTTCGGCTGCCGGCGGATGGGCGTGCACCGTGCACGTTTCCTGCTGGAAAGCCTGACTGCCCTCAACGCCGAACTGCGCCAGCGTGGTTCCGCCCTGCTGATTCTGCAGGGCCGCGCCGAACAGCTGATTCCGCAGCTGGTCGAGCAGTTCAGCCTGCAGGAAGTGCTGACCCTGGACGAAATAGCTCCCGAGGAGCGCCGCCAGCTCAACGCGGTACGCCAGGCGCTCGGCGTCGTACCGCTGCGGGTACTGCCCGGTAATAATCTGCTGCGCAGTGAAGAGCTGCCCTGCAGCGTGCAAGAACTGCCACAGGTCTACAGCCAGTTCCGCGAACAGGTCGAGCAGCGCTTGCCGGTGTTTCAGCCGCGTTCGGCCCCGGCGCGCCTACCAGCCCTGCCGGAAAACGCCGAGTACCGGCTTGCGCCGCCACCCAGCCTGTCGCAACTGGGCCTGGGTGACCCGCTCAGCGTGGCCAACAGTGCCTTTCCCTTTTCTGGTGGCGAACCTGCCGCGCAAGCGCGCCTGCGCGACTATCTCTGGCAACGCCAGGGGGTACGCCAGTACAAGGACACCCGAAACGGCCTGATCGGCAGTGAGTACTCATCGAAATTCTCGCCCTGGCTAGCCAATGGCAGCCTGTCCGCGCGCCGGGTGGTGGCCGAGCTGCGGCGCCATGAGTCACAGTTCGGGCGCAATGATTCAACCCATTGGCTCTGGCTGGAAATGCTCTGGCGCGACTTCTTCCGCTGGACCCTGGTGCGCCATGGCAGCGCACTGTTCCAGGCTGGCGGCTTGAAGGCCACGGCGCGCGCACCTCAGCAGATCGACCAGCGCTTCAGTCTGTGGTGCCAGGGCCGCACCGGCATGCCATTGGTGGATGCCAACATGCGTGAGCTGGTGAGTACCGGTTTCATGTCCAATCGCGGCCGCCAGGTGGTCGCCAGCTACCTGGTCAATGACCTGCAGCAGGACTGGCGCCACGGTGCAGCCTGGTTCGAGGAGCACCTGCTGGATTACGACCCGGCCAGCAACTGGGGCAACTGGGCCTACCTGGCCGGAGTAGGCAGTGACCCACGCCATGGCCGCATATTCAATGCCCTGCGTCAGGCCCGCCAGTATGACCCCGACGCGGCCTATGTCAGCCTCTGGTTACCAGAGCTGCGCAGCGTGCCCCAGCACCTGCGCCACACTCCATTCCTGCTTTCGCATCTGCAACTGGACGCCATGGGCTACCCACGCCTGGAACAGATCCCGGAGCAATGGAAGCCCTATATGCCGGACGCAGCCTAGGGTCTGTTGCCATTCAGTTTTCAGCCGCGCTTGCGCGGTAAACCCTAGCCCTGCTCGATGCGATTGCGTCCGCCGCGCTTGGCCCGGTACAGGGCCTGGTCGGCGCGCTCGAAGACCACCTCGCTGCTCTCACCAAGGGCAAAAGCAGTCAACCCAGCTGACAGGGTGATGGTTACCCGTTCGCCACGGAAGTGGAACGGACAGGTTTCGATTGCCGTGAGCAGGGTCTGCAGCAGCTGTACGCCCCCCTCAAGAGGGGTAGTCGGGATCAGTAGAACAAATTCCTCGCCACCAAAGCGGGCGATGAAATCGGTCTTGCGCAGGCGCTTGTTCAACTCGCCGGCAATGATTTTCAGCACCTTGTCGCCAGCCAGATGGCCATAGCCATCGTTGATCCGCTTGAAGTGGTCAATATCCAGCACCGCCAGCAACAGCTCGCCGCCGTAACGTTGCCAGCGCGCCACTTCCAGCTCCAGGCGCTCACTCCAGCCAGCACGATTGGCCAGCCCGGTGAGCGGGTCGATCAGGGCTTTTTGCCGCTGCTCTTCAAGATGATCGCGGAAGTTCTGTGCTTCCTGCTCCATCTCAGCAACTTTCTCTGTCAGTGCCCTCAAGCGCTCGGCCACTTGGTCATCATGGCCTTCACGCTGCCGCTGATGCTCGGAAACGGTATTCAGCAAGCCATCGAGACGCGCTTCCAGGGCCTGTTTCAGACTTTTCAGATCAGCCGCTTCCTGGACGCTGGCCTGCAGACCACTGACCTGTTCGCGCAGCTCCTGATTGAAGCTGCGCGCGCTTTCGATTGATTCGCTATACCCCTCGTGGGCTTCGCTGAGGGTGCCGAGAAAAGCTGCCAGGCGCTCGTTTAGTTGCTGCAGGTAGCCGGCGAACTCACGCTGGCCGCTGTCGGTGACGGCCAATACCAGCACAGCCAGATCATCCAGTACCGGCACCAGCTCATACCAGTTCAGGCCGCCACGCATACGCGCGCGCAGCTCTTCGCCCTGAGGCTGGTGACGCTCCGGCAATTCCAGCTCATCGAGCAGGCTGAGCAGACTGTCCGCAACATGCGGTGCGACGGCGCTGTAACCAGGCTCAGACGACTCGGGCAAGGCATAGGCGGAGTCATCACCGCCACTGAATATCCGTGCCTCCAGTGGCAGGCTATCGAGAGTGACCACTGGCTTGAGCGGCGAGGACGCAGCCTTGACTGGCTCAGCCTCAGAGGCCGCGACAGGTAGCGGCGAACTCTGCTGGGGTGTGACGGACAGGTCCGGCGGGGAAGTATCCTGATTACCGGCTGCAGGCAACTGCGGGGCATCCCCCTCGAGTTCCTCGGCAGCATCGCGGCTGGCCGCCGGCATATCGACCGAGGGAGCATCATCGCGCGTACCAAACAACCGCTGCAGCAAACCGGGGCGGGCCACCTGATCGCTGCCCAGCACCGCCAGAACCTTCTGCTGCAGACTGCTCAACTCGGCCAGCAAGGCCGGCATCTCGCGTGACTGGCTAGCCCGCTCATCAATGCGCTTGGCAAACTGCTTGAGTGCCCGGCGCACCTCACGGGGCAGATCCAGATCGAGTAACTGCTGAGTCAGGTCAGTAATTCCGGCGACATTCTGCTCAACCCGTTGCTGACGCCGTTGCTCGGACTCGAGCACGGCCTTTTCCAGACGTGGAATCAGGGCGGACAGACCCGCATCCATCTGCTCGCCCCGGATGATCTCGCGCAACTCCTGCATGCATTGGTCGACGGATTTGTCCGTGCCTTCGGCAGCCAGCGAACTGCGCACCAGGCCACGGCGCAGCAGGTCGAGGCGGGCGTTCCAGCGGCGCTCGAGCTTTTCCTGCTGTTCCAGGCTATCGAGGTATTTGGCTTTCCAGCGCTGGGCATCATCGGTCATGGGGGCGATCCAGTGGTAAGCGTCTTCAGCGTAGTTGCAGGTATGCCAGTCAGCCCGACTGGCAGACGAATATTGATGGCAACCGGCAGATGGTCGGAAATGGGCTGACTGAGCACTGCTACTCGCTCCACGGTCAAGCCAGGGCTGAGCAGAATATGATCGAGACAGCGCTGGGGCCGCCAGCTGGGAAACGTCGCCTCGACCTGTGGCGCAAGCAGCCCGAGGTCACGCAGCGGAGAATGCAGCAGCAGGTCGCGGGCATGAGTATTCATGTCGCCCATCAGGATCTGGTACCGATAGCCACCGATCAGCTCGCGAATATAGGCCAGTTGACGGGTGCGGGTACGCGCTCCCAACGCCAGGTGCATCATGACCACCACCAGCGCTTTGGCGCCCTCGCCAAAACGCAGCAGGATAGCGCCACGCCCGCGGGGGCCGGGAAGGGGGTGATCTTCCAGCTGCTGCGGTTGCCAGCGACTGAGCACACCATTGCTGTGCTGGGCCAGGCGGCCCAGGTTGCGATTGAGTTGCTGATACCAATAAGGAAAGGCGCCGAGTTCGGCGAGATGCTCGACCTGATTGATGAAGCCGGAGCGCAGGCTTCCACCATCCACCTCCTGCAAGGCCACCAGATCATAATCACCGAGCAGATCGCCGATCTTCTGCAGGTTGTCGGCCCGCCCGCGGTGCGGCAACAGATGCTGCCAGCCGCGGGTCAGGTAATGACGGTAGCGTTCGGTACTGATACCAACCTGGATATTGAAACTGAGCAGACGCAGTACGCCATCGCAGGGAAAATCCGCGGAATCCGGGCAACGACCATTAACCTGCGGTTGATGCAGACTGATCGAACGCCCGGAACTCCAGCGGCGCAGCATGATGGCTTACTCAGCGAGCAGCACGCTCTTTGTCGATAAGGTAATCGGCGACCTGCAGCAGCTGTTGTTCGCCACCCGCGGAACGCACATCGAAACGGTATTTGCCGTTGACGATCAGCACCGGTACGCCAGTGATCTGATAGGCCTTGGCCAGTTGCTTGGCTTTGGCCATCTGGCCTTTGACGGCAAAGGAATTATAGGTATTGAGGAAGGCATCACGATCAACACCCTGCTCGGCAAGGAAGTCCGCCATCTCTTCCGGATCCTTCAGCGCCCGTCCTTCCTTGTGGATGCCGTCGAACACCGCCTTGTGCACCTGCTGCTCGACCTTCATCAGGTCCAGCGTGATGTACATCTGGCCATGGATATCCCAGGTACGCCCGAACAGAGCCGGGACACGGGTGAAGTGGACATCGGCTGGCAGTTTTTCCACCCAGGCATTGAGGGTCGGCTCAAGCTGGTAGCAATGCGGGCAGCCGTACCAGAACAGCTCCACCACTTCGATCTTGCCGGGTTGAGATACCGGAACCGGTTTCTGCAGCTCCACATAGTGCTGACCTTCGGTGATCAGCTCGGCTTGAGCACCGAAGCTGAACAGACTGAGGCTGGCGAAAACAGCGCTGAACATCAGGTTACGCATGCATAACTCCTAGGCGAATATGTACCGCTCGGGGCGGGCCTGGGTTCGACCGGCGGCCCGGCTGCGGGTTCCAGCATTGTAGCGGCGGCGCCCATAAAAAAGGGCGGCCGAAGCCACCCTTTTGCAGACGCTCGCACCGAACTTAGTGCAGGCCCTGAATGTAGCTGGAAACCGCTGCGATGTCCTTGTTGCTCAGCTTGGCAGCGATGGCACGCATGATCAGCGTATCGCCATCGTTGGTGCGGTTGCCTTCGCGGAAGTCGGTGAGCTGTTTGGCCACGTAAGCGCCATGCTGGCCGCCCAGTTTAGGGAAACCAGCGGTTGCGTTACCCGCGCCGTTAGGCGAGTGGCAGCCGGTGCAGGCAGGCATGCCCTCTTCCAACTTGCCGCCACGGAACAGCTCGGCACCGCGTGCGACCAGCGCCGGATCGGCAGCACCGACACTCATGCTCTGGCTGGCGAAGTAGGCAGCGATGTCGGCCAGGTCCTGATCGCTGAGATTGGTCAGCAGGCCGGTCATTTCGACGATCTGGCGCTTGCCGGACTTCACGTCATGCAACTGCTTGAGCAGGTATTTCTCACCCTGGCCAGCCAGTTTCGGGAAGTTCGGTGCGGCACTGTTGCCATCCGCACCGTGGCACGCGCCACACACGGCAGTTTTCGTCTTGCCGGCTTCGGCATCGCCAACGACCGCGGCGCCACCGGCAGCATATGCTGCGGAGGAAATGCCCAGGCTCAACAGCAGAGTCACGAGTACTTTGTTCATCAGCTAATCCAATAACGGCTAGAGGTAAAAGAGTTTCTGCGGGACTACTCGCTCATCACCTTGATGACGGCCTGGTAGTCCTCTGCAGTGCAGTCCATGCACAAACCACGCGGTGGCATGGCGTTCAAACCATTGGTCACACTGGTCACCAGCGCATCCATGCCCTTGGCCAGACGCGGCTCCCAGGCAGCCTTGTCACCACGCTTGGGCGCCATTGGCAATTGCCCATTGTGGCAAGCGCTGCATGCCTTGGCATACACCGCCTCGGGATCCTGCGCAGCCTGTACGTTAGCGGACAGAGTGCAAAGTGCAGCAGCTACGATCAATACTTTTTTCATGGGCCAACCTCATCAGGTTGAGAACGATCTGCGTTCTGCCGCGCAGCTAATTATGTCGTTCCCGGAACAACGGACGGGACAAAGCGCACACAAAATCTGCGGCATTATATACTGGCGACGCTGAAACGGAAGCGACACCATGCCGCGCCTCACGCGGCGCCCGCCCCAACCGGAACCCCCCCATGCAATTCAAGAATCCCATCATCGGCCTGTGCCAACAGGCTACGTTCATGATCAGTGCGGCCAAAGTCGACCAGTGCCCACCGGACGAGGGCTATGAAGTGGCCTTCGCCGGGCGCTCCAACGCCGGCAAGTCCAGTGCACTGAACACCCTGACGCATGCCAACCTGGCACGCACCTCGAAGACGCCAGGCCGCACTCAGCTGCTCAACTTCTTCACCCTGGACGAAGAGCGCCGCCTGGTCGACCTGCCCGGTTATGGTTATGCCAAGGTGCCAATTCCGCTCAAACAGCACTGGCAGCGCCACCTGGAGGCCTACCTAAGCAGCCGCGAGAGCCTGGCGGGACTGATTTTGATGATGGATATCCGCCATCCGCTGACCGAGTTCGACCGCATGATGCTCGACTGGTCCCAGGCCAGCCACATGCCGCTGCACATCCTGCTGACCAAAGCCGACAAACTGACCTTCGGCGCCGCCAAGAACGCATTGCTCAAGGTTCGCCAGGATATTCACAAGGGCTGGGGCACAGACGCCAGCATCCAGTTGTTCTCGGCCCCCAAGCGTCAGGGCGTAGAGGAAGCACAGGCCGTGCTCGCTGGCTGGATGGGTTTGCTCGAGGAAGAAGAAGTAGAGCCCGACGCGGCAGAGTGAGGCTGGCGGCGCATGCAGGCCGCCAGTTACAGACAAAAAAAACCCCGATCTTCGTATGGGGAGGGAGAAGACCGGGGTTCAATTCTGAACCGCTAGGGCGGGGTTCAGAGATCTGCCAACACTAAACACACATAGGAGCATCGAAGGGCTTCGTGCCATTCGTAGGTTCTGACTGGTGTTGGCAGTGAAAAGTTCACGATTTTTTAAATCGGATTGCGATAAACAGTTATCTGAAAGACGAAAATGCACTAAAAACCCGGCGAGCTGCGACCCTATGCCGCAGCCAAAAGCCACGAAATCAGTGCGCTTCGTCCCAGTTGTTGCCAACTCCCGCCTCGACCAGCAAAGGTACATCCAGCTCGGCGGCACCGCTCATCAGCGGCAACAGGCCAGCCTTGAGCGCGTCGATCTGGTCTTCGCGCACCTCCAGCACCAGTTCGTCGTGGACCTGCAGAATCACCTTGGCATCCAGCCCGGACTGCGGCAGCCAGGTGTCCACGGCGATCATCGCGCGCTTCATGATATCTGCCGCCGTACCCTGCATCGGCGCGTTGATTGCCGTGCGCTCGGCGCCCTTGCGCAGCGACGGGTTCTTCGCATGGATATCCGGCAGGTACAGGCGACGACCGAACAGGGTCTCGACGTAGCCCTGCTGGCTGGCCTGCTCACGGGTGCGCTCCATATAGGCCAGCACACCGGGATAACGGTGGAAGTACACGTCGATGTAGGCCTGCGCCTGTTTGCGATCACAGCCAATCTGCTTGGCCAGACCGAAGGCGCTCATGCCGTAGATTAGGCCGAAGTTGATCGCCTTGGCGCTGCGCCGCTGATCACTGGTGACCTCGTCGAGGGCGACGCCGAACACTTCGGCGGCGGTCGCCTTGTGCACGTCACGGCCGTGACGGAAAGCATCCAGCAGGCCTTCGTCCTGGGCCAGGTGGGCCATGATGCGCAACTCGATCTGCGAGTAGTCCGCAGCCAGCAGCTGGTAACCCTTGGGCGCGATGAACGCCTGGCGGATGCGTCGACCCTCGGCGGTGCGGATCGGGATGTTCTGCAGGTTCGGGTCGGTCGAGGACAAGCGCCCAGTGGCAGTAACCGCCTGGTGATAACTGGTGTGGATGCGCCCGGTGCGCGGGTTGATCTGCTCCGGCAAGCGATCGGTGTAGGTGCTCTTCAGCTTGCTCAGGCTGCGGTACTGCATCAGCACCTTGGGCAGCTCGTAATCCTGCTCGGCCAGTTCGGCGAGTACCGCTTCAGCGGTCGAGGCCTGGCCGGTGGCGGTCTTGCTGATGATCGGCAGACCGAGTTTCTCGTAGAGGATCGCACCGAGCTGTTTGGGCGAACCCAGGTTGAACTCCTCGCCGGCGATGGCGAAGGCCTGGCGCTCCAGCTCGACCAGGCGCTCGCCCAGTTCAACGCTGTGCTGGCCGAGCAGCTTGGCGTCAACCAGCGCGCCCTGGCGCTCGATGCGTGCCAGCGCCGGCACCAGCGGCATCTCGATCTCGCGCAGTACCTTGGCCAGCGTCGGCGTTTCCTGCAATTTGGCCCACAGCGCCTGGTGCAGACGCAGGGTTACGTCAGCGTCTTCGGCCGCATAGGGCCCGGCCTGCTCCAGGGCGATCTGGTCGAAAGTCAGCTGCTTGGCGCCCTTGCCGGCGATGTCCTCGAAACGGATGGTGCTGTGGTCGAGGTACTTCAGCGCCAGGCTGTCCATGTCGTGGCGGGTGGCGGTGGAATCGAGCACATAGGATTCGAGCATGGTGTCGAAGGCCACGCCCTGCACATGGATCGGCGTCGAGGCATTGGCCAGCACGTTGATGTCGTACTTGGCGTGCTGACCGACCTTGGCCTTGGCCGGGTCTTCCAGCAGCGGCTTGAGCGCGCGCAGCACCGCATCGCGATCCAGCTGCGCCGGCACACCCATGTAGGAGTGCGCCAGCGGCACATAGGCCGCCTCGCCAGCGGTGACCGCAAAGGACACGCCAACCACCTGTGCCTGCTGCGGGTCGAGGCTGGTGGTTTCGGTATCGAAGGCGATCAGCTCGGCCTGCTCCAGCTTCTTCAGCCAGGCATCAAACTGCGCCTGCTCCAATACGGTTTCGTAGTGGTGATCGGCCTCGGCGGCTGGCGCCGCATCTTCGGCCACGCCAGCATCTGCTGACTCAGGCTGGTCGAACAGGCCGCCACTCGGCGCCGGTTTGGCCGCAGGCTTGGCCTTGGGTTTGATGGCCGAACGCTGCAACTCGTCCAGCCAGCTCCTGAATTCCAGCTCTTCGTACAGGGTGACCAGGGCCGCCCGGTCCGGCTCACCCGGATGCAGGTCGTCGATGGCGATATTCAG
>CAZFKQ010000030.1:0-15007 GCA_964518735.1 uncultured Pseudomonas sp.
TCGAGCAGGGTCTTTTTCAGGGTGAAGGGCGCGTGCAGCAGCTTCTTCATGCGCAAGGTCTTACCCATGCCGATCAGCTGACTGAACAGCTTGGACACGTCCTCACCCAGGGCCACGTCAGCGGTGAGCAGGCTGTAGTCGGTATACAGCCGCGCGTTGCCGGCGTGGTAGTTGCCGGTGCCGAGGTGCGCGTAGCGGACGATTTCGCCGTTCTCGCGACGCAGGATCAGCATCATCTTGGCGTGGGTCTTGAAGCCGACCACGCCGTAGATCACCACGGCACCGGCGGCCTGCAGGCGGCTGGCCAGCTGCAGGTTGGATTCTTCGTCAAAGCGCGCGCGCAATTCGATCACCGCAGTGACTTCCTTGCCGTTACGCGCCGCTTCGACCAGCGCATCGACGATTTCCGAGTTGGCCCCGGAGCGATACAGGGTCTGCTTGATCGCCAGCACATGCGGGTCCTTCGCCGCCTGACGCAGCAGGTCGACCACCGGAGTGAAGGACTCGAAGGGGTGCAGCAGGAGGATGTCCTGCTTGCTGACCACGCTGAAAATGTTCTCGCTGTTTTGCAGCAGTTTGGGGATCACCGGGGTGAACGGTGCGTACTGCAGTTCCGGATGACTGGCCAGGCCGGTGATGGCGAACAGGCGGGTCAGGTTGACCGGACCATTGACCTGGTACAGCTCACTCTCGCTCAGGCTGAACTGTTTGAGCAGGTAATCAGACAGCTGCTTCGGACAGGTGTCGGCCACCTCCAGGCGTACCGCGTCACCGTAGCGCCGCGCGAACAGCTCGCCACGCAGGGCGCGGGCCAGGTCCTCGACGTCCTCGGTGTCCACCGACAGGTCGGCGTTGCGGGTCAGGCGGAACTGGTAGCAGCCCTTGACCTTCATGCCCTGGAACAGGTCGTCGGCATGCGCATGGATCATCGAGGAGAGGAACACGTAGTTGTCGCCGGGGCCACCAACCTCTTCCGGCACTTTGATAATGCGCGGCAGCAGGCGTGGCGCCGGGATGATCGCCAGACCGGAGTCACGGCCGAAGGCATCGATACCTTCCAGCTCGACGATAAAATTCAGGCTCTTGTTCACCAGCAGCGGGAACGGGTGAGTCGGGTCGAGGCCGATCGGGGTGATGATCGGCGCGATCTCGTCGCGGAAGTAGCGACGCACCCAGGCCTTGAGCTTGGTATTCCAGAAGCGCCGGCGGATGAAGTTGACGTTGTGCTGAGCCAGCGCCGGGAACAGCGTATCGTTGAGAATGGCGTACTGGCGCTCGACCTGCTCGTGCACCAGCTCGGAAATCCGCGCCAACGCCTGATGCGGCTGCAGGCCATCGGCGCCAGCCTGTTCGCGGGCAAAATTGATTTGTTTCTTCAGCCCGGCTACGCGGATTTCGAAGAACTCGTCGAGGTTGCTGGAGAAGATCAGCAAGAACTTCAAGCGTTCGAGCAACGGATAGGACTCATCCAGCGCCTGTTCCAGCACGCGGATGTTGAACTTCAGCTGGGATAGCTCGCGGTGAATGTACAGGCTGGTGTCATCCAGCCCTGGTACCGCGACGGGCGCTACGACCGGCGCCGACGGCACCACGACCGGCTCGACGACCTCGACCACGGCCGGCTCGACCACGCTCTCGTTGCTCGGCTGGACGTCCAGCGCCGCGTTATTGCTCAATCCCTCGGTGTTCATGCCATCTCTTCCCAGGGGGCTTATTGCCCCGCCTTGATCAGTTCTGCCGCCCGTTTGGCGAAATAAGTGAGGATGCCATCGGCTCCTGCACGTTTGAACGCTGTCAGCGACTCCAGAATCACAGCTTCACTCAACCAGCCGTTCTGGATAGCTGCCATGTGCATGGCGTACTCGCCACTGACCTGGTAGACAAAGGTCGGTGCACGGAATTCCTCTTTAACCCGATGCAGGATATCCAGATACGGCATGCCCGGCTTGACCATCACCATGTCGGCGCCTTCGGCCAGGTCAGCCGCCACTTCGTGCAGGGCTTCATCACTGTTGGCCGGATCCATCTGGTAGCTGGCCTTGTTGGCCTTGCCCAGGTTGGCCGCCGAGCCCACTGCATCGCGGAACGGGCCGTAGTAGGCACTGGCGTACTTGGCCGAGTAGGCCATGATCCGCACATTGCTGTGGTCGGCCAGCTCCAGGGCCTCGCGAATTGCCTGCACACGACCGTCCATCATGTCCGACGGGGCGACGACCTGAGCACCGGCAGCGGCGTGGGACAGCGCCTGCTTGACCAGCGCATCGACGGTGATGTCGTTCTGCACATAGCCATCCTCGTCGAGGATGCCGTCCTGGCCATGGGTGGTAAAGGGGTCGAGGGCCACGTCGCTGATCACCCCCAGCTCGGGGAATTTGCTGCGCAGGGCACGGATCGCACGCTGGGCGATGCCGTCCGGGTTCCAGGCTTCCTCGCCGAGCAGGGATTTCTTCTCCAGCGGCGTCACCGGAAACAGCGCCAGCGCCGGAATGCCAAGAGCCACCCACTCTTCCGCTTCCTTGAGCAGCAGGTCGATGGACAGGCGCTCGACACCCGGCATCGAGGGGATCGCCTCACGGCGGTTTTCACCGTCGAGGACGAATACCGGCAGGATCAGGTCGTCGACACTCAGGCGGTTTTCGCGCACCAGACGGCGGGAAAAATCATCGCGGCGGTTGCGGCGCAGGCGGGTGGAGGGGAACAGGCGATTGGCGGGGGTAAAGCTCACGGCAGACTCCGGGGCCCACGCGCGCGGGCTCAGTGTGACGGTTATAAGCCCCCATTATGACCATTTGATGACGACGCGACAGCGTCGTGGCAAGGAATCAGGCGCGCAGCGGCGCGACCCATTGCCGCTGCAGTAGAATCAGCGCCAGCAGGCTCGCCGCCGTGTAACCCGCCAGCAACGACCAGGCAGTGGCCGTTTCGCTGACGAGCCCCTGTTGCTGCATCAGCCACAGCAGCGGCAGGTTGAGCAGCAGCCGCAGCAGCTCCAGCCGCCCGGACCAGGCCCGGTTCTCCAGCCACATGCCGATCACGTAGAGACCGCCTGCCACCCAGCCGCAACCCAACAGCAGCGCCGGGGCTGGCAGGCTGTTGCCGACCGCCAGCAACCCGGTGCCGCCCAGCACATAAAATACAAACTGCAGCAACGCATAGAGCTGGCGTGGCCACGCCAGGGGCACCTCGAAGCGGCGGAACTGACTGAGGTCAGGTTTGCTCTGCGGGTATTTTGCCGCCACATCCGCCGGGCGCCAGCCGGTGCGCATGAACCAGATGCGCAGCTTGTCCCACCAGGACTCGGCGTGCCGCGCGTCCTGCCACAGCGCGGCATACACCTGCAGGTTAGCCCACAGTGGGTTCCAGCTGCGCAACGGGGTGGTCACGCCAAACACCACAGGCTCCTCATCCAGTTCCTCCTGGAAGGTGCCGAACAGGCGATCCCAGAGAATGAACACGCCGCCGTAGTTGCGATCCATGTAAACCGGGTTTTGCGCGTGGTGCACACGGTGGTTGGACGGGCTGACGAAGAACCACTCGAACCAGCCCAGCTTGGGGATGTGCCGGGTATGCACCCAGAACTGGTAAAGCAGATTGAGCGCGCCGACCGTGAGGAAGACCAGTGGCGGCACCCCGGCGATGGCCATCGGCAGGTAGAAGATCCAGCCGAAGATAAAGCCGGTACTGGTCTGGCGCAGGGCCGTGGAAAGGTTGTATTCCTCGCTCTGGTGATGCACCGAATGCGCCGCCCAGAGAATGCTGCGTTCGTGGCCCATGCGGTGCAGCCAGTAGTAGCAGAAATCATAGAAGACGAAGGCCAGCAGCCAGACCCACAGGCTGTCGGCCGACAGTTCGAACAACGCCAGGTACTGCCAGGCACAGGTGTAGGTGAACAGCCCAACCGCCGCGGTGAACAAGCCGCTGGTGGTCGACAGCACGCCAGCGCTGAGGCTGTTCAACGAATCGGCCAGACGATAAGTGCGCAGGCCGCGCCAGCGGTCAGCGAGCAGCTCCAGGCCGATCAGCAGAAAGAACACGGGCACGGCATAGAGGATGTAATTCACGGGTCACCCATATCGTTGCAGCGGATCGCGGGCTAGGATTGCCCTATCTGTTGCCATGCTAAGCCACACCTGCGCGCCCACCGAGTACCGGGCATGCCAGGGTGAGCGGCATTTGGCGACACCCGCTGTATTCCCGATCAGGAGCAAACCATGAGCAAAAAGGTAGCCGTAATCCTCTCCGGCTGCGGCGTCTATGACGGTGCGGAAATCCATGAAAGCGTGATCACCCTGCTCCGCCTCGACCAACGCGGCGCCCAGGTGCAGTGCTTCGCGCCCAACGTGGCGCAGATGCATGTGATCAACCACCTGACCGGCGAGGAAATGCCAGAAAGCCGCAATGTGCTGATCGAGGCGGCGCGCATCGCCCGCGGCAATGTCGAGGATGTGCGCGAACTGAAGGTCGAGCACTTCGACGCGCTGATCCTGCCGGGCGGCTTCGGCGTGGCCAAGAACCTCTCCGACTTTGCCCTGCAGGGCGCCGACTGCAGCGTGCAGGCCGATGTGCTCGCCGCCGCCCAGGCCTTCGCCAAGGCCGGTAAGCCGATCGGCCTGATCTGCATCGCCCCGGCGCTGGCCGTGAAAATCTTCGGCGCGGGCGTCACCTGCACCCTGGGCAGTGCAGAAGACCCGGCCGCCGAAGCCCTGCAGACCATGGGTGGCACGCACCAGGAATGCAAAGTAGAAGACATCGTCGAGGACAGCGCGCACAAACTGGTCAGCACCCCGGCCTACATGCTCGCCCAGTCGATTGCCGAGGCGGCTTCCGGCATCAACAAGCTGGTCGATCGGGTACTGGAACTGGCACACCCGCACTGAGAGCCCGCCGGGTAAACCTGGCGAACCACGAGCGGGCATAAGAGCCATTCAACGCCGCAGCTCTGCCGTGCCACTGGTCAAGCAGGCCGAACTGCGGCAGCGTAGAGCCCTTCGCTCTTGCCGCAGATCTCGCGCCCCATGACCAAGCCCGCTTTCGAACTCACCGCCGAACTGCAAGAGGCCGTCGCCGGCTTCTTCCAGCGCATTCCGTTCAATCAGGTGCTGGGCATCCAGTTGGTCGAGCTGTCTCTCGACAAGGTGGTGATGGAGCTACCGATGAAGCCCGAGCTGATCGGCAACTTCGTCCACGGCATCCTGCATGGCGGGGTGATTTCCTCGCTGCTGGATGTCGCCGGCGGTGCCATGGCGCTGATCGGCGCCTTCGACAAGCACCAGCACCTGTCCAGCACCGAGCGCATGCAGCGCTTGTCCAAGCTCGGCACCATCGACCTGCGCGTCGACTACCTGCGCCCTGGCCGCGGCCAGCTGTTCACCGCCACGGCGGTGCTGCTGCGCTCCGGCAACAAGGTAGCCGTGGTGCGCAGCGAGTTACACAGCGACGACGGCAATCTGGTGGCGGTGGGCACCGGCACCTATCTGTGCGGCTGAGAGTCGCCACGAACCCTCCGTAAGGCGCATGAGCCAACCCGTAGCCCGGATGCAATCCAGGTCGGAGTTGCCTGCTTCCCGGATTGCATCCGGGCTACGCGCGCATCAGCCGCGTAAGAATCCGATCCAATGAGTTGGCGAAAGCCTGGCGCTCCTTCTCGCCATAGGCGCCTTGCCCTCCACCCATCTGGCCTTGCTCGCGCAGATCGGTGAACAGGTTGCGCACCGCCAGGCGCTCGCCCATGTTGCGCTCGTCGAACTCGCGACCACGCGGATCGAGGGCGCTGACGCCCTTCTTCACCAGCCGATCGGCCAGCGGCACATCGCTGCAGATCACCAGTTCGCCAGGCACGGCGTGCTCGACCAGATAATCATCTGCCGCATCCGGGCCACTCGGCACCACGATCAGCCGCACACAGGTGAAACCCGGCCGCGCCACTGGCTGACCGGCCACCAGCACCACCTCGAAGCCGCGCTTGAGGGCAAACTTCACCACCTGATCCCGCGCCGCCCTTGGGCAGGCGTCGGCATCGATCCAGACACGCATGGTGCAAACTCTCCAGACACTAGCCGACCGGCATGGTAAGCCATCCGCCAGCCGGATCATCCACTATCAGGCCGCAGCCTGGGCCCGCCGGCGCTCACCCAACCAACTACGCCCGTACAGTACGGCAATCCCGGCTAGCGCCAGCCCCTGGGCCGAGAGGCTCCAGGCGTCGGCATGAATGCCCAGCCAGTCGAAATCGAAAAACGCCACCGGCCGCGTACCCAATACACCGGCTTCCTGCAGCGCCGCCACGCCGTGGCCGGCAAACACCACCGAGAGCGCACAGAGCAGCACCGCGTTGGCGCTGAAGAAGGTCGCCAGCGGCAGCTTGCGCGAACCGCGCAGGATCACCCAGGCCAGGCCGAGCAGCAGCACCAGGGCCGCACCGGCGCCAGCCAGAACCATGCCATGAGCCGCCGGCCCGGCTTGCAGCCAGAGGGTTTCGTAAAACAGGATGACTTCGAACAGCTCGCGGTACACCGAGAAGAACGCCAGCACGGCGAAACCAAAGCGCCCGCCGCCGCCAACCAGGCTGCTCTTGATGTAGTCCTGCCAGGCTGCGGCATGCCGACGGTCATGCATCCACACGCCGAGCCACAGCACCATGACGCTGGCGAACAGTGCGGTGAGCCCTTCCAGTAACTCACGCTGGGCACCGCTGACATCGATCAGGTAAGCCGCCAGGCCCCAGGTGGCAACGCCAGCCAGCAGCGCCAGGCCCCAGCCGATGTGCACGCTGCGCACCGCTTGCGGCTGCCCGGTATTGCGCAGGAAGGCGAGAATCGCCGCCAGCACGAGAATCGCTTCCAGACCTTCGCGCAGCAGGATCAGCAGGCTGGAGAAGAAACTCAGCGAGGCGTTCATCGCCCCACCAGCGAGCAGTTCGGCAGACTTGCCCAGCTCGGCCTTGGCCACTTCCAGCGCCTGCGCGACCTGGCCAACGCTGGCGCCATCCTGGAGCGCCTGACGGTATGCCATCAAGGCCTTTTCGCTGCGCTTGCGCTGCGCCGCATCAAGGTTGTCGAGGGCGCCTTCGACCAGTTCGAAGCCTTCCAGATACGCCGCCACCGAGAGGTCGTAGGCCTGCTCGCGGTCATGATCCCGGTAGGCCTGCAGGCTGCGTTCGAGGGTGGCAAGGGTGTGCCCGATCAGTTCCTGCGGGCCGCGCTGCTGCTGTGGTGGCTGCGCACGCTGGGCACGGAAGGCGGCACTGTCAGCGCCGCTGGCGGCGATCTCGCCCGGCGTCTGCCCGGCTAGCGCGGCCAGGCTGAATGGCTTGCCACCTGCCGCGCCAGGCTCGGCCGTGAAACTGGCAATGTAGCTAGCCAGGTCCCAGCGCTGACGCTCGTCGAGCTGGTCGGCAAAGGCCGGCATGTCGGTGCCTTCGATGCCCAGGCCGAGGGTATTGAACAGGTCGTACAGGCTCAGGCGATCCAGCCGCTCGCGATCTCGCAGATTGGCCGGCGGCGGTTCCAGGCCGATACCGGCGGGGCCGTCACCGGCACCCAGGTCGCCGTGGCAGACCGCGCAATGCTGGGCGTACAGTGGTGCACCGCGCGCCGGGTCGGGGGTGATAGCCGGCACTTGGCGCACCTGATAAAGCTCGACCAGCCGTGCAGCCAGACGCCGCGCCTCACTGGCGACCTGCTCGCCCGGCTGGCGCTGGCTCACCGCCTGACGCAGCCCGGCCACGCCCTGCTCCAGCTCCATGCGTTCGGCCTTGGCAGGGAGGGCGACGATCAACCCCTGGAGCACGCCGAGAAACTCCAGTTGCTCGCGATATTCGCCATCATCGACGATCTCGCCAGCCGATACGGTTGCCGGGTAATCGGCGCCGATATAGCCCAGCAGGTGCAGGGCCTGGGCTGCTCCTTCCGTAGTTTCAGCCCCGGCAGCTAAGCTGAACAGGCAAAGGACGGGCAGCAACAGCATCAGCCAGAAACGACTAAAGCGGGACATGGCATATCCATAAATGAGAATGTTTAAGATTAAATTGTTGCCTTGCTAACAATTTTTCTCAAGCCCCTAGCACTGAGGAACACCCTGAATGACCTGGTGGCAACAGCATTCCAAACCAGTCGAAGCACTGGTCTGCGGCGCCAGCCGTGGTATCGGCCTGGCCCTGTGCACGGCCCTGCTGGCGAACCCGCAGGTAGCCCGCGTATGGGCTGTAGCGCGCCACACCGGGCAGTCGGCCGAGCTGCAACGCCTGGCCAGCCAGTACCCCGAACGCCTGTACTGGCGTGATCTGGATATCGCCGACGAAGGCCAATTGCAGGCATTCGCCGCCGAGCTGCGCGACGCCATGCCGCACCTACATCTGCTGATCAATTGCGTGGGGGTGCTGCAGGAAGGCGCGGTACACGCGGAAAAGAGCCTGGCCCAGGTCGACCTGGCTGGGCTGCAGGCCAGCTTTCTGCGTAACAGCTTTGCGCCCCTGCTGTTGCTCAAGCACTTGCTGCCACTGCTGCGCGGCCGACACCCATGCCAGGTGGCGATGCTCTCGGCGCGGGTCGGCTCGATTGGCGACAACCGCCTCGGTGGCTGGTACAGCTACCGCGCCAGCAAGGCCGCGCTGAACCAGCTGCTGCGCACTGCCAGCATCGAACTGGCCCGCCTCAATCCGCATGCCTGCGTGCTCAGTCTGCACCCTGGCACCACCGATACCGAGCTGTCGCGCCCGTTCCAGGCCAATGTGCCGAACGAACGCCTGTTCACCCCGGCATTTGTCGCCGAACGCCTGCTAGCGGTAATGGCCAGCAAAACGCACACGGACAGCGGCAGCTTCTGGGCCTGGGACGATCAGCCGATTCCCTGGTGACTCAGGCAGCCGCGCGGCGCACGGTCGCCAGCAAGGCGGCGGCAGCGATAAACAGACCACCGAAGGTGCGATTGAGCAGACGCTGCTGCTCTGGCTTGCGCAGGCTACGCAGCACCCGCGCGGCCAGGCCGGTATAGCCGGCCATCACCACCAGATCGACCGCGACCATGGTAGCGGCCATCAACAGGTACTGGACCAGCAGCGGAGCCTTGGGATCGAGGAACTGCGGCAGTACGGCGAGAATGAAGATGATCGCCTTGGGGTTGCTGGCGTTGACCAGGAAACCTCGCAGCATCAGGGTCAACGGCCGCCCCAGGGGCCGCTCGCCTTCACCGGCGGCGATCTCGCCGGGCGCGGCGACCCACTGTTTCCAGCCGAGGTAGACCAGATAGGCCACGCCGAACCACTTGATCAGGTTGAAGGCCAGCTCCGAGGTGGCCAGCACGGCACCAAGACCGGCGGCGACCACGGCGATCTGCATCAGCAGCGCCAGCTGCAGGCCGAGGGCATTCCAGTAGCCGCGCCAGAAACCGTACTGCAGCCCGGCGCTCATCGAGGCTACGGCGCCGGCACCCGGCGACAGGCTGATAACCCAACAGGCGACGAAAAAGGCAAGCCAGGCTTCCAGGGTCATGGACAGTTACCTCGACAGCAAAAGGCGGGCATTCAGCCTACTCCCGCCCTCCGTTCAGCGCCAGCGACGCACCGACTTCTGGAAGAACAGACTGTTCGGCACCTGGATCAGCGCATTGGCCGCCTCCGGATCCTCCAGGGTGGTGTAGAACAGGTTGATCGCCATGACCCGCCCCTTGACCCCAGGCTTGTCGGCGCTGTCGATCACCTCGACGGTGTCGCCGATGCGGAACGGCCCCATGCTGAAGATCAGCAGAGCGCAGAACATGTTGGAGAGCACGCTCCAGATGGCGAAGAAGGCCACCGCAGCTACCGCGGCGAAGCCGGTCAGCGCCGTCCACAGCACTTCAGCGGACACTCCCAGGCGCTCCAGCACCAGCATCAGCGCGCTGCCCATGATCAACCAGCGCAGCATGCCGCGCAGCGGCAGCCACAGCTCGGTCGGCAACGCCGCGTAGCGCTCGCCGAGGCGGGTGATGCCGCGCCCGACCAGGCGCTGCACGGCCCAGGCCAGGAGCAGGATCAGCAGCACCTGCCCGGCCAGAATCAGCGGCTCGCGCCAGTCGCTGAGCACTGCCAGCTGCTCCATCACTCACTCTCCTCCAGTTGCTGCTGCAGCGTCTCCAGGATTTCCAAGGCCTCCAGCCAGGTCTCTTCCAGCTCGGCCTCGCGGACCTTGAGCGCGGCCTGCTCGGCCAGCAGCCCACGCAGCTCGTCCTTGCGCGCGGCCTCGTACAGGCCGCTGTCGCCGAGCTTGCCTTCGACGGCAGTGAGCTTTTCCTGCAGCTTGCCCAGCTCCTTCTCCAGCTTCTCCGCCTCGCGTTTGTGCGGTGCCAGTTGCTGACGCAGGGCGGCCGCGGCCTGGCGCTGAGCACGCTTGTCAGTCTTGTCGCCAACGGGCGCTGCAACCGTTTGCGGCAGCTGACGAGCACGGAAGTCCACCAGCCAGCGCGCGTAGTCGTCGAGATCGCCATCGAAGGGCTGGATACGACCATCGGCCACCAGCAGGAACTCGTCGGTGGTGCTTTTCAGCAGATGACGATCGTGGGACACCACCAGCACCGCCCCGGCAAACTCCTGCAGGGCCATGGTCAAAGCCAGGCGCATCTCCAGATCGAGGTGGTTGGTCGGTTCGTCGAGCAGCAGCAGGTTGGGTTTCTGCCAGGCGATCAGGGCCAGAGCCAGGCGCGCCTTCTCGCCACCGGAGAAGTTCTGCACCGCTTCGTCGCAGCGCGGGCCACGGAAGTCGAAGCCGCCGAGGAAGTCGCGCAGGGTCTGCTCGCGCTCGCTCGGGGCAATACGTTGCAGGTGCAACAGCGGGCTGGCCTTGGCATCCAGCGAGTCGAGCTGGTGCTGGGCGAAGTAGCCGATGGACAGGTTTTCGCCGCGAGTAATCCGCCCGGACAGCGGCGCCAGCTCGCCAGACAGGGTCTTGATCAGGGTCGATTTGCCGGCACCGTTGGGGCCTAACAAGCCGATGCGCGCACCCGGCGTAAGCTGCAACTTGACCTGCTGCAATACAGCCCTGTCGCCATAGCCGAGCTGAGCGTCGGAAAGGTCGAGCAAGGTGCTGGAAATTTTGTCCGCCTCGCGGAAAACAAAATCGAACGGCGAATCGACATGCGCCGGCGCCAGTTCTTCCAGGCGCTCCAGGGCCTTGATCCGGCTCTGCGCCTGACGTGCCTTGGTCGCCTGGGCCTTGAAGCGGGCAATGTACTTCTCCATATGCTCGCGCTGCGCCTGCTGCTTCTCATAGGCCTGCTGCTGCTGGGCCAGACGTTCGGCACGGGCGCGTTCGAAGGCCGAGTAGCCACCACGATAGAGGGTGATCTTCTGCTGCTCGATGTGCGCCACATGGTCGACCACGGCATCCAGGAAGTCGCGGTCGTGGGAGATCAGCAGCAGAGTACCGGGGTAGCTCTTCAGCCACTCTTCCAGCCAGAGGATGGCATCGAGATCGAGGTGGTTGGTCGGTTCGTCGAGCAGCAGCAGATCGGACGGGCACATCAGCGCCTGGGCCAGGTTCAGGCGCATGCGCCAGCCACCGGAGAAGTCGCCAACGCGCTTGTCCATCTGCTCGGACATGAAGCCGAGACCGGCCAGCAGTTTGCGCGCGCGGGCATCGGCGGTGTAACCGTCGGCGTTGTCCAGCTCGCTGTGCAGGCGAGCGATTGCCGTACCGTCGTGAGCCGTTTCGGCTGCCAGCAGGTCACGCTGCACCTGACGCAGATGAATATCACCGTCGAGTACATAGTCCACGGCCAGGCGCTCGAGGTCGTCGACCTCCTGCTGCATATGGGCGATGCGCCAGTCCGGCGGCAGGTTACAGTCACCGCCATCAGGGCCGAGTTCGCCACGCAGCAGGGCAAACAGGCTGGACTTGCCAGCGCCGTTGGCACCGATCAGGCCGGCTTTATGGCCGGCGTGCAGAGTCAGCTCGGCGCCGTCAAGCAGGCGCAGAGGACCACGTTGTAAGGTAAGGTTCTGAAGTCGGATCATCGCGTGCGTTCACACTGTATCGAGCGGACGCGCCGCTGTAGTGTGAGCACGCCCAAAGGCGGCGCAGTCTATCAGTTTCGCCCCACCCTCGCCCGGAGAGCCTCATGCCGTCTGACCTGTGGACTTTTGCCAGCCAGTGCTATGCCCGCCCCGGCGGCGAAGCGGCCTGCCTGCGCTTGCAGGCTGCGGGTGCGGATGTCTGCCTGCTGCTGTGCGGGCTGTGGCTGGAACAACGCGGCGTGGCCTGCAACGACGAGCGCCTGGCAGCACTCAAGGCAATCAGCGAACCCTGGCAACGCCAGGTCGTGCAACCTCTGCGCGAGTTACGCCAGAACTGGCGTGAGGCGGCCCAACTCGATGCGGCGCAGCTGCGCCTGCGCGAACAGGTCAAGGCACTGGAGCTGGAGGCCGAGCACGAGCTGTTGCGGCGCCTGGAAACCCTGGCGGGCACTTGGCCGCAGCAGACGCAACCGGCGGCCTGGCTTGAGGCCCTGACCGCCGCTGCGAGAGAAGTGCACCACGACGCGCTGCAGGTGCTGCGCGTCGTGGCAAACCGGACTTAAGCGCCGGTCGGTGGGGTGCTGCCATTGCTGGTGGCAGGTGCAGCGGCGGCCGGAGCGGACGCAGGAGCAGCAGCTGGCGCAGTGGCCGGCTTGGCGACCGGGGCTTTCTTCGCGGCGGGTTTGGCAGCCGGTTTCGCGGCGGGCTTGACCGGTGCCTTGACTGCAGCTGGCTTGGCCGCGCTGGTCGCAGGTGCCTTGGCAGCCGGTTTTGCCGCAGGCTTCGCAGCTGGCTTGGCCGGTGCTTTCGCCGCTGCCGGTTTGGCAGCACTGGCAGCAGGCTTCTTCGCCACTGCCGGTTTCGCGGCTGGCTTGGCCGCGGGTTTCGCTGCCGGTTTGGCAGCAACCTTGGCCGGCGCCTTGGCTGCCGCTGGCTTGGCCGCAGTGGCCGCCGGTTTTTTCGCCACCGCCGGTTTGGCAGCGGGCTTGGCTGCAGGCTTCGCGGCCGGCTTGGGCGCAGCCTTAACCGGTGCTTTGGCTGCAGCAGGCTTCTTCGCCACTGCCGGTTTCGCGGCTGGCTTGGCTGCGGGTTTCGCCGCTGGCTTGGCAGCAGCCTTGACCGGTGCCTTGGCTGTTGCTGGCTTGGCTGCCGGCTTCTTCGCTACTGCCGGTTTGGTCGCAGGTTTCGCCGCAGCCTTGGCCACAGGTTTGGCTGCCGCACGGCTGCTCAGTGCCTTGTTGGCCGCCTCGCGCACCTTGCCTACGCCCTGGGCCAGTTTCAGGCTTTCCTGGGCATCACGCTTGAGCTGCAGAATGTAGTTGCGGGTTTCGGTCTGGCGAGTCTTGAGGTTGTCGAGCAACTCTTCCAGTTCGTTGATCAACGACTTGGCTTTATCTTGCGCCTTGGCCTTGCCGGCCTTGGCTGCATCCTGCAATTTGCTGCGCGCTTCGTGCAGTTTTTCCTGGGCCTTGCCGCGCTGTTTTTCCAGCTTGGTCAACAGTTCTTCCGCCTCGACCAGAGCCTGCGAGCAGGCCTTTTCCAAGTGCTCGAGCAGGCTGTGGGAAAGTTGCTGAAGCAGGTGCAAAGGGGTAGTGACGGGTTTCTTATTGTTGGTCGGCATGATGTGCCTCCTAACGGACGTTGGTGACCCCATACTAGACGCCAGATTCTCCAGTCGCTAGCTGCACATTGTGACGATGGCAAGCGCTGGCATAATTCCCCACATATCCACGCCGAGATTTCGCCGATGTTGCGCTGCACATTGCTCCTGCTCTGCCTCTGCCCTGCGCTGCTTGCTGCCGCCACGCCAGAAGATGATCTGGCCTACAGCCTGGGGGCGCGACTGGGCGAAAGACTGCGCAGCGAAGTTCCCGATCTGCAGCTGGAAGCCATGCTGGAAGGACTACGCCAGGCCTATCGTGCGCAGCCTCTGCGGCTACCGCAGGAGCGCATCGACGCGCTGCTGGAAGAGCATGAGAAGCACCTGGCCCTGCGCGCAGCTGCCAGCCGCCATGAACTGGCACGGGCGACAGAGCAGCGTTTTCTCGCGGCGGAAAAAGCCAAGGCCGGGGTGCGCGAACTGGCAGGTGGGGTTTTGGTCCAGGAACTACAGCCTGGGTCTGCAGAGCGATTCGGGAACGCCACACGGGTGCAGGTACGTTATCGCGGTGAACTGGCTGACGGCACCCTGTTCGACCAGAGTGAAGGGGCACAGTGGTTTCGCCTCAATAGCCTGATCGTTGGCTGGCAAACCGCTCTGCGGGCCATGCCGGTAGGGGCCAAGTGGCGAGTGGTGATACCGGCAGCGCAGGCTTATGGCCAAGCTGGCGCAGGCGATCTGATTCCACCGGACGCGCCACTAGTATTCGAGCTGGAATTGCTGGACATCGCCGACTAACCGCCGGCGTCCAGCACCGCCTTAGCATCTGTTTACGATATTTCGAGCTAGAGCCAGGCAAGGCGAAATTGGGCGAGCCCGATTGACCAGCCTGCGGCTGTTACTGCGTTGCAACGCAGCATGGCCGACGATCAAGAAATCGTAGGCAGGTTCTCAGACCGAGGCGACGCTTGGTTGCTCATGCGCGTTGTGCAGCACTTCGATCAGGCAATCTTCCAGCTCGAAACGCTCGTGCAATAGCTGACCGAGACGCTTCAATTCGGCGCTCAAGGATGCGGTATCACGGCAGTCACCGTTGTCACAGCGGTCATTGAAGGCCAGCGCCACTTCGGTGATGGCTTCAATGCGCGGATAGATCTGCTTGGCCAGTTCCAATCCGCGCTGGTCGCCAAAGGCCTTGGCCTCGCCGGTCAGCTGCTCGTAAACCTCGAAATGACCGGCCGAGACATAGTCGACCAGAATCTCGCAGAAGCGCTGCAGATCCTGAGCATTGGCTGCAGGTGCCTGAGGCTTGTCACTGAGGAGGTCATAGGCGCGAACCAGTTCATGACGTTCCTGAAGCCAGCGGTCGATCAGCTGGTGTACTCCACCCCAACGTTCCTGGGCGTTCTGGCAGCTCTCGA
>CAZFKQ010000031.1:0-14458 GCA_964518735.1 uncultured Pseudomonas sp.
GCCGCCTGGGGCTTCGACTGGCTCTACGACAAGCTGTTCGTGCGCCCCTACCTGCTGCTCTGCCGTCTGCTCGGGCGTGACCCGATCGACCGCAGCATCGGCCTGATCCCGCGCCTGGCCCGGGGCGGCAACGCCCTGCTGGCTCGCAGCGAGAGCGGTCAGGTGCGCTGGTACGCCACTTCGATTGCCGGGGGCGCCGTATTGGTGCTCGCCGTCCTCCTGTTTCTGAATTAAGGAAAGTAGCCCGTCATGATTCTGCCCTGGCTAATCCTGATCCCCTTTATCGGCGGCCTGCTGTGCTGGCAGCTCGAGCGTTTCGGCAACACCCTGCCGCGCTGGATCGCCCTGCTGACCATGGGCCTGCTGTTCGGCCTGGGCCTCTGGCTGTGGGCCACCGGCGACTTCAGCCTGGCTCCCGCACCGGGCGCCGACCCGGTCTGGGCGGCCGAATTCCAGCTGCAGTGGATCGAACGACTCGGCATCAGCGTGCACCTGGCGCTGGACGGTCTGTCGGTACTGATGATCGCCCTCACCGGCCTGCTCGGCGTACTGTCGGTGCTGTGCTCGTGGAACGAGATCCAGAACCGCGTCGGCTTCTTCCACCTCAACCTGATGTGGATCCTCGGCGGCGTGGTCGGCGTGTTTCTCGCCGTCGACCTGTTCCTGTTCTTCTTCTTCTGGGAAATGATGCTGGTGCCGATGTTCTTCCTCATCGCGCTCTGGGGTCATAGCGGCAGCGACGGCAAGACACGCATCTACGCCGCCACTAAGTTCTTCATCTTCACCCAGGCCAGCGGCCTGGTGATGCTGGTGGCGATCCTCGGCCTTGTGTTCGTGCACTTCGACCAGACCGGCGTTCTGACCTTCAACTACGCCGACCTACTGAAGACCAAGATGGCCGCCGGCACCGAGTACATCCTGATGCTCGGTTTCTTCATCGCCTTCGCGGTGAAGTTCCCGGTGGTGCCGTTCCACTCCTGGCTGCCGGACGCCCATGCCCAGGCACCGACCGCCGGTTCCGTGGACCTGGCCGGTATCCTGCTGAAAACCGCCGCCTACGGCCTGATGCGTTTTGCTTTGCCGCTGTTCCCCAATGCCTCGGCCGAATTCGCACCGATCGCCCAGTGGCTTGGCGTGTTCGCCATCATCTACGGCGCCCTGCTGTCGTTTGCGCAGACCGATATCAAGCGTCTGGTAGCCTTCTCCAGCGTGTCGCACATGGGTTTTGTGCTGATCGCCATCTACTCCGCCAGTGAGATCGCCCTGCAGGGCGCGGTGGTGCAGATGATGGCCCACGGCCTGTCCGCTGCGGCCCTGTTCATCCTCTGCGGCCAGCTGTATGAGCGCCTGCACACCCGCGACATGCGCGAGATGGGCGGGATCTGGGCACGCATGCCCTGGCTGCCAGCGGTGAGCCTGTTCTTTGCCGCCGCTGCACTGGGCCTGCCGGGCACCGGCAACTTCGTTGGCGAGTTCCTGATCCTGGTTGGCAGCTTCCAGAGTGCACCGTGGGTGACCGTAATCGCTGCTACCGGCCTGGTCTTCGGTTCGGTCTACTCGCTGATCATGATCCACCGCGCCTACTTCGGCCCGGCCAAGGCTGAGACCGCCCTCCCCGGCCTGAAGCCGCGCGAGTTGAGCATGGTGCTGGGCCTGGCCGTGTTGCTGATCCTGCTGGGTGTCTACCCGCAGCCGGTGCTCGATACCTCGGCGGCCAGCATGCACGGCGTTCAGCAATGGCTGGATAGTGCCCTCAATCAACCTGTTCTGGCCCGGTAAGCTGCTTAATGGAAAGTCATGCTATGCAACTGACGACTCAACATTTCATCGCGCTGCTGCCGCTGCTGATCACCAGTGCCACTGCGGTGCTGGTGATGCTGGCAATCGCCTGGAAACGTAACCATGCGATGACCTTCGGCCTCTCGGTGCTGGGCCTCAACCTGGCCCTGCTGTCGCTGATTCCGGCGTTGGGTGTGACGCCCATCGAGGTCACCCCGCTGCTGCTGGTGGACAAGTTCGCCTGCTACTACATGGCCCTGGTGCTGGCTTCAACTTTGGCCTGCGTGACACTGATCCACGCCTACCTGGGCGGCGAGTCGGGCAAGGGCTATCCAGGCAACCGCGAAGAGCTGTACCTGCTGATGTTGCTGTCCGCTGCCGGCGGCTTGGTCCTGGTCAGCGCGCAGCACCTGGCTGGCCTGTTCATCGGCCTGGAACTGCTGTCAGTGCCGACCTACGGCATGATCGCCTACGCCTTCTTCAACAAGCGTTCGCTGGAAGCCGGCATCAAGTACATGGTGCTGTCGGCTGCCGGCTCGGCCTTTCTGCTGTTCGGCATGGCCCTGCTCTACGCCGAGTCCGGCAGCCTGAGCTTCGCCGGCATCGGCGCCAAGCTGGCTGCTGATGGCCTGCCGAGCCTGCTGGCGCAGATCGGCGTCGGCATGATGCTGATCGGCCTGGCCTTCAAGCTGTCGCTGGTGCCTTTCCACCTGTGGACCCCGGACGTCTACGAAGGCGCGCCGGCACCGGTGGCCGCCTTCCTGGCCACCGCCAGCAAGGTGGCGGTGTTCGCCGTGCTGCTGCGTCTGTATCAGATCTCGCCGGTTACTGCCGGCGGCTGGCTGACCGAGCTGCTGACGGTCATCGCCATCGCCTCGATCCTCTTCGGTAACCTGCTGGCGCTGCTGCAGAACAACCTCAAGCGCCTGCTCGGTTATTCCTCCATCGCCCACTTCGGCTACCTGCTGGTGGCACTGATCGCCAGCAAGGGCCTGGCTGTGGAAGCGGTCGGCGTGTACCTGGCCACCTACGTGCTGACCAGCCTCGGTGCCTTCGGCGTGATTACCCTGATGTCGACGCCCTACAGCGGTCGCGATGCCGATGCCCTGTACGAGTACCGCGGCCTGTTCTGGCGCCGTCCGTACCTGACGGCAGTACTCACCGTGATGATGCTGTCGCTGGCGGGCATTCCGCTGACTGCCGGTTTTATCGGCAAGTTCTATGTGATTGCCGCCGGTGTGCAAGCGCAGCAGTGGTGGCTGCTCGGCGCCCTGGTGCTGGGTAGCGCGATTGGCGTGTTCTACTACCTGCGAGTGATGGTCACCCTGTTCATGGTCGAGCCGAACCTGCGCCGCCACGATGCGGAGCTACACTGGGCGCAACGCGCCGGCGGCATCATGCTGCTGTTCGTCGCCCTGCTGGCCTTCTTCCTCGGCGTCTATCCGCAGCCGTTGCTGGAGCTGGTGCAACAGGCAGGCCTGGTAGCCATCGCCCAGTGAAGCGTTAGCCACTGCGAAGAACCCGGCCAAGGCCGGGTTTTTTGTCTCTGCCGAAAGGAATGCTCGGCAAGGCAGCAAGGGTTGATGCGGCCAAAGCCGCTCCAGGCCCCAGGCAATGCTCCCGTAGCCCGGATGAAATCCGGGGATGCCAGCTCCCGGACTTCATCCGGCTACGGGGCTTCACGAGAATGAAAAAGGGCGCCCTGCGGCGCCCTTTAACTCACAGCGGCAACTCAGATCCGGAACTGCCGCACCAGGGTGCCCAAACGCTCGCCCAACCCCGCCAGGTTGCGCGAAGTCTCGGCGCCATGGCGGGTTTCCTCGGCCACGCTATCCACCGCCACGGCAATCTGGTGCACGCTGCGGTTGATCTCCTCGGCCACCGCCGTCTGCTCTTCGGCGGCACTGGCGATCTGCGCGTTCATCGCATTGATGGTACCAATCAACCGGGCAATCGCATCCAGAGAAGCACCTGCCTGGTTCGCCTGCTCGCTGGTGGCATCACCGGCATCGCTCGAACGGCGCATGGCCGTGACCGCATCGCGAGTGCCGCCCTGCAGGCGATCGATCATGCCCTGGATTTCCTGGGTGCTCTGCTGGGTGCGGCTGGCCAGGGCGCGCACCTCGTCGGCGACCACGGCAAAACCACGCCCGGCCTCACCGGCACGGGCCGCTTCGATGGCCGCGTTGAGCGCGAGCAGGTTGGTTTGCTCGGCGATGGAGCGAATCACATCGAGTACGCTGACAATCGACTGCACATCCTGCTGCAGGGTATCGAGAGACAAACCGCTGCTGCGAATGTCATCAACCAGGGCATGAATACGCTGTATGCTGCCATCTACCACACGCTTGGCCGCCTGGCCTTCACCATCGGTCTGCTGCGCCGCTTCGGCCGCGCCCTGGGCACTGCGGGCAACCTCATGGGCCGCGGCGGACATCTGGTTGATCGCCGTCGCCACCTGATCGGTCTCGTGGCGCTGACGCTCCATGGCCTGTTCCGAGCGCTGCGCCTGAGCGGCGACCTCGCCGACCAGGTTCGTCAACTGGCCGGTCATCTCGGCGATCTGCCGCACTAGGCCGTGGATCTTCTCGACAAAGCGGTTGAACGAACCCGCCAGTTCCCCCAGCTCATCCTGGCTGGTCACCGGCAGACGGCGAGTCAGGTCGCCCTCGCCCGCAGCGATATCGTCGAGGTTGGCTTTTATCAGTTGCAGCGGACGCAAGAACGCATTGCTCAAGGCCAGACCAATAACGCCGAACAGCGCCAGCATGATCAGGGCAATTACCAGGATGCTGGTGAGAATGGTGCCGACACGCTCATCGATAGCCGCCTCTACCTCAGCCACTTGCGCCTCAACGCCATCCAGGTTGACCGCCGTGCCCAGCGCCAGATCCCACTTGGGCAGGTAATAGCTGTAGGCCAGTTTAGGTACCAGCACGCTGTCATCAGTCGGCAATGGCGAGCTGTACTCGACGTAGTTGGAGCCGTCCTTGGCCACGCGGACCAGCTCACGGTTGACGTAGACGCCGTTGGGATCCTTACGATCAGACAGGTTCTTGCCGACATCCACCGGGCTGGCGCCGCGGAACAGGCGTACCACCTGCGAGTCGTGGCCGAAGAAGTAACCATCCTTGCCGTACTTGATTTGCGCCAGAATGGCGATCGCCTGCTCGCGGCTGGCCATGTCACCCTGGCTGGCCGCGTCATACAGGCTTTGCACCGAGCCCAGGGCAATCTGCATGTAATGCTGCAGTTCCTCGCGGCTCTCCTGCATCAGACGCTCACGCGTCTCCCTGACTTCATCCTCTGCCAGACCCAACAGGATCTTGGCCGCCGCGCCGCTGAGCACCACGGCGAACAGAATGACCGGCAGCAAGGCCAGTAGTAGAACTTTGCTTTTCAGGGTGAGGCGCATCATCCATTCCTCTTGTTTGAACCGTCCGAATGCAAAACGGGGTTGCCGACTTATCGGCAACCCCGTCGATAACTTGTGCGACCAGTCGGTCAACACAGTCTAGCCGGCAATGACTTTTTTCCTTACAACACCATCGCCGCCGCCCAACCAAAGGACAGCAACGGCAAGTTGTAGTGCAGGAATGTCGGCACCACGCTGTCCCAGATATGGTTGTGCTGACCGTCGACGTTAAGGCCGGAGGTTGGCCCGAGGGTCGAGTCGGAAGCCGGCGAACCCGCATCACCGAGGGCACCGGCAGTGCCGATGATGCTGACGATGGCCAGCGGACTGAAGCCCAGTTGCATGCCCAGCGGTACGAAAATCGCCGCAATGATCGGCACAGTAGAGAACGACGAGCCAATGCCCATGGTCACCAGCAAGCCAACCAACAGCATCAGCAGTGCGCCGACCGCTTTGCTGTTGCCGATCCAGGCCGTGGAAGCATCGACCAGGGTCTTTACGTCGCCCGTGGTATTGATCACTTCAGCAAAGCCCTGAGCGGCAATCATGATGAAGCCGATCATGGCCATCATCTTCATGCCTTCGGTAAATAGGTCGTCAGCCTCTTTCCAGCGCACTACACCGGATACCGAGAAGATCACGAAACCAGCCAGGGCACCGATGATCATCGAGTCCAGCCACAGCTGTACAACAAATGCCGCCGCCACAGCTACCGCCGCAACCAGCAGGCTGAGCGGGTTGTACACCATACGCACCTGCTCGACCTGCTCGATTTTCGTCAGGTCGTAGACGCGCTTCTTGCGGTAGCTGAAGAAAACCGCGATCAGCAGCCCCACCAACATGCCGATAGCCGGGATCAGCATGGCCTCGGAGACATTGATGCCGGCTACATCCACACCACCTTTAGCCACATTGGCCAGCAGGATGTCATTGAGGAAGATGCCGCCAAAACCCACCGGCAGGAACATGTAAGGCGTGATCAGGCCGAACGTGATTACACAGGCGATCAGTCGGCGGTCGATCTGCAACTTGGTCAGTACATACAGCAGGGGCGGGACCAGCAACGGGATAAAGGCGATGTGGATCGGCAAGATGTTCTGCGATGACACGGCCACGCCAAGCAGCAAGGCAATCAACAGCCATTTGACGGTGCCGGCGCCCTTTGTCTCATTGCGCCCGACCAGGGCCAAGGCTTTGTCGGCCAGCGCATGGGCAAGGCCGGACTTGGCAATCGCCACCGCGAATGCACCCAGCAAAGCATAGGACAGCGCTACCGTGGCACCACCACCCAAGCCTTTATTGAAGGCCGCCAGTGAGCCTTCTATACCCAAACCACCCACCAGACCACCAGCCAGGGCGCCAACGATCAGAGCCACTACTACATGCACCCGGCACAGGCTGAGGACCAACATGATGCCAACTGCGGCAACAACTGCGTTCATGACAAGCTCCCGATAGACCTGAGGTGGGCTCAGAGGCCCGAAAAAAAGCTGCGTACTCTGCCGGATCGGTCAGCTTCTGTCAAAAGCAAAGCGTGCGAAATACTGGGCAAAATGTGCATAATTCTTGCTGTTAATTCAGGACTTTTGCTGCTTGAGTTCAAGTGGCTCATTAAATCGTCTGGCAGCGGTCAAGCTTTTGACGCAGCCACCGATAAATGACTTAGCAGTCTGAACTTAGAGGGACCCGCACATGCTGTCGCGCCTATCCATCCAGTGGAAAATTACCCTGCTCGCAGGCCTTTGCCTGCTAGCGATCGTGACCTTGTTGGTCGGCGCATCGCTTTTCCAGTCGCAACGCAGCGCCGAATTGGTGCAAACCTCCAGCTCAAGCATGCTGGAAGAGTCTGCCCGCCTGCGCATGGCTGCTCGCGGAGAGCTTCAGGGGTTGCGTATCCAGCGCTATTTCATGGATGCCTATCAGTACGGGATGGGTTTCTCACGGCAGGTGCTGTTTCTCAAGGATCAATCCGAGAAGCGCTTCCTCGACGCCTTCGATCTGCGTGAAGACCTGACCCGCCAGGTACGCACCGCACTGGAAGCCAACAGTACCCTGCTCGGTCTATATGTGGTGTTCGAGGCCAATGCACTGGACGGCAAAGATGAATTATTCGTCGGGCAGTCCGAGTTGGGCAGCAACGACAAAGGCCGCTTCTCCCTCTACTGGTCGCAGAGCACACCCGGGATCCTGGAATCGGAGGCGATGGTAGAAGATCAACTGAACGACACCACTGCCGGTCTCAGTGGCACGCCCTATAACGCCTGGTACACCTGCCCACGCGACACTCGCAAGGTTTGTGTACTCGATCCCTACATCGAAGAGATCAACAACAAACAGGTGCTGATGACCAGCATCGCCTTTCCCCTTGAGCAGAATGGCAAAGTGATTGGCGTACTGGGCGTCGACATCAGCCTCGAGAGCCTTCAGCAGCTTAGCACCCAGGCTAATCAAGAGCTCTATGATGGCCAAGGTCATGTCAGCATTGTCAGTCCCGCCGGGCTCCTGGCCGGACACAGCCGCGATGCCTCTCTGCTCGGCAAATCCATCACCGAAGGATATTCCCAGCAGGGGCGTGAGCTGGCTGCTCTGGTTGCGTCCGCCCAGACCCAGTTTGTCGAACACAACGAAATGCTGCGCGTGCTCCAGCCAGTACAGCTGATCCCCGAAGCAAAACCATGGGGGGTCGTACTGGAAGTACCCGTACAGACGCTGCTTGGCCCAGCCATGCAACTGGAACAGAAACTCACCGAACAACGCACTGCTGATATCTCGCTGTCCTTGGTTCTGGCAGTGATTGCAATTCTCCTCGGCGTCTTATTGATGTGGCTGACTGCCCGTGGCGTAACCCGGCCGATTCTCGACGTCGCCGCCATGTTGCAAAACATCGCCAGCGGCGAAGGCGACCTGACTCGTCGTCTCGACTACGCCAAGCAAGACGAACTCGGCGCCCTCGCTGGCTGGTTCAACCGTTTCCTCGACAAGCTGCAGCCGGTGATCGCCGACGTCAAACGCAGTGTGCAGGATGCCCGTCAGACTGCGGATCAGTCTGCCGCCATCGCCAGCCAGACCAGCGCGGGCATGCTGCAGCAGTTCCGCGAAGTCGACCAGGTGGCCACCGCCTCCCAGGAAATGAGCGCCACCGCCCATGACATGGCCAATAATGCAGCTCAGGCAGCCGATGCTGCACGCGGCGCCGATGCAGCCACGCGCGAAGGCCTGGCGGTGATTGATCGCACCACGCTGTCAATCGAACAACTAGCCGCAGAGCTGAGCGCAGCCATGCAAGAGGTCGAAGGTTTGGCCAGCAGCAGCGAGAAAATCGGCTCGGTGCTGGAAGTCATCCGCGCAATTGCCGAGCAAACCAACTTGCTGGCCCTCAACGCCGCGATCGAAGCCGCTCGCGCCGGTGAGGCGGGCCGTGGCTTCGCAGTGGTCGCTGACGAAGTACGCAATCTGGCCAAGCGTACCCAGGACTCAGTTGAGGAAATCCGCCAGGTCATCGAGGGACTGCAAAACGGTACCCGCGAGGTGGTCAGCACCATGCACAGCAGCCATAAGCAGGCCCAGGGCAGCGTCGACCAGGTAGAACAAGCGGTAACAGCTTTGCGCACCATCGGCGAAGCGGTCACCGTGATCAACGACATGAACCTGCAGATCGCCAGTGCGGCAGAGGAACAGAGCGCCGTCGCCGAAGAGGTCAACCGCAACGTGGCCAATATTCGTGATGTCACCGAGGCACTATCTGGCCAGGCCGAAGAATCGGCACGTATCAGCCAGTCGCTCAACAGCCTGGCCAACCATCAACAAGGGTTGATGGACCAGTTCCGCGTCTGATAAGCCATAACCCCTGGCACCGCCCAGGTGCCAGGCTGACGCATTGCGTCGGTGCGTCTGGCGTCATTCCCCTTGCCCCGCCCTAGAGCGCTCGCTAGCCTTTGCGCCCAGTCTTCCCTGATGAGAGTTGCGCATGTTGAATATCGCTCTGGTCGCCGGTTCCAGCCGTCGCGACAGTCAATCCGCCAAGGTTGCCCGTTTTCTCCAGCAACGCCTGATCGACTTGGATCTGGCCTGTGCATCCAGCGTCAGCGTGATCGATCTGGGCGAACAGCCCCTGCCGCTCTGGCCAAGTGATGATCAAGGCCCTTGGGCCGCCTATCAGCAGCAACTGCTGGCGGCTGATGCGCTGGTCGTGATCGCTCCGGAGTGGAACGGCATGGCCGCGCCGGCGATCAAGAACTTCTTCCTCTACGCCAGCAAGTTCGAGCTGGCGCACAAACCGGCGCTGCTGGTCGGTGTTTCCTCGGGTATCGGCGGCGCCTACCCGATCAGCGAGCTGCGCGCTTCCGGCTACAAGAACTGCCGTCTGGGCTATCTGCCCGAGCACCTGATCGTGCGCCATGTGGAAGCCGTGCTGAACGCTGGCCCGGCGGCCAGCGAGGATGATCTGCGCATCCGCAAACGCATCGACTACGCCCTGGATATCCTCGGCAAATACGGCGTGGCGCTGAAGCCGGTGCGCGAATCGATCGACCTGAGCATTGCCGCATTCGCCAACGGCATGTAAGTCAGCCCGATAAAGAAAAAGCCCGGCAAATGCCGGGCTTTTTTATCCGCCTTACTTAGACAAGCCGCGTGCGGGCAGATGAATGGCCACGCGCAAGCCGCCGAGGGCGCTGTCGTGCAGGGCGATGCTGCCGCCCCAGGCCTCGACGATATCGCGCACGATACCCAGGCCCAGGCCGTGGCCACTCACCTGCTCGTCGAGACGCACGCCGCGCTCGAGTACATCGCGGCGCAGCGCTTCGGCAATACCGGGACCATCGTCCTCGATATCCAGCGTATAACCAGCGGCATCACTGGCAACGTGCAATTCGACCCTTGCCTGCGCCCACTTACAGGCGTTGTCCAGCAAATTGCCGAGCAGTTCGAGCATGTCTTCGCGATCCCAGGGCAAACGCAGCCCCGCCGGCGCCTGCCAATCGAGCTGCAGGCCCTGCTTGTGGATCATCTGCAACGTGCTGAGCAATCCCGGCAACTCCTGCGCACAATCGAAATGCGCCCCCGGCAAGACGTCGCCAGCCAGACGCGCCCGTCCCAACTCGCGCGCCAGGCGCTGTTCGATCTGCGCCAACTGCTCACGCAAGCCACTCTGCAGCTCCGGCTGCTCCCGTAGCTCTGCGCGACTGCTCAGGCTGACCAGCACCGCCAATGGGGTTTTCAGGGCATGGCCGAGATTGCCCAGGGCATTGCGCGAACGCCGCAGAGTGTCTTCGGTATGGGCCAGCAAGTGGTTGACCTGGATCACCAGGGGCGCCAACTCGACCGGCACGCTGGCATCCAGCTCGCTGCGCTGGCCGCTCTGCAGCTGGACGATCTGCTGGCGCACCTGCTCCAGCGGTCGCAACGCCGAGCGCACGGTGTAACGTTGCGCCAACAGAATCAGCAGTAAAGCGCCGCAGCCAAGACCCAAGCCGATCCATTCGATGCGCCGAAAGCTCTGCAGAATCGGGGTGTAGTCCTGGGCCACGACAATCGTGAAATGCTCGCCGTAGCGCTTGTAATTCCCGCGCCAGACCAGCAGTTGCTGACCGTGTGGCCCATCGCCCAGCTCTGCCTGCAAACCGGTGTCCGGCACCTGGGGCAACTGGCGATCCCACAAGGAGCGTGAACGCCAGCTCTGCTCGGCAAAGTCGATGCGAAAATACAATCCGGAGAACGGCCGTTGATAAGCCGAGGTCAGCCGCCGTTCATCCAGCTGCACACCCTGCGGGCCACGCACGATGGCAATCAGCAAGGCTTCGGCTTCATCGCGCAGGCCGCTCTCCAGATAGCTGCGCAAGCTGTGATCGAACAGCCAGAGGCTGGCCTGGGCCAGGACCAGCCCTACCAGCAGCAACGCCCCAGCCAGGCCGAGGCTGAGACGCCGCTGAATCGACTTCACCCGCTCACTCCGCTGAAGCGATAACCCTGGCCACGGCGAGTTTCGATCACCTCGCGGCCGAGCTTGCCGCGTAGACGGTTGACATGCACTTCTAGGACATTGGAGTCGCGCTCGGTCTCACCATCGTAGAGGTGTTCGGCCAGATGGCTTTTCGACAAGAGCTGCCCCGGATGCAGCATGAAATAGCGCAACAGGCGGAACTCGGCGGCAGTCAGCTCAATCTCCTGGCCATTGCGCGTTACGCATTGGCGGCCCTCATCCAGTTGTAATCCGGCAGCCTCCAGTTGCGGCTGGTTGGCCAGGCCATGGGCACGACGCAACAGTGCCTGGATACGCAGGGCCAGCTCCTCCGGATGAAACGGCTTGGTCAGATAATCATCGGCACCGGCCTTGAGGCCGTCGATGCGCTCAGCCCAGGAACCACGCGCAGTCAGAATCAGCACCGGGGTGGCCAGGCCACCGGCGCGCCACTCGCGCAGCACCTCAAGTCCTGGTTTACCCGGCAAGCCAAGATCCAGAATGATCAGGTCATAAGGCTCGCTGGCGCCCTGGTAAACGGCGTCCCGGCCATCGGCCAGCCAATCTATCGCGTAGCCCTGGCGACCCAGATCGGCAATCAACTCATCAGCCAGAGGCACATGATCTTCAACCAGCAGCAGACGCATCAGTCCTCCAGCTCATCCTTCAAAATGCGCCCGTCACGGGCATCCAGTTCCAGCTCGCGCACCGCGCCGTCCGTGCTAAGCAGTTCAACCTCATAAACCAGCACATCGTCCTCTTCCTCCAGCTCAGCCTCCAACAAACGTGACCCCGGATAGCGATCCAGGGCCGTTTGCACAAGCTGCTCAAGAGAAAGGATGAGGCCTTTCTCGTGCAACCGCAGCGCATCGTCGTGCCCCAGATCACGGGCCTGCACCTCAAGGGCCAGTACCGCGAGAACCATGACGACGATGCCGCTATAACGTGCCACGAACTTCATTAGTAATCCCGGTGATCTTGCAGGACTTGGCCGGTGGTGGCGTCTAGCTCCAGATCCCACTGCTGGTTCTGTGCATCACGCAACTCGACCTGATAGATATAGCGACCTTGCTCATGCTCCAGCTCGGTATCTTCCACCGCCGCGCCCGGATGCTTGGCGATGGCCGCCGCATTGAGCTTTTCGAAAGATTGAATGGTACCTGCATCACGCAGTTTGAGCGCCTCATCCGGTCCCAGATCACGAGCCTGAGCCAGGCCAGCAGAGGTAACAAGAGCAACAGTGGTAAAAAGGGCAGTCAGTGTCTTCATGGTGATTCTCCTTGGTAAGCGGTGTGTACTTGCTACGAGAGCCAAGATACCCAAGGCGACTTAACTCAAACTGAATCGGCTGGGAGATGGCCGCATCATTCACCCGCTGAACCTGCTTGGCCTGGCGACACAGGCCACTATAATCGCTCGCCTGTCCGTTGGAGCCCCGTATGAGCGCCATCCATATCAAGTCACCCGCCCTCAGTTTGCGTGCCGGCAAGCGGGCCCTGGCGCGTATCCGTGAGCGCGGCCTGCAACCCGCCGATGTCGCCATTCTGCCTGGCGCCGCCGGCGGCCCGAAAGGTCTGGGGATTCAGGGACTCGATCTGGCTCTGTTTGGCGACTGGCTGCCACGTGCTCCGCGTGAACGCACGCTGATCGGCGCCTCGATTGGTTCCTGGCGCTTTGCCAGCGCCTGCCTGCCTGACGCCAGTGCCGGTATTCGTCGCCTCGGCGAGCTTTACACCAGCCAGCGCTTCGCCAAAGGTGTGAGCATGGCCGAGGTCTCGCGCAGTTGCGTGCAACTGCTTGATGAACTGCTTGATGGGCAAGATGCAGCAGTATTGAACAACCCGTTTTATCGCCTGAACATAGTCGTGGTGAAGAGCCATGGCCTGCTGCGCCATGATCACCGAGGCAAGTTAAGCCTTGGATTGTCATCGGTCATTGGCAACAACCTGCTCGCCCGCCAGCGCTTGGCACGTCATTTCGACCGGGTCATTCTCCATGATGTTCGCCAGGCGCCACCTCTGGCCAAGCTTGACGACTTTCGCTCACACTTCCATACCCTCGACCAGAACAACCTGCGCCAAGCACTTCTAGCATCTGGCTCAATTCCGATGGTGATGGAAGCCATTCGCGACATTCCGGGTCTGGAGCCCGGCGCTTACCGTGACGGCGGCCTGCTCGACTATCATCTGGATCTGCCTTATGCCAGCGACGGCCTTGTGCTCTATCCACACTTCACCGACAAGGTTGTGCCAGGCTGGTTCGACAAAGGCTTGCCTTGGCGGCGTGGTGATACGCAGCGCTTGCAGGATGTGCTGCTGCTCTCCCCCTCGCGCGAGTATCTAGCTAATCTGCCACACGGCAAGCTGCCGGATCGTAGCGATTTCAAACGTTTCCTGGGCAATGACATGGGGCGCGAGCGTTACTGGCGTCAGGCGATGGCCGAAAGCGAACGCCTTGGTGACGAATTTCTAGAACTGGCCGATAGCGGTCGCCTCGCCGAAAATCTACAACCACTCTAACGCGCAGCAGCGCTTTGCAAAGGAATGCCGTATGAAATATCTCAGAAGTCTCGGACTTGCCGGCAGCTGCCTGCTGGCGCTTGGTAATGCCGAAGCTGCCTTAAACACTCAGGGCCAGCAGGAAGTCGCCGAGCTACTGGCCTTTGTCGAGAGCAGTGGCTGCACCTTTATTCGCAACGGCGACGCACACGCCCCAGCCGATGCCCGTGCCCATCTGCAGAAGAAACTCGACTATCTGAATGACAAAGGATTAGTGGACTCCGCAGAAGACTTCATTGCCCGCGCGGCAACCGAAAGCAGCTTCAGCGGCACCGCCTACCAGGTGGATTGCCAGGGTAAGAAACAGCCCTCGGCCGCCTGGCTGAACAGTGAGCTGCAGCGTTTGCGCGGCAAGCACTGAAGCGACTCTGCGGGGTAAGCTGTTAAACTAGCCAACAGCTTTGGTCGCCCCTCGCGACCACCCCGTCAAGAGCATCAAAGATTGGAACTGTTCAAAGAATTCATTTTCGAGTCCGCGCACCGTCTTCCGCATGTGCCGGAAGGCCATAAATGTGGTCGCCTGCATGGTCATTCATTCCGTGCGGCCATCTACATTGAGGGTGAGGTAGACCCTTACACCGGCTGGATTCGCGACTTCTCCGAAATCAAAGCGATCTTCAAGCCGATCTATGATTTACTCGATCACAACTACCTGAATGACATTCCTGGACTGGAGAATCCCACCAGCGAGAACCTCGCCAAGTGGATCTGGCAACAACTCAAGCCAGTTCTGCCAGAACTCTCCCG
>CAZFKQ010000032.1:0-13723 GCA_964518735.1 uncultured Pseudomonas sp.
TTTAGTGAACCAGCTTCGGCCAGCTCACTCAACCGAGTTTTTCAACGGAATAGGCAGCAAGCAGCCTCCCTCAAACCAGCTCAAGCAATGCCACCTCACCTATCCGCGCCGCACACAGTTCAAATTCAGCGCGGCGCATGCTCCTTCATCAGCTCCACCACCCACTCGATAAACACCCGCAGTTTGGCGCTGACATGCCGGTTGGGTGGGTAGGCCAGGTAGAGCGGCATGGGGTCCAGTTGCCAGTCTTCGAGCAACGGCACCAGCGCCCCGCTCGCCCGATGGGCCTTGGCCATGTATTCCGGCAGCCAGAGGATGCCCAGGCCGGCCAGGCCTGCGGCGAGGTAGGCGTTGCCATCGTCCACCGCCAGGGCTGGGCGGCCCAGCAGGCCGATGCGTTCCTCGCCGCGCTGCAGGATGCCGGCAAAGGCCTTGCGGCTGCGTGCGCCGAGGAAGCTGACGATAGCGTGCGTGGCCAGTTCGCTCGGGTGTGCGGGCACGCCGGCGCGCGCCAGGTAGCCCGGCGAGGCGTACACGCCTAGCTGCAGATCGCCCAGGTGCCTGGCCACCAGCGACTGATCGGTGATGGTGCCGCCGCGCACCACGCAGTCCACGTTGTCGCCGATCAGGTCGACGTAGCGGTCGCTGACGCCCAGGTCGAGCTGGATTTCCGGGTAGCGCTGGTGAAAGGCCGGCAGCGCCGGGATGAGGATGATGCTGGCCAGCGGGCTGGGCACGTCCACCCGCAGCCTGCCCCTGGGCACAGCTGAGGCGGCGGACAGGCTGGTTTCGGCGTCGTCCATATCGGCCAGCAGGCGGATCACCCGCTCGTAGTAGGCGGCGCCGTCGGCGGTGACGTTGACCTTGCGTGTGGTGCGGTTGAGCAGGCGCACGCGCAGTCGCGCCTCCAGCTGCTGCACCAGCTGGGTCACGCTGGTCTTGCTCATGTGCAGGGTGTCGGCGGCCTTGGTGAAGCTGCCGGTTTCCACTACGCGGGCGAAGGCCTGCATCGCATCGAAACGGTCCATCGCGACTCCAAACTGATCGGGATTGTTTGGATTCTACAAACAGTGCTGAACAGTGTTGCTCGTTTATCGATACCGGCCGTCTTCTTACAGTGACTCCATCGTAAACAACCGGCCGCAATGGCCGTGATGGAGGCATGCAATGAGCAGTAAACGTGATGTGGTATTCCCACCAAACCGCCATGCGCTGTACGAGCTGCATCGCTACTCGCCGGCGATCCGCTCCAACGGCTTTCTGTTTGTGTCCGGCCAAGTCGGCAGCCGCAAGGATGGTTCGCCCGAGCCGGACCTGGGCGCGCAGGTTCGCCTGACCTTTGCCAACCTCAATGCAATCCTGGCCGAGGCAGGCTGTAGCTTCGAGGATGTGGTCGACACGACCATCTTCATGCTCGACCCGGACGCGAAATTCGAGACCATCTGGGAAGTAGCCGCCGAGTTCTGGGGCGAAGCACCTTATCCGACGGTGACCGCTCTCGGCGTGACCTGGCTGGCGGGCTTCGACTTCGAGATCAAGGTGATCGCCAGGCTGCCGCACATTGCGCAGAACATCTGACAGTTGCACAGACCACAGCAGCCAACACTGGAAATGCCTGGCGTAGGAAATATCCGCGACCAACGACCAGGCATCTGCGTGAATTTGCGCTAATACTGCTGACGCCCCGTCAGATGTAGTTCAGCCGTACTGACCGCCCTGCTCCCCGCAGGCTGATTCCGCTCTCCGGACGGACTTTCCCTTCAGCACGGATGAATGACCCATGAGCCAACCCGACCTGACCGTTACCTTCAAAGGCATGGAAGAGGCCAAACCTGGCCAGGCTTGCTATGACCCGGCACAACCCTGGTTCGCCTATATCCTTATCAACAACTGCAAGTTCATCGATAAGGAGAAAGGCATTGCGGATGCGAAAAATCCGACAGGTCCCAGCGCCCCGTGCAAGGTGCGCCTGGACATCATGAAGGGCGACAAGCTCAGTAGCGGTACCGCCTACAGCGTAGCGGTCGACGTCGACGCTCTGAGCGGATATTCCGACAGCCCGGACACCAACCCGTACATCATCGGCCTGTCGATAAAACTGCCGGTACAGGTGAAGAAGGCTGACTTCGGCAGCAAATACGCCTTTCGTATCACCGTCGACAGTGGCAGCGAGGTCACTGAAAGCGAAGAAAACAACAATATCTTCACCTGGGAAAAAGGCACTGTGCCGCAAGCGGCCATCTTTTCCAGCGGCGAGATCTACAACCCGGCACCGCCAGCCGATCAGAACTGGAAGATCATCGACACGGCCGCCAAACCCGACTCGCTGCGCGATGTGCAGGTGCGGATCAAGAACATGGGGGATGCACCCTCCATGGAAGAACTAGTCACCCTGACGGTGTATGAGGATCCGGTCGCCGGCCAACCCACCGCAGTGGGTTCGATTCAGGCGCTCGGCAAGGTGCCATCCCTGGCCCCCGGCAACAGCATCTGGCTAACCCTGACCGCCGAGCAGGACTTTATTCGCCCACTGCCCGCGGCTACCGCGCAGCCAGCCAGCGAGCCGCAGGCCTACATTCAGCGCAGCCGTGGCGCACAACAGTTTCAGATTCGCCGCCGCTTCGACCAGGTCGCCAGGATTGACCAGAGCCAACTGCAGGTGCATCACTTCACCCAGGTCGAGCATTGCGAATTCGAGGTGCTACGACCGTTCAGCATCCGTATCGGCCATGATCGGGAGAGCGTAGGTTTCGGTAGAGCGCCGATCGAAACTGGCAAGCGGATCCGCATCCCCGGCAAGCGCTGAGTGCAATGGATGCCATAAACAAAAAAACGCGGCCATGCCGCGTTTTTTTGCTTGCGGAACGGCCTTCAGGGCTGCGGGCCGATGGGGAAGAACTCGCCGCTGCTCCAGACACCCAGCCAGGTCTGCCCGTCGATCTGGCGCTCCACTGCCATGTCGACCAGTTGATAGAACACGTTGCGGTGCACCAGCGCCTCCAGGTTGCTGCGCACATGCAGATAGGGCGACGGTTCCTGAGTCTCGGGATTGAGCTCGACGCGCAGCGGATGCTCGGCGCTGGCTTCGACTTCATCTTCAACATTGGTGGTGAAACGCAGCACCTGCTGCTCACCCTCGCCTTCGACCTGCAGGGTCACGGCCACGAACGGCGCATCATCGACGGTGATGCCGACCTTCTCCACCGGGGTGATCAGGAAGTAGTCATCGCCATCGCGGCGGATGATGGTGGAGAACAGCTTGACCATCGGCTTGCGGCCGATCGGCGTGCCCAGATAGAACCAGGTGCCATCGCGGGCGATGCGCATGTCGATATCGCCGCAGAAATCCGGATTCCACAGATGCACCGGCGGCAGGCCCTTGCCTTCGCCCTTAGGGATTTGTGCCAGCAGATCGCCGGCCTTGCCCGGATCAGTCATTACGTACTCCTTGTCGCCCGCCCTGCAGTATGCAGCGGCCTGCGATTATCGCTCACTTACACCGAGCAGACTGCGCGCGTACTGCTCGAACGGCCGGCGCAGCATGTCCTCGGGCTGGTTGTCATAGAACGTCAGGAAACCACCACGATTGCGGATCTGGGCAGTATCCACCAGATAGCGGGTATTGGTCTCGATCAGCATCAGCTGAATCACACCGGTATCGATCCCCAGGCGATCCAGAGCTTCCTGATCCTCCCACTCGACCACGGTGCCGATACGGTCGTCTGCGCCGGCAAAGCGGGTGTACAGCAGATAATGGGCGCCGGCGCTGCGGGCCTCGTTCATCGCCTCTTCCAGGCCCTGCGGTTTGGGGGAGCGGCGCACCAGCGGGAAGTATTCGACAAAGGCATTGAACGCCTCTTCGGCCACCACATTCGGTCGTGGATAGGCGCTGCCAGGCGGCACGAAATGGCTCTGGGCGATAAACACGAACGAATCGGCCTGCAGGCGCCAGGTATTGGCCCGACGGGTGTCGCTGTGCTCCAGCACACCGGCATCACGCAAGTGGTACTCGGTACCGGCGGCCATATCGCTGACCTTCATGCAGCCGGTGAGGCTGAACAGGGCCAGCAGCAGTATCAAGCTACGCATCGCAAATCCTCCCGAGCCGGTGACGGAAAACCGGCGGATAGACGACCACTGCAGCTTCCGCGCCAAGCTCCTCATATCCCGCGATTTAGCGAGCTAGAGCCAGACAAGGCAAAACTGGCCGAGGGAGCGGAGTTTACAGATTGTAAATGAGCAGTACTCGTTTCACTCGCCCTTCGGGCCGCGCTGAAGCGCGTTAGCCGCAAGCGGCTTTCCGAGGCCAGTTTTAACGCGGTATGGCCGACGCGCAGCAAATCGCCTAAAGGCCGCGCTGCCACTCCTGGCGCAACCGGGCTTGTTGCGGCTGCTCGATGGCCTGGCGCACCTGAGCCAGCAGGCGGGCCTTGTCGGCGCCCAGATTGCCCTTGAGTACCAGGTAATTTGAGGCGTGATCGCTACGGAACACCGTGTCGCGCAGCTCCAGGCCCTGCAGCAGGCGCTCGACTTCGATGAACAGCTCATGCTGGCCGAGCGGCTGGAAGTCGGTGAAGCCTTCGCGAAAACGCGCCTCCCCGGTCGGGAAGCTGACCACCAGGGTCGAGAGGAACTCCGGCTGAGCCGCGTTCATCAGGCGCGCCGAGTTGTCGGCATGCTGGGCGCTGAGCACGGTGCCACCGAGGCCATTGAGGATCATCACCGAACGGGTGATGCCCGCCTCGCCGAGCTTTTCCAAGGCACTCAGGCTGGACTCGTAGGTCTCGCCCTTGTTGACCCGCGCCAGCACCTCGTCGTCGCCGGACTCACAGCCGACATAGGCCATCTTCAGGCCAGCATCGGCCAGCTCCTTGAGTTCGCTTACCGACTTCTTGCGCAGGTTGCGCGGCAGGCAGTAGCTGGAAACCCGCTGCACATCCGGCATGTATTGGCGAATGGCTTCAAGAGTATTCAGCAACCGCCGTGTCGGCAGCACCAGGGCATCGCCATCGGCGAGAAATACACGCTGAACGATCAGCTGCTCGCCGCAGCGACGGATTTCTTCGAGTACTTCGGCTTCGTCGCGGGCGCGGAATTTCTTCTGCGGCTGGGTATACATCTCGCAGAACGTACAGTGGTTCCACGAGCAGCCATTGGTCACCGGCAGGATCAGCGAATGAGCTTCGCTCGGCGGGCGAAACACGGGTTCGATATAGGCGATGGGGAATTCGGCAGACATTTTTGAGATACACGAATAATTGATGATCTCGCGAGCTAGAACCAGGCTAGGCGCAACGCTGTAACAGCCACAAGCTGGTCAAACACGCGAGGAAGCGGAGTTTACACAGTAAGAATGGAGCATGACTCGTTTCACTCGCCCTTCGGGTCGCGCTAAAGCGCGCTAGCGGTAACCCGCTTTCCGAGCGTGTTTTCAACGACGCATGGCCGACGCGCAGCAGATCATCAGCCGCCGATAATTTTCATAACGGTTACACCACCGGAAAAGGCAATGTCCTGTTTGTCGCCCAGTGCCCGCACCAGCAGCCGCTGCAGTGCCGGCAAGGCCTGGTGGCGCGGCTTGTCGAGCAGGTCGCCGACATAGTGGCGGTTGCTCGACGACAGGCAGCCATGCAGCCAGCCGGTGGAGGACAGGCGCAGGCGCGAGCAGGTGCGACAGAACGGCACGCTTTCGTTGGCGATGACGCCAAAGTAGCCCTGCCCGGGAATTTCATAGCGCAAGGCGGTGGCATCCAGCGGCGCATGGGCCTGGACGAACTCATGCCGCTCGCCGATACGCGCCAGCAACTCGTCCATGCCATAGAACTGCTGCTGGAACGCATTGCCATCGCGGGCCAGATGGCCCATGCGCATCAGCTCGATAAAACGCAGCTCGAAGCCGCGCTCCAGGCAGTAGTCGAGCATTGGCAGCACCTGTTCGTGGTTCTGCCCGCGCAGCGGCACCATATTGATCTTGATCTGCATGCCGGCCGCCCGCGCCTCGTCCAGCCCCTGCAGCACACTGGCCAGGTCACCACCACGAGCAATGCGCTTGAACGCATCGGGGTCGAGGGTGTCCAGGGAGATATTCAGCCGGCGCATGCCGGTTTCCAGCAGCAGCGGCAGCTTGCGACTGAGCAGTTGGCCATTGCTGGTCAGGCTGATATCGCCAAGGCCGAGCTGGCTGACTTCACTCAGGAACAGGTCGAGTTTGGGACTGACCAGCGGCTCGCCCCCGGTGATGCGCAGGCGTTCGATACCGGCAGCCTCGATCAGGTAAGCGACGCCACGCACCATCGCCTCGGCCGACAACTCGTCCTGGGCCGCGACCAGGCGCTTGCCGTCCGGCACGCAGTAGGTGCAGGCATAGTTGCAGGCAGCGGTCAGGCTGACGCGCAGATTGCGAAAGCGTCTGCCCTGGCGGTCAACGATCATGGGCGACTCCGACTGGGTATAAGCCGGAGTATATGCCCGCCGCCGACTGCAAAGAACGCATCATTGGCGGGCTGAATAGCATCAGGCTGCCGGCGCTTCGCCGTCGCGCTTGCGCTTGTTGCCCATGCGCACGCCGATATCCATGAGGAACTGGAAGAAGCCGTCCTGATCTTCCAGCACGTTGCTCCAGAACGGCGAGTGATACAGCGCCACGGCGCCGTGTACCAGGGCCCAGGCGGCGCAGTAGTGGAAGTACGGCGGTACGTCTTCCAGCTTGCCTTCGGCGATACGGCCCTTGATCAGCAGGGTCAGGCGCTCGAAGTTGGAAGCGCGGATCTTGTGCAGCTGATCGACCATCTCCGGTACCTGATTGCCCTTGACTACCTTTTCCTCAAGGCGGTCGAACAAGCGGTAGCGCTGCGGGTCACGCATGCGGAACTCGAAGTAGGCACGCGACAGGGCTTCCTTGTCACGGTCGACATCGGCCGAGTGCAGCAGCTCGTTGAGGTCGCGCTCATAGTCGAGCATCAGGCGCAGGTAGACCTCAGCCTTCGACTTGAAGTGCTTGTAGATGGTGCCTTTGCCGATGCCCACCGCATCAGCAATCATCTCAACGGTTACGCTGTCTTCACCCTGTTCGAGGAAGAGCTTCAGCGCGGTATCGAGAATTTCCTGTTCGCGACGGCGGAATTCACGGACTTTGCGAGGTTCTTTGTTCATAAAATGACTACAGGATGAAAAATCAAGGCGCGATATTATGCCTGTTCAGCGCCAAATTGCACGGATCATCGCCCATGTCAGTGTTTTCCGATGAGTTTCCCCAGGAACCCGGCCTGCGCTACCTCAATCATGCGGCCGTCGCGCCCTGGCCCAAGCGCGCCGCAGAGGCCGTGCGTCAGTTTGCCGAGCAGAACAGCCGGCTCGGTGCCCGTGATTACCCGCAATGGCTGAAAGTCGAGCAACGCCTGCGCGAACGCCTGCAACGCCTGCTCAATGCACCGAGCCGCGCCGACATCGCTCTGGTCAAGAACACCTCGGAGGCGCTGTCGTTCGTCGCCTTTGGCCTCGATTGGCGTGCCGGCGATCAGGTGGTGATCAGCGACGAAGAGTTCCCCTCCAATCGCATCGTCTGGGAGGCACTCCAGCCACGCGGGGTCGAAGTAATCCAGGTCAGCCTGCAAGGTCGCAACCCGGAAGCCGATCTGCTGGCCGCCTGCGGGCCGCGCACGCGACTGCTGTCGATCAGTGCGGTGCAATATGCCAGTGGCCTGCGCCTGGATCTCGAACGCCTTGGTGCCGGCTGCCTGGGCAAGGGCGTGCTGTTTTGCGTTGATGCCATCCAGCAGCTCGGCGCCCTGCCCTTCGATGTGCAGAGCAGTGGCTGCGCCTTCGCCATGGCCGACGGGCACAAATGGCTGCTCGGCCCAGAAGGCCTCGGCGTGTTTTATTGCCGCAGCGATCTGCGCGAGCAACTGACTCTGCATGAGTACGGCTGGCACATGCTGGAGCATGCCGGCGACTACGACCGCACGGACTGGCAACCGGCCCGCAGCGCCCGGCGCTTCGAGTGCGGCAGCCCGAACATGCTCGGTGCCATGGCCCTGGAGGCGAGCCTGTCGCTGCTGGAAGAAGTCGGTATGAGCAAGGTCGGCGCACTGCTGGAGGAGCGCATGCTGCAGCTGCAGCAAGGTTTGCTGCGCTTGCCCGGCATCAGTTTGCATAGCCCAGTGGAAACGGCACGCAGGGCCGGCATCCTCACCTTCAGCCTGGCCGGCTGGGACAACCAGCAGCTGTTCACGCGCCTCAGGGCGGAGCAGGTGATTTGCGCCCAACGAGGCAAAGGCGTGCGCCTTTCGCCACATTTCTATACGGATGGCTCGGTGATCGAGCAGACCCTGGCGCTACTGGGCCAGATGGCACATGGCTGAGTGCTCAGCAGCCACCGGGGTATTCCAAATCCGTTTAAAAAACGGCGGCAACCTGCCTGGACGATGGGGAAACATGACCAATACTGGAACTTACTGGTGCGCGGCATCTCCCCCCAAGTGCCCCGCCAGTCAAGGTACCGTGGACCGCGTACCTTGATTTACTCCTAATGGTCTTAACCCGGATTCATCCCCCAGAGTCCGGGTTTTTTTTGCCTGCGATTTAGCCCCCTCCGCCACCGGGCCAACTCTTATCTAACTAAAAATAACCCGTTGTTTTACATGTAAAAACCAAATCTAAACGGAGACCTGTAGGAGCCAGCTTGCTGGCGATCAGGGCAGCTCAAAAGCATCGCCAGCAAGGACTAGGCGTCCCCCTGGCTCCTACAGAGTTTGCTGCGCGGCAGTGCTCCATCGAAGACGGCGGGCTCCCCCTTACGGGCAATGTCTCAGGCTACGCGGGCCAGCGGAAACAGGCGCTTGAAGTTGGCCGTGGTCTGCGCGGCCAGATCCTCGAAACGCTCACCGCGCACCAGGGCGAGAAACTCGGCCACTTCGCGCACGTACTGCGGCAGGTTGGCCTTGCCACGATAGGGGATCGGCGCCAGATAAGGCGAGTCGGTTTCCACCAGCAGGCGATCAGCCGGCACCTTGCGCGCCACTTCGCGCAGGGCGTCGGCATTGCGGAAGGTGACGATGCCGGACAGGGAGATGTAAAAGCCCAGGTCCAGCGCGGCCTTGGCCATGTCCCAATCTTCGGTGAAGCAGTGCAGCACACCGGCCTGAGGCAGCGCCGCCTCACGTAGCAAGGCCAGGGTGTCGGCGCGCGCCTCGCGGGTATGTACGATCACCGGTTTGCCGGTAATTCGCGCGGCGTCCAGATGCAGGCGAAAGGACTGCTGCTGCAGCTCGGCAGCTTCCGGCTCGTAGTGATAATCCAGGCCGGTTTCGCCAATCGCCACCACATGCGGATGGTTCAGCTCGGCCAGCAGCCAGTCCAGCACCGGCGCCGCGCCCGGTTCAAGATCCAGCGGATGGACGCCCACCGAGCAATCGACATCGGCGTACTGCTCGGCCAGGTTTTTGACTGCTGCAGCGTTGGCAGCGCTCACGCCGATGCAGAGGAAATGTTCCACGCCGCGAGCGCGCGCTGCGTCGAGTGCAGCATCCAGGGAGCCGTTATGGATAGCCAGGTCGAGGCGGTCGAGGTGGCAGTGGGAGTCAACCAGCATGGTGTTTCTGATCTCTGAAAATGACAAAGCGCCCGATCCGGGCGCTTTCGACTGCGGCCTCGGGCGAGGCACTGTTACATGGTGTGAGTCGGGCGATCCGACTTCAGCGCACCGGCCAGGTAAGTCTCGATCTTGTTGCGCGCCGTGTTGTCACCATCGTTGAACTGTACGCCAACCCCGGCAGCTCGGTTGCCTTGGGCACCTTTCGGAGTGATCCAGACGACCTTGCCGGCCACCGGGATTTTCTCCGGCTCATCCATCAGGTTGAGCAGCATGAACACTTCATCGCCGAGCTTGTAGCTCTTGGCGGTGGGAATGAACAAGCCGCCATTCTTGATGAAGGGCATATAGGCGGCGTAGAGCACGGACTTGTCCTTGATGGTCAGGGACAGGATCCCGTTACGCGGGCCAAGATTAGGTGGCAAGCTCATGCGGCATTCCTAGCAAACTATCCAATTTTCGATTCTAGCCCGGTCCAGGCAGGCTTGCCCACTGCACCAGCAGTGCTTCGAGAAGCAAGACACTGTTCAGGTTGGCCTTGCCGAGCACTTTCTGCCGCTGTTGCAGCAACCAGTCCTGCATGGCCAGCAGCTTCGGCTGCGGGGTCTTGTCCGCCAGATACTGCACCACCTTGTGCATATCAGCCAGACCCAGCACCGCTTCGTCGCGGGTCAGCTGATAGCGCAGCATGGCCTGGCTCCAGTCGCAGAACCAGTCGAACAGCATGACCATCGGCATGGCCTTCCACGCCTCGGCCAGCTGACTGGCACTGGCTTGCTGCTTGAGCAGCTTCTTCACCCCTTCGACCACCAGGGCACGCTGCTCGCGCACGCCCTGCTGATGCAGGCGGCGCGCGGCCAGTGGCGAACCGGCAGCGAGGGTGAGCAGCTCGCGGCGCTCATCTTCGCCGCACTCCGGCAGCGCCTCAGCCAGCCAAGCCATGCTGCTGGCCTGATCCGGCAAAGGGCAAGCCTGCTGCACGCAGCGGCTCTTCACGGTCGGCAACAGACGGCTGGGCTGATGACTGACCAGCAGCAGCACAGTGTTGCCGGCGGGCTCTTCCAAACTCTTCAACAGGGCGTTGGCGGCATTGATGTTCATCGCCTCCACCGGCTCCAGCAGGACGACCTTGCGCCCACCGAGCTGGGCGGTTTGCACCACGAAGCTGACCAGCTCGCGCACCTGGTCGACCTTGATCGCCTTGTCCGCCTCTTCCGGCTCCAGCACATAGTTATCCGGGTGCGTACCCGCCGCCAGCAGGTGGCAGCCTTTGCATTGCCCGCAGGCTTCCAGGCCAACGGGCTGGTGGCACAGCAGCAACGCCATCAGACGCTCGGCCAGCGCGCGCTTGCCGATACCGGCCGGACCATGCAGCAGGTAGGCATGGGCATGCTGCTGGCGCCCGGCCAGCTGCTGCCAGAGGCCCTGCTGCCAGGGGTAGGCTTCAGCCACGGCAACGCTCCAGAATTTCCGGCAGCAATTGATCAATGGACTGCTGCACGCCAGCCAGCGACTGCGCGGCATCCAAAATGCGATAACGCGCCGGGGCGGCGGCGGCACGCTGCAGATAGGTCTGGCGCACCGCCTCGAAGAAGTTCTGGCCTTCCTGCTCGAAACGATCCAGGCGACCACGGGCAGCCGCACGTGACAGGCCGACTTCCACCGGCAGGTCGAACACCAGGGTCAGATCGGGGCGCAGCTCACCCTGCACGAAGCTTTCCAGCTGGGCGATACGCGCGGTGGACAGGCCGCGCCCACCGCCCTGGTAGGCATAGGTGGCATCGGTGAAGCGATCACAGAGCACCACGGTGCCACGCGTCAGCGCCGGTACTATGACCTGGGCCAAATGCTGGGCCCGCGCAGCAAATACCAGCAGCAGCTCGGTATCGGCGGCCATCTGCTCATCGCTCGGCGCCAGCAGCAACTCACGGATACGTTCGGCCAGCGGCGTACCGCCCGGCTCGCGAGTCAACAGCACCTCGATGCCCTGCTCGCGCAGACGCTCGGCGAGGTACTCTCGATTGGTGCTTTTACCGGCCCCTTCCGGGCCTTCGAGGGTGATGAACAGACCGCTCACGGATAATCCTTATTGAGGCACTGGGCTGGAACGGTAGTCGGCACGACGTTTCAGCTGGTACTCGCGCACCGCACGGTTGTGCTGCTCCAGGGAGTCGGAGAATACATGGCTGCCATCACCACGGGCGACGAAATACAGGCTCTTGCCCGCCACCGGATGCAGGGCGGCGTGGATAGCCTCGCGCCCGACCAGGGCAATCGGCGTCGGCGGCATGCCATCGATGGTGTAGGTGTTGTAAGGCGTCGGCTCGCGCAGATGGGCGCGTGTCAGGTTACCGTTGTAGCGCTCGCCTAGGCCGAAGATGACCGTCGGATCAGTCTGCAGGCGCATGCCAAGGCGAAGGCGGCGGACGAACACGCCGGCGATCTGCCCCCGCTCGGCCGGCACACCGGTCTCCTTCTCAACCATGGAAGCCATGATCAGCGCATCGTAGGGCTTGCGATAGGGCAATCCCTCGGCGCGCTTCTGCCACTCTTCTTCGAGCACCTCGGTCAGGCGAGCATGGGCCTGTTTGAGCAGATCGAAGTCGCTCATGCCACGCACATAGCGATAGGTATCCGGGAAGAAACGCCCCTCGGGATTGGCGCCGGGCTGGCCAAGTTTGGCCATCAAGGCGGCATCATCGAGTTCGGCCAGGGTCTGCCTGAGGGCTGTTTGCTTGTTCAGCGCGGCGCGCACCTGGCGGAAGCTCCAGCCCTCGACCAAGGTCAGGCTGTATTGCACCACCTCGCCGCGCTGCCAGATGCCGAGCAGATCACGGGCAGTCTGGCTGGGCTGCAGGCGATACTCGCCACTGTGCAGCGGTTGGCCGGTCAGGTTGAAACGCCAGTACAGCCGCAACCAGAAAGCGCCATCCAGTACGCCCTCGCTTTCCAGCCGGTTGAGCAGACCGCCAGGCGTAGCGCCTGACTCGACAATCAGCAGGCGCTCCTCACTCAACTGCAGCGGCTGTTGCAAAACCGAATGCATGCGCCAGGCCGCCAGCGCCGAAGACAACACGAGCAGCAGTAGGCCTGCGGCGAGCAGCAGCAAAAGCTTGCGAATCACGAATCAGGAATCCAGAAGACTGCGAATAATGGCCTGCAGTTTACGGGTGAGCGGGCCGACCGGCCAGTCGTGCCCCTGCAATTCACGCACCGGCCAGATGCCATAGAGGCTGTTGCAGAGAAACACCTCATCGGCCGCAAGCAGCTCAGCGCGGCTGATATCGCGAATGTGCACGGCTATGCCGAGCGCTTCGGCCTGGGCCAGCACCTCGGCACGCATCACCCCGGCCACGCCACAGCGTGAAAGCTCGGCAGTCAGCAACTCGCCGTCCTTGCACAGGAACAGGTTGCTGTAGACGCCCTCAATCACCCGTCCTGAGCTGTCGCACATCAAACCCTCGGCATAAGCCGGATCCTGCCATTCGGCACGAGCCAGGACCTGCTCGAGGCGATTGAGGTGTTTGAGACCGGCCAGCAGTGGCTGCTCGGCCAGACGGGTGACACAGGGAAACAGGCGCACGCCCTGCTCGGCATGCTCAGACGGGTAACTCGGAGCGGGACTGCCCAGCAAAACACGACAGGGCCGGCTTGACTGTGGCGGCGCATAACCGCGCAACCCTTCACCACGGGTGACGATCAGCTTGGCCACGCCTTCGCCCAACTCGGCGCAGAAGGCCAGTAACTCGGTCTGCACGGCCTGCAGATCGAGCGCCAGGGACAGGCGTTGGGCACCCTGCTGCAAGCGCGCCAGGTGACGCGCCAGCAAGCGCGGCTGGCCGCGCTGCACGGCGATGGTCTCGAACAGACCATCGCCATAGGCCAGGCCGCGATCCCGGATGGACAGCTGCGTGGCCGGCTGACCGTCGACCCAGCTCAGCATCAACCGGCGAACCGGCGGAATACCAGCGAGCCGTTGGTGCCACCAAAACCGAAGGAGTTGGACAGTACCGCGTCGATCGGCAGGGCCTTGGCCTGATGCGCGACGAAGTCCAGATCGCAGCCTTCGTCCGGTTCATCCAGGTTGATGGTCGGCGGCGCCACCTGATCACGAATAGCCAGGACACTAAAGAT
>CAZFKQ010000033.1:0-11961 GCA_964518735.1 uncultured Pseudomonas sp.
GGCCTCAACGGCGCGCTGTACAGCGAGAGCGGCCAGCACTGGCAAGGCGAAAGCCTGTGGAAGGCAATCCGCAGCCTGCCCAATCTGGAAGCCCCAAGCAGCCAGCAGGAACCCAGCCCACTGCCGCCGCTGTACCCCCGCTAACTATGTAGGAGCCAGCTTGCTGGCGATCGCTTTTATGCAGACCTGATCGCCAGCAAGGACTAGGCGTCCCCTGGCTCCTACAAACACAAGGACGAACCCCATGACGCTCAAGGAAGAACTGGCGGCCTTCTACCGCCGCTGCGGCTTCAGCGACACCGCCGACCGCCAGGCCTGCACCGTGCCGGTCTACACCGGTTGCCTGCTGGTACCACTGCCGAATATCGAAACCCGCCACCGCTACCTCAAGTACCACGATCTGCACCACGTCGCGACCGGCTACAGCACCGGGCGCATCGGTGAAGGCGAGGTCAGCGCCTGGGAGCTGGGCACCGGCTCGATGTTCAATTCGCCCCTGCTCGGCACCATGAACCTGATCGCCCTCTCCACCGGCCTGGTACTCGAACCCAAACGCATGTGGTGCGCCTTCCGCCGTGGCTGCCGCAGCCGAAACCTCTACCCGCACGCCATGCGCACGAAGATCGACAGCGAGCACTGGCCCGACCTGCCCGCCCTGCGCCAGGAACTCTTGGAGAGCCGCCGCGATCCCCTGCCGTCAGCCCTACGCGCTATCGAATTCGGCGCCTATGCAGCCACGGCCATGCTCATCCACGCGCTGATCGCCATCCCCGCCGTCTGCACCCTCGTGATCACCGATATCGGCCTGGGCTATAGCCTTTTCCAGGTGATCAAGCCCGCCAAACGCAACGACCTGTACTGACCTCAAGGAACACCGCCGATGAGCAACCTCAGCAGCGTGGAACTCAAGACCCTGGTTCCCGCCAAGGACTTCGCCCGCTCCCAGGCCTTCTACCAGGCCCTGGGCTTCAGCATGCCCTGGAGCGACGACAACCTGGCCTATATGCACCACGGTAACTGCAGCTTCCTGCTGCAGAACTTCTATGTGCGCGAACAGGCGGAAAACTTCGTCATGCACCTGCTGGTAGAAGATGTCGACGCCTGGCACCGCCACCTCAGCGAGTCGGGACTGGCCGAACGCTTTGCCGTGCGCATGGGAGAGCTTGTCAATCAGCCCTGGGGCATGCGGGAGTTCGTACTGTTCGACCCAAGCGGCGTGCTCTGGCATATCGCGCAGAACACTTAGAAGTTGGCCGTTTCTTGCTTTGTGCAGAGGTTGTCGAGAGGCTCAAGAAGCGACAGTTGAGGGGCTGGAGTCGGCCGATTCTGTTGAAAAAGTTCCGTCGTGATTTTTGCCCATGAAAGTGAGTAAACGACGTCGAAATCTGGTTCACACAGGACACTGATCTGTCTTAGATTTTGCGTAGCAGAACCGAAATCGAGCGATTTTTGTGCCGGCGAAAAGCAGCTCTCTCAGAAACCGAATTTTTCAACAGAATCGGCCAAAAGCGGACGCCAAGGCGTCTACAAAACTCGAGGGAGAATCCGTTGCCGGTAGAATTTGAACGACATCATTTTCTGAGACTGGAAGTTATCTCGAAAGAAGGGGCATTTACTTGAGCAGAGCTCGCTAAAGTCAGCCAGCCGTCTCGACCAGATCTGCCAGCCGAGGGAAGTCCAGGGTCAAGGCAGCCTGGAGGACTGCGTCAGCAAAGCCGGTGCACCCGGGATGCTCTACCGCCAGCTCGTGGGCCCATTTTTCGATAAGCGTTACCTGACCGGTGTCCACCAGATTCGCCAGAATGGCCAGCCGTGTCGCATCCGGGCGGGCAGTAGTGCCGGAGGCTGGCGTCTCGCAGAGGGCCGAGGCTAGATCCTGCAAGCCCAGAAACCGGCCCAAGAGATCCGCCAGCTCGGTTTCGCTTATCGGTTTTCGCAGGCAGGCAGCAAATCTTAGATGCGGCGCAAAACCTTCCGGCGGCAGTGGCGCTGCAGCGGAAAGCAGAACTACAGGGGTGGCCGGGGAGCGCTCTGCCGTCATCTGCAGGACAGACCAGCCGTCGCCCCCGTCCATGAACTGGTCGGTAATTACCAAAGCGATATCGTCGCGCCACTGGCTGGCCGCATCCCGGCCATCGACAGCGGTTACCACCTTAAGTTGATGCTGGCTCAATTGCTCGGCCAGCAGCAGACGCAGATCCGGATCGTCTTCCACCAGTAGCACGACTTGATCTCCCAGGGAGGGGAGCGCGGCTGCTACCGCCGCCACGGGCTCCGGCGGTAGCTCCGTCAGTTGCTCGCCCATCACGTGGAAGCGAAACGCGCTACCCTGGCCCAGGGTGCTGGCCACACTCAGCTCGCCGCCCATGCACTGTACCAGTTGCCGAGCGATGGCCAGCCCCAAGCCGACTCCGGCGCGGGAACCTTCCCTGACTTGATTGCTGCCACGAACGAAGGGCTGGAAGATGTTTGGCAGGTCATCGGCGGCAATACCGCCACCGCTGTCTTCCACCGTGAAAAACAGACGGACCTGGTCGCCTTGCTTCTCTCCGTGGTAGCGCAGGCTGATACGACCGCTGCTGGTATACCGGTTGGCATTGCTGAACAGGTTATCGAGCACCTGACGTAGGCGCCGGCTGTCTATGGACAGGTATTCGGGAACCACACCCTGCTCCTCAAGAGAGAAGCTGTTACCCGCTGCCTCAGCCTGCAGCCGGGCGACCTCCACCATATCCGCCAGCCAAGGACGGAACGCCAGCGGCGTCGCCATCACGTCCAATTGGCCGATTTCCGCCCTGGCTGCGTCCAACAATTCGTCGATGAGATGCAAAAGATGACGCCCGCTGCTCTCAATGGCGCGGGCGCCTTCCTCTGGGCCGAGGCGGCGCGAGCCGCGCTGCAAAAGTTGGGCGAAGCCGATGATGGTATTGAGCGGCGTGCGCAACTCATGGCTCATATGGGCCAGGAAGGTGGTCTTGGCTCTATTGGCTTCGCGCTCCACCGCGAGAGCGGCGGCCAGTTGCTGGGTGCGACTGGCAATGGCGATGAGGATGATCGGGGCCATCACCAGCACTGCCCAGGGCAAGGCGCTGGCCAGGGTCGGGCCGGTGGGGTTAAAGCCCAGGTACATCCCGGCCTCTCGAACCAGCACGGTAACAGCAAAGGTGGCGAAGGAAATTAGAGTGAGACGTGCGGAGGTATTGCCAGCGCGCCAGGCTAGGTAAGAGGTGAGGATGCCGATGCCGAGGGTAAGTAGCGCACAGAGGGACAGTACCTGAATCCAGAAAATATAGTGGTGCAGGTTGGCTGCCAGGGCGGCGGCGACCACAAGGACAGTGACGGCAATCTGGGCGCGATCCCAGCCCCGCCCCAGCCGTTTGAGGTCGAGAAAAGTGCGCACAAACTGGCAATGCATGATCGCCATGCCAGCACCCAGCAGCGGTACGAGGCCAAGTGGAAAAGGCCATGTGCTTGGCCACAGGTACTGTTGCGCCAGTCCCCCCATGACCGCTTCGAAGGCGCTGATAAGAAACATTTCCAGACCGAAATAGAGGTAGGGTGCCTCCCGCAGCTGAATAAAGATCAGTAGCGACAGCAGGCCCGTCAGGATAATTCCGCCTAAGGCCATCGAGCGCAGGTTTTCAACCCGCAGCTGTTTGTCGTGATAGGCGTGAGGGGCCCAAAGACGAGCATCCAGGTACTGGGCAGACTGCGACTGTAGACGCAGATAGAAGGTGCGGGTTTCGCCCGGCTGCAGGGTAAGCGGGAATAACGCCGTCGGGCCGGGCAGCGGGCGTGCTTCCATGGGTACCGTCAGGCCGCTGGCCAGAACCTGCCAAGGGCCATCGCCGTCCCGTATGTAGAGCTGTACCGACTCCAGTCGGGCATGGCCGATTTCCAGCCAGCGACTGAGCGGGGTGTGTCCCGGGTTGCGCAGGCTTAGACGCAACCAGAGCGGCCGGGGATCGAATCCATGGGACAGACTCTGTACCGTGACGGGGACAAAGTGTTCGGGCGTGGCGGCCACCGCAGCAATGTCCAGGCTGCCGTCCTGATCGAGACGCAGGTCGAATTTTTCCAGCGACTGGAAGGCGCTGTCGTCTCGCAGATCCTGTACTTCCGCCCAGGCGCTGCCGGCCAGGCTCAGCAGACAACACAGGCAAAGCACTCGCCAAAAGTGCAGCAGGCGCCCGTCAGCAGGCATCGTCCGCAGCTCCTTGCTGTAGGGAGGCGCGCTGCCCCGCTTGCTCTCGCAGGCGCGCACGCAACTCGCGCGGCGAGCAGCCGAAGCGCTCACGCACGACCTTGGAAAAGCTGGCGGCATTGGTGTAGCCCAGATGATCGCCAATGTCGCCAATGGGGGTCTCGGTACGGGCCAGCAATCCCTGTGCCTGGCTGAGGCGCTCCTCGCGCAGCCAGGCATAGATCGGCATATCGACGATCTTGCGGAAGGCCTCGTTGAGGCGGGTTTCGTTGGTCCCGCACAGGCGTGCCAGCATTTCCGGCGAAGGTGGGTGGCGCAGATCCTGGCGCAGATGGTCGGTGGCGACCCTCACCAGCACCGCTTCCGGCCGGGTATCCGCGGTCGTTGACGGAGCGGGAGGGGCAACGGCGCGCAGGCGGCGGGCGAGATCCAGGTGGATCTGCACCCTCGCCACCACTTCCGCCTCATCGATCAGCGGCTTGGCTATGTAGTCCACCGCCCCCAGTGTCAGCCCCGCCAGGCGCTCCTGCGGTTGGTTGGCTGCCGTCAGGAAGATAACCGGGATGGCACTGGTTTCCGGGTTGGCCTTGAGCAGCCGGCAGGTGGCGAAGCCGTCACTGCCGGGCATGTGCACATCCAGCAGGATCAGGTCGGGACGCAGCAGCTGTGCCTTGCGATAGCCATCCTTGCCGTCGAAAGCCACCACGATGTCCAGGCCCCGGGCCGACAGAAACTCCGTCAGCACCCGTAGATCGGCCACCGAGTCGTCAACGAGCAGGATTTTAGGGTTGCTGGTGATGCGCATGCCGGCGGCGTCTGTGGGTGTGTGGGGGAGCCGGTATTAGAGCCCAGAACACACATCGCTTCCCATGGCCAAAGGGAAAAAATTGTCTGTCGGCAAAGTCTTCGTACCTGCTGGCAAAGTGCCTGCGCAGCGCCCATGGGATCATGCCGCCCCAGCAAGCAAAGCCATATGCGAGGCAGTAGATTCATGAAACCCACCGGATGCAGCGGCCTAGTCGCATTCGCCCTGTGTTTTGCACAGCCTGCTCTGGCTGCCCAGATTCCCGATGCTGGCCGGATCCTGGAAAGCATCAAGGCCCCGCTCAGCCTGCCACCGCCCTCCGACAACGCTTTGCCCGAGTCGGCGCCGGCTCGCCCGGCGATGACGCTGCCCAGCGACGTCAAGGTGTACGTCAAGGCGTTCCGCATCGTCGGCACCCGCGAGTTCAGCGAGGCACAACTGCTGGCGCTGCTTGCCGACAGCACCGAACGCGAATTGAGCCTGGCCGAGCTGCAGGGCCTGGCCGACCGTATCACCCATCATTTCCGCGACCATGGCTATCTGCTGGCCCGCGCCTATCTACCGGCGCAGGACATCGATAACGGGCTGCTGACCATCGCCGTTCTCGAGGGCCGGCTGGGCAAGATCGAACTGGACAACCGCTCACTCCTCGGTGATGCCACGGCACGGCGCAAGCTCGACGATCTGCAGCCGGGGGCGGCGGTGCAGGCCGAATCCCTGGAGCGGTCCCTGCTGTTGCTCAACGACCTGCCCGGTGTCGAGGTGCGCTCCACCCTCAAGCCCGGTGCCTCGGTCGGTCTCACCGACCTCGATGTTTCCTTGGGGGCAGGCCCCCGACTGGCCGGAAGCCTGGAACTCGACAACTTCGATAACAGTTACACCGGCAACGAGCGGCTTGGCGGTAACCTCGCCATCAACAGTCCCACCGGCCTTGGCGATACACTCAGCCTGCGTGGTCTGACGTCCGGCTCCGGGATGAGTTACGGACGACTCGCCTATCAGTTGCCGGTCGGCCCGCATGCCACCCAGGTCGGCCTGGCCTGGTCGGAGATGCGCTACGAGCTGGGCGAAGACTTCGAGTCGCTGGACGCCCATGGCAAGGCCAGCATCGCATCGGTCTATGCGCTGCAGCCCCTGATGCGCAGCCGTCTGGCACGACTCAATGGGCAGCTGAGCTACGAGCGCAAGCTGCTTGAGGATCGTGTCGATATCACCGACACGATCCTAGACAAGACCCTGGACGTCTGGAGCCTGGGCCTGAGCGGCGACCATCAGGACAGCTGGCTCGGTGGCGGTGCTATGCAGTACGGCGTCAGCCTGATTACCGGGCACCTGAAGCTGGACGAGGCAAGCGCCGCCCTCGACGACGCCGGGCTGGAGACCGACGGGGTCTACACCAAGTTTGCTTTCCAGCTCTCCCGCCTGCAGCGCCTCAGCGACAGGTTCAGCCTGCAGGGTCGCGTGTCCGGCCAACGGGCCGCGAAGAACCTCGATTCCTCGGAAAAACTCAGCCTGGGTGGGGCCTACGGCGTGCGCGCCTATCCCCAGGGCGAAGCTTCTGCCGACGATGCCTGGCTGGCGAACCTGGAGCTGCGCTATTCCCACGACTCCGCCTGGCAGTTCTTCGGCTTTTATGACGCGGCGGGCGGGCGACTCAGCCATGACCCCGTGGCCGGCACCCTCAACAACAGCCGCACGCTCTCCGGGGTGGGACTGGGGGTGAATCTGGTCCTGCCCGCGGAGATCAGCCTGCAGGCCTTCGCCGCCTGGCGCACTAGCAGCGAACCAACCTCCGATAAGGATCGCAGCCCGCGCTTTGGGCTGCAGACCGTGAAGTACTTCTGAACACGACTTTCAAGGCCGACATCATGAACCACGTCTATCGTCTGATCTGGAACGCTGCCCATGGCGCCTATGTGCCAGCACCCGAGAACGCTCAGGGCCGGGGCAAGCAAGGCCGAGGCAAGAGCCTGCTCGCCATCCTCCTGGCCGGCACCTGCGGCCACGCCCTGGCGCTGCCCACCGCCGGCCAGGTGAGCCTGGGACAGGGCAGCATCGCCAGCGCCAATGGCAGCATGACGGTGAACCAGTCGTCGCAGAACCTGGCGATCAACTGGAACAGCTTCAACATCGCCAAGGGGGAGAAGGTCAGTTTCGTCCAGCCCAACAGCAGTGCCATCGCCGTCAACCGTGTAGTAGGCAGCGACCCGTCGAGCATCTACGGTACCCTGAAGGCCAACGGCCAGGTGTTCCTGATCAATCCCAACGGCATCCTCTTCGGCAAGAGCGCCCAGGTGAACGTTGGTGGTCTGGTAGCTTCGACCCTGGATCTGTCGGACCAAGATCTTGCTGCGGGCAACTATACCTTCAAGGGCACAGGCAGCCGCGTGACCAACCAGGGCAACATCACCGCCAAGGACGGCGGTTCTGTGACTCTCCTGGGGGGCCAAGTCAGCAACGAGGGAATCATCCAGGCCAGGCTTGGCAACGTGACCCTGGCGGCGGGAGATCAGGTGACTCTGGACTTCGCCGGCGACCAGTTGCTCAGCGTGCAGGTGGACAAAGGCGCTCTTCAGGCCTTGGCCCAGAACAAGCAACTGATCCAGGCAGAGGGCGGCCAGGTGGTCCTCACTGCCAAGGCGGCCGACGGCCTGCTGAACTCGGTGGTGAACAACGAAGGGGTGATCGAAGCCGGCTCGTTGAGCAATCGTAACGGCGTAATCCGCCTGGAAGGCGACAGGCTGGTCAATGCCGGCACCCTGGACGCCAGCGGCGAAACCGGTGGCCGCATCAGCCTGGCCGGCCAGGGTGTCATCCAGGCCGGCACCATCCATGCCGACGGCAACGGCGGCGCGGTGACGGTGGATGCCAGCCATGGCGCCCTGCAGACCACCCAAGGCCAGATCACCGCCAACGGCTCGACCCAGGGCGGCTCCATCCGTATCAACGGCGGCGACTCGTCGTTCATTTCTGGCAGCTTGAGCGCCAACGGCCAGCGCGGCGGCAACATCACCGTCACCGGGCAGACCGTGAACTTGGCGGCCGCCAGCGTGAAGGCCGACGGCACGGCGAAAGGCGGCTCCATCCGCATCGGCGGCGACGCCCACGGAGCGAACCCGGACGTGGCAAACGCCCACACCACCCGTGTCAATCCCCACACCCACCTGAGCGCCAAGGGTGCCGACGGCGACATCGTGGTATGGTCCGACGCGCGTACCGACTTCAGTGGCCAGGCCGCCACAGGCGAGCGCGGCTTCATCGAGGTGTCAAGCAAAGGCACCCTCAACTATGGCGGGCAGGTCAATGCCGGGAAGGGCGGCGAGGTGCTGTTCGACCCCACCAACCTGGTCATCACCGACACGGTCGGCGACCAGCTCTACCTCGACCTCGCCGACCCCAACCCCCAGGCCGGGGTCCAGCACGGCGGCGGCAACATCACCCAGCTGGGCAACGGCAATATCGCCGTCAGCACACCCAGCGCCTATTTCGGCAACCTCAGCACCGGTGCGGTCTTTCTCTACAACGGCAAGACCGGGGGGCTGATCTCGGCCCTCTACGGCAACACCGCCGGCGACAACATCGGCTCCGGCGGCGTCGCCGCGCTGGCCGGCAATAACGTGGCGGTAGCCAGCCCCGACTGGGACAACGGCGCCCTGGCCAACGTCGGCGCGGTGACCTGGTTCAACGGCACCACCGGGCTTTCCGGGTTCGTCACCAGCACCAACTCCCTCACCGGCAGCACCACAAACGACCGCGTGGGCCATACGCTCACCACACTCACCAATGGCAACTACATTGTCGGCTCCAGGTTCTGGAACAACGGCAGCGCGACCAACGCCGGCGCCGTCACCTACGGCTACGCCAACCATGCCCTGACGGGCGTCGTCAGCGCCGCCAACTCGCTGGTCGGCAGCACCTCCGACGACTACATCGGTACCAACGTCCTGGCCCTGAGCCAGGGCAACGCGATCACCTGGAGCAGCCGCTGGGACAACGGCGCCGCCGTCGATGCCGGCGCCGTCAGCTGGATGAGCGGCACCGGCCCCACTGTGGGCGTAATCGGCGCCGCCAACTCTATGGTGGGCAGCAACACCAACGACTTCCTCGGCACCGACAGCAGCCTCAACAGCGGCATCGTCAGTCTCAGCAACGGCAACGTCCTCGTATTCAGCAAGCACTGGCATCTCACCCCGCAGATCGACACCGGCGCCGTCACCTGGATGAGCGGTTCCGCCGCCACCACCGGCGTGGTGGACGCGAGCAACTCCCTGATCGGCAGCTACGCGGCAGACCGGGTGGGCTACATCTCCAACCACCCCTACGGCGACAAACCCAGCTACGCCGAGCTGAGCAACGGCAACGTGGTAGTCACCAGCGGCTACTGGAACGGCAGCGCCGGCGCCGCCACCTGGATGAGTGGCACCGGCCCCACCGCCGGCGTTATCGGCGCCGCCAACTCCCTTGTGGGTAGTACCGCCAATGACCGGGTCGGCAGCCTCGGGGTCACCGTTCTGAGCAACGGCAACTACGTGGTCAATAACCCCTACTGGAGCGACGGCCTCAACTCGGAAGTCGGGGCCTCCACCTGGGGCAACGGCAATGGCGGCACGGCGGGTGCCGTCAGCGCCGCCAACTCCTTGGTGGGAAGCCTGGCTTACGACCGAGTAGGCCTAACCTCAACGGCTCTCAGCAACGGCCATTACGTGGTGAGCAGCCCCTACTGGAACGATGGCGTCAACTCGGAAGTAGGGGCCTCCACCTGGGGCAACGGCACCGGCGGCACGGTCGGCCTCATCAACGCCGGCAACTCCCTGGTGGGCAGCACGGCCTACGATCATGTCGGCCTCTCTGCCACTGCCCTCACCAATGGCCACTACGTGGTCACCAGCCAGCACTGGAACGACGCCCTCAACGGCCTCAGCCTGGTCGGCGCGGTCACCTGGGCCAACGGCAACGGCAGCACCGTCGGCGCCGTGTCGGCCGCCAACTCCATGGTGGGCGACCTCGACAACGACCAGGTCGGCAATGGCGGCATCCTCGCCCTGACAGGCGGCAACTACCTGATCCGCAATGCCCAATGGCACGACGGATCGGGGAACGTGGCGTGGCGCGACGGCAGCGCCGCCAGCACCGGCACGTTCGACAGCAGCAACTCCATGGTCGACACCATGGATCCGGGCATCACCGTGCTGAGCAACGGCAAGTTTGTTCTCAACAACTCGAACTGGGGCAACCGCCAGGGCTACGTCGCGGTGGGCAGCAATGACGGCAGCTTCGTCGGCAGCATCTCCCCGACGACCGCCCTGGTCGGCGGCTATCGGCTGGCCTCGCTGGGCGCCCAAGGCGGCGTGCTTGACCTGGGCAACGGCCATTTCGTGATCTACGGCTACTCCGCTAAGAATCCAGATGGCAGCGCCAGCGCCGGCTCCATCACCTTCATCGACAGCGATGCGCCCCTGGTCGGCCTGACCAACGCCAGCAACACCTTCTATGGCTCAGCCACCAATAGCCTCACCCAGCAAGGCGTCTACGTACTGCCAAACCACGACTACCTGGTGCCCTACTTCAACTGGAGCCCTGGCTCCACGCCCAACCTGGGCGCCGTCGCGATCGGCAGCGGCAGCACCGGCCTGGTCGGCTACACCTCCACCAGCAACGCCCTGGTCGGTCAGCAGGCCGGCGACCAGCTCAGCTCCGGCGGCATCCAACTGCTGGCCGGCAACGACTTCCTGGTGCGCTCGCCGGAGGCCACCGTCGATGGCCAGAGCGGCGCCGGCAGCCTGTGGCTGGTGCAGCGCGATGCCGACTTCGCCGATACGCTGAACAACAGCGCTGGCGACCAGGCAGTGAGCCCCGGCGCCATCGCCAGGGCCGCAGTCGCCGGCAGCACACTGACCCTGCAGGCCAGCAACGACATTACGGTCAACAGTGCCATCTCGGTGGACGGGGCCCTGAAACTGCTGGCCGGCAATAGCCTGACCCTGAACGCCAGCATCACCTCCCAGGCCACCGGCACCGCCATCGAGCTGGCCGGGCAGACATTCACCAACAATGTGGGTAGCAGCGCCCTTTCCACCCCCAACGGACGCTGGCTGGTGTGGTCGGCGAACCCCGCCGGCGACACCCGCGGCGGCCTGGACTACGACTTCAAGCAATACAACGCCAGCTACGGCAGTACCACCGTGGCTGGTAGCGGCAATGGCTTCCTCTACAGCCTGGCACCGACCCTCAGCACCCAGCTAGTCGGCACCGTCGCCAAGACCTATGACGGCACGGCCACTGCCACCCTGTCCGCCGCCAACTATGCGGTATCCGGCGCCGTCGATGGCGATACGGTCGTGCTCAATATGCCGACGACAGGCAGCTACGACAACGCCAGCGTTGGCACCGGCAAGACGGTGACCTCCAGCGGCTTGAGCATCGCCAGTGCCGAGAACGGTGGCAAGCCGGTCTACGGCTACCAGATCGCTCAGGCGAGCGGCAATGTGGGCACCATCTACCCGGAGCCCACTACACCCACTACACCCACTACACCCATCACCCCCACCACCCCCAACACTCCAAACAACCCGGGCACACGCACGGACCAGGCCTGGTCGCTGATGCTTCCTGCTGACAAGAGCGCGGTGGCCGACGAGTTCTTGGTTTCCGAAGTGCTGCAGGTCAATGCTGGTGGCATGCGGCTCCCACCTGGCCTCGATGCACCCGTAGTTACGCACTCGCTTCGCTGAACAACGCGGCAGCGGTGCCATGCAGTTTGTCGTGTGGCGCCATGGTTTTGAGGGAAAAGGAAGGCGAACTTGAGGTGTCCTTCGATCGAGTTGAGGCTTTCCTAGTCTCAACTATGAAGTGAAAAACAGACGCATACCTGTAAAAGCAGATTGTCCGCTTCTGGCATATTCCGTTGAAAAACTCGCCTCGTAACTGATCGGCGTTCGACCGGGTGCCAAGT
>CAZFKQ010000034.1:0-8653 GCA_964518735.1 uncultured Pseudomonas sp.
TCCAGGTGCAGGGTGGCGTCATGCCGCGGGTCGTCGGCAAACAGGGCGACGGTAAACACGCCGCTGGCGTCTGCCGGCAGGGTCACACTGTAGCCCGGTGCCACGCCGAGGCGAGTGGCCGTGTCGACCACCTGCTGCAGAGCAATTCGCCCGCTGGCCGCTGTTGCAACGCCGGCCTCGGCGTGGTGCCCGGCATGGCCGGTGGACACCGGCAGCGGGGTGTTCTCCACGGCCCAGGCCACGGTCTGGTCGGCGGCGCTGTTGAGGCTGCGTGCCTGCAGGGTCGAAGTCGGCACATCGGTCCACATCGCCGCGGGGAAGTGGTTCCAGGCTCCGGCGAATTTCTCGCCCCAGAAGCCGGTCCAGGTCATGCCAGTCAGCAACATGAACAGCAGCAGAGCGCTGCCCCAGAAGCCACTGACCGCATGCAGGTCGCGCCACAGCAGGCGGCCACGGGCCGACAGGCGCGGCCACAGCACGCCGGCGCCACCCTGGCCACGCGGCCACCAGAGATACAGACCGGACACCACCAGCACCACGCCCCAGCCGGCAGCCAGTTCGATCAGGCGATCACCGACAGTGCCGATCAGCAGCTCGCCGTGCAGAGCGCGGGCGATGGCCTGCAGGTTGTCCTGGGCATCCTGCGTGCCAAGCACGGCACCGTTGTAGGGATCGACAAACAGGTTGAGCTTGCGCCCGTCCAGGGTGGCAACGAACTGCGCGCTGCGATCCGCGGCAGGTGCGGGCAGGTACTGGCTGACCTGCGCCTGCGGGTAGGCCTGCTGCAAGCGCTGCAACTGATCATCGGCGGAAAGCACCGCCGCGCCCGGCTGCACGTTGAGTAACTCGGGGTACATCAGCTGATCAAGCTGCGGTTTGAACAGATAGACGATGCCGGTCAGCGCCAGCATCAGCATGAACGGGATGACGAACAGGCCGGCAAGGAAGTGCCAGCGCCAGGCCAGGTTGTAGAAGGACGGGGTGCGTACAGTCATGGGGCGGTAGCCTCGTATCGAACAGCTTCGGCGCCGACACCCACTGGACAGGGGCGGCGGCACGGTGCGCCAGCGGCCTTGCAGGAGCAGGGCACGCGGGCGGGACACAGCGAATCAGCTCGACAAAACGGGCGGCGCGCGCGGATGGGCGGCGGGAAAGAGTGGCGCGGTGGGTGGCGCCGCGACCTGGCGCTGCAGCACCGGCACGGCGGCCAGTGGCGCGCGGGCCAGAGTTGGCGACAGGCTGCAGGTCAGCGCTGGCGAGGTGAACAGCAAGGTGCAGTAGCCACACTTGGCCCACAGCGCATCGTGCGTACCGGCGGCATGCGAGCCGTTGTCTTCGGCGGCGCAGCTCAGCTCGCTCATCCAGCCCGGCACAGCACCCTGCCCGGCCGGCACCAGCGCCTGCGACAGCAACGGGCCACACACCAGCAGGAACATGGCCAGCAGGGCGAGGCGAAGTGCACTGAGCGGGTGAGTCGACGGCAAAAGGCGCATCCGGCAGGGTGAGTAAAGCGCGCGTTAGCGGCGCAGCTGCAAGCTTAGCCGCGATCAGCGCGGCGGGGCTAGCCAGGGCAAACAGCGGCGGCGTTGTTCATCACGCAACGGCCCGTCGAAACAATAGGCCTGCAGCTTGCCATCCCAGAACGGCCGGGCCTGCGGGTAATAGGGATTGGCACTTGCCGGCACGGCTGTACCCAGGGCATTGAACAGCGCCAGCTTGGCATCCAGATCATGCAACCGTGCCAGATAGGGCGTGAAGTCGGGTATGGCGATAGCCACCAGAATCGCCCCCATCGGGTTGCGCCAGCGCCGCCAGGTGCTGATGGCGGTGTCGCTGACGACTGTCTGGCGCTGGGCAAAGGCAGCGGCATCCAGCTGCGAGTCCTCGGCCACGCGCAAAAAGCGCGGCAACGCTTCGTTGATACTCATGCGCGACTTGAAGACCAATTGCAGGCGCCAGACCGGAATGTCCGGATTGGCGCCTAGGGCGGACTGTTTGTGCAAAGTCTGCAGGCCAGTGGCAACTAGAGCGAACTCGCGCTGCATAGCACCGTGCAAAGAGCGTTCCGCCACACCCAAAGCCGCCTCAGCTGCCGGTTTCTGGATCAGCCCAGCGTGGTACAGCAGAGCCAGGCCATCCAGGTTCTGCTCCAACAGCCCGGCCAGCAGGATCTTGAGAATCAGGTTGTCCGCACGCGCCAGCCAGACGCGCAGCTGACGGGTATCGCCCTGCAACAAGGCTAGGGCCGCCGCACCCTTACCCTGCTCTGCCAGCAACAGGGCCTGGGCCCCACGCAACTGGGCAGCCTTGCTCAGGTAACGGTACTCCACCATCGGCTCGCTCTGGCTCGGCCGGCTGAGGGTGCGGTAGTCCTCCAGGGCCAGCAGTTGCTGGTAACGCTGCAGCAGTTCGTCGTGATCACTCAGCAGGGCGGCTAGTGATACAGGGTCCTGGCGCAGACGCGCCAGGCAACCGGGCTTCGCCAGGGCACACAGCTCGTCACCAGGTAACGCCAGACGCGCCGGCTCATCTACAGCGGGCATGGCCTTTTCCGGACCGTGGCTGGCCAGCCATTGATGGTAGGCCATCAGTCGTTTGCGCCCGGCCGCCTGCGCATCACTGCCCGCCGGGCTGTCCAGGCCGAACAGCTGGTAATAGGCGGCGCTGTCCCCCTCGACCTTGGTGACCTGCTCCAGCCAGGCCTGCGCGTCGGGCAACAGCGGTTCGTCATACAGCCAGAACGCCACAACGCCGCCCAGTAGAGCCAGAACGCCAAGCACGGAGATCAGCCATTTGTTCATCTTGCTCATCGGCTGCTCGCTCCTGAACGATGCAGCAATGCCGAGCGCTGCGAAGCGTCGCGCGCCGGCATTCCGAACATCCGTTGGCTGAGTAGCCCAAAACTCGTGCAGCAGGTCGCGCAGTGCATGGAAATCCTTTTCGCGAGAGGGGTGACAAGGCTGCCACGCTAACCAACCAGGAGGTCGCTCACAAGACTCAGAGCTGCACGCAGCGCCCAAAGTCCTTCTGCGGCAACGGCCCGTCGAAACACATGCGCCCCTGCTTATCGAGGCGCGGCAGCTGCTTGGCGTAATACGGATTACTTCGGTACCGCAGAGCAGCTAGCTGCGCCGCCGTCACGGGCCCGGCCGGCAGTTGCAGACTCAGGTTGACCAGCTTGAGCTTGCTGTCGAGGTCCTGCAGCCGCCCGACGTACTCGACCAGATCGGCACTGGCAATATCCAGCAGGAGATTGCCAACACGGTTGCGCAGGCCGGTGTTGGGCACGGGCAGCTGAGGCTTTTGCTTCAGCAGCGCAGCAAAGGCGGCGGGAGAGGTGCGAGACAACTGAATCACCTGGCGATAAGGCACCAGGCTGGCATTGATGGTCATCTGTGGCTTGTAGTCGAGCCACAGTGAAGCCTCTTCCAGCAGCGATGGAATGTCCTCCGCCCGCAGGTTCTCCAGCATCACCGTACCGAGCAGGAATTCGCGCTGCATGGCAAAGCGCAAAGAACGCTCTCCCGGACCCAGCGGCGCCAATAAAGCGGGCCGAGGTAGCATTCCCGCACGATGCAGACGCACCAGCCATTCCAGATTGCGGTTGAGCATGCTCACCAAGGTCATCTTCAGGGCCAGCTGATCGGCCTTGGCCAGCTGGCGACGGATGCCGGCCTGATCCTCCGCAAGCAGGGCCAGCGCCGCTTTGCCCTCGCCAGCCAACGCCAGCTGCAGGGCCTGCAAACTCAGCACTTGCTGAGCGCGCGCCAGGTACAGCAGCGGCGGCAACGGCTCGGCCAGCCCTGGCGAACTGAGGGTGTGATAGTCGGGCAAAGCCAGGAAATGGCGGTAGCGGCCCAGCAGGGCCGCGTGCTCGGCCAGCACCTGCGGCAAGCGCTCCTGACCTTGCAGCAGGCGGCTAAAACAGGCTGGAGCCTCAATTGAACAGAACTCGGCGCCCTCCGGCAACGGCAAGCGGGCTTGCGCGGCAGGCGTGAAGTTCTGTGCCGGGCCATGACTGGCCAGCCACTGCTCATAGGCCTGCAGCCGCGCCGTGCCCAGCGCCGCAGGCGAATGCCGGAGCGGTGCATCCAGCCCGGCCAGGAACACATACGCGGCGCTCTGGGCCGGTTTGCTACGCGCCTGTTGCAGCCATTGCTGCACGTCGGCACTGGGCGGCTCGTCACGCAACCAGAGGTAGGCACCACCGGCACAGCCCAGCACCAGGCATAGCCCGCACAGCCACTTGATCACCCGCATATCCACCCTCGTCTCAGCACTGCGCGGACGCTAACCAACAACACCGCTTATCGCAAGCCGGGCTGAGCGCGATCGACTGAATCGGTTAAGCTGGCTGGGTTACCGCTGGAGTTGTCATGCTGAGCCTGACCGATCTGACCCTGCTGCTGTTGTGTGCCGCCATCGCCGCCTGGTTCTGGCGCGGCCACGGTATTCGCGAACGCGCTCTGGCTCTGGTCAAGCGCCACTGCGCGCAGCTGGATATCGAGTTGCTCGATGGTAATGTCGCCCTGCGCCGCCTGGCACTGCTGCGCGATGCCCGTGGCAATCGCCGCTTGGCGCGGCTCTATGATTTCGAGTTCACCGTCACCGGCGAGCAACGCCTGAGTGGCAGCATCAGCATGTTCGGTCAGCAACCTGGGCGCATCGAGCTGGATGCCCACCCGTTCCAGGCACCGGCCGCGCTGGATGACAAGGTGATCCAGCTGGATGACTGGCGGCGCACTCACCCAAAGGACAACGAACAGCGGCGCATCGACTGATCGCTACGGCACTGGCGTTGCCCGCTTCGATGCGCCGGGCAAGATCGTGCGCGATGCCAATCGGCAGACTCCGGACGAAGGTACTGCCGAGCTGGATCTCCTCGAACAACTGCTGGAGCACTCGACTCTCCTTTTGCAGAAGCAGGCGAAACGGGATCAGGCCCTAGAGCTCGGGTGGTACCAGCCTGGCGCCTATCTGCTGCCAAAGCTCGATGCAGGCATAGGTCATCGGCCGGCGCAGCACGCGGCATTTGCAGCGGTGCCAGCGCCCGCGCTGCTGGTTGCGGCGGCACTCTTCAGCCAGCCACTGCGGGTCGAAACCGCTCCATTCGCCAGCCACGCTCCAGGCATTGCGCCAGACTACCGGCGCCACCTCGTAGTAGAAGATCTGCTCCAGCTCGGCAAACGGCAGGCCACTGTCGCGCAGGGTGCGCACGATGGCGTCGAGCGTCGTGGCAGTGGTCTCGGTATCCAGCCACAGATCGGCCAGCGCCAGCCAGACTGCCTCGCGACTGGCCGGCATTTCAGGCACGCGGCAGGAGGAAATCGAGCACCCGCTGCGCGGTCTGCTCTGGGTGCTCCTGCATGAAGCAATGCCCGCCCTCGACCTGCTGCTCGATCACTGCCGGATTGCTCGTCGCCAGGCGTCGCGCCGACGTGCCGACGAAGGGGTAACTCTTGACCCCGTGCAGCAGCAGGGTCGGCGTCTGCACCTTGGCCAGCGATGGCCACAGGCGTTTGGGGAAGGAACTGAAGATATCCACCTCGCGGCTCGGTCGGCATTTCAGCTCGACGCCACCTTCGGCCACGTCCTTCAGCGCGTGGTCGACATATGCCTGTAGGGCCTCGTCGGTCCAGCCACGGAAGATGCCGCGGCCCTGCAACAGGGCAAACGCCGTGGCGCGATCGGGCCAGTGCTTGCGCCGCGCCGCCGACTTCTTCGCCATGACATTGCGTCGGTGCAGGCCGAGCAATTCGGACAGGCCCATGACGCCGATCATCGGCGGGCTGAACAGCACCGGATCGAGCAGCACCGCGCGCTGGAACAGCTGTGGATGCTGCGCCAGGATCAGGCTGGTCAGCACGCCGCCGAAGCTGTGACCGAGGGCAAAGCGTGGCACTGCGCCGAAGATCCCGCGGCCGGCCTCGAAGGCTTCCACGGCAAGCTCGGCGCTGCGGTTCCAGCCATGGAAGCGCCCACCGTGCTCCGTTTCACCGTGGCCCTGAACATCGCACAGCCACAGGTCGAACTGCTCGGCGAGCAGCGCCAGCATGGGTTCGTAGGTACGCCCGCAGAAGCCGTTGCCATGCAGGAAGTGCAGCAGCGGCTTGCCCGAAGGCGCGCTGTGCCAGCCGGTGAGGGTGAAACCGGCGGAACTGGGGTGAGACCAGGGGAGCAGGTGCATGGGAAAGGCCACAGAGAAAGTCTGCGGCTAGTGTAACCAGCACGCTTGAGCGCGTCAGGCGGGTAAAGCCGCCGAATGCTCGGCGATAAACTCATCCAATAAGCGGTTCAGCGCCTCGGGCTGGTCCAGCGGGGTGGCATGCCCGGAGTCGGCGATCACCTCCAGGCGGGCGTTGCGCAGCTGCGCCACATAGGCCTGCTTGTAGGCCAGCGGCGTGTAGTCGCGATCACCGGTCACCACCAACAGGGGCGTCTCTACCCTCTGCACCGCCGGCAAACTCGACCAGCCGGGAATCGCGCGCATGGCGTGCAGGTAGGAGGACTGCTCATTGCCGGCGATGCGCTGAGTCACCAGTTCGCGCAGGGCCTGCTGTTCCGGTTTGGGGAACAGCTTGCCGGCCAGCATGCGCGCCAGCCCCGGCAAGCCGAACAGGCGCACCAGGCCCAGGCGCAACCAGACCTGCAGGCGAATGCGCCAGGAGTCGACGATAAAGCTCGGCGCGCTGTTGATCACCACCGCGGCGCGCACCAGCTGTGGCTGATCGGCGAGCAGCTGGAAGGTCAGCATGCCGCCCATGGAGATGCCGACCAGAATGCACGGCTGGATCTGCTTGGCGCGGATGAAGTCGGCAATGTCAGCGGCCAGCTCGGCCATGCTCACCGGCGCGCGCAGCGGTTCGCTCTGGCCATGGCCGCGCACATCGAGGGCGAAAACCTGGCAGTAGCGCGCCAGGTGCTCGATCTGCGGCTGCCAGTCGAGCAGCGACGAACCCAGCCCATGCAACAGCAGCACCGGCATACCTTGGCCCTGAGTGATATAGGCAAAACGCCCTCCGGGCAAGTTTATATAGTCCATAGCGACGCACTTCCCTTGAATAATAAATGGCCGAGAAAGTTCGTTACCCGACAAACTCGGATAATTAAAAAGTTGCACTCTCGGATAACTAATTAATTGTCGTTGCAGATAAATCCGGCAATTTGCCTTGCCCCGGCAAACCCCCTAGAATCGTGCCGCGCCGGTTCGAGAATTGATCATGTACAGCATCGCCAACCCCACCCAGGCCCGTAGCAAGAAAGCCCTTGAGCGCTTTCTCAATGTTGCCGCCGACCTGCTGGCGAACAATCAGTTCGAGGAAACCGGTATTTCCCAGGTTGCCCAACTCGCCGAATCTTCGGTGGGCACCTTCTACCGCCTGCTCGGTGACAAGGACATGCTGCTGTACGCCGTGCATGACCGCTTCGTCGAGCAGAGCCGGCTGGCCATCGACAGCCTGGTGGCGGAACTCGGCAAGCAGGATCTGTCCCTCGAAGCGCAGATCGAAGGCCTGATCCAGGGCATGATCCGCCTTTTCGACGGCAGTGAAGGCCTGCTTCGCGCCCTGATCCGCCGCAGTTCGGCCGACCTGCAGTTCCGCCAGCGCTTCCACCAGCTCAACGCCTACATCGGCCAGACCTTCTGCCGCATCGCCCTGGCACGCCGCAGCGCTATCGGCCACCCGCACCCCGAACAGGCTGCCGACCTGGCCGCGCACATGCTGCTTGCCGGGATGAACTACTTCACCATGGTCGGCAGCCTCGGCGTGACTCCCCGGGAAGTTGTGCCCGGGGAACTTTCGCGGCTGATCTGCAATTACCTGGAAGTTACCCACGCCTAACGTCGACTGTCGCGGCGTAATTGCGCCGGGGTGAAGTCCGTCGGTTTAAGGGCAATATCGAACTGATCCGCCGGTTCTTCATTGGACAAGATGCCAATCACATAACGGCCGCCGATCAAGTCATATACCGCATCGCCCTTGGTCCAGATCAGCGGCTGGTCATACATGTTGATGGTGTAGGACTCGCCGAGGCGCCAGAGGTTGTCGCGGTTGTCGTAGTGGTCGACCACCAGGATCTGGTAGCTGTCCTCGTCGAAATAGAAGTCGCGCTGCTTGTACTGGTGGCGCTCGCCGGCCTTCAGCGTGGCGCGCACATGCCAGACGCGGTGCAGCTCGTAGCGCAGCAGGTCGGGGTTGACGTGGCCAGCCTTGACGATGTCGCTGTACTTGTTGGTCTTGGCGGCGAAGCGGTAGTTGTTGTACGGCACATACAGCTCTTCCTTGCCCACCAGTTGCCAGTCGTAACGATCCGGGGCGCCGGAAAACATATCGAAGTTGTCGGTGGTACGCAGGCCTTCGGAAGCCGTGCCGGGCGAGTCGTAGGCGACGTTCGGGGTGCGCCGCACGCGGCGCTGACCGGCGGCATAGAGCCAGGCCAGGCGCGGTTCCTTGACCTGGTCGACGGTCTCGTGGACCAACAACTCGGTGCCTGCCAGACGGGCCGGGGCGAGTACCGACTGACGGAAGTAGAACAGCACGTTGCCGTTGTCCTTGCTGGCATCGCCGGCATCCTGGTTGAACAGGAACAGGTCTTCGATCTGGGTCATGAAGTAGTCGCCGCTGGCATGCGGCACCGCCTGGGCGTAGTAGCG
>CAZFKQ010000035.1:0-7444 GCA_964518735.1 uncultured Pseudomonas sp.
GCGATGAAGGCCTCGAAAGGCAAGGCCAACCCCGGCCAGGTCAACGAGCTGTTGAAGAAGAAGCTCGAAGGCTGAGCCGAATTGGCTCACTAGCGATAACGACGCCGGGTTAGCCCGGCGTTTTTTATGGGAACAGCCAGAATGAATAGCCGTAGCCCGGATGCAATCCGGGGTGTTGGGCATTCCCGGATTGCATCCGGGCTACAGGTTAACGGAGCCATCATGCGTATCGTTTTTGCCCTCTTCGCCGCCCTACTGCTCAGCGCCTGCGCCAGCCAGGGCGTGGTCGATCCTCATGGCTACCGCGCCGAAGGCCAGGCCTCGTGGTACGGCACCAAGCACCACGGGCGCAAAACCGCCAGCGGCGAGCGCTTCGACCAGCACGCGCTGACCGCCGCCCACCGCCAGTTGCCATTCGGCACCCGGGTACAGGTCACCAACCTGCGCAACGGCAAGCGCGTGGCGGTGCGCATCAATGATCGCGGGCCTTACTCGCGCGGGCGCCTGATCGATGTCTCGAAAGCCGCCGCCGAGCAGCTCGACATGCTCAAAAGCGGCACTGCACCGGTACGCATCGAAACCCTGCTCGATTGAAACAAAGCACTACAGGCTCTGGCATTGTTTGGCGGGATGAATAAGCTATGCCGATCTTTTTTGGAGCCTGACCATGACCCTGATGACTTTTGTCTATTTGATCGCCGGCCTGGTGCTGCTGGTCGCCGGCGCCGAGGTGCTGGTACGCGGCGCCGCCAAACTGGCCGCCCAGTTCGGCATTCCACCACTGATCATCGGCCTTACCGTGGTCGCTTTCGGCACCAGCGCCCCGGAAACCGCGGTCAGCGTGCAAGCCGCCCTGGATGGCAAAGGTGATCTGGCCATCGGCAACGTGGTCGGCAGCAACATCGCCAACGTCCTGCTGATTCTCGGTGTGACAGCACTGATCGCACCGTTGCTGGTATCGCGCCAGCTGATCCGCCTGGATGTACCGATCATGATCGGTGCCAGCCTGGTGACCTATGCCCTGGCCTATGACGGCAGCCTCAGCCGTCTGGACGGCGCCCTGTTGTTCGCCGGCATCCTGGCCTACACCGCGTTTTTAATCATCAGCAGCCGCCGCGAGAAAAAAGCCGAGGGTGGCGACGAATTTGAAGACGAGTACGGCCTTAACGAGCCCGTCAAACCCTATGCCTGGGCCATCAACCTGGGGCTGATCATTGCCGGCCTGGTGCTGCTGGTCAGCGGCTCCAACTTCCTGGTCGAAGGTGCCGTGCAGATGGCCCGCGCCCTGGGCATGTCGGAGCTGGTTATCGGCCTTACCGTAGTCGCCATTGGCACCTCCCTGCCGGAACTGGCCACCTCGATCATGGCCGCCATCAAAGGGGAACGTGATATCGCCGTGGGCAACATCGTCGGCAGCAACATCTTCAACCTGCTCTGCGTGCTTGGCCTGGCTTCGATGGTCTCGCCAAACGCCATCCCGGTCGCGGCCAACGCCCTGGCCTTCGACTTCCCGGTGATGATCGCCGTGGCCGTGGCCTGTCTGCCGATCTTTTTCAACGGCTACTCGATCAACCGCTGGGAAGGCGCGCTGTTTGTCATCTACTACGCCATCTATACCACCTACCTGATCGTCCACAGCACTGGCGCACCCTGGCTTGATGCCTTCCAGCAGGCCATGCAGACCTTCGTCCTGCCGCTGACCGCCGTGACGCTGGCGGTGATCGGCGCCCGTGCCTGGCACCGCCAGCGCTGAACCGGAGAGAGCCGATGAGCCAGGAAAAACCCAGCGGCCTGCAGGTGCGCCGCGAAGTGATGGGCGATGCCTTCGTCGACCGCGCCCTGGGTAACGCAACCGCGTTTACCCAACCGCTGCAGGACTTCGTCAACGAGCACGCCTGGGGTGGTGTGTGGAACCGCGAAGGGTTGGACCGCAAGACGCGCAGCCTGATTACCCTGGCTGCGCTGACCGCCCTGAAATGTCCGCAGGAGCTGAAAGGCCATGTGCGCGGCGCGCTGAACAACGGTTGCACAGTCGAGGAAATCCGCGAGGCGCTGTTGCACTGCGCGGTGTATGCCGGTGTACCGGCGGCCATCGACGCCTTTCGTGCGGCTCAGGAAGTAATCGAAGAACAGGTCAGAACCTGAGAATCTGTTCACGATCTCCTGCCCGTCAGCCATACCGCGTTAAAAACAGGCTCGGAATGCTCATTTACAGCTCGTAAACTCCGCTTCCTCGCCTGTTTTTGCCTTGTCTGGCTCTAGTTCAAAAGACCGTGAACAGATTCTGAGCTGCGCTCGCACAAGCCAGTACAGCGCCCTAGACTGATCGAGTGAGAATCCCGGCCATGAATATGGCCTTCATGCCGACCTGGGCGCGTGATGAAACGACTGAAAGCGCTAGTGCTCGGCCTGAGCTGTATTTCTGCAACAACTCAGGCCGATAGCATCGTCTGGCTGGGGGCGGAATTCCCCCCCATGTACATGACTCAGGGACCACATGCGCATCAGGGCTACATGAACACCCTGTTCGCTTACCTGCAACAGGCCTTACCGCAACACAACTTCTCCGAGTCGGTCACGCCCTGGCCGCGGGTGATGCATATGGCCGAGCAAGGCGGACCTTACTGCCTGCTCGCCGCCTTCAAGACGCCGGAGCGTGAGGCCTTTCTACGCTTCAGCAAACCCTACGGCTACTTACTGCCACTGGGCCTGGTAGTCAGTCAGGAGCAGACCGCGCTAATCGCGCCCTACCTCGACGCGGCCGGCCACGTACAACTCGAACGCCTGCTTAAGAGTGCGCAGATACGCCCTGGCATTGCCAGTGGCCGCAGCTATGGCAGCCTGATCGACAACCTGCTGCAAGCCAACATTGGTGAGGGCCATAACGGCTTCGCCAGAATTCATCAGGGTGAATCCACCAGCGCCCTGTTCAACATGCTCGACCGTCGGCGCATCGACTACACCTTCAGCTACCCCAACGAAATGGTCTATTTCACCGCCAGCCACCAGCAGTTGCGCTTCTACCCAATTGCCGGCAACGAGCAGTTATTGCCAGGCCGGCTCAGCTGCACGCGCAGCCCGCAGACTGACAGGGTGTTTGCCGAACTTAATCAGGTCCTGGAAGGCAAGGGCCATCAGGCGGTATTCAACGCCAGTTATCAGCGCTGGCTACCCGAATACCTGCTGGAGCACTATCACCACCAACTTGCGCTACTACCACCGGAATAGCATCGCCAGTACCACTAAAAGTCAGCACAGCCCCTGCCGCAGAAGCCACTCAACCTGACGACTCGGTCAAGCGTGATATAGCGCACAAACCCCTTAAATATCTTTTGCTGCGCTTCACCGCCAGGATGGCCGACGGGCGCATAATCCGCACCGCGATTGCCACTGGCGTCGCTCCCGTGGACGCAAGGTCCGCCCTCCATGTTGCAGGGATGCATATGCTCGCTTCGATCAAGTCGGCTTGCCGCCGCATTTTCGCCGTTTTCGCCTTCGTAATCCTCGGCTTGCTGCGCCTGGCGCGCTGGCTGCTGGGCGCCCTGGTGGGCAGCTGGCAGCCGCCGCTGTGGCTGCGCAAACTCGGCCAGGGCCTCGCGTCTATCGGCCGCTGGCTGCGCGCCCGGCCCAAGCAGACGGCCGCCGCCCTGGCGCTGCTGGCTCTGCTCGGCGGTGCCGGCGCCTATGCCTGGCACTGGTACCAGAACCTGCCAGTGCCCTACACGGTGGCTTACTCGGTGCAAGCCCCGGCGCTGACCGACTACACCCAGGAAACACCCGTCATCGCCCCCCTGCGCATCGACTTCCGCGACTCGGCGGCGCCGCTGGAAGACATCGGTAAAGAGGTGCACCAGGGCATCGAACTGCAGCCGGCGATCAAGGGTGCCTGGCACTGGGCCAGCGACCGCGCCCTGGTGTTCACCCCGGCCGGCGATTGGCCGATTGCCCAGGGCTACAAAGTGATCATGGCCGAGCAAGGCCTGCTGGCCGACGGCGTATTGCTTGAGCAGTACGAGCAACGCCTACACACCCAGGCCTTTGACGCCGAAGTCAGCAGCCGCGAGCTGTACCAGGACCCGGTCGTACCGAGTCTGAAGAAACTGGTCAGCACCATCCGTTTCACCCACCCGGTGGATCAGCAATCCTTCCGCGAGCGGGTCGCCATCAACCTCGACCGGGGCCTGGAATACCGCGACAAGGATGTGCCGCCGAACCCGGAAATCAGCTTCAGCAAGAACGGCCTGCAGGCCTATGTGCACTCAGCCCCGCTGGCTACGCCGCTGGAAAGCAGCACGGTGAGCCTGGTGGTGGACAAGGGCATTAAGGCTCGCGACGGTGGCAACGCCACCCTGCAGCAACTGCACACCTCGGCCACCATACCCGGCCGCTATCGCCTGACTTTCAGTTCCAGCAACGTCCAATTCGTCGACAACGACCGCGGCGAGCCGGAGCCGGTGCTGATGTTCAGCAGCTCCAGCGCGGTGACCGACGAAGCCATCGCCCAGCAGGTACAGGCCTGGCTGCTGCCCGAGCGCACGCCACAAGGCAGCGAGTATTGGGACGAATACCAGATCGACGAAAAGACCCTGGCCAAGTCCGAGCGCCTGCAGCTGACCCATATCCCCAGCATCGAACCGCTGAACAGCCTGCACGCCTTCAAGTTCAAGGCCGAACCGGGACGCTTCCTCTATGTGAAGGTCGCGGCCAAGGTCGAGGCGGTCGGTGGCTACCTGGCCAAAGACCCGACCTACAGCCTGCTGCCGATGCCCAAGTACCCGCGCGCCCTGGCCTTCCTTTCCGAAGGCGCCCTGCTCAGCCTGAATGGCGAGAAGCAGTTGGGCATCCTCGGTCGTGGCGTACCCGGTGCTCAGGTGGAAATTTCGCGCCTGCTGCCCAACCAGTTGCATCACCTGGTCGACCAGAACTACGGCAGCTTCGCCCGCCCGGAGATCAGCAACGGCTACTTTGACCGCCTGGTCGAGCGCATGGCGGTCAAGCTGCCGCTGGATGCCGCTGACCCGGCCAAGACCCAGTACAGCCATGTTGACCTCGCGCCCTACCTGAATGCCGACGGCGGCCGCCGGGGCATCTTCGTGATCAAGCTCAGCTCCGAAGACGATCCGAGCCAGGACACCTTCGACTATTACTACGACGACAACCCGACCCGCGACCTGCGCTTCGTGGTGGTTACCGACCTGGGCATCATCGCCAAACGCAGCAGTGACGGCAGCCACGACATCTTCGTCCAGTCGCTCAGCCAGGGCGGCGCGGTGGCCGGCGCCGAAGTCGAGATCATCGGCCGCAATGGCCTGCCGGTGGCCACGGCCTACACTGACCTCAACGGCCAGGCACACTTCGCCAAGCTCGACGAGCTGCGCCGCGAGAAGACCCCGCTGATGTACGTGGTCAATTACGGCAACGACCAGTCGTTCCTGCCGGTGGCGCGCAGCCAGCATCGTCTCGACCTGTCGCGCTTCGATATCGGCGGCCAGTACGAGGCCGGCGAGGCGGATCGCCTTGGCGCCTACCTGTTCAGCGACCGCGGCCTTTACCGTCCGGGCGAGGTTGCCCACCTGGGCATGATCGTCCGCACCGCCAACTGGAGCGGCCAGCTGCAGGGCCTGCCGGTGGAGCTGGATGTGCGCGACCCGCGCGGGCAGAGCGTGCTGCGCCAGCAGCTGAAACTGTCCAGCAGCGGTTTCGAGAGCCTCGACTTCCACAGCAGCGAAGCCGCGCCAGCCGGCACCTACACCGCCAGTCTGAGCCTGATCGACGAGGAAAATCGCCGCACCGAACTGGGCAGCGTCGACTTCAAGGTGCGCGACTTCGAGCCAGACCGCATGAAGGTCACGACCACCCTGGCCAAGACGCCGGTCAAGGGTTGGATCGCCCCCGAAAAGGTCGAGGCCAAGGTCAAGGCCATGCACCTGTTCGGCGCGCCGGCCTCGGCGCGCAGGGTCACCGCCGAGATGACCCTGTCGCCGGCCTATGCCGCCTTCGACGATTACGCCGACTACCGCTTCCGCCTGAATAACTCGCTCAGCGACAGCAGCACCGAGGAACTGCCGGAAGCGCAGACCGACGACAACGGCGAAACCCTGCTCGACCTCAAACTGGATCGCTATGCCGCCAGCACCTACCGCCTGAGCCTGTTGGCCCGGGTGTTCGAGGCCGAGGGCGGGCGTAATGTCGCGGCCCAGAGCAGCCTGATGGTGTCGTCTGCGCCCTGGCTGGCCGGGGTCAAGAGCGTCGACTCGCTGAGCTATGTGAGCAAGGGCGCCAAGCGCGAGATCGAGTGGCTGGCCATCGGCCCGGATCTCAAGCCACTGGCGGTGGACGGCCTGTCCACCGAGCTGGTCGAGCACCGTTACGTCTCGGTGCTGGTCAAGCAGTCCAACGGCACCTACAAGTACCAGTCGCGGATCAAGAACATCCCGCTGGGCAGCCAGCCGCTGGCAATTGGCGCCACCGGCAGCAAGCAGACGCTGAACACCAGCGAACCCGGCGACTTCACCCTGACCCTCAAGGCCGCCGACGGCACGCCGCTGAACCAGGTCGACTACAGCGTCGCCGGCCACGGCAACGCCAGCCGCTCGCTGGAACGCAACGCCGAACTGCAGCTGCGCCTGGATCAGGACAGCTACGCCCAGGGCGGCGAGATCGAGATCAGCATTCGCGCGCCCTACACCGGTGCCGGGCTGATCACCATCGAACGCGACAAGGTCTACGCCCACCAGTGGTTCAAGGCCGACAGCACCAGCAGCGTGCAGCGCATCCGCCTGCCCGCCGAGCTGGAAGGCAACGCCTACGTCAACGTGCAGTTCGTCCGCGACAGCGCCTCGCCCGAGGTCTACATGAGTCCGCTGTCCTATGGCGCCGCGGCCTTCCGTATCGACCTCGACGCCCGGCGCATTCCGCTGCAGATTGAGGCCGCCGAGCACATCGAGCCGGGGCAGACCCTCGACATCAACGTACGCAGCGACCGCCCTGGCCGCGCGGTGATCTACGCGGTGGACGAAGGCATCCTGCAGGTGGCGCGCTACAAGGCGCCGGACCCGCTGGCGCAGTTCTTCCAGAAACGTGCCCTGGAAGTGGAAACCAGTCAGATCCTCGACCTACTCCTGCCCGAGTTCAGCCGCCTGCTACAGGCTGCGGCGGTCGGCGGTGACGGCGAAGACCTGCTCGGCGCCCACCTCAACCCGTTCAAGCGCAAGCGCAAGCCACCGGTGGCCTACTGGTCCGGTCTGGTCGATCTGCAGGCCGGCGACAACCACTTCAGCTACCCGGTGCCGGACTACTTCAACGGCAAGCTGCACCTGTTCGCCGTGGCCGTCGACGATGCGCGCATCGGCGTGGTCGAAGGCGCCACCGAAGTGCGCGGGCCGCTGGTGATCACCCCCAACGTGCCGGCCTTCGTCGCCCCGGGCGATGTGTTCAAGGTCAG
>CAZFKQ010000036.1:0-7262 GCA_964518735.1 uncultured Pseudomonas sp.
TCGATCAGCTGGTGTACTCCACCCCAACGTTCCTGGGCGTTCTGGCAGCTCTCGAGCATGATGTCCTCACTTCCCTACAGGTAAATGCTGGTGTATCTCAGCCCCGAGCCGATTTTTTGGCAACTTGGGCAGCCCCGAAAAAATGCCCGGCAAAGTGCCGGATTACTGACGAGACGTTGGCCCAGAGTATGCCTGCCAGCTTCCGTCATCAAGTCACCTTGATCGGGAATTACTGATCCCGATCACTTAGCCGGTTTGTAGAAGCTCAGGGTTACCTGGCCCAGATCGATGCCCCACTTGGACATACGCGCGCGATTGAGCATTACGCGCTGATCCATGAGGAACATCCAATCATCAAAGTCGACCACATACTGTTCGCCATCGACCTTGAGCAACAGCTGGTAGCGCCAGTGCAGGGCATTGCCGGACACCTCGCCGATGGCTTCCCCAACGACATCACCGGCGGTTCCACGCCAGCTGCCATCGGCCTGCCGGCGCAAGGTCCAGACGCGGCGCTCGGTGCTGCCATCGCTGTAGGTGAAGCGCTCGTCGAGAGTACCGACATCGCCCTGCCAGGTACCGGTCATGGCCACATGAAAACGCTTGACCACTTCACCAGAACGGTTCTGGAACATGCCCCAGGCTTCCAGCTCGCCGTTAAAATAATCAGACAGCTCAAGCGCTGGCTGCTCGGCAGCGTACTGGCGCACGTCCACCCCTCCACAACCAGCCACGGAGAGGGCGAACAACAAGACAAGCAATGCACGCATGGCGGGACTCCGGCAGTAGCAGTTTGGGCAAGACTATGCAGCGGGCTGGAGGAACCGGCAACCGCCAGCAGTTAACGGCTGTTGCCGGATCGGCCGCGCAGCAACTGCAACAGGCTGAACAGCCGTAACACGCCGACTGCCAGCCCAACACATTGACGCCCCTAAGCCGTGAGCAGATGCCGCACGCCTAACCGCAGACTCAGGTGCGTGTCGGCAGCGGTAGGTTTGGCAGTTGCTGATCGAGCAGGCTGAGGCCTTCCTGGAACAGTTGATTGCTCTTTTCCAGCTCCCCCAGATGGGCCAGCAGGCGCGCTAGCTCAGCACAGGTTTCCGCACGGCGAGAAAACTCCAGACTGATTTCGAAGTACTCGCGGGCCTTGCCCCACAGGCTGTTCTGCAGGCTCAGGCGACCCAGGCAAAGCAGCAACAGCGCATCCTGCGGATGTTGTTTGAGCAGGGCTTCGGCAGCCTGCAGCTGACGTGCAGGATCGCGTCCGCGCAGCATGCCATAGAGCTGTACCAGACGACTGTCGTAAGCCTGCTTGAGCCCCTTGCGCACAACCTCTTCAGCTTCTTCCTGAGCGCCTAGGTACTGCAACTGGGTCGCATAGGCGAGCAGCAAGTCCGGCTCGCTGCGCTGGGCCGAGGACAATTGCTGCCAGGCGGCAGTCAGCGGTTGCAAAGCGGCCTCGCCCTGATCCAGCCCAGCCTGCCCGGCAGCCAGCAAACGCCCCTGCCAGACCTGACGTTCCAGAGTGGCCAGCTCTTCATTGCTGAGCACCTTGCCCTTGCGCAACTCGGGCAACAGATCCAGCAGCGCCGACCAGTCTGCGCGGGCCAACAGCAGGCTCTGTAGCTGGCGCAGTACCTGGCGGTGCTGCGGGTGACGCTGGCGCATCACCTGCAGGGTTTCCAGGGCGGCAGCGCTTTCGCCACGCGCCTGCTGCAGCTCGGCATGGGTCAGGGCAATCGCCAGCTCGGCCTGTGGCTGACGCTGCAGGGCGCGCTCGAGAAAGCCATCACTCTGCTCGTAATCACCCAGCTGCTGCGCTGCCCGGGCCGCGCCCAGGTAGTGCATCAACGGCTGGCGCTCGCCTTCGGCCGCGCGTTGCAGGTGACGCACTGCACGCTCCCAGCGCCCCTCGGCAAGATCCAACAGACCCTTGTCGGCAGCCAGTTGCTGACGCTTGCCATGGTTGCGCCGCGACCAGGGATTGAGCAGTCCACCGGAAACCCCGAGTAGCCGCCATAGCCAACGCACACACCAGACCAGCAGCCAGGCCAGTGTCACCAGGAGCAGGAACACCCACAGGCTGGATTCATAGCGAAAGCTCTTCCAGGCGATCAGCACATAGCCGCTGTGTTCGGCGATGGCCAGACCGAGCAGAGTGGTAGCTGCGACCACCAGAAGCAGCAGGAGAATGGCGCGAATCATTGCGCGCCCTCCTCGGCTTCCACCGCATCCACCGCCTCCGGCATCAGCTCACGAGCCTCGCGCAGCTTGAGGTAGGCCTGCAGGGTATTCAGTGCCTTGTCCAGGCTCGGCAGTTGAGCCACCACCGCCTGGCCGCCCAGCTCACCGATGCGCTGCTGCATGGCCTTGACCGCCTGATTGTCCCGATCGAAGTAGTTGTCGAGCACGTCATGGGCCGCCTTCAGCGCCTGCCGGTAGACCTCCGGTTGGCCATTCAAGGCGCCCCATTGCGCCTGCTCCAGGGCCAGCGCCAGGGTCAGGCGCACCTGCGCGAGGCTCTGCCCGGCCAGCAGCGGACGCACATCCTGATCGGCCTGCAGATCGAGCCGCACATAGCGCGACAACTGCGCCCACAGCTCTGCCCAGCGACTGCTGTCACTGGCGCTGGCAGCCGTCGGCACATCGGTCGGCAGGATGTATTCGGGGGCGAGCATCTGCAGTTGATCGACCTGCCCGCGCAAGGCTGCCAGCTGCAGGAACAGGCCGCTGCGATCGACCTGTGGCAGGCTTTGAAGCGCCTCCAGCACCTTGATCAGCTCGCCGCGCGCGGCGAAGGCCTGAGGATCATCCTGGGCCTGCAAAATGCTGTCGGCGCCCTGCACCAGTGCGGTGGCACTGTTGACGTCCTGCAACGCCGTCAGACGCAGCATGGCCAGGCGCAGCAGATGCTCGGCCTCCGCCAGGCGCCAATCTTCGCGACTCTTGCCGAGCAGGCCGGACAGACTCTGCGCCAGACGTTGTTGATCACCCTGCAAACTCACCAGCAGGTCGTGCTGTGCCGCCAGCTCGTCAGCCTTCGGCAGACCAGCCAGACGCTGGGCGATGCGCTGCTCGCTGGCCTGCAGCTGTTGTTGCGCCGCTTCACTGCTCTGGTTGAACCGGGCCAGCTGTTGCGCCACCTGATCCTGCTGCAGGTACAGCTGCCAGCTGCTCCAGCCACCGGCGGCCAATCCGGCAGCGCCGATCAACAGCGCCAGTGCGGCGAGACCACGGCCCTTGGCTTTAGGCGGCGCCATGACGGGCGGCTGATCCTTGGGCTGGGTATCCAGGGTCGGTTCGCTGATCTGCGGGGCTGTCTCGCTCACGTGTCCATCCTTTGCATCAGAGGGGCGGCGCGCTTGCACGCAAAGCCGCCAGAACAGCCGCAGCACTGGCGCCGCGACAATCGATAGGGTGCAGGGCTCCGGCGGCACGAGCCAGCTCGGCAACCCGTGGGCTGGGCACCAACAAGGGTAGCCGAGCGAGCTCCGCCCAGTCAGCCCCTGCCAGTTGCTGCAGATGTTCGAAGCCCTGGGCACTGCTGACCAGCAGGGCATTGAGGCGTTCACCACGCACGCGCTGCAACAACACACCGGGCGGATAATCCGGCAGCACGCGGCGATAGAGTTCCAGATAATCGACCGTCACGCCACGCTCGCGCAGGGTCTCGGCGAGCAGTTCGCGACCGCCCTCGCCGCGCAGGATCAGCACCCGCGGGGCCGGCGTAGCCAAGGCCTGCTGCAGCTCGGGCAGGGCCAACAGGGCTTCGCTGTCATCGCCATTGGCCGGGTAGCAGACCCGCACGCCATGGGGTTCGAGGTAGTCGTTGAGCACCTGTGCGGTACCGGCGCCCACACTGAACCAGCACTGATTGGCTGGCGGCCGTGGCCAGTGGCGCTCAAGCAGTTGCAGGCCCAGGCGCGCGGCCGGCTTGCTGACCACGATCAGCGCGCTGTAATGCTCCAGTTCGGCCAATGTCGTACGCTGCTCGGCGGTTTCTACCAGCGCCTGGATTTCCAGTAGCGGCAGGCTGCTGCTGTATACCCCGGCTTCGGCCAGGGTCGCGGCCAGGGCCGCGCTCTCGGCGGCCGGGCGGGTCAGCAGCAAGCGCCAGCCCGTCACTCGACAGCAGCCTCGCCGTAGACCGCCTTGAGGATTTGCGCCGCGCCCTGCTCCAGCAGTTGCTCGGCCACCTGTACGCCCAGCTGCTCGGCTGCCGCGCGTGGCGCACGGGCTTCGGCCCGCAGCAGCAGGCCGCCATCGGGCTGGCCAACCAGGCCGCGCAGCCACAGCTGATCGTCTTCGAGCAGGGCGTAGCAGGCAATCGGTACCTGGCAGCCGCCATTGAGGTGCTTGTTCAGCGCGCGCTCGGCATTCACCCGGTCAGCGGTATCGGCATGGTGCAGCGGCGCCAGCAGAGCGTGGATCTCGCTGTCGGCGGTGCGACACTCGATGCCTACCGCACCCTGGCCGCCAGCCGGCAGGCTGTCTTCGGCGCTGATCGAAGCACGGATGCGGCTCTCGAAGCCGAGACGAATCAGCCCGGCGGCAGCCAGGATGATCGCGTCGTACTCGCCGGCATCCAGCTTGGCCAGACGGGTATTAACGTTGCCACGGAGGAACTGGATTTTCAGGTCGGGGCGGCGCGCCAGCAGCTGGGCCTGACGGCGCAGACTGGAAGTGCCGACCACGCTACCGGCCGGCAGCGCATCGAAATTGGCGTAGGTGTTGGATACAAAGGCATCACGCGGGTCTTCCCGTTCGCAGATGCAGAACAGACCGAGGCCGGCGGGGAAATCCATCGGCACATCCTTCATCGAATGCACAGCGATGTCGGCTTCGTTCTCCAGCAGGGCGGTTTCCAGCTCCTTGACGAACAGACCCTTGCCGCCGATCTTCGCCAGCGGCGCATCGAGCAGCTTGTCGCCACGGCTTACCATCGGCACCAGGCTGACCTTGAGGCCGGGATGCGCCTGTTCCAGACGCGCCTTGACGTGTTCGGCCTGCCACAGGGCCAGGGCACTCTTGCGAGTGGCAATACGGATTTCGCGGGACATGATCACTTCCGGAAACTGAACTGCCGGGAATGATAACAGGCTGGCCCGACCGAGAGCGGCGCCGGATTGCCGCGGTCGGCGACAATCCGGGTGGCCACAGCCGGTTAGAGGTTATTCATCAACTTGCGCACCCCAGCCACATGCCGGCGGCTGACGGTCAGGGCGTCGCCACCCAGTCCCTTGAGGTACAGCTGGAAGTGCCCCAGCGGCGTACGCTGCAAGCGCTCGATGCGCTCGCGGGAGACCAGGGCATTGCGGTGGATACGCACGAAGCGATCACCGAATTCGTCTTCCAGTGCCTTCAGCGGCTCATCCAGCAGCACTTCACCGCCTTCATGGCGCAGGGTCACGTACTTGTGGTCGGCGATGAAGAAGATCACATGCTCCAGCGGAATCAGCTCGATGCCTTTGCGTGTACGCGCACTGATATGGCTGCGCGGGCCGGCACCGTTGGCACCGGCCGGGCGGGTCAGCGCGGCGAGTTGCACGCGATTGGGCCGCTCGGCCTTCTTCAGCGCCTCGGCCAGGGCCTCAGGGCGCACCGGTTTGACCAGATAACCAACGGCACTGACCTGGAAGGCCTCAAGGGCGAATTCGTCATGGGCGGTGCAGAAGATCACCGCCGGCGGCGCCTCGCGCTCGCACAGCTTGGCCGCCACCTGCAGGCCATCAAGACCGGGCATGCGGATATCCAGCAGCACCACGTCGGGCTTCAGGCTGTCGATCAGGGCCAAGGCCTCTTCGCCATTGCTTGCCGCGGGTTCGAGGACACGATAACCCTCGAGGTCGCCAACCAATCGGCTCAGGCGCTCGCGGGCAAGGGGTTCGTCATCGACGATCAGCACATTCATATTGCTCTGGCTTCCTGCGTGAGTCTCTCACATGGATAGCGTAGACAGGTGAAGTGGCGCCCGTCACGGCGATCCACGCTGAGACTTGCGCGCGGCCCGAAAAGTGCCGCCAAACGCGCATCTATATTCACCAACGCCTGATGAGTGCCGCGCGATGGTTGCTGCTCGGCACTCTCTTCATAGGGGTTGCTCACACAGAGCAGGAACACCCCGTCTTCATACTGCGCCTCTACCCGCACCAGCCCCCCTTCAATGCGTGGCTGGATACCATAGATCAGGGCATTTTCCAGCAACGGTTGCAAGGTCAGCTGCGGGATTGGCAAATCATCCGGTATTGCGTCCACCTGCCAATCCAACTGTAGCCTGTCGCCGAGCCGATATTGCTCAATCGACAAATATCTTCGCGCCAACTCCAGTTCATCACGCCAGGGCACCAGCGTGCCGGGCTTGGCCAGGCTGGCGCGGAACAGATCGGAGAGATCGAGCACCGCCTGCTCGGCCTTGTAAGGATCGATCACCACCAGACTGGCGATGCTGTTCAGGCTGTTGAACAGAAAGTGCGGGCGGATGCGCGCCTGCAAGGCCTCGATCCGCGCCCGCAACTCAGCCTGTTGCTGCCGTCGCCACTGGCTCTGCAGATAAAAGTAGCGCAACAACAGCGCCGACATGATCAGGCTGATCAGGCCATGGCGCAGGTACAGATTGACCTCACCACTGCGCGGCAACGGCCCGCCGAGTTCGAAGTAATCCGCCACCCCGGTACAGGCCAGCGCCAGGCCGACCACGATGGCGCAGCACAGAGTCCCGGCCAGCGCCGCACGCAGGCGTGCCAGCAACGGCCGCAGGCGGCACAGCAGGGCGGCCGAAAGCAGCACGATCCATTGCACAAACAACGAAGTCAGCGCCAGGCGCACCCAGTTGAAGCCGGGCTGCATCGGCTCGGAGAGCACCAGCACCAGTACCAGCAGCTCGGCGAGCAGAACCATGCTCAGCAGCGCCTCGGGCAGGCACAGCTCTGGCAGGAAGAAGTCGTCGTCCGGGCCGAGGCTGCGCCCTTGGTTGAACCATTTGATTTGCATCCCGGCAGTTTCCTTGTGCACCCCTCGGGCGGCAAGCCAGAGCGCTGCGGATGGGCAAAATAAGGTACCCAAGTGTCGCCCCGAGTGCAGAACTGTGAGCGCGGCGACATTTCTCGCCAGGAGGTTAGAACCTCGGTTTTCCTGGCAAGGCTGTTATTATCGGCACACTTTTTCCTTTTCGCAGGCAGTGCGCCTGCCTTTCCCGCGAGTTCTGCCATGAGCACCGAGAAAACCAACCAGTCCTGGGGCGGCCGCTTCAGCGAGCCGGTCGA
>CAZFKQ010000037.1:0-5607 GCA_964518735.1 uncultured Pseudomonas sp.
AGGCGCTTGTGGTGCTGGCTGTGATCTTCCTTGGTCTTGGCGGTCAGCTCGAAGAGCATCTGGCCGTTGTCCTGCTGGTGCGCGGAGAGCAGTTCCTGCTGTTCACGGACTTTTTCCAGGCGCAGGTTGAGCACGTGCTGGCTGTTATTGAGCAATGCCAGCACCTGATTGACCACACGATCCTCAAGCAGGCGTTCTTTCTGCGCCACGATACGCTCGCACAGCAGGTTTTCTAGGTCGCCGAGCTGGCTGCGTTCGAGCAGCGCCTCGTCCTTGCGAACCTTGGCCAGCATGGCCTGCTTGGCTGAGAGTGGCAGCACGTTGTCGGCGGAAATACCCAACTGGCGGGCGGTGGCGTGCTGGATCTGGCCGATGGCCCGCTGCACAGTCTCTTCACCGGCAAGGTCGTCCCACAACACGTCAATCTTGTTCAGTACGGCGAACAGGCTGGCTTGGGTGTCTTCGTCAAGCTGACGGATATGTTGCTGCCAGATCGCCATATCGCTGGCGGTGACGCCCGTGTCGGCGGCCAGCAGAAAAAGAATTGCCTGGGCACTGGGCAGCATCGACAGGGTGAGTTCCGGCTCGCTGCCAAGGGCGTTCAGACCGGGTGTATCGAGGATGCGCAGACCCTGGCGCAGCAGCGGATGGTCAAAGTTGACCATCGCATGGCGCCATGCCGGTACCAGCACCAGGCCAGGTTTGCCGGCGCTTTCCAGCATGTCCGGGTGGAAACCGAGCTGGATTGCCTGTTCCACCGGCATGGGTTTGGTTTTCGCCACCTGGGCAAAGGCCTGCACCATGTTGTCCGGATCACTGATATCCAGCGGAATGTTCACCCAGTTGCCGGGGATACGCTTGAATTGCGCGACACTGGCCGAGGCGGTGCGTGTCTCAATGGGCAGCAGGCGGATATAAGAGCGTTCCGAACGTGGGTCGAAGAACAGTTCGGTGGGGCACATGGTGGTGCGCCCGGCCTGTGACGGCAGCATGCGCTGGCCGTACTCGGAGAAGAACAGGCTATTAATCAGTTCGGTCTTGCCGCGCGAGAACTCACCGACGAAAGCCAGGGTGATGTGGTCGGTGCGCAACAGACGCAGCGCTCGCTCCAGGCGAGTATCGACCGCTTCCGAGCCCAGGCGGTTATGCACCAGCCAACTGCGATAGCGGGTGATTTCGCGCATCAACTCGCGCTTCCAGGTGACGTAAGCGTCGACCTGCTGACTGAGACGTTCCATGCTCATCCGGGCTTCTCCTCTCGGGTGGCGCATCCTGCGGTGGTCGGGCGGTTCGATAGGGCAACAAGGCGATAAAGAGCTGCTCCGCCACAATGCCTGAGGCTTTGCCGGAGATAGCTGCATTATGCGGAGCGTTTGGGCGCCGTCAATTGTTCTGCTGCACAACTTCGGCCTGGTGGTTGCTCAAGGTGACCGAGCGGTCAAGCCGGGCAGCTCTGGCAGGCGCTGCGGGGCGCGAATGCGTACGCGTTTTTGCCGGTTCAGCTCGCCACTTTCCAGGCTGACCTGACTCTTGGCCACACCGAAGGCCTTACCGAGGAAGGCCAGCAGGTGGGCATTGGCCTTGCCTTCCACGGGCGGCGCGGTGAGGCGGATTTTCAACCGCTCACCGTGCAGACCGGCGAATTCGTCCTTGCTGGCCTTGGGCTGCAGGTGGCAGTCGAGGATCAGGTCATCGCCGTCCCAGTGAAACCAGGTCACCTTAGATGAACGGGCTGAGGATGGGTGGCATACCGCTCATGTTGGCGAGGTTGCCGATCACGAAGCGATCCAGCAGATGCAGGGCCATGAAGGCGAAGATCGGCGAGATATCCAGGCCGCCCATATTCGGGATCAGCTTGCGGAACGGCGCCAACAGCGGCTCGCAGATCTGGTTGACCAGCTGCGCGCCCGGGTTGTAGCTGCCCGGCGCGACCCAGGAGAGGATCACGCTGATGATCATGGCGAAGAAGAATATCTTCAGGAACAGCGAGGTCACCGCAATGATCGCCCATACCAGCAGCTGTGGACCGGCGCTGAGCGGATTGGCCCCGGCAATGAGGATAATCACCACCATCAGCAGCAGTTGCACCAGGATCGCCAGCACCAGCGAAGCCAGGTCCAGGCCGCCGAGGCCAGGGATGATCCGCCGCAGCGGCTTGAGCAGTGGCTGGGTAGCCTTGAGGGCGAACTGGCTGAGCGGGTTGTAGAAGTCGGCACGTACCAATTGCAGGATGAAACGCAGCAGCACGATCAGCAGGTAAAGGCTGCCGAGAGTCTGGATGATATAGATGAGGGCTTCGGTGAATCCGGACATGCAGACTCCTTATTGATTCAGCTGGTTATTGGCCAAGTTCGCTGGCGAGTTCGGTCGAGCGCTTGGCAGCGGCGGCCAGGGCATGCTGCACCAGGGCCTCGAAACCACCGGCCTGGAAGGTCTTGATCGCCGCTTCGGTGGTGCCGTTTGGCGAGGTTACCCGGCGGCGCAGTTCGGCGGCTTCGACATCACTCTCGCTGGCCATGCGTGCCGCGCCGAGGGCGGTTTGTACCGTCAGCTGCGCCGCGATTGCAGGGGGCAGACCGAGCTGCTCGCCGGCTGCAGTCATGGCTTCTATCAGCAGGAAAAAGTAGGCCGGGCCGCTGCCGGAAACGGCGGTGACCGCGTCGATCTGTTGCTCTTCTTCGAGCCAAAGGGCCAGGCCCACGGCGCTGAGCAGTTGCTCGGCCAACTGGCGCTGTCCGCTGGAGACTTCGGCATTGGCAAACAGGCCGCTGACGCCCTGGCGCAGCAACGCCGGAGTATTGGGCATGCAGCGCACGATCGAGCGCTGGGCGCCAAGCCAGTTGGCCAGGCTGGCGCAGCTGATGCCGGCGGCAATCGAGACGATTAGCTGGCCGTCAGCCAGGTTGGATGCCAGAGCCTGGCACACAGCCTTGAGTACCTGCGGCTTGGTCGCCAGGACCACTACGTCAGCTCCGTTGATGGCTTCGGCATTGCTGGCGAACAGCTCGATGCCGTACTCGGCAGCGACTTTTTCCCGTTGCTCGGCGCCCGGGTCGCTGGCGCGGATATGGCTGGCCGGGATGCCTTGGGCAAGCAGGCCACCGATCAGGCTGGCGGCCATGTTGCCGGCGCCGATAAAGGCGATACGTGGGTGCTTCATTTGTGGGTTTCCTTCACATCAATTCTGCGCTCGGCCATAGTCGCGCGCCCCAAACAGGGCTGTGCCGATCCGTACCCAGGTGGCACCTTCAGCGATGGCCGCTTCCAGGTCGTGGCTCATGCCCATGGACAGGCTGTCGAGGTCCAGGTTCAGGTTGTCGCGCAGCTCGCGTAGGCGAGCAAAGGCGGCATGTTGTTCGGTTCTGTCATCGGTCGGTTCGGGGATTGTCATCAATCCGCGTAATCTGAGCTGCGGCAGTTGTGTAACGGCCTGTGCCAGTGCCGCCAGCTCCTCGGGCTTGCAGCCGGCTTTGCTGGCTTCTCCGCTGACATTGACCTGCAGGCAGATATTTAGTGGCGGCAAGTGTGCAGGGCGTTGATCGGACAAGCGCTGGGCGATTTTCAGGCGGTCTACCGAATGTACCCACTGGAAGTGCTCGGCAATCTGCTTGGTCTTGTTCGATTGAATGGGGCCGATGAAGTGCCAGATCAAGTCCAGGTCGGCCAACTCCTGCTGCTTGCCCAGGGCTTCCTGCAGGTAGTTCTCGCCGAAATCACCGATGCCAGCGGCGTGCGCCTCGCGAATGGCCTGCGCAGGCTTGGTCTTGCTTACCGCGAGCAGGCCGATAGTTGCCAAATCGCGCTGCGAGGCTTGCGCCGCCTCACGGATACGTGCGCGAACCTTTGCAATATTCTCTGCTATCGTGGACATTACTCGCGCTCTATAGCCCGCCCGTCATGGGTTTGCGGCATTCTACCTGCTTGCATGTGATTGGGGAGTCCCATGGATATTACCGAGCTGTTGGCCTTCAGTGCCAAACAAGGCGCGTCGGACCTGCACCTCTCGGCGGGACTGCCGCCGATGATTCGGGTTGACGGCGATGTACGGCGGATCAACCTGCCGGCGCTGGACCATAAACAGGTCCACGCGTTGATCTACGACATCATGAACGACAAGCAGCGCAAGGATTTCGAAGAATTCCTCGAGACCGACTTCTCCTTCGAAGTACCGGGCGTAGCCCGTTTCCGGGTCAACGCGTTCAACCAGAACCGCGGTGCCGGTGCGGTATTCCGGACCATTCCGTCGAAAGTGCTGACCATGGAAGACCTCGGCATGGGCGAGGTGTTCAAGAAGATCACCGACGTGCCGCGCGGTCTGGTGCTGGTCACCGGGCCGACCGGTTCGGGCAAGTCGACCACCCTGGCGGCAATGATCGATCACCTCAACAGCAACAAGTATCACCACATCCTGACCATCGAAGACCCGATCGAATTCGTTCACGAGTCGAAGAAGTGCCTGGTCAACCAGCGCGAAGTACACCGTGACACCCACGGTTTCTCCGAAGCCCTGCGCTCGGCTCTGCGTGAAGACCCGGACATCATTCTGGTCGGTGAAATGCGCGACCTGGAAACCATCCGCCTGGCGCTGACCGCCGCGGAAACCGGCCACCTGGTATTCGGCACCCTGCACACCACCTCGGCGGCCAAGACCATCGACCGCGTGGTCGACGTGTTCCCTGCCGAAGAAAAGTCCATGGTTCGCTCCATGCTTTCCGAGTCGCTGCAGTCGGTGATTTCGCAGACTCTGCTGAAGAAGATCGGTGGCGGTCGTGTGGCCGCGCACGAGATTATGATCGGCACTCCGGCGATCCGTAACCTGATCCGCGAGGACAAGGTGGCGCAGATGTATTCATCGATCCAGACCGGTGGTTCGCTGGGCATGCAGACTCTCGACATGTGCCTCAAGGGGCTGGTGGCCAAGGGGTTGATCAGCCGCGAGGCAGCACGCGAGAAGGCCAAGTCTCCGGAAAACTTCTAAGCTTTTGGATCATCGGCAACAGGCTGCTGCCGGTCTTTCGGCAGCAGCGCACAGGACACACGGGCGAGAAAGATGGAATTCGAAAAGCTGCTGCGCTTGATGGTGGAAAAAGGTGGTTCCGACCTGTTCATTACCGCCGGTGTACCACCGTCGATGAAGGTCAATGGCAAGATCATGCCGGTGACCAAGAATCCGATGTCTCCGGAACAGACGCGGGAAACCGTGCATTCGGTGATGAACGAGCAGCAGCGTCGCGATTTCGCCGAGAATCATGAGTGCAACTTCGCCATCAGCGCCCGTGGCGTCGGGCGCTTTCGCGTCAGCGCCTTCTACCAGCGCAACCTGGCAGGCATGGTGCTGCGCCGTATCGAGACCAACATCCCGACACTGGATGACCTCAAACTTCCGGAAATTCTCAAGAAGTTGGCGCTGACCAAGCGCGGCCTGGTGCTGTTCGTCGGCGCCACCGGTACGGGTAAATCCACCTCGCTGGCGGCGATGATCGGCTACCGCAACAAGAACAGCAGCGGCCACATCATCTCCATCGAAGACCCGATCGAATACATCCACCAGCACCAGAGCTGCATCGTCACCCAGCGCGAAGTAGGTATCGATACCGAGTCTTTTGA
>CAZFKQ010000038.1:0-5188 GCA_964518735.1 uncultured Pseudomonas sp.
TTCCGCAGCCGCGGCCTGACCCCGCAGCCGCGCCTGGAAAGCGACGCCGTGCACCAACTGCTGCAGGCAGTGAGCGCCGGCCTGTGTTGCGCGATCATGCCACTGGACAGTGGCCTGGAAGCCTTCAACCAGCACCTGGCTCTGACGCCGATAGCCGATGCCCACACCCTCGCCCCACTAGGCCTGATCCTGCGCAACAGCGCACCCCGCTCGGCCCTGGCCGAAGCCTGCTTTGCCGAGGCGCAGCGTCTGCTGGCAGAGATGCCGCAAACGCAGGGTGGATGACGCCCTTTCCATCCACCTAAGTACCGCTCGGTGGATCAATGGAGCGCGATCCACCCTACGCCCCAAGCAGCATGATAGACCGGCTCGATCACTACATCGGCAACAGCAATTAGACGCCCCCAACCTCGCGGCCTAGGCTGTGCGCTTACCCGCTACCAACGAGGGTCGCGCCCATGCCACGCCGCGCCGCTTGCCCAACCCAGCCCGCCGCCCCGAGCGACCTCCACGCCAGCATTGCCGGCTATGCCTATGCCGAGCTACAAGGCACGCCGTGCATAGTCCAGACCAGCCTGGCCGGGGAGGCTGCGCTGGCCATCAGTTACAACGGAATCAACCAGGCAGTGATGATGGTTTCACCCGGCGAACTGGAGGATTTCATTCACGGTTTCAGCCTGGGCGCTGGACTAATCGAATCCATCGACGAAATTTATGACATCAATTTGAGCGGTACCGGCGCCGCCCTGCATGCCGAGGTGCAGATCAGCAGCCGCGCCTTCTGGGCGCTCAAGCAGCAACGTCGGCAACTGGCCGGCAACAGCAGTTGCGGCTTGTGCGGGGTCGCCGCCCTGGAGCAGGCACTGCCCGATCTACCCCTTCTCCCTGCCAGCCCCTTGCCGCCTGTCGCCCATTTATACGAGCTGCGCCAGCGCATTGCCGCTGTGCAGCACCAGGCACGTTCCAGCGGCGCCCTGCATGCCGCGCTGTTCGTCGATGGCGCCGGGGCGATTCGCCTGTGCCGCGAGGACATCGGTCGGCACAACGCCCTGGACAAACTGATCGGCGCACTCAAACGTCAGGGACTGGACGGTAGCCATGGCTTCACCGTAGTCACCAGCCGCTGCAGCCTGGAACTGCTGCACAAGGCCGTGCGCGCCGGTATCGGCACCCTGGTCAGCCTCTCGGCACCAACCGCCCTGACCGTGGACTGGGCCCGCCGCCAGCAGCTCAACCTGATCCACCTGCCGCACCATAGTGCACCGCGGGTCTACAGCCCCGCCCCCACTACTAGCGAGGAAGCACGGCCATGAGCAGCCAACCGCGCTATCAGCCCTACTCAGGCCCCGCAGCCGGTTGGGGCGCATTGCGCAGCGTGACCCGGCACTGGCTGGACAGCAAACAACCGTTGAAGAACCTGCGCGCCCTGCTCAAGACCAACCAGAACGGCGGCTTCGACTGCCCCGGCTGCGCCTGGGGCGACTCGCCGGAGAGCGGTTCTATCAAGTTTTGCGAGAACGGCGCCAAGGCGGTCAACTGGGAAGCCACCAAGCGTGGTATCGGCCGCGAATTCTTCGCCCGCTACAGCGTCGCCCAGCTGCGCGAACAGAGCGACTACTGGCTGGAACACCAGGGCCGACTGACCGAGCCACTGCGTTACGACCCGGCCAGCGACCGCTACCTGCCTATCAGCTGGGACGCCGCCTTCGGCCTGATCGCCGACACCCTCAAGGGCCTCGACAGTCCGCACCAGGCCGAGTTCTACACCTCGGGCCGAGCCAGCAACGAAGCGGCTTTCCTCTACCAACTGATGGTGCGCGTCTATGGCACCAACAACTTTCCCGACTGCTCGAACATGTGCCACGAGGCCAGCGGCGTGGCCCTGGGAGAGAGCATCGGCGTCGGCAAGGGCACGGTGACCTTCGCCGATTTCGAGCATGCCGACGCCATCTTCGTGTTCGGCCAGAACCCCGGCACCAACCACCCGCGCATGCTCGAACCGCTGCGCGAGGCGGTCGCACGCGGCGCCCGCGTGGTCTGTTTCAACCCGCTGAAGGAGCGTGGCCTGGAACGTTTCCAGCATCCGCAACAGCCGCTGGAGATGCTCAGCAACGGCGACCAACCGACCAGCAACGCCTACTTCCGTCCTTACCTGGGCGGCGACATGGCCGCCGTACGCGGCATGTCCAAGTGCCTCCTGCAATGGGAGCGCGAGCAGCCAGGCAGCGTGTTCGACCTAGCCTTTATCGACGCCCACACCGACGGCTTAAGCGACTGGCTGGTGGCGGTGGAGGCCAGCGACTGGGCGCAGATCGGACAGCAGTCGGGCCTGTCCCGCAGCGAGATCGAGCAGGCCGCGCGCCTGTATGCCGGCGCCGAGCGAGTGATCACCTGCTGGGCCATGGGCATCACCCAGCACCGCCATTCGGTGGCGACCATCCAGGAAATCGCCAATCTGATGCTGCTGCGCGGCAATATCGGCAAGCCCGGCGCCGGCCTGTGCCCGGTACGCGGCCACAGCAATGTGCAGGGCGACCGCACCATGGGCATCAACGAGCGACCGCCGGCTGCCCTCCTCGATGCGCTGCAACAACGCTTCCAGTTCCAAGTGCCGCGCGAACCGGGACACAACACGGTGGAAGCGATCAACTCCATGCTCGGTGGCCAGGCCAAGGTATTCATCGGTCTGGGCGGCAACTTCGCCCAGGCCACCCCGGACAGCCCGCGCAGCCACGCCGCCCTGCAGCAGTGCGAGCTGACCGCGCAGATCAGCACCAAGCTCAACCGCAGCCACCTGATGCATGGCCGCCAAGCGCTGATCCTGCCTTGTCTGGGGCGTACTGACATCGACCGCCAGCCCCATGGCCCGCAGGCGGTGACGGTGGAAGATTCGTTCAGCATGGTGCATGCATCCTGGGGTCAGCTGGCACCGCTGTCGGCGCAGATGCGCTCGGAGCCTGCCATCATCGCCGGCATCGCACATGCGCTGCTGGGCCGCCGACCCGTGGACTGGCTATGGCTGGTCGAGGACTACGCGCGCATTCGCACGCTGATCGAAGACACCCTGCCCGGCTTCGCCAACTTCAACCAGCGCCTGGAACAACCCGGTGGCTTCTACCTGGGCAACGCGGCCGGCGCACGGCGCTGGAACACCTGCAGCGGCAAGGCACGCTTTATCGCCCATAAACTGCCTGAGCATCTGCTGCCAGCCGAAGTACGCAGCCAAGCCAAGGAGCCTCATTTGGTGCTGCAAACGCTGCGCTCCCACGACCAGTACAACACCACCCTGTACGGCCTGGATGATCGCTACCGTGGCGTGCACGGCATGCGCGAGGTGCTCTTCGTCAACGCCCTGGATATCCAGCGCCTGGGTTTTGCAGCGGGGCAGAAAGTCGATGTGGTGTCGTTATGGGACGACGGCATCGAGCGGCGAGTAAAAGGCTTTACGCTGCTCGCCTACGACACCCCGGCCGGCCAGGCTGCCGCTTACTATCCGGAGACCAATCCACTGGTACCGCTGGCCAGCTTCGGCGTCGGCAGCCATACACCCACGTCCAAATTCATCGCTATCCGTCTGCTTCCCGCCAGCGCCGATCAGCGCATTCACTGACCTACGGCAAAGCCCGACTGCGCGGTATCTGTTCTGCTGTCGTAACAGCTGGTTACGCCCATGCTCAGCGAATCGCTTGAGCCGGGCGCCCGCCTCCCTGATACTGCAGCCCGATTCTCGCCAGCCGGCCTGCTATACCCAAACAATGTACCGGCCGCGCACCACCCAGGATGACCGCACTGGTTCAAGGAGCCACCGCTGATGATGAAAAAAAGCGACTGGATCTGGACCATGATCGGTTTGGCCGCAGTCGTATTTTCCTGCTACCTGCTGTATCGGGAAATCCGCACCATCTCCCTCGACGAGCTCACTGACAGCCTGCACGCCATCCGCGCGCACAACTGGTTGATGGCAGCCGGCGCGACGCTGGGCGCCTATGTCGCACTGGCCTGGTACGACCGCATCGCCCTCGCCCATCTGGGCCAGAAGATTTCCTGGTGGTTCATCACCCTGTGCTCCTTCACTACTTACGCCCTGGCCCACAACATCGGCGCCTCGGTGTTCTCCGGTGCCGTGGTGCGCTACCGCGCCTACACCAGCAAGGGCCTGGGCCCCCATGATATTGGCGTACTGATCGTTTTCTGCTCATTCACCTTCGCCCTCGGCACCCTGCTTTCAGGCGGCGTGGTCCTGGTCAGCCAACCCGACCTGATCAAGCGAGTGGCCGATGTCAGCCCCTGGCTGTCAGTGCTGATCGGCGGCCTTATGCTGGCTTTCGTCGCGCTGTATGTACTGGGCTCTTGGCGCCAGTTCAAACCCTGGAAATGGGGCAAGCTGCACGTCGAATATCCACGCCTGGGTATCGTCGCCAGGCAACTGCTGGCCGGCCCGCTGGAGCTGGCCTGCGCTGCGGCAATTATCTATTTCGCCCTGCCGGCGGAAAGCAATCCAGGCTATCTGGTGGTGCTCGGCGTCTTCCTCGCGTCCTTCTCACTGGCCCTGCTGTCGCATGCACCCGGCGGCCTTGGCGTACTGGAAGTGACCTTCCTCGCCGCAATGCCGGAACTGCCCACGGCCGACGTGCTGGCTGCGCTGATCGTGTTTCGTGGCTTCTACCTGCTACTGCCTTTCGCCCTGTCGCTGCTGGTGGTGTTGGGCTTCGAATGGGGTCAGTGGTCGACCCGCCGCAAGCAGCGGGAAGACGCTTGATCGGGCTGCAATAGCCGTTTTAGAGCCTCGCTGACAGACCATTAAGCGTATCAATGGTTACTATCAGGAGGGTCAAGTTCTGTATTCAGGCTGCGTGAGTAGTATGGGCTCCGTACTCACTTACGCCCCCACAAGGAGCCTGAAATGAACAAGCAAATTCTCGCCAGCCTGATCCTGGCAACCCTGACCACTTCCGCCTTCGCCCTGCCCGGCAAGGACCAGCCGCCGCTGACCGAAGTCAAAGCAGCCCACAGCAGCGAAACCCTCAGCGAGAACGGTAGCGAGCGCTCCAAGGCTCTTCGTGTAGCCGAAGGCGGTGCGGAACGCACCAAGTCCTTCCGCGTGGCTGAAGGTGGTGCGGATCGTCTGATCGAGCGTAACGCTGTGGCCGAAGGTGGCGCCGAACGCACCAAGGCATTCAGCGTGGCC
>CAZFKQ010000039.1:0-4603 GCA_964518735.1 uncultured Pseudomonas sp.
CCGCCGAAGGCGAAGCCGGGCTTCATGTAGTACTTGGACAGGTTGAGTTTGTGATCCTGGCAGATCACGTCCATCACCTCGCGCCCGTCGACCCCAACCGCCATGGCAATGTTGCCGATCTCGTTGGCAAAGGTGACCTTGGCCGCATGCCAGACATTGCAGGTGTACTTGATCATCTCCGCGACTTCGATGCTCTTGCGGATGATCGGCGCATCCAGCTCGCTGTAGATGGCTTCGAGCAAGTCGCCCGAGATGCTGTCCAGCTCACCGATCACGGTCATGGCCGGGAAGTCATAGTCCTTGATTGCTGTGCTTTCGCGGAGGAACTCCGGGTTGACCGCCACGCCGAAATCCTTGCCGGCCTTCAGCCCGGAGTACTTTTCCAGCGTCGGGATAACCACCCCACGTAGCGTCCCCGGCAGCACGGTACTGCGCACCACAACAGTGTGCCGCGTGGCTTTCTCCGGCAGTATCTTGCCAATCTGCTGGCAGACTTCCTCGATATAGGACACATCAAGGTCACCATTACGCTTGCTCGGTGTCGGCGGTGCCAGGAAGGAAATATCCGTCGCCAACACTGCCTCACGCACATTCAGCGTGCCACGCAGGTTGCCGCTGCTGACCCCCTTTTGCAGCAGAGCCTCCAGGCCCGGCTCGACGATGGGTGACCGGCCACTATTGATCAGGTCGATTTTCAACGCCGAGATATCCACCCCGACAATCTGGTGGCCACGAGCAGAAAGACAGCCGGCACATACCGCGCCAACGTAACCCAAGCCAAAGATACTGATGCGCATTGAACGATCTCCTCCTTGCGTTAAAACGTGCAGCGCCCCCAGGCAACTGCACCCTCGCGAGACCGACAGGTACTACAAACTCCTCGTCCCACACTTCAAACCGCACATTCCACTGCTGCATATTTGAAATGCACTCCAGGCACTCAAGGTGTCGAGAGCAAAACGGGTGCCACTTATATTTGCGCAGAGTCCAGACTGAGCAATTTCTAACTTTCCTTGCAAAACAGCCATCTAGTTACCTGTGCCAATCCACACCATCCCACGCCAGCCAATTTTCCGGCACTAAAACAAGGCAACCGCTCTAGAATGCAGCGCCCTTGAGGAAAATTAGAAAACTTCGCCTAAATTAATCGATATTAATAAATGAAATAAAAACACTTTCTTAGTACCGAATTCTACTAAGAGTCATTTTATTGACCCCGAGTCGGAATGCAGCGTTTTTGTCTAGGACAGAGATGCCAGATGGATATGAACAAATGATTAAGTGCAGCCCGGATATTTCACGACGCATTCTTTGTGGCTCAGGAATAGCGAGCGGCACAATCTGCAAATATTATTGACGTCAAAATTTTAATAGCCGCATTAAGCGGTTACACTGCAACCCCTTCAGGATCAGCCGCTAAACTTCCAACAGCTACGGCCGATCCATCCTGGACAGCCACCTGCACAAGAATCGACACGCATGCGCAATAATCAGCCCGTCACCCAGCGTGAACGCACCTTCCCGGCCCAGCAGCGCCTGATCTCCACCACGGACATCAAAGGTCAGATCACTTACTGCAACGAGGCCTTCATTGAAGTCAGCGGCTTCACCCGTGAAGAGCTGATCCGCGCGCCCCACAACCTGGTGCGTCATCCCGACGTGCCGCCCGCCGTGTTCGATCACATGTGGACAACCCTGAAGAAGGGCCGTCCGTGGATGGGCATCGTCAAGAACCGCAGCAAGAATGGTGACCACTACTGGGTCAATGCCTACGTCACGCCAGTGCTGGAAAACAACCAGGTGGTTGGCTACGAGTCGGTACGGGTAAAGCCGACCAGCGAGCAGGTAAAACGTGCAGAAGCCTTGTACGGGCGAATCAATGCCGGTAAGTCGGCCATCCCCAGCAGTGATGCCTGGCTGCCGATGCTGCAAGCCTGGTTGCCGTTCATTCTGGTCAGCCAGATTGGTTTTCTGGTTGGCCACTGGATGGGCTCAACCTGGGGCTTCCTCCTGGCCGCTCTGCTCTCCGTGCCTCTCGGCCTGGCCGGCCTGGCCTGGCAGAACCGCGGCGTGAAGCGCCTGCTGCGCCTGGCCGAGCAGACCACTTCTGATCCGTTGATTGCACAGATGTATACCGACAGCCGTGGCGCCGAGGCACGCCTGGAAATGGCCATGCTCAGCCAGGAAGCCCGACTGAAGACTTGTCTGACCCGTTTGCAGGATACGGCCGAGCGCCTGACCAAGCAGGCGCGCCAGGCCGACCAGCTGGCGCATAACAGCTCTGCCGGTCTGGAGCGTCAGCGCGTGGAGACCGAACAGGTTGCCACCGCCATCAACGAAATGGCCGCCACAACCCTTGAGGTGGCGAGCAATGTGGCGCGCACCGCCATCGCCACCCAGGAAGCCAACCGCCTGACTGGCGAGGGGCGCAGCGTGACGGCAGAAACCCGTGCGGCCATCCAGCGCCTCTCGGTATCAGTCGGCGAGACCGGTGAAACCGTGTCACGCCTGGCCCATGACAGTACCGAAATTGGCGGTGTAGTTGATGTCATCAAGGGCATCGCCGACCAGACCAACCTGCTGGCGCTCAACGCCGCGATCGAAGCGGCACGCGCTGGCGAGATGGGCCGTGGCTTTGCTGTGGTGGCCGACGAAGTGCGCTCACTGGCCCAGCGTACTGCCGAATCCACCGGACAGATTCACGGTCTGATCGCCAAGCTGCAACGCACCGCCGAGGAAGCGGTGATGACCATGGCAATTGGCCGCAAGCAGGCTGACGAAGGGGTCGAGCGCGTGATGCAGGCTGACCAGGCACTGACCGGGATCAGTGACGCGGTAGCCAATATCACCGACATGGCCAATCAGATTGCCGCCGCCGCCGAGGAACAGAGCGCGGTGGCCGATGAGGTCAACCAGAACATCACCACCATCGCCCAGCTGGCCGATAAGACTGCCGGGGAGGCGCTGAACACCGCCCACCTCAGCCAGGAGCTGACCACCACTGCACAGGATCAGTATTCGCTGGTTGAGCGCTTCAATCGCTGATCCACTCCTGCACATCAAGGCCAGCCACCCTTACGGGCGCTGGCCTTTTTTCATGTTGCCACTCAAAAAAGTCGCCACTGCATCGGCTGCCGCCTGCAGATGCTGCACATGCGTGAAACCGCTGGCCTTCAACGGCTTCAGATCATGGTCACCTGCCTGCAACCACTGCAGGTGAATTGCAGGCGATAGCGCATAACCCGCTACCGTCTCGCGACTGCCCATGGCGTCGCGCTCGCCCTGGACGATCAGAGTTGGCGTGCGCAGCTCGGCCAGATGCGCCACGCGCGGCTTATCCTGCTTGCCTACGGCATGGAAAGGGTAACCCAGGCAGATCAGTGCATCGGCTTGCAACTCATCGGCCAGCAGACTGGCCATGCGCCCGCCCATGGACTTGCCGCCAATCGCCAGCGGGCCCGACACCTGCCCGCGCACCTGTTGATAGACCTGACGCCAGGACTCCAGCAGCTGTCCTTGCGGATTCGGAGGACGCTTGCCGCCATCGGCTCGGCGCGCAGCCATATAAGGAAACTCGAAGCGCAACACGCTGATACCGCGCGCCGCCAACAACTCGGTCATATGCTGCATGAAGCCACTGTCCATCGGCGCCCCTGCGCCATGGGCAAGAATCAGCGTGGCTTGTTGCGATATCAGACCAGCCTGCGACATTCCGTCAGCCCCATTCCACAGCCAGCCCCTCTCTCTGCATTGATCCCCGTCAATAACTGCTCTCTCGCCTTTATCCATGCTTGCCCTGCTTTTCTATAACCGTGGATGGAAGCCCAACACATGAACACAACCAGCAGTACCGCCTACAACTACAAGGTGGTCCGCCAGTTCGCCATTATGACGGTGGTTTGGGGCATAGTCGGGATGGGGCTCGGCGTGTTCATCGCCGCGCAGCTGGCCTGGCCCGAACTCAACTTCAACCTGCCGTGGACCAGCTTTGGTCGCCTGCGCCCGCTGCACACCAATGCGGTGATCTTCGCCTTCGGCGGCTGTGCGCTGTTCGCTACCAGCTATTACTCTCTGCAGCGCACCTGCCAGACCCGCCTGATCTCCGACAAGCTGGCGGCCTTCACCTTCTGGGGCTGGCAACTGGTCATCGTACTGGCGGCAATCAGCCTACCCCTGGGCTGGACCAGCTCCAAGGAATACGCCGAGCTGGAATGGCCGATCGACATCCTGATCACCATTGTCTGGGTCGCCTACGCCTTGGTGTTCTTCGGCACCCTGCTCAAGCGCCGCACCCAGCATATCTATGTGGGCAACTGGTTCTTCGGTGGTTTCATCCTCACGGTGGCGATCCTGCATATCGTCAACAATCTTGAGCTGCCGGTCAGCCTGACCAAGTCCTACTCGCTGTATGCCGGTGCTACCGACGCTATGGTGCAATGGTGGTACGGCCACAATGCTGTAGGCTTCTTCCTCACCGCCGGCTTCCTGGGGATGATGTACTACTTCGTGCCCAAGCAGGCCGGGCGCCCGGTGTATTCCTATCGCCTATCGATCGTGCACTTCTGGGCGCTGATCACCCTGTACATCTGGGCCGGCCCGCACC
>CAZFKQ010000040.1:0-4565 GCA_964518735.1 uncultured Pseudomonas sp.
CGACCAAATTCCCGAGAGCAGAAAACTCCTTGAGTGGCCTGCGCCGAAAACCGACCCTAAGTGGTCGGTTTTTTCGTTACAGCGCCATCAAAACTGCGCACACTGACAAGCAACTGCACGGCACGTAGGGTTCGCGGCATATTAAGCCGGCGGATACTTTCAGCCGCTGCAAAGCCCCCCACTGATGGCTCCAGGCACTCTCCAGCCGCAGCGACTTATTGCTCAGAACGCCATACGCATCGATCAGCAATCCAGGCAAATACCCCGTGCAGGCGCGACAGCTGCCTGACCAGCCAGCTGGTGACTGACCACGAAGCCGATAGGCAACCAGGGCGCTGCATGGCTATGATCAGAAGCCATGACCTCTCCAACGCAAGTCCGCCAACCTTGTCCGCCCGGCGCCTGCATCTGCGGGCGTGACGACCTGCTGGACAGACCCGACGCCGATCTGCGCATCCTGCGGCTGACCCGCGCGGAGGAAAAACGCCTGCTTGATCGACTGGAAAATATTGCGGATCTGCACGACCTCGAACACATGCAACGCCGAATCCATGAACAGCTGGGCATTCGTCTGGAAGTTGTTCCTGGCTTCAACGAAGTCCGCAGCATGCGCGGCATCGTCATCAAGCTGGATGAGCTTCCCGGCCTGTGTCGCAAAACCCGCCAGTCGATTCCTGCCGCCATCCGGCGCGGGCTAGAGAAGCACCCGGAGATCGCCTACCGGCTGCTCGACGCCCATGACCTTCTGCGGGATGCCTGAGGTACCCGGTCGCAGATTACCGAACAGATGCATGCCTGGCAGAAACGGGAACAGTCAATCGAAGGGAGCAAAGGCGTTGCTCAGGCTGGATCTGAGCCAGCGGTATCGGCTCTGCAACCATTGATCAAAATGGTGTCCCAGGGCAGGTTCGAACTGCCAACCTTCCCCTTAGGAGGGGGATGCTCTATCCAATTGAGCTACTGGGACCTTACAGGCGGTGGCAAGCTGAGCCACCTCTGACGGGCCCGCATGTTAACGGGCATGTCCGAATTTGTCATGCCGTAGACCCTGTTTAACTCACCAGCAGCGGCACTCTCCGATGCCAAACCATTTGCCTCACAGCCAAGCAAAGGAAGCCAACTTGATTATTCGTAGCGCCCGACCCTGCGATGCAACTCAGTTGGCCGCCCTGCTCCAGCAGTTAGGCCACGATGAGCCAGCGCTGGACAGCTGCAAACTTTCCCGACACCTGAGCCAGCGAGGTAATCGCAATGTCCTGGTAGCGGAGCGCCACAAACTGTTACTGGGCACCTGCACACTGCACTTGATCGAGCACCTGGCTCATGACTTTGCCCGCTCGGCAATTATTGAGGACATGGTGGTAGACCTTGAACACCGCGATCACGGTGTAGGCCGGGCACTGATTCTCGAAGCCATTAATCAGGCACGCACCTGGGGCTGCTACAAGCTTGCTCTATCAAGCGCCGCATCGCGCCAGATCGCCCATCATTTCTATCAAAGCCAGGGCTTCGAGCCGCACGGCATAAGCCTTGCGCTCAACCTGAAGACACCAACCTAGCGGAGCGTCCCCGCAAGGTATTGACCCGGTTGTTTTGCCTAGTGGCACGCATTTCAGATAACTGGTGCTGGCAATGAGCCTGCATTCGGCACAAAATCCGACACGTAATTGGCGTCAAATACTCGACCCACCACCGAAACGTCGATGCTCATCAGCTGAACGGCTAGTGCGTAATGTGGTCATAGCAGTAACAATCACATAGCCCAATGCCAGCATCGCTTTCCTGAACTAACCGGTTTAATGTATGCGCCCTATGAAACAAGCTATCTATTCCAGCCGTACGGCTGACAAGTTTGTGGTTCGCCTCCCCGACGGCATGCGCGAGCGCATTGCTGACGTGGCACGCAACCATCATCGCAGCATGAACTCGGAAATCATCGCCCGCCTGGAGCAGACCCTGCTGCAGGAAGGCGTATTGGGAGATGACCAAGGCTTACGCCTGGACAGCCCAGAGCTTTCCCTGCATGAGCGCGAACTGCTGCAGCGTTTTCGTCAGCTGTCGCACCGCCAGCAGAATGCCCTGGTTGCCCTGATTGCCCACGATGCCGAGCTAGCTGCCGAACAGGCATAAGCCATAACCCCAAAAAGCCGGCCTGATCGCCGGCTTTTTCATGCCCGCAAAAAAGCCGCCCGAAGGCGGCTTTTTAATGCGACAGCTACAGCAGGAAAATGGTGGCCAAGCCCAGGAAGATAAAGAAGCCACCGCTGTCGGTCATGGCCGTGATCATCACACTGGCCCCCATGGCCGGATCACGCCCCATACGCACCAGCGTCATCGGGATCAGCACACCCATCAGCGCTGCCAGGAGCAGATTGAGCGTCATCGCAGCGGTCATCACCACACCTAGGGACCAACTGCCATACAGCAGGAAAGCCACTACCCCGATAACACCACCCCAGACCAGGCCATTAACCAGCGCCACGCCCAGCTCTTTGCGCACCAGGCGCGAGGTATTACCAGTACCCACCTGATCCAGCGCCATAGCACGCACGATCATGGTAATGGTCTGATTCCCCGAGTTACCGCCAATTCCCGCGACAATCGGCATCAGCGCCGCCAGCGCTACCAACTTTTCAATAGAACCCTCAAACAAGCCGATCACCCGCGACGCGACAAAAGCGGTAATCAGGTTGATTGCCAGCCAGGACCAGCGGTTGCCGAGTGATTTCCACACCGAGGCGAACAGATCTTCCTCTTCGCGCAGACCGGCCATGTTAAGCACTTCGGTCTCGCTCTCCTCACGGATAAGGTCAACCATCTCATCGATAGTCAGACGACCGATCAACTTGCCAGATTCATCAACGACGGGCGCCGATACCAGGTCGTAACGCTCGAAAGCCTGCGCAGCATCGTAGGCATCCTCATCCGGCCCGAAACTGACCGGATCGCTGGCCATGATCTCGCCGACCTGCTTGTCCGGATCATTGACCAACAGGCGCTTGATTGGCAGCACGCCCTTGAGAATACCGCCATAGTCGACCACGAACAGCTTGTCGGTATGCCCCGGCAGTTCCTTCAGGCGCCGCAGATAACGCAGAACCACTTCGAGGCTGACATCCTCGCGAATGGTGACCATCTCGAAGTCCATCAGCGCACCGACCTGATCTTCCTCGTAGGACAACGCCGAGCGCACGCGCTCGCGCTGTTGCGCATCTAGGGATTCCATCAGTTCGAGCACAACGTCACGCGGCAGCTCGGGCGCCAGGTCCGCCAGCTCATCCGCGTCCATCTCGCGGGCAGCAGCCAGGATTTCGTGATCATCCATGTCCGCAATCAGCGACTCACGGACAGCATCGGAAACTTCGAGGAGGATATCGCCGTCACGCTCCGCCTTGACCAGCTGCCAGACGGTCAGGCGCTCATCGAGCGGCAGGGCTTCAAGGATATGGGCGACGTCGGCCGAGTGCAGGTCATCGAGCTTGCGCTGCAACTCCGCGAGATTCTGCCGGTGAACCAGGTTCTCTACCAGATCCCGGTGCTGGCCCTCCTGACGATGCGCCAGGCCTTCGACCAGCTTGTGCCGATGCAACAGTTCAACCACCTGTGCCAGGCGGTCCTGCATGCTCTCTTGCGGCTTTTTGGCTTCTACTTCAGTCATATGGCGCGCTCCACCCCAGCAGCAGAGCACGCCACAGGGATCAATCAGTCAATACGCGATTGGGCAATCGGGGTTTTGAGTAACTACTGGGTAAGTCCATGGTGGGAATCCACAAGCCCCGGCGGAGCTGACAGAACAATGATAGCACTCCAGTCAGCCGGGGAGGCGACAAAATCACGGCAAGAACAAGCGCTTGCATCACATACCTCAGCAGCATTGCAGGCTTCACTCTGACGCCTGCAACACCTCACAAGACACCACTGGCACATTGAGCAAGCGCGACTAGGCTTGATCCGGAACGTCATGGAGGACGCCTTATGCTACGACTGATATGCGCAGGATTATGCGCAACCCTGCTCTACCCCGATCAAATCACTCTCGCCTCGACCGTATTCCGCTGTGAAGATGCCAACGGTCACATCACCTATACCCGCAACGGCTGCCCGCAAGATGCCAGCCAAGCCCTGCAACGCGCCGATAATCAAACCCCAGGCCAAGGCAAGCCAGTGCCGCTGGCCAAGGCGAGGAAAAATCAGGGCAGCAAGAGCGATAAAGACAGCGGAATACAGACGATCGTTACAGGCGAGAAGCAGGACGGCTGCGGCAATCGCGTGACTGGCAGTGAGCGACGCAACGCCATTATTCGCCAGCAGGTGCGCAGCGGCATGACCCAGAGCGACGTGGAAAGCAGCCTTGGCAAACCCGACAAGGTCACCACTCAGGACGGCCAGATTCGCTACCAGTATGCGGACACGGATGGCAATCGGCGCCAGGTGACCTTCGACGAAGGTGGCTGTGTAAAAGGTAAACGCTGAAAAGCAAAAGGCCCGCATAAATGCGGGCCTTTTGGTGTTTGGTGCACTCAGGAGGATTCGAACCTCCGACCGCTCGGTTCGTAGCCGAGTAC
>CAZFKQ010000041.1:0-4438 GCA_964518735.1 uncultured Pseudomonas sp.
GCCCTGCTCGTAGAGCTGCGCACCGCCGATCAGCATCAGCTCGTCCACGCCCTGCTCACGCGCCCACTGCTCGGCACGCACGATGGCGGCGTCCAGCGAGGAGAAGACCTCCGCGCCTTCCAGCTCCAGGTTGAGCTGGCGGCTGACCACCAGATTGAGTCGACCCGGCAGCGGACGACCAAGCGAATCCCAGGTCTTGCGGCCCATGATGATCGGCTTGCCGAGGGTCTTGGCCTTGAAATGCTTGAGGTCTGCCGGCAGGTGCCAGGGCAGTTGGTTGTCGCGGCCAATCACGCGGTTTTCAGCGAGGGCAGCGATCAGGCAGAGGGGCAGGGTCGTTTTCATCCGCGCAGGATAACCACTCGGCCGGCCCGAATGAAGCACCGCCTCACCCGGAGCTGCCTGGTCGTTTGCTCACCACCCGGTTGCGTCCCTGCTCCTTGGCCAGGTACAGCGCCACATCCGCCAGACGCAGAGCATCTTCCAGGCTCTGATGCGGTTGCGGTAGCAGGTAGGCCAGGCCAATGCTCAGGGTAACCACCCCGGCGACCTCCGACTTCACATGGGGCAGGGCCAGAGCTTCGATCTCGCTGCGGATATTTTCAAGGAGTGACACCGCCTGTGCTTCCTCGATGCCGTACCAGAGGCCGACAAACTCCTCACCACCGTAGCGCGCGGTCATGTCCAGCGCGCGCCGCGCCTGCCGACCGATCACCTGACCCACCGCACGCAATGCTTCGTCACCAGCGGCATGACCATAGTGATCGTTGTAGCGTTTGAAGTAGTCGACATCCATCATCACCAGGGCCAGCGCCTGTCGCTCACGCTGGGCCTGGCGCCAGCTGCGCTCGGCGCGCTCGCTGAAAGCACGCCGATTGAGCAGCCCGGTAAGGAAGTCCTTCTCCGCCAGGTCCTGCAGCAGCCCCTGGGCAAGAAAGTTCTGCCGGCTGGCGTATTCGAGGAAGTAGCAACCAAAACAGCCGATCAGGTTGGCACTGGCAAGAAATACTGCGTTGTACAGCAACTGCTCAGCGGGCAGCGCGCTGATCACCTCGACCAGCAGATAGGCGAAGAAAGTTACCCAGCCACATAATGCCGCAGTGAAGAAGCGCAAGCCGGTAAGGAAGTAGAAGAACACCGTAACCAGGATGATGCCTTCATACGGCAAGGGGAAAGCATGAGCGCGGGCGATCCAGATTATTCCGGCAACACCCAGGCCGCCAGCCAGAGCTGCCACGGCGCCGATGATCTGCAGATAGGGACGCCAACGCCGCTGGTAGGTGGCCAGCCAGGCGATCAACAACGTAGGCACTATCAATCCGAGGCGCACCGCCAGGGTACCGTTACGTACGCTCTCGGGCAGACTCACGGCATCCAGCACCACGAACAGCGCCATCAACAGCATCGCCACCAGTAGCGACCAGCGCATACGCACCAGAAAAACGGTGATGTGGTAACGGTTGAAGGCCTGCTCCAGCTCACCGTCGAAACTGAGCAGACGGAACCCTTCGCGGTGCTGGCGCAGGTAGGGTGAATCTTCATTGACCCAGTCCAGATTGGGCAACTTCATGGTGCATGCTCTTCTTCTACTTGTGCCCTCAGCCTAGTCTGCCTGTACCGAAAGTCACAACCCCGGTTTGCCTCGCTGTGGCGGGCAAGGGTTATGCTTGGGCTTCGACCTGGCAACGGAATACCGCGTGACAGACATCCCACTCAACCGCCTGCAACGCCTCTGGCTGTGTGAAACCCTGCGTCTGCGCGAAGAACATGCCGGCCCACTGGAAGACGACGAAGCCAACCGCCTTGCCCGCCAAGTGGGTAGCGACCTGGCCAGCCGCGTTGAGGCCCGTGCCCTGCTCCTCGCCCAGCGTGACGGCCAGTTGCAGGCCCAGCAGCACTGGCTGCAGGGCGCACGCCTGGCCCTCAGCCTGCTGCTGGCGCTGGCCCTGTGCAGCGGTGCCGGCCTGGCCTTGGCGGCGCTGGGCGATGGCAGCCGTCCGGTGAATGTGTTCTGGGCCCTCGGCAGCCTGCTCGGCTTGCACCTGATTCTGCTGCTCGGCTGGGCACTCGGCCTGCTGCTGGCCGGAGACCACAGCGCCGCTCTCGGCCGCCTATGGCTATGGCTCAGCGAGAAGCTGGCGCGCGATGCCAGCGCCGCGCAATTGGGCCCGGCACTGGTGTTACTGCTGCAACGGCGACGCCTCAACCGCTGGCTGCTCGGCCTGCTGGTGCACGGTCTGTGGCTTCTAGCCTTGCTGAGTGCAGGACTGATGTTGCTGATCCTGCTCAGTACCCGTCGTTATGGCTTCGTCTGGGAAACCACCCTGCTCGGCAGCGATAGCTTCGTCGCCCTGACCCAACTGCTGGGTGCTCTGCCCGTGCTGCTCGGCTTCCCCATCCCCGACGCCGAGACCATCCGCGCCAGTGGCGACAGTGCCCTGGCCGTGGAAGCCGCGCGGCATGCCTGGGCCGGCTGGCTGCTCGGTGTGCTGCTGGTATTCGGCCTGCTGCCGCGCGCCCTGCTCCTGCTACTGTGCCTATGGCGCTGGCAACACGGCCGCACGCGCCTGTCGCTCGATCTCAGCCTGCCCGGCTACCGCCTGCTGGGCGAACGCCTGCAGCCAACCAGCGAACGCCTCGGCGTGCTGGATGCCGCGCCCGCCAGGCTTGCAGAAGCACAAGGCGGCCGTACAGCGCTGGACAGCAGCGGCGCCGTGCTGCTGGCCATCGAACTGGACCCACAGCGCCCCTGGCCGCCAACACTGCCAAAAAGTATCGCCGATGCCGGCGTGCTCGATAGCCGCGAACAGCGCCAGCAGCTGCTCGACCAGCTCAGCCGCTTCCCACCGGCGCGCCTGGCCATCGCCCTCGACCCACGCCGCTCGCCGGATCGCGGCACCCTGGCGCTGCTCGGCGAACTGGCACGCACGGCCGCCGCCACACGCATCTGGCTGCTGCAGCCGCCTCCTGGCGAAGCTCTGGACAGCCAGCGCCTGGGCGATTGGCACAGTGCGCTGCAACACCTGCAACTGCCGTTCGCGGATAGCGCACCGCTGAGCTGGCTGGAGACGGGGCATGATTGATTGCGTAGTCCGGATGCAATCCGGGAAGCAGGCAGCTACGTCCCGGATTGCATCCGGGCTACGAACTGACAGTACAACCCTCTCCCATAAATGGGGGAGGGGGCAGTCCGTGCACGCTGCGACAGGCGCAAGTCACCCCTCGCCCGTTTACGGGAGAGGGGTTGGGGGAGAGGGTCGAGCATGACTAAGCCACTCAAGCTGGCCGTAGTCGGCCACACCAATGTCGGTAAGACTTCCCTGCTGCGCACCCTGACCCGCGACGTCGGCTTTGGCGAGGTATCCCATCGCCCCAGCACCACTCGCCATGTCGAAGGAGCACGCCTGTCAGTGGCCGGCGAAGCGCTGCTGGAGCTGTATGACACCCCCGGCCTGGAAGACGCCATCGCCCTGCTCGACTACCTGGAACGCCTGCAGCGTCCCGGCGAGCGCCTGGATGGCCCCGCCCGGCTGCTGCGCTTCCTCGATACCAGCGAGGCGCGCCAGCGTTTCGAGCAGGAGGCCAAAGTGTTGCGCCAGTTGCTCGCCAGCGACGCCGGGCTGTACGTGATCGACGCCCGCGAGCCGGTACTGGCCAAGTACAAGGATGAGCTGGCCGTGCTCGCCAGCGCCGGCAAACCCTTGCTGCCGGTACTCAACTTCAGTGCCAGCGCCCAGCAACGCGAGCCGCAGTGGCGCGAGGCACTGGCTCGTCTCGGCCTGCATGCGCTGGTGCGCTTCGATACAGTGGCGCCTCCACTGGATGGCGAACAGCGCCTGTACGAGAGCCTAGCCTTGCTGCTGGAACGCTCACGCCCACAACTGCAGCGCCTGATCGACGATCATGAAGAACAAGCCGTAGCCCGTCATCAGGCCGGCGCGCGACTGATCGCCGAACTGCTGGTGGATTGCGCCGCTTGCCGGCGCAGCGTGGCCAGTCAGGCGACCATCGCACAGGGCGAGATCGGCGCCCTGCACCAGCTTATTCGCCAGCGCGAGCAGGCTTGCGTGGAAGCCCTGCTGCGCCTGTATGCCTTCCGCGCCGAGGATGCCCGCACCGGTGACCTGCCGCTGCTGGATGGGCGCTGGGGCGACGACCTGTTCAACCCGGAAACCCTCAGACAGCTTGGCGTGAATATCGGCGGCGGCATGGCTGCCGGGGCTGCCGCCGGTGCTGGTATCGATCTGCTGGTCGGCGGCCTCAGCCTGGGCGCCGCCGCACTGCTCGGCGCGCTGGCCGGCGGCGGCCTGCAAACCGCGCGCAACTATGGCAAACGCCTGCTCGACAAACTCAAGGGCCAGCGCGAACTGACGGTGGACGACAATGTGCTGCGCCTGCTCGCCCTGCGCCAGCGCCAACTGCTGGCCGCCCTGGATGC
>CAZFKQ010000042.1:0-3900 GCA_964518735.1 uncultured Pseudomonas sp.
GCCCCTCCTTGCAGTCGAAGTTGTACCAACTGTGACTCCGACATGGCGGCGACCAGCCGTCAGAGGGGCCCGGTGTCACGAGCACAAGGATAGGGAGGCCGGGACTGTTCACTCAAGCCGCAGGCTTTTGCAAAGTATGTCCTCGCCGCCGGAGCCCGTGCGATGATGCGCGCCCCGCAAGACCTCGCCACCGACGCCGATGCCTCACTGGAAACCGCACTTACTGCGCCTGCTCGCCCTGCTGCAGCGCTACCCCGGGCTGATCGCCGCCTTCGGCTTCTGCTCTGGCGTGGCCAGTTTCATCCTGGTCGACCGTCAGGAAGGGGTCGGCAGGGTGATTGCCGTACTGATGCTGCTGAGCTGGGCCTGGCTGCTGCTCGAAGGCCTGCTCACGCGCAGCGCGGCGCGCTGGCTGGGGCTGGAGGTGCCGCCCAAGCTGCTGCGCTACCTGACCCAGCTGATCCACCAGGAAAGCCTGTTCTTCGTCCTGCCGTTCTTCTTCATCACCACCGCCTGGAACAGCGGCCAGCTGGTGTTCACCAGCCTGCTCGGCGCCGCCGCCCTGCTCGCCATCATCGACCCGCTGTACTACAAGTGGCTGGCCGCGCGGCGCTGGCTGTACCTGAGTTACCACACCCTGACCCTGTTCGCCGTGCTGCTCACCGCGCTGCCCCTGCTGCTGCAGCAGACCACCGCCGAGAGCTACCGCCTGGCCCTGGGTATTGCCCTGCTGCTGGCCGTGCCGAGCCTGGCCAGCACGCTGCTGCTACACGACTGGCGGCGCTGGCTGGCGATGTTCGGCTTATTGGGCCTGCTCGGCGTCGGCGGCTGGCTGGCACGCCCGTGGATTCCGCCGGCCACCCTGTGGCTGACCGAAGTGGCGGTGAGCGCCGAGCTGCACCAGCGCACCCCCGGCCGCAGCCTGCAGCTAGTCAGCGTGGCGCAGCTGCGCAGCCAGGGTCTGTATGCCTACACCGCGATCAACGCGCCACGCGGGCTGAACGAGCGCATCTACCATGTCTGGCGTCGTGATGGCGTGGAGGTCGAGCGTATTGCCCTGGATATCAACGGCGGACGCAAGGGCGGTTACCGGGCCTGGACACACAAGCGCAATTTTCCGGAAACGGTGGTCGGCAACTGGCAGGTGCAGGTGGTGACCGAAACCGGTCAGCAGATCGGCGTGCTGCGTTTCAAGGTGGTCGAGTAGCCCGCCCTACGCATGGCTACAGGCGAAAGCGCTGCACCATGCCATTCAGGTCACTGGCCAGGCGCGCCAGTTGATCGCTGGCCACCGAAGTCTCATGGGCGCCGGTGGCATTCTGCGAGGCAATATCGCGGATCGCCACCAGGTTGCGGTCCACCTCGCGGGCCACCTGGGCCTGCTCCTCGGCGGCACTGGCGATCACCAGGTTCATCTCGTTGATCTGGCTGATGCGCGCGGTAATCACCTCCAGCGCGCTGTCTGCCTCGCCGGCCATGCTCTGGCTGCGCACTGCATATTCGCTGCTCTGCTCCATGGCGCTGACCGACTCCTGGCTGGCGCTCTGGATGGCACTGATCATCCGCTCGATTTCCCGGGTCGAGGTCTGCGTGCGCTGGGCCAGGGCGCGCACCTCGTCGGCCACCACGGCGAAGCCGCGGCCCTGGTCGCCGGCGCGTGCCGCCTCGATCGCCGCATTCAGCGCCAGCAGGTTGGTCTGCTCGGCGATGGTGCGGATCACTTCCAGCACCCGGCCGATGGCGATGGCCTCCTCGGCCAGGGTGGCGATGGTGCTGGAGGTGTGCTGCAGGCGCTGGCTGAGCTGTTCGATGGTGCTGCGCGTGGTGCTGACCTGCTGGCGCCCGCTCAACGCCGTCTCTTCCGCCTCGCGCGAGGAGTCGGAGGTGTGGTTGGCGTTACGCGCCACCTCATCGACCGCTGCCGACATCTCGGTCACGGCGGTAGCGGCCATCTCGATTTCGTCGTTCTGCCGGTTGATGCCACGCGAAGACTCCTCGGTTACCGCATGCAACTGCTCGGCCGCAGAGGCCAGCTGTACCGAGGCACCCTGGATACCCTGCAAGGTCTCGCGCAGGTTCTCCTGCATGAGTTTGAAGGATTCCTGCACATGACTGATCTCGTCGCGGCCGCTGACACTCACCGGCCGGGTCAGGTCGCCACCGGCATTGCGCGCCACCACTTCACGCAACTCGGACAGGCGCAGGTTGATGCCACGGCTGAGCGTCCAGGCCATGGCGCCACCGAGCACCAGGAGCAACAGCAGGGTAGCGATCACCAGGTACTCGCTGCGTTTTTCCAGCGCCAAGCCCTTCTGGTATTCGCGCTCTGACTCACGCAACTGCACCTCGATAAGCGCGGAGAACTTTTCCGAGAGCGGATCGATGCGCAGGTACAGTTGCTGGTCGATAAAGCTGATCAGGGCCTGCTCATCATTACTGCGCAGGCTGCTTTTGAGGGTTTGTAGTGGCTCGCGCGCGGCCTGCATCAGCGGTTCTATTTCGCCGATCAAACGTTTCTCGTCGTCAATCAGCTGGGTTTGCAGGTAGGCCTGCCAGATTTTCTCAATCTGCGCCTCAGCCTTTTCCACCAGCGCCGCCGCTTCGGGGTAAGCCAGGCTGCCACTACGCGCCTTGTGGCTGGTATCGACGATATTTACCGCATACAGGTCGGCGACCTGTTTGAGATCGCGCAGCGGCACCACGCGATCCAGGTAAACGCTATTGAGACCGGTCAGCAGGGTGCGCAGGCCGAACATCCCCGTACCCGCAATCAGCATGCTACCGCCCAACATCACTGCAATAAGGATCAGCAGACGCGCACGAATGGTCAGGTTGTTCATAGTCGACTACCTGTTTGGAAGGGGGCCCTTCATCAAACATAGTCGCAATAGGCCAGCAATGCGCAACCGCCAGACCTGAGCCCGGCGGCCTTCAGGTTACTCAGCCATCCAGGGCTGCCGCCGGGCCGAAGAACTCGTAGCGGGTCTGCTGCACCGGTACGCCCAGCTCACGCAGATCGCGCTTGAGCTGGGCCATGAAGGGTTTGGGCCCGAGGAAGTAGGCATCCACATCGCGCTCGGCCGGCAGCCAGGACTGCAGCCGTTCGCGGCTAAGACGACCATAGGCATCGCCCGCATCACCGCTACGGTTTTCCTCGAAACAATAAAAGCGTTGCACCTGCGGATACTGCGCAGCCAGCTCGTCGACCCGCGCGGCGAAGGCCTGTACTCCGGCATGCCGCGCACAGTGGATGAAGCGGATCGGGCGGCCGCTGTGCACCGCGTCTTCCAGCATGGCCAGCAACGGCGTGATGCCAACCCCGGCACTGATCAGCAGCAGCGGCTTGCGCGACGGAGTCAGGCTGAAGTCGCCGGCCGGGGCGAACAGTTCCAGCTCACTGCCTTCCTGCACCTGATCATGCAGGTGGTTGGAGACCCGGCCGCCGACCTCGCGCTTGACGCTGATGCGGTACTCGCGGCCATTCGGCGCGGCCGACAGCGAGTAGTTGCGGCGCACTTCCTCGCCATCCAGCAACAGGCGCAGGCCGATGTACTGGCCGGGCACATAATCGACCACGGCGCCGCCATCGCTGGGTTGCAGGTAAAAGGAGGTGATTTCCTCGCTCTCCGCCACCTTGCGCACCACGCGGAACAGCCGGCCGCCACGCCAGCCGCCGGGCGCGCGCTCGGTGGCGGCATACACTTCTTCCTCGGCGCCGATCAGCAGGTCGGCCAGCTGGCCATAGGCGGCAGCCCAGGCGTCGATCACCGCAGCGGTGGCGACTTCGGCGCCGAGCACCTCGCGGATCGCCCGCAGCAGGCAGCTGCCGACGATCGGGTAATGCGCGGGAAGGATCTGCAGCGAGACATGCTTGTTGACGATCTGCCCGACCAGGGGACC
>CAZFKQ010000043.1:0-3769 GCA_964518735.1 uncultured Pseudomonas sp.
GGGGTTGGGGTGAGGGTCGCTGGCTCACACCAACCCCAAACGCTGCTTGAGCAGGACCATGGCGCGGGCGCGGTGGCTGAGCTGGTTCTTCTCGGCAGCTGGCAGTTCGGCGCTGGAACAGTTGCGCTCGGCAACCCAGAACAGTGGGTCGTAGCCGAAGCCCTGTTCGCCGCGTGGTGCATGCAGGATGCTACCGTGCCAGAGCCCTTCGCAGAGGATTGGCAGCGGGTCGTCGGCGTGCCGCACCAGAGCCAGGGCGCAGACGAACTGGGCCCCGCGCTGGGCATCCGGCACGTCTTTCAGCACGGCTAGCAGTTTGGCGTTGTTGGCTGCATCGCCCTGGCCATCGGCATAGCGCGCCGAATAGATGCCGGGGGCGCCGCCGAGGAAGTCCACGGCCAGGCCGGAGTCGTCGGCCAGGGCCGGCAGGCCGGACAGGCGTGCGGCGTTGCGCGCTTTGAGAATGGCGTTCTCGACAAACGACAGGCCGGTTTCTTCCGGCTCGACGCTGGAGAATTCACCCACCGAGCGCACGCGCACGGCATCGCCGAGCATGGCCTGGAGTTCTTTGAGTTTGCCGGCGTTATGGCTGGCCAGTACCAGTTCGCTAAAGGGCATCATTCGTCCGGAAACACTTCCTGGTTGAAGGTAAAGCTGTGCGGCGCGCTGTCGCCGACCTGCACGCTGAGGCTGAAAGTGAGGATCTCCCGCTCGCGCAGCGGGAATTCGGCCAGGTAGTAGACCGCGCCGCTTTCCAGCACCTGCTTGAAGCTCAGGGTGCTGGTCTGGCCTAGCAGGTTCTTGATCTGTCCGCTGACCTTGGCTGGTACGCCCTTGCCGGCCTTGAGCACGGCGACATTCAGCACGCCGCCGGTCTTGCTGCGGGTCAGGCCGGCCGCCGCGGCGATATCCGGCTGCAGGAAGCTGGAGTTGAAGACGCTGTAGTGCACGTCCAGATCGCCGAAGGTCTGTTTGCGTTCGGCAAAGGCAGGCAGGGCAACGAGCAGGCAGAGCAGCAGGGAAGCGAGGCGAGGCATGGTGGTTCTCCAGGCGTCAGGCGGTTAGACGGCTACACGGTGATCGGCCAGGCCGGGGCCGCTGACGCGGTAGATGCCGATCTCACCCATCAGATTAGGCCATAGCTTGCTACCCAGGCTGTGACGATGCTCATGATCGACGGCCAGGCGTTCCTCGACTCGCGCGCCCAGTTGCAGGCACAGGCGCTCGAAGTCGGCGAAGGTGCAGAAGTGGATGTTCGGCGTGTTGTACCAGGTGTACGGCAGGAACTCCGATACCGGCATACGGCCCTTGGTGGCCAGGTACCAGCGGCAGTGCCAGTGGCCGAAGTTGGGGAAGGTGATGATGCAGGTCTTGCCGACCCGCAGCATCTCCGCCAGGACCTTGTCCGGGTAACGCAATGCCTGCAGCGACTGGGTCATGACCACCACGTCGAAGCTGTTGCTGGCGAAGTTGCCCAGACCCAGGTCGAGGTTCTGCTCGATCACGTTGACGCCGCGCTCGATGCAGGTGGCGATCTTGTCGCCATCGATCTCCAAACCATAACCCGTGACCTGCTTGTTGGCGCCCAGCCAGGCCAACAGTTCGCCATCACCGCAGCCGAGGTCGAGCACGCGGCTGCCTGCGGGGATCCATTCCTGAATGATTTCCAGATCAGCGCGCATGCTTATACCTCGATCCGCTTCATATAACTGCCGAAGGCCTGCAGGTAACGCGGGATCGGGATGAGAAAAGCGTCGTGGCCCTGCGGCGCGTCGATTTCCAGGTAGCAGACGTTCTTCTTCGCCGCCAAGAGGGCGTCGACGATCTCCCGCGAGCGCGCCGGTGAAAAGCGCCAGTCGGTGGTAAAGGACATTACGCAGAAATCAGCCTTGGCCACCGCCAGGGTGCGCGCCAGATCACCCTCATGGGCGCCGGCCGGGTCGAAGTAGTCCAGTGCCTTGGTCATCAGCAGGTAGGTGTTGGCATCGAAGCGCCCGGAAAACTCCTCGCCCTGGTAGCGCAGGTAGCTTTCGACCTGAAACTCGACGCTGTGGAAGTCGTAGTTGAGCTTGTCGGTCTTCAGCTCACGGCCGAATTTTTCGCCCATGGCGTCATCCGACAGGTAGGTGATGTGGCCGACCATGCGTGCCAGCATCAGGCCGCGCTTGGGGATCACGCCCTGCTCCTGGAAGTGTCCGCCGTGGAATTCCGGGTCGGTAAGGATTGCCTGGCGTGCGACTTCGTTGAAGGCAATATTCTGTGCCGACAGTTTTGGTGCGGAGGCGATGCACAGGCAGTGACGGATGCGCTCGGGGTAGCTGATGGCCCATTGCATGGCCTGCATACCACCCAGGCTGCCACCGACCACCGCAGCCCATTGGCTGATACCGAGATGGTCGGCCAGGCGGGCCTGGCTGTGCACCCAGTCTTCTACGGTCATCACCGGGAAGTCGGCGCCGTACACCTTGCCGGTGAGCGGGTTGAGGCTGCTCGGTCCGGTAGAGCCGTTGCAGCCGCCGAGATTATTCAGGCTGACGACGAAAAACTTGTCGGTGTCGATCGGTTTGCCGGGGCCGATGCAGCTGTCCCACCAGCCGGGCTTGCGCTCTTCCGTGCTGTGGTAGCCGGCGGCGTGATGATGGCCGGACAGGGCGTGGCAGATCAGCACGGCGTTACTCGCCGAAGCGTTCAGCGTGCCGTAGGTTTCATAGATCAGTTGGTAGTCGGCCAGACTGCGCCCGCAGACCAGCGCGAGCGGATCGGCAAAATGGGCAGTCTGCGGTATGACCAGACCGACGGAATCTTTAGGAAAGGCTGTCGGCATCGACCCTGCTCTCGATCAAGGAAGTGCAGCAGTCTAAAGACCGTGGCCCCCGGCAGCAAGCGCCGGGGGCAGAGGCTAAGGTCTTGAATTGCTTGACTTGGCTAGGGTCTGTTGCGGTAAGCGAAACGGCAACAGACCCCAGATTTCAGGCGTGCTCGCCGCTGCCCTGTTGGCGGATTACGCCGGGCAGGGTGACGACCTTGCCCTGGCGCTGGATCGGGGCCGGCCGGCGCAGGGCGCGTAACATCTCGTTGGCCTGAGCCAACTGGGTTTCCAGTTCACCGATATAACGCGTCAGTTGTTGGCCGCGCTGACGTGCCTGCTGGGTGTCCTGGGCCAGGGCCTTGAGCCGCAGCATGTGGGTTTCCAGCAGCTGTTTGTGCTCCAGGGTGTGTTGCATCAGCGGCATCAGGGCGTCGTTGGCCCATTGTTCGGCCTCGCTGCGCAGGCGCTGGTGCAGGCCGATGACTTCTTGCACCAGGGTGGCGAAGAAGCGTCGGGTCAGCACTTTCTGCTCGCTGAGCAAGGTTTTCAGGTGCAGGCGGAACTGGTCAGCCTTGTCTTGCAGTTTCTTCAGCTCGCGCAGGTAGCGCTGGTTGTTGAACTGTGGGGCGTCGACGCCATGCAGCGGGTTTTCTTCATTGTGCCGACGGTAAATGGCCGCGACCATTTTGTTGGCCATCTCGGCTTCCTGGCCAAGATTGCCAAGGTCGACTTCGACAGCCTGGAAAAACTGCAGGATCGACTGGTTGATGCCGAATGTGGTCCAGCTGCCGCTCAGGCCCTGGCGCAGCTTGTCCAGGTGCTCGTCGAGCTTGTCCGGGCGCACGGCGCTGCGCAACAGATCACCTTGGCGTCTGAGCAGGCGCTGGTTGGTCTTCAGGCCGAGTAGGCGCTTGTGGTGCTGGCTGTGATCTTCCTTGGTCTTGGCGGTCAGCTCGAAGA
>CAZFKQ010000044.1:0-2916 GCA_964518735.1 uncultured Pseudomonas sp.
GCGGAAACCGACCCGGACACCCGCAACGGCCTGCTGCAGAGCTTCGAGCGTTTGCTGGTGAAATACCCGGAAAATGGCCAGTTACTGTTCGGCAAGGCGCTGCTGCTGCACCAGGATGGCCGCCCCCAGGAAGCCCTGGAACTGCTCGAAGCGCATGCCGCCAGCGAACAGGAAGTGCCGCCCCTGCTCCTGCGCGCACGCCTGCTGCAAGGACTGCAGCGCGGCGCAGAAGCCATCCCTCTGCTGGAAAAAGGCATCAAGCAGTTTCCTGATGACAAACGCCTGCGCCTGACCTACGCCCGCCAACTGGTTGAACTGGAGCGCCTGGACGAAGCCAAGTCCGAGTTCTCGGGGCTACTCCAGCAGTTTCCGGATGATGACGACCTGCGCTACTCCCTGGCCCTGGTCTGCCTCGAAGCAGAGGCCTGGGACGAAGCTGCCGTCTATCTGGAAGAGCTGGTCGCACGCGACAGCCACACCGATGCGGCGCACTTCAATCTGGCACGCATCTATGAACAACGCGGCGACCTGGAAAGCGCACTGATTGAATACAACCTGGTTGGCCCCGGTGATGACTACCTGGCCGCTCAGTCCCGGCAAAACGAAATCCTGCTCGACAGCCAGCGCGCCGAGGAAGCCGCCAGCCGCCTGAGCAGAGCCCGCGAAAGCCAGCCCGACTACGCCATCCAGCTGTACCTGATCGAGTCCGAGGCCCTGGCCAACCGTGACCAAGTGGAGCAGTCCTGGCAACTGATCCAGAAGGCACTCCTGCAGTTCCCGGGCGACACCAACCTGCTCTATACACGCGCCATGCTGGCCGAGAAGCGTGGTGACCTGCCAGGACTGGAACAGGACCTGCGCAACATCATCGAGCGCGAACCGGATAACGCGGCAGCCCTGAACGCCCTCGGCTACACCCTGGCCGATCGCACCACGCGCTACGCAGAAGCCAAGGCGCTGATCGAGAAGGCCTACCAGCTCGACCCGGAAGACCCGGCCACCCTCGACAGCCTGGGCTGGGTCAATTACCGCCTGGGCAACCTGGCCGAGGCTGAGCGCTACCTGCGTCAGGCGCTGGAGAAGTACCCGGACCATGAGGTCGCCGCGCACCTCGGCGAAGTACTCTGGGCCCAGGGCAAGCAACGTGAAGCACGCAAGGTCTGGGCCGGCGCCCTCGAAGCGCAACCCGACAGCACCATCCTGCGCGGCACCCTGCTGCGCCTAACCGGCTCCGAGAAACTCTGATCCATGTTCCGTCAGCTTATTGTCATCAGCCTGCTTGCCATGCTCACCGGTTGCGCCGGCCTCACCAACCGCGAGGCCATTGAAGGCCAGGGCAACCCGCAACTGTGGAAGGCACACAAGGCGCAGATAAGCGCCCTGAATGCCTGGCAAATCAACGGCAAAGTCGGCATTCGCGCACCCAAGGACTCCGGCAGCGGCACGCTGTTCTGGCTGCAGCGCCAGGACTACTACGATATTCGCCTGTCCGGCCCACTCGGCCGTGGCGCCGCACGCCTGACCGGGCGCCCCGGCGCCATTTTGCTGGAAGTGGCCAACCAAGGACGCTACGAGGCCGAATCGCCAGAGGCGCTGCTGGAAGAACAGCTCGGCTGGCGCCTTCCGGTTTCCCATCTGCAGTGGTGGGTGCGTGGGCTGCCGGCCCCAGACAGCAAGAGCCGGGTGACCCTGGACAGCGACAGCCAACTGGCACGCCTACAGCAGGACGGCTGGGATGTCGAATACCTCAGCTATGCCGAACAGAATGGCTATAGCCTGCCGCAACGCATCAAGCTGCACGGCACAAACCTCGACGTGACCTTGGTGATCAAGGACTGGCAACCGCGCCAGCTCGGCCAGTAAGCACTCGCCCATGCAAAGCCCGCAGGAGCGGGCCCTGTTCGCCAAGCCCCTCGCACCCGGGCTGCAAGCCAGGCCCACGGCCACATAACGACAAATCGCAATGACCGCCAAACCGATTCCGCCACACGCCCAGCTGATCCTGCCTGCCCCGGCCAAGCTCAACCTGATGCTGCATATACTCGGCCGTCGCGCCGATGGTTATCACGAGCTGCAGACCCTGTTCCAGTTCATCGACTATGGCGACCTGCTCGGCTTTGCCCTGCGTAGCGATGGCCAAATCCACTTGCACACCGACATTCCTGGCGTACCCCACGACAGCAACCTGATCGTGCGCGCCGCGCGCCAGCTGCAGCAGCAAACTGGCTGCCCTCTGGGTGCCGATATCTGGCTGGACAAGCGCCTGCCCATGGGCGGCGGCATCGGTGGTGGCAGCTCGGATGCGGCAACCACCCTGCTCGGCCTCAACTACCTGTGGCAGCTGGGCCGCGACGAAGAACAGCTGGCCGCGCTCGGCCTCGGCCTGGGCGCCGACGTACCGGTGTTCGTACGCGGCCGCGCAGCCTTTGCCGAAGGAGTCGGCGAGCGCCTGCAAGCGGTTGAACTGAGCGAGCCCTGGTACCTGGTCGCGGTACCGCAAGTCGCTATCAGCACCGCCGAAGTTTTTGCCGACCCCGAGTTGACACGGAATACCCCGGCCATTACAGTTCGCAGCCTTCCCGCGGGGGGTGGTCATAACGACTGCCAACCAGTTGTCGAGAAGCGCTACCCAGAAGTGCGTAACGCTTTGAACTTGTTGAACAAATTTGTTTCAGCAAGGATGACCGGAACCGGAGCTTGTGTATTTGGGAGCTTCCCAAATCAGGCCGATGCTGATAAAGTCTCGCGCCAACTTCCGGCCACCCTGCCAAGTTTCGTAGCACGTGGTTGCAATCGGTCTCCGGTGCATCTGCAGCTCGAAAAACTAGCAACGGAAGGGAATGCCTAGCATTCGGTTATACGATACAGGGGCGTCGCCAAGCGGTAAGGCAGCAGGTTTTGATCCTGCCATGCGTT
>CAZFKQ010000045.1:0-2913 GCA_964518735.1 uncultured Pseudomonas sp.
CTGGAAGCCAGCCATATCGGCTTCGTGGTGCGCGTGCTGGGTGGCGCAATCTTCTTCACCGGCATGTTGCTGATGGCCTGGAACACCTGGCGCACCGTGCGCGCCGCACAGCCGGCCGAATATGACGCAGGTGCGTTGATTGCCGAGGGGGCTCACTGATGAGCAGCAAACACGAAATACTCGAGAAGAACGTCGGCCTGCTGGCCTTGGCCATGGTGCTGGCTGTGAGTATCGGCGGCCTGACCCAGATCGTTCCGCTGTTCTTCCAGGACGTGGTCAACGAGCCGGTTCAGGGCATGAAGCCCTACACCGCACTGCAGATCGAAGGTCGCGACATCTACATCAAGGAAGGCTGCGTGGGCTGTCACTCGCAGATGATCCGTCCGTTCCGCGCCGAAACCGAGCGCTACGGCCACTACTCCGTAGCTGGCGAAAGCGTCTGGGATCACCCCTTCCTCTGGGGCTCCAAGCGTACCGGTCCGGACCTGGCCCGAGTCGGTGGCCGCTACTCGGATGATTGGCACCGCGCGCACCTGTACAACCCGCGCAACGTGGTGCCGGAATCGAAGATGCCGGCCTATCCGTGGCTGGTCGAGAACAAGCTGGACGGCAAGGACACCGCCGCCAAGCTTGAAGCCATGCGCACCCTCGGCGTGCCTTACAGCGATACCGATATTGCCGGCGCGGCCGAAGCCGTCCAGGGCAAGACCGAGATGGAGGCGCTGGTCGCCTACCTGCAGGTGCTCGGTACCAGCCTGAAGAACAAGAGGTAAGTCATGGTCATTCAACCCCATCTGTTTCTGTCACGGAGTACACAGCCATGACCTCTTTCTGGAGTGGCTATATCACCCTGCTTACCCTGGGCAGCCTGGTCGCCCTGATCTGGCTAATCTTCGCCACTCGTCGTGGCGAGCGCCCAGGTATCACCGACCAGACCATGGGCCATGCCTTCGATGGCATCGAGGAGTACGACAACCCGCTGCCGAAATGGTGGTTCATGTTGTTTCTCGGCACCATCATCTTCGCCGTCGGCTACCTGGTGCTCTACCCAGGCCTGGGCAACTGGAAGGGCGTACTGCCGGGCTACGAGAATGGCTGGACCCAGGTTGGCCAGTGGCAGCGTGAGATCGACAAGGCCAACCAGCAGTACGGCCCGATCTACGCCAAATACGCCGCCATGCCGGTCGAGGACGCAGCCAAGGACGAGTTTGCCGTCAAGATGGGCGGTCGGCTGTTCGCCTCCAACTGCTCGGTTTGCCACGGCTCTGATGCCAAGGGTGCCTATGGCTTTCCCAACCTGACCGATCGACACTGGCGCTGGGGTAGTTCGCCGGCCGATATCAAACAGTCCATCAGCGCCGGTCGTCACGGCATGATGCCCGCTCAGGCACCGATGATCGGCGACGATGGCGTGCGTAATGCTGCAGCCTTTGTCCTGGTCGAATTGGCCGGGCGCACGCTGCCGGAAGGCGTCAGCGCGGATATCGAGGCCGGTCGCAAGGTCTTCTCCAGCACCTGCTTCGCCTGCCACGGCGCGGAAGGCAAAGGCACTCCGAGCATGGGCGCACCAGACCTGACCAACCCGAGCGCCTTCATCTACGGCAGCAGTTACGCACAGCTGCAGCAGACCATTCGTTACGGGCGCAACGGCAACATGCCCGCGCAGCTGCCCTTTGTCGGTAGCGAAGACAAGGTCCACCTGCTGGCTGCCTATGTGTACAGCCTGTCTCACGACGAAAGAAGCGCTGCAGTAGAGCAGTAAGCTAAGCGGAGGGCGTTACCCGACGCCCTCCGCCACCCAACAAGCCCCTCCCTCACTGCCTGCAACCTTGACTGCAGGTGGCCTGCCACTCTGCGACCCAGTGTCGCACCCCGCCGACAAGTAGCACGCTTGCCCCCTTGACATGGGCTAAGCTGCTGACAATCGCACGTTGTAACAACTCCAAAGCGATCCCTTCTTCAGCGCAACACGCCTCAGCTGCGAAACGTTCGCAACTGAATGGCTGTTTACACCGTTTCAAAGCAGGGTAAAAGCGGCTAAAACCTTGATCGCACAGGCATGTAGCGTTGCAATGGGCACCCCGTTTCTCCATACTTGCCGCCGATTTTTACCCCCTAAAAAACCTCCATTAACCGTGGAACCCCTAGCATGAGCACAGCAATCAGTCAGACTGCTTATAACTACAAGGTGGTCCGCCAGTTCGCCGTTATGACGGTGATCTGGGGCGTCATCGGCATGAGTCTAGGCGTGTTCATCGCCGCACAACTCGTGTGGCCGGAACTCAACCTGAACCTGCCGTGGACCAGCTTCGGCCGCCTGCGCCCGCTGCACACCAACGCAGTAATCTTTGCCTTCGGCGGCTGCGCCCTGTTCGCCACGTCCTACTACGTGGTGCAGCGTACCTGCCAGGCTCGCCTGGTTTCTGACGGTCTGGCTGCTTTCACCTTCTGGGGTTGGCAGGCTGTAATCGTGCTGGCCGTGCTCACCTTGCCGATGGGTTACACCAGCTCCAAGGAATACGCCGAGCTGGAATGGCCGATCGATATCCTCCTGGGGATCGTCTGGGTCACCTACGCGGTGGTGTTCTTCGGCACCATCATCAAGCGCAAAGCCAAGCACATCTACGTGGGCAACTGGTTCTTCGGCGCCTTCATCCTGGTTACCGCCATGCTGCACATCGTCAACAGCATGGAAATCCCGGTCAGCCTGACCAAGTCGTACTCTCTGTACGCTGGCGCGACCGATGCCATGGTGCAGTGGTGGTACGGCCACAACGCGGTGGGCTTCTTCCTCACCACCGGCTTCCTGGGGATGATGTACTACTTCGTACCCAAGCAGGCCGAACGTCCGATCTACTCCTATCGCCTGTCGATCGTGCACTTCTGGGCGCTGATCACCCTGTACATCTGGGC
>CAZFKQ010000046.1:0-2735 GCA_964518735.1 uncultured Pseudomonas sp.
TATCATGCCAGCCTCTTTGCTAGGCGAGACTCGAATGCAGAATGTGCTGCAGCTGCTGCAAGATGGCGAGTTCCACTCTGGTGAGGTTCTGGGGCGCGCGCTCGGTGTGAGTCGGAGTGCGGTGTGGAAGCGCTTGCAATGCCTCGAGAGTGATCTTGGCTTGAGTGTTTTCCGTGTTCGTGGTCGGGGCTATCGCTTGGCCTCCCCATTGTCGCTGTTGGATTCAGCTCTCATTACTGATGCCTGTGCTGCGCGCGGGTGGACTGCTGAAATATTGCCCACGATAGATTCGACGAATGCACACGCGCTGCGTCTGCTTTCGACTGGAATTCGGGCGCCGCTCTTGGTTCTTGCGGAGAAGCAGGATGGCGGGCGTGGGCGTAGGGGGAGGGTCTGGGTCAGTCCGTTTGCTGAGAATCTTTACTACACCCTGGGTTTGCGTATAGAGGGTGGGGCTTACTCGCTGGATGGCCTGAGTCTAACTGTGGGGTTGGCTGTCCTGAGGGCGCTTCAGGGGGCTGGTTGTTCTGGCGCAGGGTTGAAGTGGCCAAACGATCTGCTGGTTGCCGGGCGTAAAATTGCCGGAGTCTTGCTGGAGTTGTCTGGGGATCCAGCGGGCGTGTGCCAGGTCGTTATTGGTATCGGCGTTAATGTGAATATGTTGCCGGGCCCCTCTGTTGTTATTGATCAGCCATGGGCGTCTTTGCGTGAACAGTCCGGTGCGCTGGTTGACCGGACGGCCTTTGCGCTCAGCTTGAGTCGCTGGCTAGCGCACTACCTCGAGCTGCATTCGGTTGAGGGTTTTTCCGCGATGCGGGTCGAGTGGGAGGCTGAGCACCTTTGGCAGGGGCGGGCTGTGACTCTCAGTGCTGGCCCTCAGCATATTGAAGGGGTCGTGCTGGGTGTGGATAGGCAGGGGGCGTTGCGGCTGGATGTGGCTGGTGAAGAGCGCCAGTTCAGTGGTGGGGAGCTGAGTCTGAGGTTGCGCAATGATTCTTGAGTTGGACTGCGGCAATAGTTTTATCAAGTGGCGCTTGATTGCGGCTACCTCTCAACCTGCCTTGGCCGGTGGGGTTGTCGATTCTGATGAACAGTTGCTTGCCGATGTGTGTCATGTAGATGGGCTAACCCTTCTTTCTTGCCGTATGGTCAGCGTGCGCAGTGATGAGGAAACGGCTGCATTGCGCGCTCGTATTGAGCAAGCATTCGCTGTAGAGGTCTGCTCTGCGCAACCTGTTCGTGAGTTGGCCGGGGTGCGCAATGGCTACTGTGATTTTGCGCGTTTAGGTTTGGATCGCTGGCTAGCTGTGGTTGGCGCATATCATCTTGCGGGGCAGGCTTGCCTGGTTCTGGACTTGGGGACTGCAGTTACCTCGGACTTTGTTGCAGCCGATGGCGAGCATCTCGGGGGCTATATCTGTCCTGGGGTACCGTTAATGCGTAACCAGTTGCGCACGCATACTCGGCGCATTCGTTATGACGATGCAGCTGCTGCAGAAGCGCTGCAAAGTCTGCTGCCTGGCCGCTCTACGGCTGAAGCGGTTGAGCGTGGCTGCTCGCTGATGCTTCGAGGCTTCGTGCTGACTCAGCTGGAGTTGGCTCGTGAGCGTTGGGGTGAGCGTTTCAGTGTGTTCCTCACCGGGGGGGATGCGGCTTTAGTGCGTGAGATGTTGCCGCAGGCGCGTCAGGTTTCGGATTTGGTTTTTGTTGGGCTGGCTCTGGCCTGTCCCTTGTCTTGAGGTTTCTCATGCGCTGGCTGTTTTTGCTTCTGCTGGTTCTCAACCTCTTCTATTACGTCTGGCATCAGCAGCAGGCACCTTTGCGGGTCAAAGAAGTCGAGCCCATGTCTTTGTATCGCGGGCAGCAGCAGAATATTCGCCTGCTCAGTGAGGCGGATAAAGCTCAAGAGCGGCGGGAGGTTGTGGCGCCTATAGCGGCGGAGCAAGTGGCGGAAACCTGTCTGTTCCTGGGCAGCTTCCAGCAAGAGGTGGAGGCGCGTCAGGTTGAGCAGCGTCTCATGTCGCTGGATATCCAGGGTGAGGTGCGCGCAGTAGATGCCGCTGCTGGTCTCGACTATTGGGTATACCTGCCGCCCTTGGCTTCGCGGCAGGCTTCCTTGCGGCAACTCAAGGAGCTGCAGGCGCGTAAAATTGACAGCTACATCATCACCCAAGGTGATCTGGCTAACGGCATTTCGTTAGGGATCTTTCCGCGCGATGATTCGGCGCAAAGTGTAATGCGTCGTCTAGCCGATGCAGGCTACGAGCCTTTGTTGCGCGAATTGCCGCGTGCGCAGCGTAGTTATTGGGTGCGTGTTGCACCGCAGAGCCGGCGTTTGGCGGACGATTTCCTGCTGCAGGAACTGGCTTCCGACTTTAAAGGCCTGCAACATCAATTAATGCCGTGTGAAGACGTTGCAACCCCGCGTTAGTTTGCATAGAATGGCGCCCGCTTCGCAGGGTGGCCCTTGCGAAGTTGCTGTCAGAAATTGCTAACCTCAAGTTTTTATTGAGAAATTGCTTGACAGTAGGGTGGCATGAGTTGAGAATGCCGCCTCGTTTTGGAGGGGTTCCCGAGCGGCCAAAGGGATCAGACTGTAAATCTGACGTCATCGACTTCGAAGGTTCGAATCCTTCCCCCTCCACCAGATTTAGCGTGAGCTGCAAGCTCCGCGGGCATAGTTCAGTGGTAGAACCTCAGCCTTCCAAGCTGATGATGCGGGTTCGATTCCCGCT
>CAZFKQ010000047.1:0-2215 GCA_964518735.1 uncultured Pseudomonas sp.
CGGGAAGGATCTGCAGCGAGACATGCTTGTTGACGATCTGCCCGACCAGGGGACCGAGCTCCTGCAGGCGGTCGATGTGCCTGGCATACATCAGTACGCCATTGGCCAGGGCGCGTGGCTGGTCGCCACTGGTCTGGTGAGCCTGGTTGAACAGCGGACGCACCTCGGGGTACTCGCTGAGCATCAGGCGGTAGAAGTGGCTGGTCAGGGCTTCACCGCCGCTTTCCAGCAACGGCACGGTGGCTTTGATAAGCGTGATTTGTTCGGTAGACAGCATGGGTAACTCCTTGATTGCACGCAGGTTTGGCTTCTGCCTAGAACATTCCACAAAGCGTGCCAGCTATTTGCCCTATATAAATCAGTTAGTTATGAGCTATGTTGTGTTTTAGACAGCACAATATTCGCTGTCATTTCGACATCATGGAGTCATCATGACTACGCCACTGCTGCAGGCCCTGCTGCCGCTGGTCGACGACCTCAGCCGCGAGCTGAGCGAGGGCGAGCGCTACCGCCGCCTGCTCAGCGCCCTGCGCACGCTGATTCCCTGTGACGCCAGCGCGCTGCTGCGCCTGGAGGGCGACCAGCTGATTCCGCTGGCGGTGGACGGCCTCAGCACCGACACTCTCGGCAGGCGTTTTCTGGTCAGCGAGCACCCGCGCTTCCAGGCGCTACTGGCTCACCCGGGGCCAACCCGCTTCGCTGCCGACAGTGGCCTGCCGGACCCCTATGACGGCCTGGTCGAACAACATGTCGGACAGCTGGAAGTGCACGACTGCCTGGGCTGCCCGCTGTTCATCGACGAGCAACCCTGGGGCCTGCTGACCCTCGATAGCCTCGACCCAGCACGCTTCGCCCAGAGCGACCTGGACAACCTGGAAACCTTCGCGCGCCTAGCCGCCGCCAGCGTGCGCGCCAGCGACAGGCTGCTCAACCTGAGCCAGCGTGCCGATGCCGAACACCAGTTGGCCGAGCGCTACCGGGCAATGGCCGGACAAACCGCGCCCGCCGAGCTGATCGGCCAGAGCAGCGCGTTCAAGCGCCTGCTGCGGGAAATCGACACGGTGGCCAGCAGCGATCTGACCGTGCTGATCGGCGGTGAAACCGGAGTCGGCAAGGAGCTGGTGGCACAGGCACTGCACGCTCGTTCGCTGCGCGCCACCCAGCCATTGATCAGCCTCAACTGCGCGGCATTGCCGGAAGCCCTGGTGGAAAGCGAACTGTTCGGCCATGTGCGCGGCGCCTTCTCCGGCGCCCTCAGCGAACGCAGTGGCAAGTTCGAGCTGGCCGACGGCGGCACCCTGTTTCTCGACGAGGTCGGCGAGCTGCCGCTGCCGGTGCAGGCCAAGCTGCTGCGGGTGTTGCAGAGCGGCCAGCTACAGCGCCTGGGCTCGGACCGTGAGCACCGGGTGGATGTGCGCATCCTCGCCGCGAGCAACCGCGACCTGGCCGAGGAGGTGCGCGCCGGGCGCTTTCGCGCCGACCTCTATCACCGTCTGAGCGTCTACCCGTTGCTGGTGCCGCCGTTGCGCGAGCGCGGCCGTGATGTGCTGTTGCTGGCCGGCTACTTCCTCGAACAGAACCGCGCGCGCCTCAACTTGCGCGGCCTGCGCATGAACGCCGAAGCCCAGGCGGCGCTACTGGGGCATACCTGGCCGGGTAACGTGCGCGAACTGGAACACCTGATCGGCCGCGCCGCGCTCAAGGCCCTGGCGCGCCAGCCACAGCGCCCGCGTATCCTCAGCCTGGATGTGCCTGACCTCGATCTGCTGCCGACCACCAGCGCGCCCGTCCGCAGCACCAACCCGCCGCCCGGTGGCAGCGCTGCCGTCGACCTGCGCCTGGCCGTCGACGCCTACCAACGCCAGCTGATTCAGGCCGCGCTGCAACGCCAGCAGGGCAACTGGGCCGCCACCGCCCGCGAACTGGGCCTGGACCGCGCCAACCTGCATCGGCTGGCCACACGTCTGGGCATCAAGCAGGCCTAGGATGGCCGTAGCCCGGATGCAATCCGGGAGCGCAGTCGCCGGGATTGCCGAATTACATCCGGACTACGCGAAGAACCAGTAGCACACCGCGATGGCCGCCAGCACCCCGGCCAGGTCGGCGACCAGGGCGCAGCCCACCGCATGGCGGGCGCGCTGGATGCCGACCGCACCGAAATACACGGCCAGCACGTAGAAGGTGGTCTCGGTACTGCCCTGTACGGTCGCCGCCA
>CAZFKQ010000048.1:0-1749 GCA_964518735.1 uncultured Pseudomonas sp.
ACGCGCAAGACCTGGTACATCCCCGGCGTCTCGCCGATCCGGGTGTCCGACCTGCACCGGCCGGTGATGGTCGACCGGCTCACCGGCAAGGCCGCCTGCCCGCCGTTCGACCCGGCCACCAGCGAGCTGCAGGTCTTCGAGTTCTGGCCGTCCGAACTACAGCGCCTGTTCGCCGCCGCCGGCCTGCCACGGCGCACCCCACCGGACGCCCAGCGCGACTGCCAAGTGCAGGCAGCGATCAATCTGCAGGAAGTGCCACGTATCACCTCGCCGCTGACCCAGGTCACCTACAGCCTGCGCCTGTCACAGCCACAGGAGAGCATCGCGCTGAGCGCCAACGCCGCCAGCGACGCGCGCACGCTGTACTGGTTCGCCGACCACAGCCTGCTCGGCCAGGGCACGCCGCAAAGCGCCCTGCAGTGGCGCCCCGAGCGTTCCGGGCAGTACCAGATTCGGGTCAGCGACGACCAGGGCCGCAGCGCCAGCCGTGCATTGCGGGTGGAGTTTCTGCCGTAAGTAGCGATTCAAGTAGCCCGGATGCAATCCGGGAAAGGCGGTATGTCGAGGGATCGTCCCCGGATTGCATCCGGGCTACGGCTGGCTCACGAAAAACTCCCCTCTCCCACTTGTGGGAGAGGGGCCGGGGGAGAGGGCGGTGGCTTACCCTCTCCCCAACCCTCTCCCGTAAACGGGAGAGGGGGCAAAAGCCCTCCGCAGCTGCTCTATACACATCTATGCACGCAACGGGCGCTTATATCCAACCACCCCACTGCAGCACGAACAGACCGATATTGGTGCTGACCACCGCCGCCAGGGTGGTGATGACGATAATCGACGCCGCCAGCTCATGGTTGCCGCCAGACGCCTTGGCCATGACGAAGCTGGCCGCCGCCGTAGGGCTGGCGAAGTAAAGGAAGAGGATGCCCAGCTCGGCATTGCGGAAACCGCAAAGGAACGCGCCGAAGGTGGCCAGCAGCGGCAGCCAGAGCATCTTCCACAGGCTGGCGCTGAGGGCCAGGCCGCTGCCCTGGCGCAGCGAGGCCAGCGACAGGGTGCCGCCGATGCAAATCAACGCCAGTGGCAGGGTCATGCTGGCGAAGTAATCGCCAGAGGTAAGCAGCCAGGCCGGCAGTTTGACCTGCCAGTAGGCGAACGGGATCGCCGCCAGCACGCCGAGGATCAACGGGTTGCGCAGGATGCTCTTGCTGATGCTCCACACATCGGCCTTGGCCTGCGGGCTGTAGATCGCCAGGACGATTGCCGACAGGCTGTTGTACGAGAGGATCACCACCCCGCCGAGGATGCCGCCCAGCGACAGGCCGTAGTCGCCGTACAGGCTGGTGGCCAAGGCCAGGCCGACGATGCCGTTGTTGCCGCGAAAGGCGCCCTGGGTATACACGCCGCGCTCCTCGCGCGGGATGCGCAGGATCGCCCAGCCCCAGGCCAGCAGAAAGCCCAGCACGGTAGCCAGCAGGAAGTAGCCGAGCAGCGCCGGCTGCAGCGCGGTATTCAGGTCGGCATGCAGGATGGCGAGGAACAGCATGACCGGCATGGTGCCCTTGAACACCAGGGTCGAAGCGGTATCGATAAAGCGCGCGTCGATCCAGCCCAGGCGCTTGAGGCCGACACCGAGAAACAGCATGGCAAACACCGGGGCGGTGACGGCGAGGGTCTGCTGAACAACGGCGAGCATAGCGAGCCCCGAGAAACTGCTTAGGGCGCTAATGATAACCGAGCGGACAGGAAAAA
>CAZFKQ010000049.1:0-1557 GCA_964518735.1 uncultured Pseudomonas sp.
TGACCGGCTGGCCGTTCCAGAAGTCCATCTTGTACTTGAGGTCGACGCCGTAGGCACTGGTGTCCTGGCTGATCACCAGCAGCTCCTTGACCCCGGCTTTGACCAGGCGCTCGGCTTCGCTGAGCACATCGCCAACCGGACGGCTGACCAGGTCGCCGCGCATGGAGGGGATGATGCAGAAGCTGCAGCGATGGTTGCAGCCTTCGGAAATCTTCAGGTAGGCATAGTGGCGCGGGGTCAGCTTGATGCCTTGCGGTGGCACCAGGTCGATCAGCGGGTTGTGCTCGGCCTTGGGCGGGATCACCTCGTGCACGGCATTGACCACTTGTTCGTACTGCTGTGGGCCCGTAACCGAGAGCACGCTGGGGTGCACGTTGCGGATGTTGCCTTCGTCCACGCCCATGCAGCCGGTGACGATGACCTTGCCGTTTTCGGCGATGGCTTCACCGATCACTTCCAGGGATTCGGCTTTGGCGCTGTCGATGAAGCCGCAGGTGTTGACCACCACTACATCGGCATCCTCGTAGGTGGGCACGATCTCGTAGCCCTCCATGCGCAGCTGGGTGAGGATGCGTTCGGAGTCGACAGTCGCTTTAGGGCAACCAAGGCTGACGAAGCCGACTTTCGGGTTGGTGGCGGACATCTGGCTAACCTCATCGGGCGCTCTGGGTGGCGCCGCTGATCAAAAAGTGCGCAATTCTAGCGGCGCTTGCGAGGCTTGACCAGCATTACGAGGTATTGCCCGCCACCTTTATAAAGGCAGCGGGCTGGCGTCGGGATCAGTTGCGTCCGGGGAGCATGCGAGTCAGGGTGTTGTCGCGACTGATGTAGTGGTGGAACAGTCCAGCCACCGCATGCAGGCCGATCAGCCAGTAGCCGCTTTCGGCAATCAGTACATGCCAGTGCTCGATCTGTTCACCCAGGTCGTGGTCTTTGCCAACCAGTGGCGGTAGCTCCAGACCGAAGAACGGAATCGGCTTGCCCATGGCGCTGAGAATCAGCCAACCAGCCAGCGGTGTGCCGATCATTAGCGCATACAGGGCCAGGTGCATCAGCTTGGCGGGGATGGCCTGCCAGGCGGGAATGGCGGGTACGATTTTCGGTGTGGGTGCGATCAGGCGAGCCAGCAGGCGCAGCCAGACCAGGAAGAAAATGCTCAGGCCAAGCATGAAATGCAGCTGCTTCATCAGCTCGCGGCCGTCGCTACCTTTGGGGAAGAGGCCGCGAAACTCCATGGTGAAGTACACCGTGGCAATCAAGACCAGCATCAGCCAATGCAGGGCAATGGACAGGCTGCCGTAGCGGTGTTCGGTATTTTTCCAGCTCATCGTGCTTCCTCGGTTGGTCTCCTGCGTCTGCTGGCAGGTTGTTACACAGCATAGTGCTGGCAACCTTAAGGAATGCTGAGTACGGTCAAAAGACGCGCAAACGAAAAAGGCCACTCGTTAGAGTGGCCTTTCTTCGAAACTGGTTGCGGGAGCAGGATTTGAACCTACGACCTTCGGGTTATGAGCCCGACGAGCTACCAGACTGCTCCATCCCGCGGCGCCAATTCTA
>CAZFKQ010000050.1:0-1540 GCA_964518735.1 uncultured Pseudomonas sp.
TCGACCATGAAGATCGGCTTGTGCCGACGCTTCTTCAACGCACGCTCCACCGCGCCCTTGCCGAGAATCGGCAGCTGGCTGGCGGTAGAACTGATGACGATGTCGCTGTTGATCAGCTCGTCGGGAATATCGGCCAGCAGGATGGCATGCGCACCGAACTGTTCGGCCAGCGAGCTGGCGCGTTCCAGGGTACGGTTGGCGACGACGATGCGCTTGATGCCCTGGTCGTGCAGATGGCGGGCGACCAGGCTGATGGTCTCGCCGGCGCCGATCAGCAGGGCCTGGCTGCGGTTCAGGTCAGCAAAGATCTGCTTGGCCAGGCTGACCGCAGCAAAGGCCACGGACACCGGGTTCTCGCCAATAGCGGTGTCGGTGCGCACGGTCTTGGCGGTGCTGAAGGTAGCCTGGAACAGGCGGCCGAGCAGCGGGCCGACGGTGCCGGCCTCACGCGCCACGGCGTAGGCGGACTTCATCTGGCCGAGGATCTGCGGCTCACCGAGCACCATGGAGTCCAGCCCGGAAGCGACACGCATCATGTGCCGCACCGCCTCGTTGTCACTGTGTATATAGGCACAGGCGCGCAGGTCGGCGATGTTCAACTGGTGGTAGTCGGCCAGCCACTGCAGCACTTCTTCCGCCGACAGCTGTTCCTGCTCCAGATACAGTTCGCTGCGATTGCAGGTGGACAGGATCGCCGCCTCCCGGCTGGGGGTGGTGCGACATAGCTGCTGCAACGCCTCGACCAGTTGCTCAGGGGTAAACGCCACGCGCTCGCGAACGTCCACCGAAGCGGTCTTGTGGTTGATGCCGAGGGCGATAAAAGCCATGCAGGGTCGCTAATGGGAACGGAAGGCGCGCAATTGTCCTACGTCACCGGAGCGAGAACAACTGTCGCCGGCTATTGTCCCAATAGTTCGGGTGCTCAACGGTCCCGGCCCATTGGGCTTGCCAGAGCGCTTGTGTCATGATGCCGACACCCCAGGTTAGTCGCCCTTTCTCATGAATAAATCCTTCGCGTTGCTGACCGCCCTGCTGTTTGTTGGCGGTTGCCAGACACTAGCTCCCTCCTCGCCCGATGGCACGCCCCCCGTCGAGGAAACGGCTGCCACCCCGGCCGTGGAAACGCCCAAGGTGTATGCCTCGTTCAACGAGGAAACCGTCTACAGCCTGCTCGTCGCCGAACTGGCCGGGCAACGCAATCGCTTCGACATTGCCCTTGGCAACTACGTGCAGCAGGCCAATGCCACGCAGGATGCGGCGGTTTCCGAGCGCGCCTTCCGCATCGCCGAGTACCTGGGTGCCGAACAGGCCGCTCTGGATACCGCACTGATCTGGGCCAAGAACGCGCCGAGCAACATCGACGCCCAGCGCGCCGCCGCCATGCAGCTGGCCCGTGGCGGACGCTACGACGAAGCCATGCAATTCATGGAGAAGGTCCTGCAGGCCCAGGGCGACACCCACTTCGACTTCCTCGCCCTGTCTGCTGCGGAAACCGACCCGGACACCCGCAACGGCCTGCTGCAGAGCTTCGAGCGTTTGC
>CAZFKQ010000051.1:0-1527 GCA_964518735.1 uncultured Pseudomonas sp.
CACCTGCTCTACAACAGCCTGCGCTGCCTGCTGATGCTGCCCACCGTGGGCCTGATGGCGCGCCTGTGCACGCTGTTGCTGCCCGAGCGCAAGCGCGAGGAAGGCGTGGCCGAACCGCGTCACCTCGACCGCAGCGCCCTCGATACGCCAAGCCTGGCGCTGGCCAACGCGGTGCGCGAGACCCTGCGCATTGGCGACCTGATCGAACAGATGCTCGGCCACCTGCAGGAGGTGCTGCTCGAGGGCTCTGGGGAAGCCGGACGCCAGGTGCGCCGTCTGGATGACGATGTCGATGCCCTGTACAGCGCGGTCAAACTGTACCTGGCGCAAATGCCACGTGATGACCTGGCAGGCCACGACAGCCGGCGCTGGGCGGAAATCATCGAGCTGGCGGTAAACCTGGAACACGCCGGTGACCTGATCGAACAGATGGTCGGCAAACTCGACAACCACAAGCGTTCACGCCACTACAGTTTTTCCGCCAGCGGCCTGGAGGAACTGACCGGCTTGCTCAGCCTGCTGCAGGACAATCTGCGCCTGGGCCTCAACGTGTTCCTTAACGGCAACCACGCCAATGCCCAGCGCCTGATCGCGGAGAAACGCCGCTTCCGCCAGGAGGAGCGCAAGCTGGCCCACGCCCACGTCGGCCGCCTCAGTCAGCAGGTGGTGCAGAGCATCGAGACCAGCTCCCTGCACCTGGAACTGATCGCCGACATGAAGCGCCTCAACTCACTGTTCTGCAGCAGCGCCTATGTCCTGGTCGACGCACTGGAGATCCAGCCCGCAGCGCCGACCACCCCGGAGGAGTCGCCCCTGACGAGCAGCGAGGACGCCCCCGAGAGCGTGGCGCCACCAACCCAGCATTGAGGGCTCAGATTTCCTGAGTCGTCGTGGCCGGAGGCTGTGCCGCCGGCTCTGCCGGTTTTTCCGCAGTCGCTGGTGGGGCCGGTTTGTCGAGCAGCTGGTCGGCGGACTCCTGGGCCTTGTCGACCGTCTGGTTGAGCTGGTCAAGGGTCTCGCCGAGGCTTTCGCGGGCCTGTTCGACCACCGCCTGTTCGGCCTTTTCGACCAGGCCCTGGGCGGCCTTCTCGGCACTGTCGCAGGCGGTCAATGCCAGCAGGGCGCAAGCGCCGAGAGTGGCTTTCAATAAGGTGTGCATGGTTGTTCCTCCTATCAGACAGAAAGGTTGCCGCCTCAGGCGCCAGCGCCAAGGGAGCGGCTGTGCGGCTGCGCTACGAAATGATTAACCGGCGCGGCGGCCTGGGTGCCGGCACATATCCAGCCGGCAGGCTTGGCGAAGCGCTCAGGGGAGGGGCTTGAGGCAATTTTGTGGTTGATGACGATTCGGGCCAGCGCCGGTTCCGGACGCGAGGAAAAGCCGCGATGGAGCCATGAGGCGAGACACAGCAGGCATAGCCACAGGGCTGGGCCGAGCAGGTCGGCGAAGAGAAACGGTTCTAGGGCGGTCATGGGCCCCTCCTTGCAGTCGAAGTTGTACCAACTGTGACTCCGACATGGCGGCGACCA